>NZ_JBEUKJ010000013.1:0-119962 GCF_043357055.1 Salmonella sp. SJTUF15570 | reverse complement strand
AATAAATATCCTCCGGCATAGCCGGAGGTTTTTCAGATGCGCCTGTAAGGCTCTCTTACCAGCCGCGCCCTAACAGGCGCATACGATCTGACATTTGCATCAAACTTCGTTACTTACGGCCCGTAAACGGGCTGCCCGGATAAGGGATCGATAATTGCTCACCCATTTTATCCTCTTCAAGCTGGTGCTTTATGTAGTCCTGTATCTTCGCCGTGTTCTTACCCACCGTATCGACATAGTACCCTCTGCACCAGAACTCCCTGTTCCTGTATTTGAATTTTAGATCCCCAAACTGCTCGTAAAGCATCAGACTACTTTTACCCTTCAGATATCCCATGAAGCTCGACACACTCATCTTCGGCGGGATCTCCAGAAGCATGTGAATATGATCTGCACAACATTCCGCTTCCAGAATTCGTACGTTTTTCCATTCACACAATTTTCTTAATATGCTGCCTACTGCCCTACGCTTCTCTCCATAGAACGCTTGTCTTCGGTATTTGGGCGCGAAAACTATGTGATATTTACAGTTCCATCGGGTGTGCGCTAAGCTCTTTTCGTCCCCCATTGGGACCCCCTTTTGATTTCTTGTTGAACTTTTGCAGTTGCCAGACCGCAAGATGTTTTAACAAATCAAAAGGGGTTTTAATAACTGGCTTAAAGCTGAAAGCTTTCCGGAACCCCCAGCCTAGCTGGGGGTTTTCCATAGACAATAAAAACGGGTCGCCGAAGCGACCCGTTTTATGCCGTATTAAGGATTACAGCAGCGCTTTCGCTTTGGCGATCACGTTGTCCACCGTGAAGCCAAACTCTTCAAATAGCAGCTCTGCCGGGGCGGATTCACCGAAGGTGGTCATCCCGACAATAGCGCCGTTCAGGCCGACGTATTTGAACCAGTAGTCAGCGATACCCGCTTCAATCGCCACACGCGCAGATACCGCTTTCGGCAGCACGGATTCACGGTAGGCCGCATCCTGCTTGTCGAATGCGTCGGTGGACGGCATGGAAACCACGCGCGCCTTCACGCCTTCGGCAGTCAGTTTTTCGTAAGCGGCAACCGCCAGCTCAACCTCAGAACCGGTCGCAATGAAGATAATCTGCGGCTGGCCCGCACAATCTTTCAGTACGTAACCACCGCGGGCGATATTCGCCAGTTGCTCTTCAGTACGTTCCTGCTGCGCCAGGTTCTGACGGGACAGAATCAGCGCGGTTGGGCCATCCTGACGCTCAACGCCGTATTTCCACGCCACCGCGGATTCCACCTGGTCGCACGGACGCCATGTGGACATGTTCGGCGTTACGCGCAGGCTTGCCACCTGCTCGACCGGCTGGTGCGTCGGGCCATCTTCGCCCAGACCGATGGAGTCGTGGGTGTACACCATCACCTGACGTTGCTTCATCAGCGCTGCCATACGCACTGCGTTACGGGCATATTCGACGAACATCAGGAAGGTGGAGGTGTACGGCAGGAAACCGCCGTGCAGGGCGATACCGTTGGCGATAGCGGTCATACCGAATTCGCGCACGCCGTAGTGAATGTAGTTACCTGCGGCATCTTCGTTGATAGCCTTAGAACCAGACCACAGGGTCAGGTTAGACGGTGCCAGGTCAGCGGAGCCGCCGAGGAATTCCGGCAACAGCGGACCGAAGGCTTCGATGGCATTCTGGGACGCTTTACGGCTGGCGATTTTGGATGGATTCGCCTGCAGTTTAGCGATGAACTCATTCGCTTTCGCATTGAAGTCAGCCGGCATGTCGCCTTTCATACGACGGGTGAATTCAGCAGCTTCCTGCGGGAAGGCTTTCTCATAAGCCGCGAATTTCTCATTCCATGCAGACTCTTTCGCCTGGCCGGCTTCTTTCGCATCCCACTGGGCGTAGATTTCAGACGGGATTTCGAACGGCGCGTATTTCCAGCCCAACTGTTCGCGGGTCAGCGCGATTTCCGCGTCGCCCAGCGGCGCGCCGTGGGAATCGTGGGTACCCTGTTTGTTCGGCGAACCGAAACCGATGATGGTTTTGCACATCAGCAGAGACGGTTTGTCAGTCACGGCGCGAGCTTCTTCCGTGGCGCGTTTAATGGCGTCGGCATCGTGACCGTCAATGCCACGGATAACGTGCCAGCCGTAGGCTTCAAAACGTTTCGCGGTGTCATCGGTGAACCAGCCTTCAACATGACCATCGATAGAGATACCGTTGTCATCATAGAACGCGATCAGTTTGCCCAGTTTCAGAGTACCAGCCAGAGAGCACACTTCGTGAGAAATGCCTTCCATCATGCAGCCGTCGCCCATAAAGACGTAGGTGAAGTGGTCAACGATGTCGTGGCCAGGACGGTTAAACTGCGCCGCCAGAGTTTTCTCGGCAATCGCCATCCCGACGGCGTTGGCAATACCCTGACCCAGCGGGCCAGTAGTGGTTTCAACGCCAGCGGTGTAGCCCACTTCCGGGTGACCAGGGGTTTTTGAATGTAGCTGACGGAAATTCTGCAGCTCGGACATCGGCAGGTCATAACCGGTGAGGTGCAGCAGGCTGTAAATCAGCATTGAGCCGTGGCCATTGGACAGCACGAAGCGGTCGCGGTCGGCCCAGGACGGGTTGGTCGGGTTGTGGTTCAGGAAATCACGCCACAGGACTTCGGCAATGTCAGCCATACCCATCGGGGCACCCGGGTGACCGGATTTGGCTTTCTGTACTGCGTCCATGCTCAGCGCACGAATAGCATTGGCAAGCTCTTTACGTGAGGACATTTTGACTCCAGATCGGATGTTGAAAGGCCATGCCCGTAACGACTTGACGACAGCGCGTTTTGGGCTACGCCGGAAAATTTGCCAACAATTTACCCCAAGCCGCGCGTCATGTACATGGAACATCCTTTTACCGCTTCAGAAATCTCCGGATCGTGCTCGCATGTTGCGCAATTAGCTAACTTGCCTGCCACGCTTTTCTTTATACTTAACCCAGGCGCTAATTCATCTGCAACGGGCGCATTTCAAAATAATATTAATTCGTATGGAAGAGAAAAATGAAAATTCGCGCTTTACTGCTTGCTTTGGGCATGGCGACGGTGCTGACCGGTTGCCAGAATATGGACTCTAATGGACTGCTTTCTTCGGGCGCTGAAGCTTTTCAGGCCTATACGTTAAGCGATGCGCAGGTAAAAGCGTTGAGCGATCAATCCTGTCAAGAGCTCGACAGCAAAGCGAAAATCGCGCCGGCGAGCAGCGAATACACTAAACGACTGACAAAAATTGCCGCCGCGCTGGGGGATAACATTAACGGCCAGCCGGTGAACTATAAGGTTTACGAGACGAAAGACGTCAACGCGTTTGCCATGGCGAACGGTTGTATTCGCGTCTACAGCGGACTGATGGATATGATGACCGACAACGAAGTTGAAGCCGTGATCGGTCATGAAATGGGCCATGTCGCGCTGGGTCATGTAAAGAAAGGGATGCAGGTCGCGCTGGGCACTAACGCCGTGCGCGTTGCGGCGGCATCGGCAGGAGGCGTTGTCGGCAGCCTGTCGCAATCACAGCTTGGCGATCTTGGCGAAAAACTGGTGAACTCGCAGTTCTCCCAGCGTCAGGAGTCCGAAGCGGATGATTATTCTTACGATCTGTTGCGCAAACGCGGTATCAGTCCGGCAGGACTCGCCACCAGCTTTGAGAAACTGGCAAAACTGGAAGCGGGTCGTCAAAGCTCGATGTTCGACGATCACCCGGCGTCCGCCGCACGCGCACAGCATGTGCGCGATCGTATGAGCGCAGACGGGATCAAATAATCCCCGAACAGTGCCGGATGGCGGCGTGAACGCCTTATCCGGCCTACAAGCATCAATCAGCTGTAGGCCGGATAAGCGCAGCGCCATCCGGCAAAACAATTTACTCGCCCTTCTTCGCCGCCTGGATATAGAGCATTTCTAATGCCAGCGTCGCGGCCGCCAGAGCGGTGATCTCCGACTGATCGTAAGCCGGCGCGACTTCCACTACATCCATACCGACAATGTTCAGATCTTTCAGACCGCGTACCAGTTTAATGGCACGATCGGAGGTCAAACCGCCGATCACCGGCGTACCGGTGCCAGGCGCAAACGCCGGGTCCAGACAGTCGATATCAAAGGTCAGATAGACCGGCATATCGCCGACGATCTGTTTCACCTGAGCGAGAATATCATCCACGCCGCGATCGTTGACCTGGCAGGCATCCAGCACGGTAAAGCCATTGTCTTTGTCAAACTCAGTACGAATACCGATCTGTACCGAATGATGCGGATCGATCAGGCCTTCTTTCGGCGCGGTGTAGAACATCGTGCCGTGATCGAATTCGCAGCCGTTAGCGTAGGTATCGGTATGCGCGTCAAAATGTACCAGAGCCATTTTGCCAAAATGTTTCGCGTGGGCGCGCAGCAGCGGCAGCGTGACGAAGTGGTCGCCGCCGAAAGAGAGCATACGCTTGCCTGCAGACAGCAGTTTTTCAGCGTGCGCCTGTAATTTTTCGCTCATTTCACGGGCATCGCCAAACGCATACACCAAATCGCCGCAGTCCACGACGTTCAGGCGCTCGCGCATGTCAAAATTCCACGGGAAACGGTGATGTTCCCAGGCGAGGTTGGTCGACACCTGACGGATCGCCGCCGGGCCATGACGGCCGCCAGCGCGACCGGACGTTGCCATATCAAACGGTACGCCAGTGATCACCCAGTCGGCATCGCTGTCATACGGCTGGAAGTTCATTGGCAGACGTAAAAAACCAAACGCATTAGAAACCAGTGAGTTATCGTACTGATGACCTAAGGTGCTCATGGCAAAAACCTCTTCTTAGTCAATATAAAAAAACCCTCCCGCGTCGTTAGGCCCGACGAGGAAGGGTTTGAATTTGTTTACGGCTCAAAGTTTACTCTGACAGACCGCATTATTGAAGTCAGTTTAGCCAGGTACAGTAGACAACGCCCGAAAAAATATATATCCAGCGCAAATCAGTAGGCTCATACGTCCATCGCGGTCAGTTAAGAGGCCTTAGGGAGTTGCCGCTGTAAAAACTCAAGCACTAATGCGTAAAACAGCGGTGTTTTTCCTGGCGTCTGGAAAATGGCGTGACCGCTACCGGGAATGAGGGTCATCTCCGCCTGAGGCAGCAGCCGGTACAGCTGCGTTACCTCTTCAACGGTGAAAAATTCATCCCGGTCGCCGTCCAGTAATAGCACCGGAATGTGGATTTTTTTCACCTCTTCTTCCGTCAGCGATGTGGGCGTTGTCCACATTGGCCAGACACCTTTGAGGAACGTGCGCCAGTAGTCTTTTTGCTCTGGATGATGCATGTTCTGATAAAATTTAACCATCCCGGGCGCATCCGAAGCCATTTTATCCAGATCGCGATCCGTCAATTGCCCCTGAGGCATTCCTTTACCATAAAAAATTTCCATCCCCTGCATGTAATGGGTCGTAGCAAAGCGATGCGTTGCGCCGCCGACGATAGCAGCGCGCGCTAGATCCGGGTATCGGCTGGTTAACTTCAGAACGACCATGCCGCCATCGCTGTAACCCATCACCAGCGGTTTTTCCAGCTTCAGCGCTTTAACAAAAGCCGCCATATCTTCCGCCATCAGATCATAGCTAAACGTTCCTTGCGGGTTATTGGTTAATCCATGTCCACGACTGTCCGGCATGATGACGCGAAAATATCGAGATGCCTCTTTCGCTAATCCCTGCCAACTTTTCGCCGTCAGACCACCACCGTGAATCAACAGCAGCGGAGGCCCCTCGCCCTCTTCAACGTAATGAATTTTGATACCATTCGCTTCCACAAATTTATCTTTGTCCATCGTTGTTGCTGAAGCATTTATTAAAAATATAATATTGATAATAAAAATAAATGCTAATTTAAAAATATGATTCATAACACCTCGCCAATCACTTTCCGTGTAAAAGACCATATTATTCAGATTGAACAAAAATAACATCAAAATCGATTTGTATCATTTTCACTTATTTACCGGGGAGACCCCGCATCCTCTTTTTACAGAACGTAAAAAGCCTTTCCGCGATTAGCCTCAACGCGAAAAGGCTCTGAAGTCAGAAAAGTGCCACCTTATTCATTCTGGCTGTAATTCAGGATGACTTGAAGGTCTCTTCCTGAATTGTATTTGGCGCTTTCTTTATTCCTTCGTCTGACAGGGCAAGCTTGACTCGCTAAATGCCGTGGCCGGAATTTTCACAATCGCTTTTTTAACCGGCGCAGGTTTACCACGCGTACAAAGCGGACGGTGGATCTGGTTGGGGTAAAAAAGCGCGAAATCGCCAGGATTTAATGTAACGAACTGCTCATTAGCGACACATTCAGGAAAGATGATGTCATCAGGAAGATGCTCAAGCTCCTTTATCCTGGTATCAATTTTGTTGGAATAGCCAATCTCCTCATAACCGCTTAGTAAAATCTGAACATCGATATATTTTTTATGAAGTTCAGCTTTGCGGTTTAACGAAGAGTGCGTTTCTCCTTCGCTTATCATAAGAAATGATTCCGGGAAAGAAAGTTCATATCTACCAGCAGGCTGGTCTTCAGCTATCTTCACCGCTTCGATGATAAGTTTTTTAATAATGTTGTTAACGTAAGGTAATAAAGTAAGCTGCTCTATATTTCCATATAGCATACTATAGTTATCCTAAATAATGGTCGTGATTATAATTATCAGCCAATCAGGTACTGGTAAATACCTTCAGCCACAGGAATACCTTCTTTTAAACATTTTTCTTTATAGGCGATTTGCGGATCGTTTGGCGCCAGCACTTTATCAACACCGGGCATCGGTTTTACAGCCCTTAGCTCATTGACCATTGTGCTCATTATTGAGGAAAACAGCGGATTGCCCAACATCTGCGGATCAATAACGATAACCAGACTCGCTAACTTGCGCATCTTGTCATAGTCGCCATACATCCGAACAATATGGTTGCTAAAGTTTGCCCCCATCAGGACGCCCGTGAGCGCATCAATCGCCAGGGCAATACCAGAACCTTTGTGTCCGCCAAAGGGCAGCAGATTTTCAATTTTATGCGGATCGGTAGTGATATGTCCCTCTTTATCCAGCGCCAGACCATGACCTATTGGTTTCCCGGTTTCTTTGGCGTGCAGAATTTTACCAAACGCAATGGCGCTGGTCGCCATATCGACGATCATCGGATGGCTGTCTTTAACGGGGAAGCCGAAGGCGATTGGGTTAGTCCCCAGAAAGCGCTCCGCGCCGCCATACGGCGCAACGCAGGTATCCGTTTGCGTCATGGCGATAGCCACCATTCCCTGGCTTGTCGCCTGCTCAATGAACCACGAGAGCGCGCCGCAGTGGGACGTATTTTTGACGCTGACGAAACCCAGCCCCGTCTCTCTCGCCAGACTAATAGCGTGATCTGTCGCCTTTATCAGCGCGCAGTGTCCCATTCCATCATCAGAGTCCAGAATAGCGACTGAAGGCGAAATCTGTTCGATGCTGAATGTTGCTTTTGGATTGAGCCCGCCTGCGTTCAGGCGGGTACAATAGTGCTCTACGCGAATAACGCCGTGGGAGTGAACGCCGGTAATATCGGCATGAACCAAAACGTCGGCTACCTGCTGCGCCGTTTGCGCGTCAAGGCCCGCCTGGGTGAGTTTATTAAACGCCAGCGCTTTCAATTCATTTTCTTTGACTAATATTGTTGACATAACTATCCCGCTATTAAAATTTGATAACGCCTTTAACCAATTTTTTGTTTTCTACCACGTTCTTCTGGTACTGGTTGCCGAACGTATAGAAATCGAATTCCTGGTTTTTCATCATTGTTTCGCTAATAGCGCCCTGAGCCATTAGCTCAATGACACATTCGAAGTCTTCCCGCGTCGCGTTACGGCTGCTCAATAGCGTGGTCTCTTTTTTATGGAAGGTCGGATCGTCAATGACGAGCTCGCCGATATACAGCCCGATGAAGACGATTTTTCCGCCGTGACGAATCAGATCGACAGCGCGGCTCATGGAGGATTTATTGCCGGTGGCATCAAGCACAGTGCCGGCTAATTCACCGGAGAAACAGGCTTTCAGCGCATCAATATAGTCGTCTGACGACGGATCGAGCGTTGCAACGCCTACCTTTTCGGCGACCAGACGACGGCGTTCGGCGTCAATATCAGCTACCGCGACGCGAGCGCCTTTGGCTTTTGCTATCGCGGCGGCGGCCAGCCCAATCGGCCCGGCGCCGACCACCACAATGTTTTGCTGCGGCTTCACGTCAGCGCGGCGTACTGCATGGGCGCTGATGGCGAAACACTCAACCAGCGCGCCCGCGCTGTCGGTGAGGTTATCCGACAGTTCAACCAGATTTTGTTCACGAACGGCCAGATATTCGCTAAAGCCGCCGTCCTGGTGAACGCCATACAGCGAGACGTTCTCACAGCAGTTGGTTTTTCCTTCCCGGCAGGCTGCGCAAGCGCCGCAAGGAATACAGGGAATAACGCTATAGCGTTGGCCGACCTTCGCCGTGCTGCACGATTTACCCAACATTTCTGCCACGCCGCAAATTTCATGACCCAGCACGCGCGGATAGGCAAAAAAGGGCTGGCGGCCGGCAAACGCATGGATATCGGTGCCGCAAATACCAACCGCTTTAATTTTTAACAGTACTTCATCGTCTTTTAAATGAGGAATATCTCTTTCAATGTATTCGATATTTCCCGGATTATTACAGATAAGCGTTTTCATACTTAACCCTTTGAAGATAAACGGTGAATGGTGGCCGTGACGCCATGTAATTCAATATGGTTAAAGGCCTGCTGAATGTCGTTTAAAAAATCTGCGTTGTCGCCGGCCAGCGTTCCAAAGATGCTATTTATCTGCAGCAAAGACAGCGCTTGTTCCCATCGCGTGTTTTTATTTTTAATAGCCGCATTGAAGGTATCATTGAGCGGGTCGGCCACACTCTGCCCCTGAGAGAGCGTATTAATGACGTAATGGAGCCAGCCCGCAATCAGCGTCGCCAACGCCCTGCCCTTAACGCCGCGCGCCTGGAGCGTCAGATAAGGATCGACGGCCCGCTGAGGCAACTTCTGAGAACCGTCCATCGCAATCTGTCCGGTCTTATGTTTAATGTTCGGGTTGCTGAATCGCTCAATGAGCAACTGCGCATATTGATGTACATCTACCGCCAAATTCGGGCGCAGCGATTTTGCCTGCTCTTCCGTCATTAAATGATGTACGGCGGTTTTAAAAGCGTCGTCTTCCATGCACTGATAGATAAACTCATATCCAGCCAGGCTGCCGTTATAGGCGAGAAACGAATGGCTGCCATTCAGCATACGAAGTTTCATTTCTTCATAGGGAAGCACGTCCGAGACGAACATCGCCCCTGCTTTATCCCAGTCAGGACGACCGGCAACGAAATTATCTTCGATAACCCACTGACGGAAATCCTCGCATACGATGCCGCAGGGATCGGCAAAACCGATCTGGTCTTTAATCATGTCAAATTGCTCTGGCGTCATTGCCGGCACGATGCGATCGACCATGGTGCCAGGAAAGGTGACATGCTTCGCTATCCAGGCCGCCAGTTGCGGATCAAGATTATCGGCAAACGTAACGATCGCCGTTTTGGTCAAATGACCGTTTTCCGGAATGTTATCGCACGACAGTACACTAAACGGGGGAAGCCCTTGCTGGCGGCGTATCCGTAGCGCTTCGACGATCAGTCCGAGTGCTGACCGGGGATGTTCAGGATCGGCAAGATCGTGTTTGATGAGCGGATGGCTGAGATCGAGCGTTCTGGACCGTGGATCGGTGCAGTAACCTTTTTCCGTTATCGTCAACGAAACAATTTTTACCTGCGGCTCAGTCAGCTTCTCGATCGCCGCCTGAATACCTGACTTCGGCGTATGCAACGCGCCGGTGATGGTACGAACCAGGCGACTGTTGATGGCGCTGGCTGACGTTTCCACCACTGAAAACAGCCCCTGTTGCGCATTTAGCGCATCCACTAGCTCCGCATCGCCGAACAGATTTAGTTCAAAAATCCCCCAGCGGTTGCCGGTTATCTCATTCGTGAGATCGTTATAAACAGCCTGGTGACCACGGTGAAAGGCGCCAAATCCAATATGTACGATGTTGGCTTCCATTCCCTGACGTGAATAAGTCGTTTTGAATTGGTGCCTTGCGGCGTCTAACTGGCGAGCTATGGTGTCCATGAATTTTTCCCACTCCTGTTTTGTTTACCAATTCTGCTTAAACATCATACCAAAATCCGTGAATATGATCACAATCATGGCACCAGATTCTTTACCCTGGTATGCTGACTAATAACCAATGAATAAAAATAATTTATTTATCAATTGGTTATAAAATGCGCTTGTCAGGATAAATTTTACGATTCACAAAAGCATGATTTTGATTAGAAAAATAGGCCACGAATTGGCATACCACCCATACAACCAGTAATCATTAAACACCATGAAAAACAATATCTTATTGAATAACATGCCCGCTGCGAGCGTATATGTCACGCATGATTGGTTCAATAATTACCCGAAATACAGCAAACCAAACCTGATAATTTGTCTAGTGAATTAATGAACTCAATTTATTATCAGCATCAACGTTAACCTAAGAACATCAGTTACGGTTTTGATCATCCGGGTCGCTGCTAAAGCGATGAGGAGTGAGCCGCCTTTAGACGTAATTGGCAAATTAATCCATTGATTGAAAACAGGAAAAAATTGATGAAGACGCAGATTAGGTACGTTGAAACAAAGCTTTCAAAGCCCCTCTGGCCGAGGTCTTAGTTGACGTGAAACATGGCATAATAGCCATTTCGAACTGGTAACCACGACGATTACGCTGGAAGACGGTTCAACTGGCACCGGATATACCTATACCGGCGGAAAGGGAGGGTATGCAATTAAAGCGATGATCGACCACGATCTTGCCCCGGTACTGTCAGGGATAGATGGCGCTGCGATTGACGATATCTATGACTTTATGGAATAGCATATTCACTATGTGGGTCGCGGAGGCATCGCATCGTTTGCGATGTCTGCGGTGGATATCGCTCTTTGGGATTTGAAAGGCAAACGTGAAAAACTGCCGCTGTGGAAAATGGCTGGCTGAAGGCGGCGCGTCTGTCGACGAATGGCGGTCGTTTGGCATGCTCGCTCGGTATGCAGGAATTACACGTCAGACTGGTTTCCGCATTCGAGACTGGCTGACTGGAAGTTCACAGCTTCCCGATCGATCAATATACCAAACATCCGCTGGTGGTCGACAATTATCGCGCCGTGGCACCGGACACCTACGGCATTGGCGTAGAGTTTGACTGGGATAAACTGAGCGTTTACGAAGCCTGATTCCCTCTCTCCGGGCTTGTTTTTGGCGGCAGGCCCGGTTAATCGCTGACAAAAATGTCATCCGCCTGAAAATAGCCGTCAGGTGGCGAAGAAAAAATCATCAAAATCTTCCAGCGAATCATCCTGTTGGAAGATTTTTACCAGCTCATTTTTACTGTTTTCAAGATGGGTCCACGAGGCCTGTCTGGCCTGCTCAGCATCGCGTTTTTGCAATGCAAGGAAGATACTACGGTGATCTTCCACCCATTTCATTCTTAACTCTTTCTTATGTAAATACTTATAGTTTAACTGCTTCCAGCGCGGATTTTCGGTCCTGACAGCCCGCCACAGCTCGGCAGATTGTTTCATTAATACACGATTTTGCGTGGATTCCGCGATGATATTGTGGAACTGGCGATCCAGTTCTTCAAATTTGTCGCTGTCGCCGCCAATCTGCTTTTCCTGCTGCTCAATAATACGTTTAAGCTGCTTAAGTTCATTAAATCTTATTTGCGTAGCGGCAAAACCGGTGATGTTGCTTTCGATGACCTGCCGGGCCTGTAGCAATTCAAAGGGGCCAATGTCTGAGTAAGGCAAGAGCGCTTTTTGATTGATTTTCTCCAGACTATCAATAAAGTAAGTGCCTGCGCCTTGCTTAACCTCTACCACTCCCTTCAGCTCAAGCATAATAATCGCCTCACGAATCGTCGTGCGGCTGGTTTGAAAACGCTCGCTGAGTTCTCTCTCCGCCGGAAGTCGCTCGCCAGCTTTAAATACCCCTGAATAGAGTAGTTCTTCTATTTGCAGCCCTATATCAAAATAGCGCCGCTTGGTTAAAATTTGTTCCATGCACATACCTATGTAGACAGCAATTGCTCCACTTGAGGGTAGTGTAAACAAATCCTAATGTTTATGGTAAACAATTTCCCTGCCAGAGAGTGGTCGTTTCTTTCCCACAACCTACGGCTATGCGCGTCACACAGTCCTTCCCCACCAGACTCGGCAGGAAAGGCGCTGATTCCCATAACGCATATTTGACGTTTGATGCCGGGTTTATTTGCGGCAGGGCGGCGGCGCATACCCGTTGTTGTCCGCCGGGAAAGCCTGCGAGGAACAAGGCGGTAGCGTATTTGTTGCTTTACCCTGCAATGCAAAGGCGGCAAAGCCGATGACGCCGATGTTGCGTACATCGCCCTGCGCGGAGTGGGCCGCATAAGCGTCAGCTACGTCGGCGAACTGGAATGCCGCCTCAGTGTGTTTATCTTTGCGAAACCCTTTAATCGCCAGTGAATCGCCGGCGTTAACAATATAGCCATGATGATTCAGCGAGCCTGCTTTTCCGTTCAACACGTCCAGGCCATCAACCGTTGCGACGATTTCGTAATTGGTATCATGACTGTAATTACGGATATATAACTGATAGTTCATCCCTGATCTTGCAGGAATACTATATTGCCATTGTCCCATTGATGCGTTGTAGCGACGAGTAATTGGAATCGAATTAAAATTAGCGTCGCGCACAGCATATTCAAGATCGCTGATACGTATACTATAAACTTTATCGTAACCTGACGGATATTGAGTGGAGTAATTTATTACCACCATTTCGGCAGGTTCTCGATCGGCACGTTCTACCGAAACGCTTTGTACCGATGAATGCACGTCGCCGCCCCAGGCGGTGCCGACGTCGGATGAAGAGCCATTATTAGATTGCATTCCGCTGGAACAGCCGCCTAACAGCAAAAACAAGCCAACAATGACGGCGTTAAATTTAAATTTACTCATACTCACACCCCTTTTTAATTATTAGGGGGATTGTAGGCCCATAAAATTACATAGAGAAGCGACGCGCTGATAATTAAGAATTTATAAAATATAAAAGGGTCGATTTAAATAATTAAATCGACCCACAAGCGGAATACTCTTAATTACTCATCTTCAAGATAAGTATAACCGTACAGTCCCGCTTCAAATTCCTCAAGGAACTGCTGCTGCAACGCATCGTCCAGATCCGTCTGTTTTACCTGGTCGCGGAAATGCGTTAACAGCGTTTTCGGATCCAGTTGCACATATTGCAGCATATCCGCAACGGTATCGCCTTCGTCCGACAGCTCAACCTCGACGCTACCATCCGGGAAGACAAACACGTCAACCGCTTCAGTATCGCCAAACAGGTTGTGCATGTTACCGAGGATCTCCTGATAGGCGCCGACCATAAAGAAGCCGAGCATCGGCGGATTCTCTGGATCGTATTCCGGCATCGGCATCGTCGTGGCGATACCGTCGCCATCGATATAGTGGTCGATAGCGCCATCGGAATCACAGGTTATATCCAACAGCACGGCACGACGTTCCGGTACCTGATCTAACCCTTCCAGCGGCAGTACCGGAAAGAGCTGATCGATTCCCCACGCGTCCGGCATTGACTGGAACAGCGAGAAGTTGACGTACATTTTGTCCGCCATCCGCTCTTGCAGTTCGTCGATAATCGGACGATGCGCACGGTTTTGCGGGTCCAGTTGCTTCTGCACTTCATGGCACATGCTGAGATAAAGTTGCTCCGCCCAGGCGCGCTCCTGCAAACTAAACGCGCCGGAAGAGTAGCCGATATGAATATCGTGCAGATCCATTTGGCTATCATGCAGCCATTCACGCAGCGAGCGGCGAGTGCCAGGCTTATGCATCTCCTGCCAGGTTTCCCACAGATTTTGCAGCGCGCGCGGCGCATCTTCAGCAGGGGCAGTCGGATCCGTGTATTCGTTACGCTCCACGCCGATAATGTTAGAGACCAGTACCGTATGGTGCGCAGTGACGGCGCGGCCAGACTCGGTAATCACCGTCGGATGCGGTAAACCATGCTCTTCGCAGGCATCGCCAATCGCCCAGATGATGTTATTGGCATATTCGTTCAGGCCATAGTTCACCGAACAGTCGGACTGCGAGCGGGTACCTTCATAATCCACGCCCAGACCGCCGCCCACGTCGAAGCACTGGATATTAACGCCCAGCTTATGCAGCTCAACATAGAAACGCGCGGACTCGCGCACGCCGGTCGCGATATCGCGAATGTTCGCCATCTGCGATCCCAGGTGGAAGTGCAACAGTTGCAGACTGTCCAGACGCCCGGCGTCACGCAGGGTCTCCACCAGTTGCAGCACCTGGGTCGCCGCCAGGCCGAATTTTGATTTTTCGCCGCCGGAGGATTGCCACTTACCGGACCCCTGAGAGGCCAGACGCGCACGCACGCCCAGACGAGGAACCACGTTCAGGCGCTCGGCCTCTTCCAGCACAATCGCGATTTCAGACATCTTTTCGATGACCAGATAAACCTTATGGCCCATCTTCTCGCCAATCAGCGCCAGCCGAATGTATTCACGGTCTTTATAACCATTACAGACGATCACGCTACGGGTCATGCCGGCATGCGCCAGCACCGCCATCAATTCCGCTTTTGACCCCGCTTCCAGCCCCAACGGTTCACCGGAATGGATAAGGGACTCGATCACGCGGCGATGCTGATTGACCTTAATCGGGTAAACGAGGAAGTAGTCGCCGTTATAACCGTAAGATTCACGCGCACGCTTAAACGCCGCGTTAATTGAACGCAAACGGTGTTGCAGGATCTGCGGGAAGCAGAACAGCGCCGGCAGACGCTGACCTTGCGCTTCGCGCGCTTTCACCAGTTTGGCAAGATCGACACGCGCTTCCGGTACGTCGGGATCGGGGCATACGCTAATATGGCCCAGCTCGTTGACGTCGTAGTAGTTATTGCCCCACCAGGCAATATTGTAAGTGCGCAGCATCTTGCTGGCTTCCTGGGAGCTCATTGCAACCTCCTGCATGGAGCGTAGTACACCCTGTTCGCCTGCTGACGAAGGCGAACCCATAGACATGTCGTCAGACATAGCGAACCTCAATTTTTATTAGCAAGTGTAAAACAGTTGACTACTATCGCAATCCGAAGACGCGATAACAACCCATAGACAAGCGGATTTTCCAGCAGATAGCGCTGATGCTCCGCCTGCGCGACCGGTTTCTTTTTCATATCATTGTAAACACGTAACCGAACTCACAGATAACGGTTCGGCGAAACCACGAGAAAACTCTTGCGTTAACAAGAGCGCCCTTGTTCAGTCTTCAGCGCCATTGCCGGCTCTGGAATCCTGAGAAGCGCCGAGATGGGTATAACATCGGCAGGTATGCAAAGCAGAGATGCAGATTGCGGGGGACATGCGCGCACCAGAACGATGCGACAGATTCAGCAGAATACAACGGTTCATTATCTCGTATCACCTCCACGGCCGCCTCGTAAGACGAACCCACAAGCCAAAGCAACGTTTTAACCCGGCTGGAAGTGGCGACACGAAGAAAACGTCGTGTGCTTTTGTATGAGCCGCGCGTCGCGTTTTATACCCAGAACGCAGAAAAAAAGCAAAGCATAAATGCGCATAATGTCAGCATTATCAGAAACGTTTACCGCTTGATTTTGACCGACATTGCGACGGCCTTCAAAAAAAGCTGGAAATTGGGCGAAGAAGTGACCTAAAATAGCCGTCCAGATGTTAATCCATCCATACTGATTAACACTCAGACTGCCAGTGTCAGTAACCTTCAGACTCATGGTAGAATCTTCTGTCATGACTATTCCGCACAACAGTTTGAGCTAACTAAATTCTCCTTAGGTGAAATTAAATATGGCAAAACACCTTTTTACGTCTGAGTCCGTATCAGAAGGGCATCCTGACAAAATCGCAGACCAAATCTCTGATGCCGTGTTGGACGCTATCCTGCAACAGGATCCGAAAGCACGCGTCGCCTGTGAAACCTACGTTAAAACCGGCATGGTTTTAGTTGGCGGTGAGATCACCACCAGCGCCTGGGTCGATATCGAAGAGATTACCCGTAATACGGTGCGCGAAATTGGCTATGTGCATTCCGACATGGGCTTTGACGCCAACTCTTGCGCGGTACTGAGCGCAATTGGCAAACAGTCTCCGGATATCAACCAGGGCGTTGACCGCGCAGACCCGCTGGAACAAGGCGCGGGCGACCAGGGCCTGATGTTTGGCTACGCGACAAATGAAACCGACGTACTGATGCCTGCGCCAATCACCTACGCGCACCGTCTGGTACAGCGTCAGGCTGAAGTGCGTAAAAATGGCACCCTGCCATGGTTGCGTCCGGATGCAAAAAGCCAGGTCACTTTCCAGTATGACGACGGCAAAATCGTCGGTATTGACGCCGTGGTTCTCTCTACGCAGCACGCAGAAGATATCGACCAAAAATCGCTGCAAGAAGCGGTGATGGAAGAGATCATCAAACCCATTCTGCCGTCTGAATGGTTAAATACGTCCACTAAGTTTTTTATCAACCCAACCGGGCGTTTTGTTATCGGCGGCCCGATGGGCGATTGTGGTCTGACCGGTCGTAAGATCATCGTTGATACCTACGGCGGTATGGCGCGTCACGGCGGCGGCGCCTTCTCCGGTAAAGATCCGTCTAAAGTTGACCGTTCTGCAGCTTACGCTGCGCGTTATGTCGCGAAAAACATCGTGGCGGCAGGTCTGGCGGATCGCTGTGAAATCCAGGTCTCCTACGCTATCGGCGTAGCGGAGCCGACGTCCATCATGGTGGAAACGTTCGGTACTGAAAAAGTGCCTGCTGAACAGTTGATTCTGCTGGTGCGCGAATTCTTCGACCTGCGCCCGTACGGCTTGATTCAGATGCTGGATCTGCTGCACCCGATCTACAAAGAAACTGCGGCTTACGGCCACTTCGGTCGCGAAAACTTCCCATGGGAAAAAACCGACAAAGCGCAACTGCTGCGCGATGCTGCCGGTCTGAAATAATCGCCCGCGCCTGACGCTGTTTTTCAGTCAGGGAAACCATACCGTACTTATCAAGGCCAGCGCTCTGCTGGCCTTTATCATTGCTGATACACGCAACGTTATCAGATATTCCAGCGTGAATTTATACTGACCTTTTTGTGATGCGCAGCACAATCCACTCTCCCCTTTCGTTTCTTCGACTACACTTTTTATCATTCAGTTTCAGTCATTATGAAAGCGGTTACATTCATTTTCATTAAGAACTGACTACATCACTATCGGTATGCTAATTCTGCGATGAAAATATTACATAATTTTTCAACTTTGTCTGAATACCAGGCGATTGATATGGTTATAAGATTATTAAAACTATTATTTTTCAGATAATTAAATAATCACCGAGATAAATAGTAGTGTAAACGATTACACCATTGTGATTAGCCTCACATCTTTTTACGGCGTACTCACCTACTCTTAACATCGATAAAATTGCTAACCCAACCGGAGGGCATAATGCCTGACAATAAAAAACAAGGGCGTTCCAACAAGGCCATGACATTTTTTGTCTGCTTTCTTGCAGCCCTGGCAGGATTACTTTTTGGCCTGGATATCGGCGTTATCGCCGGTGCTTTACCCTTCATTACCGACGAGTTTCAGATTACCGCACACACTCAGGAATGGGTGGTCAGCTCCATGATGTTTGGCGCGGCCGTCGGCGCTGTCGGCAGCGGCTGGCTCTCCTTTAAGCTGGGTCGTAAAAAAAGCCTGATGATCGGCGCTATCCTGTTCGTCGCCGGTTCGCTGTTCTCCGCTGCGGCGCCTAACGTTGAAGTCCTGATTATTTCTCGCGTGCTGCTGGGTCTGGCCGTCGGCGTCGCTTCCTACACTGCACCGTTGTACCTGTCCGAGATCGCGCCGGAAAAAATTCGCGGCAGTATGATCTCAATGTACCAGCTCATGATCACCATCGGGATTCTGGGCGCTTATCTGTCCGACACCGCGTTCAGCTACAGCGGCGCATGGCGCTGGATGCTCGGCGTGATCATCATCCCGGCCATTCTGCTGCTGATCGGCGTCTTCTTCCTGCCGGACAGCCCGCGCTGGTTTGCGGCGAAACGCCGTTTCCATGATGCTGAACGCGTCCTGTTGCGCCTGCGTGACACCAGTGCGGAAGCAAAACGTGAGCTCGATGAAATTCGCGAAAGTTTGCAGGTTAAACAGAGCGGTTGGGCGCTGTTCAAAGAGAACAGCAACTTCCGCCGCGCCGTGTTTCTTGGCATTTTGTTGCAGGTCATGCAGCAATTTACCGGGATGAACGTCATCATGTATTACGCGCCGAAAATCTTCGAACTGGCGGGGTACACGAATACCACGGAGCAGATGTGGGGCACCGTTATTGTTGGTCTGACTAACGTGCTGGCAACCTTCATCGCTATCGGCCTGGTTGACCGCTGGGGCCGCAAGCCGACCCTGACGCTGGGCTTCCTGGTCATGGCGATTGGTATGGGGATTCTGGGTACGATGATGCACATCGGCATCCATTCGCCGTCTGCGCAATACTTCGCTATCGCTATGCTGCTGATGTTCATCATTGGATTTGCGATGAGCGCTGGTCCGCTGATTTGGGTACTGTGCTCCGAAATCCAGCCGCTGAAAGGCCGCGATTTCGGCATCACCTGCTCCACCGCGACCAACTGGATCGCCAATATGATCGTCGGCGCAACGTTCCTGACCATGCTGAACAATCTGGGTAACGCCAACACCTTCTGGGTCTACGCTGGCCTGAACGTGCTGTTTATCCTGCTGACTCTGTGGCTGGTGCCGGAAACCAAACACGTTTCGCTGGAACACATTGAACGTAACCTGATGAAAGGTCGTAAACTGCGCGAAATCGGCGCCCACGACTAATCCCTCCACGCTTCCTCCTGCCACAGGAGGAAGCGTTTTTCTTGCAGTCCCTCTTCCGTCGCACTATTCTCTGCCGCTATGAAAACCCCTCGTCTCCCTATCGCTATCCAGCAGGCCGTGATGCGCCGTCTGCGGGAAAATCTCGCCCAGGCGAACCTCAAGCTCGATAGACATTATCCGGAGCCGAAACTGGTGTATACGCAACGCGGCACCTCGGCGGGCACCGCCTGGCTGGAGAGCTACGAAATCCGCCTCAACCCGGTGTTACTGCTGGAAAACATCGACACCTTTATAGCAGAGGTCGTGCCGCATGAACTGGCGCATCTGTTGGTGTGGAAGCACTTCGGACGCAAGGCTCCGCATGGCAAGGAATGGAAGTGGATGATGGAAAGCGTGCTGGGCGTTCCGGCCAGACGTACTCATCAATTTGCGCTGCAATCCGTACGGCGCAATACCTTTCCCTACCATTGCCAATGCCAGCAACATCAACTCACCGTCCGCCGTCATAACCGCGTAGTACGCGGCGAAGCGGTTTATCGTTGCGTTCACTGCGGCGAACCACTGGTCGCCGGGTAGTTTCCCGAAACGTCCGGGAACTTTCCTGAGCGGACTGATTGCATACAGACACAACTTTCGTTACGTTGCGGGCTCGTTTTGCTATGGAGTGTGCAATGTACCGTAATTTCTCTTTTGCCGCTGTGTTGCTGGCCGCAGCGTTTTCAGGCCAGGCCCTGGCCGATGGCATTAACAATTTTTCTCAGGCCAAAGCGGCGAGCGTCAAAGTCAATGCCGACGCGCCCGGCAGCTTTTACTGCGGGTGCCAAATCCGCTGGCAGGGTAAAAAAGGCGTCGTAGACCTGGAGTCCTGCGGCTATAAGGTGCGTAAAAACGAGAATCGCGCCAGACGCATTGAGTGGGAGCACGTTGTCCCCGCCTGGCAATTCGGTCATCAGCGCCAGTGCTGGCAGGACGGCGGGCGAAAAAACTGCGCTAAAGACCCGGTCTACCGCAAAATGGAAAGCGATATGCATAACCTGCAACCCGCGATTGGCGAAGTGAATGGCGATCGCGGCAACTTTATGTATAGCCAGTGGAACGGCGGCGAAGGTCAGTACGGGCAATGCGCCATGAAAGTGGATTTTAAAGCGAAAATCGCCGAGCCGCCCGCCCGCGCCCGTGGCGCAATCGCCCGCACTTATTTTTATATGCGCGACCAATACCAACTGAAACTTTCCCGCCAACAAACGCAGCTTTTTAACGTCTGGGATAAGCAGTACCCCGTTACCGCCTGGGAGTGCGAGCGCGATGCGCGTATCGCGAAGGTCCAGGGTAATCATAATCCCTATGTGCAACGCGCTTGCCAGGCGCGAAAGAGCTAACCTACACTAGCGGGATTCTTGTTAACCCATGCCCTGGATAGCCAAACGCCGGGGCCATGACGCGGATTTTTTTATTATGCGTATTCCCCGCATTTATCACCCTGAATTGTTGACGTCCGGTACGCAGATTTCGTTATGCGAAGATGCGGCCAACCATATTGGTCGTGTACTGCGCATGGGAGCGGGACAAGCGTTACAGCTGTTTGACGGCAGTAATCAGGTATTCGATGCTGAAATCATTAGCGCCAGTAAGAAAAGCGTTGAAGTGCAAGTGATGAAAGGCGAAATCGACGATCGTGAATCGCCGCTACATATCCATCTGGGCCAGGTGATGTCGCGCGGTGAAAAAATGGAATTTACTATCCAGAAATCGATCGAACTAGGTGTAAGCCTCATTACGCCACTGTTCTCTGAGCGCTGCGGCGTTAAACTGGATAATGAACGTCTGAACAAAAAGCGCCAGCAGTGGCAAAAGATCGCCATCGCCGCCTGCGAACAATGCGGGCGTAACCGGGTGCCGGAAATTCGCCCGCCGATGGCGCTGGAAGCCTGGTGCGCCGAGCAAGATTCCGGGCTGAAGCTCAATCTTCATCCGCGCGCCCATGCCAGCATCAACACTCTGCCGCTGCCGGTTGAACGCGTCCGACTGCTGATCGGCCCGGAAGGCGGGCTGTCGGCGGACGAAATCGCGATGACCGCGCGCTATCAGTTTACTGATATTCTGTTAGGACCTCGCGTTCTGCGTACTGAGACAACCGCGCTCACCGCCATTACCGCGCTACAGGTGCGTTTTGGCGACTTAGGATGAAGCGTTAACGGAGAAAATAATGATCAAGCTCGGCATCGTGATGGACCCCATCGCACACATCAACATCAAGAAAGACACCAGTTTCGCTATGCTGCTGGAAGCCCAACGTCGTGGTTATGAACTTCATTATATGGAGATGGCCGACCTTTATCTGATTAACGGCGAAGCCCGCGCCCGCACGCGAACGTTGAGCGTGGAGCAAAATTACGATAAATGGTACGAGTTCGGCAGCGAGCAGGAGATTAAACTCGCCGATCTGGACGTCATTTTGATGCGCAAAGATCCGCCGTTTGATACCGAGTTTATTTATGCGACCTATATTCTGGAACGCGCTGAAGAGGAAGGGACGCTGATCGTCAACAAACCGCAAAGCCTGCGCGACTGTAATGAAAAACTGTATACTGCCTGGTTTTCCGACCTGACGCCGGAAACGCTGGTAACGCGCAATAAAGCGCAGCTCAAAGCGTTTTGGGAAAAGCACGGCGATATCATTATGAAACCGCTGGACGGTATGGGCGGCGCGTCCATTTTCCGCGTTAAGGAAGGCGATCCTAACATAGGCGTTATTGCCGAAACGCTGACCGAGCTGGGCAACCGCTACTGCATGGCACAGAACTATTTGCCCGCTATCAAAGATGGCGATAAGCGCGTCCTGGTCGTCGACGGCGAGCCGGTGCCTTACTGCCTGGCGCGTATTCCGCAGGGCGGCGAAACCCGCGGCAACCTGGCGGCTGGTGGTCGCGGCGAACCCCGTCCGTTGAGCGAAAGCGACTGGGAAATCGCCCGCCGCGTTGGGCCGACGCTTAAAGCCAAAGGGCTTATTTTCGTCGGTCTGGATATTATCGGCGACCGCTTAACGGAAATTAACGTGACCAGCCCAACCTGCGTGCGTGAAATTGAAGCGGAATACCCGATCTCTATCACCGGGATGTTGATGGACGCCATCGAAGCGCGTCTGGCGAAGTAAACGTTTATTGCCCGGTGGCGTGCGCTTACCGGGCCTGAGCAATCACGCCGCCCCGGTCGGATAAGGCGGCGCATCAGCATCGCCATCCGGCAATCTATTGCCCGATAAGGCCGCCGTCCTTTGGCAAAAGACGGCTTATATGAGTGACAACCGTCCGCTTTCCCCACATACTGAACGCTGTCGTTTTTTTGAACCAGGAAACAGAACCTCTGACAATGAATTTACAGCATCACTTTCTTATTGCCATGCCTGCGCTCCAGGACCCGATTTTCCGCCGTTCCGTGGTGTATATTTGCGAGCACAACCAGGACGGCGCTATGGGGATTATTATTAATAAGCCTTTGGAAAATCTGCAAATTGAAGGGATTCTGGAAAAACTAAAAATTACGCCGGAACCGCGCGATTCGGCAATTCGTCTTGATAAAGCCGTGATGCTCGGCGGCCCGCTGGCGGAAGATCGCGGATTTATTCTCCATACTCCGCCGTCACGTTTCGCCTCCAGCATTCGTATCTCAGACAATACCGTGATTACCACCTCCCGCGATGTGCTGGAAACGTTAGGTACCCAACAACAGCCTTCCGATGTACTGGTCGCGCTGGGCTACGCCTCCTGGGATAAAGGCCAGCTTGAACAAGAGCTGCTTGATAACGCCTGGCTTACCGCGCCCGCCGATCTCAATATTTTGTTCAAAACGCCCATTGCCGAGCGCTGGCGCGAAGCGGCAAAACTTATTGGCATTGATATTCTGACCATGCCTGGCGTTGCGGGGCACGCCTGATGAGCGACACCTTACTGGCCTTTGACTTCGGCACAAAAAGCATCGGCGTTGCAATAGGACAACGCATTACCGGCACCGCCCGTCCGCTTCCGGCAATCAAAGCACAGGACGGCACGCCCGACTGGACGCTCATTGAACGTTTGCTGAAAGAGTGGCAGCCGGACGAAATTATTGTCGGGCTACCGCTCAATATGGATGGTACTGAACAACCGCTGACGGCGCGCGCCCGTAAATTCGCCAACCGTATTCATGGGCGTTTCGGGGTAACTGTCACGCTGCACGATGAACGACTCAGCACCGTTGAAGCACGCTCTGGTCTGTTTGAACGAGGTGGGTATCGCGCGCTGAACAAAGGCAAAGTGGATTCGGCCTCCGCCGTGATTATCCTCGAAAGCTATTTTGAACAGGGGTATTAAAGCCGTTTTTGTCAGCAGGCGGATAACGCGGTCACGGTTGCCAGGCTTACTGGGCAATAAGCTGGTTTAATGCCTTCAACGCCTGTAAACGCGCAGCCGCCTCCGCCTCATCAATCCGCCACATTCCCGCAAAGGCCAGCGCTGCGGCGTGCTTGCCTAGCGGTTGCGCCATAGAAACTTCACCATCAGCGTGATGCCACAGCACGTATCCCCGCTGGCGCTGCTGCGCCACATGCGGTGCCAGATTACGCCACTGCTCCGGAGTAAAACGCTGCATTAGCGCCTCGTCGCTTTCTGCCGCCAGTAACGCCACTCCTGTTACCGACTGCCAGGCCGGGCACATGCGAAACCCCGCCAGCGCCTGACTTCCCTGCGAACCCGGCGTAGAGTGATAAATATAGATAATCTGGTCTTCCCATAGCACGCCTAATGCCACCACGATGTCTCTGGGCGCATGGCGCTCAAGGATAGGCAACGCATGGGAGAACAGCGCTGAACCGCGAATCGCCTGCGCCGCCAAAGCATGAATGCCTGGCCCGGGTAAATAGCGTCGGTGCTCATCCTGCATCGTGAGTCCAATAGAGGCCATCGTCATTAACAGGCGATTAACGCGCGTGGTATTAATATCCATCAGCCGGGCAAGCTCGCGACATCCGATAGCACGGTCGCTGGAGACCAGATATTGCAGACAGCGAATGCCATCTATCAGGCTTTGATTCGGTTGTGATGACATCGTTAAATGGCTTCGCTGTGGTTTTAACAAAGCTGCGATTTTAACGCCGGTTCGCCAGGATACAAGCCTGTATGCCGTTCAATCCACCGCGCCAGTCAACACTTCCCCTTCCCTACGCCGCCATCTTCGCTACAGCCGTCCCTGCGCCTGACGCCATTGCGCGCTCTGGGCGAATGTCATCATCCCCTGCTGCTGCCCGGTTTGTATCACGTGGGCCAACTGATGGAGTTTGCCTTCACGGATCAAATTCCCTGTGGCTGGCGTATTAATCAGTAATTCAAACAACGCCACGCGCCCATCCTGTCTGTCGACCTCCAGTTTTTGTGATAGTACGGCGCGCAGACTACCCGCCAGTTGGCTGCGTACCGGTTCTTTTTCCTGCGCCGGAAAACTATCCACTAATCTTTCCACCGCCTGCGCCGCACCGCGAGTATGCAGGGTTGCCAGTACCAGATGCCCCGTTTCCGCCGCCGTCAGCGCCAGGCGAATGGTCTCGCTGTCACGCAGCTCTCCCAGTAAAATGACATCGGGATCTTCACGTAACGCCGCGCGCAGCCCGGCGGCAAAAGTGGCGCAATGCTGGCCGATTTCCCGCTGCTGTATCAGGCAACGCTTGCTGGTGTAACGGTACTCAATAGGATCTTCCAGCGTCAGGATGTGTTTATCGGCATGTTGATTAAGATGTCCCACCATCGCCGCCAGCGTAGTGGATTTCCCGCAGCCAGTAGCGCCAGTGACCAGAATCAGTCCGTTCTCGCTGGCAAGCAGTGCGGGTACTATCGGCGGCGTCTGGATTTCCGCCAGATCAGGACAACGCTCGGGCAATAGCCGTAGCGCCAGCGACGTTCCCTGTTGATGTGTGAACGCACTGGCGCGCAGGCGCCGCGTGCCAGACAGCGAGACGGCGAAATCAAGCTGGCCGTGCGTTCGCCACTGATATTGTTGCGCATCATTAAGCCAATCAAGCAGAAGCCTGTCGACATCAGGTGCGGTAAAAGGCGCGTTCTCCATGCGTCCTTGTTTGCGCCATCGCGCAGGCCAGGCGTTACACAGGTGTAGATCCGAGACGTTATGCTTTACACTAAGCGTCACAATTTCTTCCATATTCATATAAACATCCTCGGAAAATGAACGATATCGCGCATAACCTGGCATACATCCGGGACAAAATCTCCGCCGCGGCGACGCGTTGCGGCCGCTCTTCAGAAGAAGTTACGTTGCTTGCAGTGAGTAAAACCAAACCTGCGAGCGACATCGCAGAAGCCATTGCCGCCGGACAACGGGCATTTGGTGAAAATTATGTACAAGAGGGGGTGGAAAAAATCCGCCACTTTCAGGAAGCGAAAGTGGAAGGCCTGCACTGGCACTTTATTGGCCCTTTACAGTCCAACAAAAGTCGGCTGGTGGCCGAGCATTTTGACTGGTGTCATACCATCGATCGCCTGCGTATCGCCTCGCGACTGAGCGAACAGCGTCCGGATAATCTGCCGGCGCTAAATGTTCTGATCCAAATTAATATCAGCGATGAAAACAGCAAATCAGGCATTCCGCTGGCGGAACTGGATGAGCTGGCCGCTGCGGTGGCAACACTGCCGCGTCTGCGGCTTCGCGGACTGATGGCGATCCCGGCGCCAGAGTCAGATTATGTAAGGCAGTTTGAAGTCGCACGTCAAATGGCTGTAGCATTTGCCGGGCTGAAAGCGCGCTACCCTGACGTTGATACCTTATCTCTGGGTATGAGCGACGATATGGAAGCCGCGATTGCGGCAGGTAGCACAATGGTGCGCATCGGCACCGCTATCTTTGGTGCTCGTGATTACACAAAAAATTAAGGAAAACTGAGGAACGCCATGAATACGTTGACCTTCCTGCTCTCAACGGTAATTGAGCTGTATACCATGGTGCTATTATTGCGCGTGTGGATGCAGTGGGCCCGCTGCGACTTTTACAACCCTTTCTCCCAGTTCGTGGTGAAAATTACGCAGCCCATCATCGGACCGCTGCGTCGTATTATCCCGCCAATGGGGCCGATTGACAGCGCTTCCCTGCTGGTGGCGTTTATTCTTAGCGTTATTAAGGCGATAGTGCTGTTTAAGGTAATTACGTTTCAGGCGATTATCTGGATTGCCGCTGTGCTTATCTTGCTTAAAACAATCGGCCTGCTGATCTTCTGGGTGCTGCTGGTCATGGCTATCATGAGCTGGGTGAGCCAGGGTCGTAGCCCGATTGAATATGTATTGATTCAGCTTGCCGAGCCGCTGCTCAGCCCGATTCGCCGTATACTGCCTGCGATGGGCGGCATCGACTTCTCGCCGATGGTTCTGGTGCTGCTACTGTATGTCGTTAATATGGGGATCGCTGAAGTCTTACAAGCGACAGGCAACATGTTGCTGCCGGGGCTGTGGATGGCGTTATGAGTGCTGTGACTCGCTGCGAAGACGGTCTGGTGTTACGGCTTTATATTCAGCCGAAAGCCAGCCGCGACAGTATTGTGGGCTTACATGGCGACGAGGTGAAAGTCGCCATTACCGCCCCGCCGGTTGACGGTCAGGCAAACAGCCATCTGATCAAGTTTCTCGGTAAACAGTTTCGCGTGGCGAAAAGTCAGATCGTCATCGAAAAAGGCGAGCTGGGCCGTCACAAACAGGTAAAAATTATTCACCCGCAACAGATCCCGCCGGAAATTGCGGCGTTAACTGAGTAGGTATTCCATGCAAAAAGTTGTTCTCGCAACCGGCAACGCCGGTAAAGTGCGCGAGCTCGCGTCGCTGTTAAGCGATTTTGGGCTTGATGTGGTAGCGCAAACGGAACTGGGCGTTGACTCCGCGGAAGAAACCGGCCTGACGTTTATTGAAAACGCGATTCTCAAAGCGCGCCATGCCGCTAAAATGACCGGTCTGCCCGCCATTGCCGATGACTCCGGTCTGGCCGTTGACGTTTTAGGCGGTGCGCCGGGTATCTATTCCGCGCGCTATTCTGGCGAAAACGCGACAGATCAGCAAAATCTGGAAAAACTGCTGCATACTCTACGAGATGTTCCGGACGACAAACGCCAGGCGCGATTCCATTGTGTGCTGGTTTATTTGCGTCATGCCGAAGATCCCACACCGATAGTCTGTCACGGTAGCTGGCCTGGCGTCATTACTCGCCAGGCGGCCGGAAATGGCGGATTTGGCTATGATCCCATTTTCTTCGTACCGTCTGAAGGCAAAACCGCCGCAGAACTGACCCGTGAAGAAAAAAGCGCGATTTCCCATCGTGGACAAGCGCTCAAGCTGCTGCTGGATGCGTTACGCAATGGCTAAACTACCGCCGCTCAGTCTTTATATTCATATTCCCTGGTGTGTACAAAAATGTCCATATTGCGACTTCAATTCCCATGCGTTGAAGGGCGAGGTGCCGCATGACGACTACGTCCAGCATCTGTTAAACGATCTGGACGCCGATGTCGCCTGGGCGCAAGGGCGTGAAGTAAAGACCATTTTTATTGGCGGCGGTACGCCAAGCCTGCTTTCCGGGCCGGCGATGCAAACGCTGCTGGACGGCGTGCGTGCGCGCCTGAATCTGGCGGCGGATGCGGAAATTACCATGGAAGCGAACCCCGGCACGGTCGAAGCCGACCGCTTCATCGACTATCAGCGCGCCGGCGTAAACCGGATCTCCATTGGCGTGCAGAGCTTTAGTGAGCCTAAGCTGAAACGTCTTGGCCGTATTCACGGTCCACAAGAGGCGATGCGGGCAGCAATACTGGCAAATGGGCTTGGGCTACGCAGCTTTAACCTCGACTTGATGCATGGATTGCCGGATCAAACGCTGGAAGAGGCGCTGAATGATTTGCGACAGGCGATTGCGCTTAATCCGCCGCATCTCTCATGGTATCAATTGACGATTGAACCCAACACTCTGTTCGGTTCGCGTCCGCCGGTTTTACCGGACGATGACGCACTGTGGGATATCTTTGAGCAGGGCCACCAGTTATTAACCGCCGCGGGCTATCAGCAATACGAAACGTCGGCCTATGCCAAACCCGGTTATCAGTGCCAGCATAATCTGAACTACTGGCGCTTTGGCGACTATCTGGGTATTGGCTGCGGCGCCCACGGTAAAGTCACCTTCCCGGGCGGCAGGATCCTGCGCACCACCAAAACCCGTCACCCACGCGGTTATATGCAGGGACGTTACCTGGAAAGCCAGCGTGACGTGAGTGATGACGATAAACCCTTTGAGTTCTTTATGAATCGTTTTCGGTTGCTGGAGCGCGCGCCTCGCGCCGAATTTGTCGACTACACCGGGCTTACGGAAGCGGTTATTCGTCAGCCAATCGACGAGGCTATTGCCCAGGGCTACCTGACCGAATGCGAGCAATACTGGCAGATTACCCGGCACGGTAAACTGTTTTTAAACTCTCTTCTTGAGTTGTTTCTCGCGGAATAACAAGGAATAAGCCTGTCGCGCCAGCGGGTAAAATACCTGATGGCGCGACGCTTACCGACCTGTGGCGGTTAATGCGCCGCCGGCAAGCGCATTATTTAATAACCCCTTTACGACGCAAATCGTCGGTATCTTTTTTCCAGCGCTCGTAACCGTCATTAATATCCATAATTTTCACACGGATATCACTCTGTTGCATCTGAAGTTTCTGTACCGCTATATTCAGCGGATATTGTCCTTTCTCTAACGTTATCCAGTCATTCTGCGCTTTTCGACGCAGCTCTTCTGATTTCAAAAATACCTGCCGCCGTTGCTCGTGTATGTCTAAATCTCTTTTCTGCTGAATAGCCGCTTCATTGCACGGCTCACTCTGCTTACGGCACGCGTCTAATGCCGGTTGATAGACCTCTTTTTCGTATTTCTCGGCATATACGCTGCTATCGTTGGCTTTTACATAATCATCGCGCTCTTTTAACGTCTTTTTAAACGCCTCGGCGCGGGTCAACGGTTTCCCATCAGCGCCTTTTCCCCAATACGCGTCCGCTTCTTTTTTAGCTACCGCTATTTTCTTATCCAGGGCAGAGAGTTGTTCTTCAAGACCGGGGATCGACGCTTTCTGCGCACGCCAGGAGGCTTCAATGTTGCCAAACCGATAGTTAAAGTCATCACTGTTGACGATCAGGTATTTATCATTCGTTTTAATGTCGTCAATAGCCCGGCCCTGATCGCTGGCTGCCATTTGTAATGAGTAATAGTTCACCGTCCAGCCAGAGGCTGGCGTCCCTTTACTGGTTAACATGGCAGAAAATTTAACAGGACGATCTTTGGTCCAGGTTTTTTCAACAAAATAATAATCCGCCGCCATACCAACGCCGGTATACATATCTTCACGGGAAGAAATATCCCCTTCGGCAGACCAGGTGGCCTGATTGCCCGTCGAATCAAGATTTTTTAAGGTAATGGAATCCAGTTTAAGTATGCCGTGGTACTGCTTACTAAACTGTTCTTTTAAGATGTTATCGGAGGGTTGAGCAACCTCTGCCCAACTATAGCCTGAAATCAGGGCAAACAGCGCTGCGCCAGCAATCCATTGTCGAACCACTTGTGGACCTCCCGTCCAGAGACATGACGCCCACAATTATCATAACCAGGATGATAATTAGCAAGATAATAGTGTTGGTTGTGCGAGAGGTCTTCCAAAGATGGCCCCGGCCTTCCGACCGGGGCATTATCTTTAATACTGATTGAACATCGTCTGGATCTGTTTTGGATCTTTAGTCTGGGTTAACGCCAGTTGCAGTAAGACACGCGCTTTTTGCGGGTTCAGCGTGCCGGAAGCGACAAAGCCGTATTTTGCATCGTCAACTTCCGCATCCTGCGTGGTTGCGCCAGTCGGCACACGTGAAGAACGCACCACTACCGTACCGTTGTGCGCGGCGGTCGCCAGGGTATCAAAGACCGTTTTATACAGGTTGCCGTTACCCACGCCTGCGCTCACGATCCCGTCATAACCCGCGTCTACCAGCGCTTTTGCCGGCAGATCGGACGCATTCGCATAGTTATAAACGATACCGACTTTCGGCAACGCGGTCAGCTTCGACACGTCGAACGGGGTGGAGGTGGTATGTTTACGCTCTGGCGTACGCTGGTAGTCAATTTTACCGTTGTGGATATAACCCAGCGGGCCGTAGTTAACCGCTTTAAACGTCGCCACGTCAGTCGTATTGGTCTTAGTGACGTCGCGTCCGTCCATGACGGTATCATTCATTACCACCAGCACGCCGCGGTTGGCAGACTGTTTATCAGCCGCTGTTACTACCGCATTATAGAGGTTGAACGGGCCATCTGCGCTCATTGACGTGGAAGGACGCATCGCGCCGACCAGTACCACCGGTTTATTGCATTTCACGGTCAGATCGAGGAAATAAGCGGTCTCTTCCATCGTATCAGTACCGTGGGTGATCACGAAACCGTCGGTGCTGTCGCACTCGGTATTGATTTTTTTCGCCAGCGTGAGCCAGACTTCATCGTTCATATCCTGCGAGCCAATGTTAACGACCTGCTCGCCTTTCACTACCGCAATGTCCTTCAATTGAGGAACGGCATCCACCAGATTTTCGACGCCGACTTTACCTGCCGTATAATTTGATTTTGTTGCTGAATCACCACCGCCAGCGATCGTTCCGCCGGTCGCTAAGATGGTGATATTCGGTAAAGCGAACGCTGCGCCGCTGAAACCCATTACCAGAGCAGCTAATGCCGTTTTCCTGAAAAACTCCATGTTATATCTCCAGTTATGTCAACTGGTCGCATTATCTCTATATTGCAGACGAATAATGTGACGACATACGATTAACCAGCGATATATATCCGACAGAGAGTATTTTTTAGAGATGGATAACAAAATGCAGGAAAAAACAGAATAAAAAGGCGCAGATACGATCTGCGCCATTGTTTAAAAAGGAAAGATTACTTCAGGCTGCCAACCAGCGCTTTGCGGCTATCTTCTAAGGTCACTACGCGGCTACAGACATCTTTGCCAAACTGCTGGAAATCTTTCTCCTGGTTTTTCCATTCGTTCTGGATAGCGGTTTGCAAACCACCGAGGCTGCCCATCACACCCTGTAAAGGATTACCGCCGCCTTTAAGCACCGCTTTGGCGCCCATTTCGTTAATGCTGTCCTGCAAAATACCGCCCATCGCCTGATTCACCAACTGCTGACCGTCGGCACGCACCTGGTCGATAGCCTTATAGTGGAACGTCAGGCCGTCCGTACGATGTTCGATAATGCGGTTCATTTGCGCTTTTAATTGCGCATCAAGCTTCGTCAGACGGCTACGCATGTTGCTGCTTTCGCCCACCTCTTTAGCGATAATTTTATCCAGCGCCACGCGGCCTTTTTCGACGCGCGATCGGGCTCCCTCATCAATCCACGGCAGCGCGCTTCGCAGTTCCGCCTGGTAATCTTTCGCTTGCTCGCGCTGCGCGGCGCTAAGGGTGTACTGCTTACCGTTGTACATCACATTGCCGTCCGGCGTGATCACCAGGTTGCCATTTTCACCTTTCACCTGCACCGTTTGTGGACTCAGGATCACATCGTCACGCGGCGTGACGCTGCATTTGTAATCTGCATGAGCGGCCATCGCCGTAAACGTTAGCACTGCCGCCAGCAGCGTTTTGCGCATCATAACTTTCCCTCAAGACAAAGCGGGCCGGCATTTGCCGACCCTGTACTTATTAGTCCCACCAAACGTCGAAAAGTTCGCTGGTTCGGACTTCTTCAAGGTTGCGCGCTTCCAGCCATTTACGCACAATCGCCTGATGTTCTTCGGTACATTTACCGATTTCCTGCATACAAATCAGCCCTTCCCAGGCCAGGTAGCCGCTGCCGTCAAACGCCAGTTTATTAGGCTCAATAACATCATTAATAAAGTCATCGACAGTCTTATCGACCTGCTCTTCAGATGTACCTTCCGGAAAACGCCATGCCACCGAAAATCCTAATTCCTGGAATTCGTCAATGTGCATTTTTTTACGCAGACGACGACTACGGTTCTTTGCCATTATTTCACCCTCTCGAACATTAAGTCCCATACGCCATGACCAAGACGATGGCCACGTTGTTCAAATTTCGTTACCGGGCGCGATTCCGGGCGCGGTACATAATCATTGCTCTCTGACAGATTTTTGTACCCGTCGATAGAAGACATGACTTCAAGCATGTGTTCCGCATACGCTTCCCAGTCGGTCGCCATATGGAAAACGCCGCCCAATTTCAGCTTGCTCAATACCAGTTCAGCAAACGGCACCTGAACGATACGGCGTTTATTATGACGCGCTTTATGCCACGGGTCAGGGAAAAAGAGCTGAACCATCGATAAAGAATTGTCAGGAATCATTGTATGCAACACTTCTACCGCGTCGTGGCACATGACGCGCAGGTTTTCAACGCCCTCTTCATGAGCGGACGCCAGACACGCGCCGACACCGGGTGAATGCACTTCAATGCCGAGGAAATTCTGCTCCGGGCGCGCTTTCGCCATCGCCACGAGAGACGCCCCCATGCCAAAACCAATCTCCAGCGTCACCGGCGCTTCGCGACCAAACAACGTGGCGAAATCTACCGGCGCTTCGCTGAACTCGACGCCCATCACCGGCCAGTAGTTTTCCAGCGCGTGCTCTTGCCCCTTTGTCAGTCGCCCCTGGCGACGAACAAAACTACGAATACGGCGCAGCGGGCGACCGTTTTCATCAAATTCCGGTGAAATGACGTCGTTTTTCATAAAAGTGTAGTCTGCTGTGTTTGAGTTCTGAAAACGGGCATTATCCAAAGTTAGTTGCCGGATGCAAGCATGAAGCGCACTGCGGAAAGTTCCGGTTTACACCCTGCGGCCTCTGTGCTGCAATCTTGCCCCCGGCAATAATGAATGAGTTTCCATGCAAGCGTCTCAATTTTCAGCCCAGGTTCTGGACTGGTACGACAAATACGGGCGGAAAACGCTGCCCTGGCAAATTAACAAGACGCCTTACAAAGTATGGCTCTCGGAAGTCATGTTGCAACAAACGCAGGTGACGACGGTGATTCCTTACTTTGAGCGATTTATGGCGCGCTTTCCCACGGTAACGGATTTAGCGAATGCGCCGCTGGATGAAGTGCTCCATTTATGGACCGGGCTCGGCTATTACGCCCGCGCGCGTAATTTGCATAAAGCGGCGCAACAGGTGGCGACGCTTCACGGTGGAGAATTCCCGCAAACTTTTGCCGAAATCGCCGCGCTACCCGGCGTCGGGCGTTCAACCGCCGGCGCGATTCTCTCCCTCGCGTTAGGTAAACATTATCCGATTCTTGATGGAAACGTTAAACGTGTGCTGGCTCGCTGTTATGCTGTTAGCGGCTGGCCTGGAAAAAAAGAGGTGGAGAATACGCTGTGGACGTTGAGCGAGCAAGTGACGCCCGCACGCGGCGTGGAGCGTTTTAATCAGGCGATGATGGATCTGGGCGCGATGGTTTGTACGCGTTCAAAACCAAAGTGCACCCTGTGTCCGCTGCAAAACGGTTGTATCGCCGCTGCGCATGAAAGCTGGTCACGCTATCCGGGCAAGAAACCGAAACAGACGTTGCCGGAGCGGACGGGTTACTTTTTATTGTTACAGCATAATCAGGAGATTTTCCTGGCGCAGCGCCCTCCCAGCGGTTTATGGGGCGGACTCTACTGCTTTCCGCAGTTCGCCAGCGAAGATGAATTACGTGAATGGCTGGCGCAACGGCATGTTAACGCTGATAATTTGACCCAGCTTAACGCGTTTCGCCACACATTTAGCCATTTCCACCTGGATATTGTGCCTATGTGGCTTCCCGTGTCGTCACTGGACGCCTGCATGGATGAAGGCAGCGCGCTCTGGTATAACTTAGCGCAACCGCCGTCAGTCGGACTGGCGGCCCCCGTGGAGCGCTTGTTACAGCAGTTACGTACCGGAGCGCCAGTTTAACGCCCCGGTCGATGAAGAGGATGACTTATGAGCAGAACGATTTTTTGTACTTACCTGCAACGCGACGCTGAAGGGCAAGATTTTCAGCTCTACCCTGGCGAACTGGGAAAACGTATCTATAACGAGATCTCTAAGGACGCGTGGGCGCAGTGGCAGCATAAGCAGACCATGTTGATTAACGAGAAAAAGCTCAACATGATGAACGCCGAGCACCGTAAACTGCTGGAACAGGAGATGGTGAGCTTCCTGTTCGAAGGCAAAGACGTTCATATCGAAGGTTATACGCCGGAAGATAAAAAATAGGCCCGTTGCTGAATGACGCTGCGCTTATTCGGCCTGTGAGTTATGCCGGATAAGCCCTTAGCGCCGCTGCCCGGCAACATGGCATAACGACAACACAACATGCACTCCCGGAATGATGAAAAAATTACTCGCGCTTGCTGTTATTGCGCCGTTGCTCATCTCCTGCTCCAGTTCGACCAAAAAAGGCGAGACGTATAATGAAGCCTGGGTCAAGGATACCAACGGCTTTGATATTTTGATGGGGCAATTTGCCAACAATATTGAAAATCTGTGGGGATATAAGGAAGTCCTGATCGCCGGGCCGAAAGACTACGTCAAATATACCGATCAGTTCCAGACCCGTAGCCACATCAACTTTGATGATGGGACCATTACCGTTGAAACCATCGCCGGGACGGAACCTACCGCACATCTGCGCCGGGCCATTATTAAAACGTTGCTCATGGGTGACGACCCAACCTCCGTCGATCTTTACTCCGATGTCGATGACATAAAAATTTCTAAAGAACCCTTTCTGTATGGTCAGGTCCTCGACAATACCGGCCAGCCTATTCGCTGGGAAGGCCGCGCCACGACATTCGCGGATTACTTGCTGAAAACGCGGCTCAAAAGCCGCAGTAACGGCCTGCGTATTATTTACAGCGTCACCATTAATCTGGTGCCGAACCACCTTGATAAACGCGCGCATAAATACATTGGCATGGTACGCCAGGCCTCCCGTAAATACGGCGTTGACGAGTCGCTGATTCTGGCGATTATGCAAACGGAGTCCTCGTTTAACCCGTATGCGGTCAGCCACGCGGATGCGCTGGGCCTGATGCAGGTGGTGCAACACAGCGCCGGGAAAGATGTTTTCCGTTCTCAGGGTAAGTCCGGCACGCCAAGCCGTAACTTCCTGTTCGACCCCGCCAGCAATATCGATACTGGCACAGCGTATCTGGCGATGTTGAATAATGTCTATCTGAGCGGTATTGAGAATCCGACGTCGCGGCGCTATGCGGTCATTACTGCCTATAATGGCGGCGCAGGCAGCGTATTACGCGTATTCTCGAACGATAAGATTCAGGCCGCGAATATGATTAACCGCATGTCGCCGGGGGATGTGTACCAGATATTAACCACCCGACATCCATCTGCGGAGTCGCGCCGCTATCTGTATAAGGTGAATTCCGCCCAGCGATCGTATCGCCGCCGATAAACCATCGCATCCCGCCTCTGGCTGGCAAATGACAGAGGCGGGAAAGGTAAAAGTGTTAACTCCGTCACCCTTTTGCTTTGCAATCAGAAATTGTTTGCAAATATTTGTCACAGGTAACAAAAAAAGCCCGCCTCTCATTGATAGAATCACACCAAATCACAACGGCAAATGTGCCTTTTAAAACATTCATCCGCTCTCAGGTGTGAGGAAATTAACATGAATCTTAAGCTGCAGCTTAAAATACTCTCTTTTCTGCAGTTCTGTCTGTGGGGAAGCTGGCTCACTACCCTGGGCTCGTATATGTTCGTCACCTTAAAATTTGACGGCGCATCTATTGGCGCAGTTTATAGTTCACTGGGGATTGCCGCCGTCTTTATGCCGACCTTGCTAGGCATTGTGGCTGACAAATGGCTGAGCGCGAAATGGGTCTATGCCCTGTGTCATGTTGTCGGCGCCATCACGCTATTCATGGCCGCGGAAGTCACTACGCCTGGGGCGATGTTCTTTGTGATCCTACTTAACTCGTTGGCCTATATGCCGACGTTGGGCTTGATCAATACCATATCGTATTACCGCCTGCAGTCTGCCGGCATGGATATTGTGACTGACTTCCCGCCTATCCGTATCTGGGGCACCATTGGCTTTATTCTGGCGATGTGGGGCGTGAGTTTCTCCGGTTTCGAGCTGAGCCATATGCAGCTTTATATCGGCGCGACGCTTTCCGTTCTGCTGGTACTGTTTACCTTTACCCTGCCGCACATTCCGGTGGCGAACCAACAGAAAAACCAGAGCTGGACATCAATGCTGGGCCTTGACGCTTTTGCGCTGTTTAAAAATAAGCGGATGGCGATTTTCTTCATCTTCTCCATGATGCTGGGCGCGGAACTGCAGATCACTAACATGTTTGGCAACACCTTCCTGCATAGCTTTGATAAAGATCCGCTATTCGCCAGTAGCTTTATCGTGCAGCACGCCTCGGTGATGATGTCGATTTCGCAGATTTCTGAAACGTTATTCATCCTGACCATTCCGTTCTTCCTGAGCCGTTATGGTATTAAGAACGTTATGCTTATCAGTATCGTGGCGTGGATGCTGCGTTTCGGCCTGTTCGCTTATGGCGACCCGACGCCGTTCGGTACCGTTCTGCTGGTATTGTCGATGATTGTGTACGGCTGCGCCTTCGACTTCTTCAACATTTCTGGCTCGGTGTTTGTCGAAAAAGAAGTACGCCCGGAAATCCGCGCCAGCGCGCAGGGGATGTTCCTGATGATGACCAATGGCTTCGGCTGTATCCTGGGCGGCATTGTGAGCGGTAAAGTGGTGGAGTATTACACTCAAAACGGCATTACCGACTGGCAGACCGTGTGGCTCATCTTCGCAGGCTACTCGCTGGTGCTGGCCTTCGCGTTCGTAGCCTTGTTCAAATACAAACACGTTCGCGTTCCGGCAAGTTCGCAACCCGTTGCACATTAATCCTTGCCCTGTTTCGCAGGCCGGATGAGGTGTAAATGCCTTATCCGGCCTGCAGGCAACGTTACTTTAAAACATATCCGTACAAGCGTTGAATTCCATCGGCATCGGTCTCGCTATACACTCCCTGCAATTCCGGCGAAAAACCGGGCAACAGATTGATGCCCTCTTCCAGCGCCAAAAAATAACGCTGCGCCGCGCCGCCCCAAATCTCCCCCGGCACCACGCACAGTACGCCCGGCGGGTATGGCAATGCCCCCTCGGCAGCAATACGCCCGCCCGCCTCGCTGATACGCACCAGCTCTACATCGCCGCGAATAAAGGCGCTGTTGGCATCCTGTGGGTTCATCGCCACATGCGGCAGGCTTTCTTTGCGGAACATCGCTTTTTGCAGATCCTTAACGTCAAAGCTAACGTACAGGTTGTGCATCTCCTGACATAGCTCACGCAGGGTGTAATCGCGGTAGCGCACCGGGTATTTCTGAAAAACCGTCGGCAATACATCCGCAAGCGGCGTATCGTCTTCAATGTGTCGTTCAAATTGCGCTAGCATCGCGACCAGTCGCGCCAGTTTCTCTTCGCTCTCGGCAGGTGTCAGCAAGAACAGAATCGAGTTGAGATCGCACTTCTCAGGCACAATACCGTTCTCACGCAGATAGTGGGCGAGAATGGTCGCCGGGATGCCGAATTCGGTGTACCGCCCACTATCGGCATCAATACCTGGCGTGGTCAGTAACAGTTTACAGGGGTCGACAAAATACTGGTCATCCGCATAACCCTCAAAGCCATGCCATTTCGCCCCGGGTTCAAAACTGAAGAAACGACGATTGCTGGCAATGGTCTCCGTCGGATATGCCTGCCACGGCTTGCCGTCAACCACCAGTGGAATAAAGGGCTGAAGCAGTTTGCAACGGGCGAGAATGGCTTTACGCGCGTCAATGCCCAGCGCAACGCACTCCGCCCACAGGCGGCGACCGCTCTCCCCTTCGTGGATTTTGGCATTGATATCCAGCGCCGCAAACAGCGGGTAGAACGGGCTGGTCGAGGCGTGCAACATGAAGGCGTTGTTCAGGCGTTTGTGCGGGCAAAAACGCGCCTGGCCGCGAATATGGTTATCTTTTTTGTGGATCTGCGAGGTTTGTGAGAACCCCGCCTGTTGCTTATGTACCGATTGGGTCACAAAGATCCCTGGGTCGTTTTCATTAAGCTCCAGCCGCAACGGCGAGGTATCCGCCATCATATTGATAAACTGCTCATAGCCTACCCACGCGGAGTCAAACAGAATGTAATCGCAGAGATGTCCGATTTTATCCACCACCTGACGGGCGTTGTAAATAGTGCCGTCATAGGTACCCAGCTGAATGATCGCCAGGCGGAACGGACGCGACGCATCGGCGCTTTCCGGCATCACGTCACGAATCTGGTCGCGCAGGTACGTTTCATCAAAACAGTGCGCATCAATACCACCGATAAAACCAAACGGGTTGCGCGCCGCTTCAAGATAGACCGGCGTCGCCCCGGCCTGAATCAGGGCGCCGTGGTGGTTGGATTTGTGATTATTACGATCAAACAGCACCAGATCGCCGCGCGTCAGCAGGGCGTTGGTGACCACTTTATTCGCCGCCGAAGTGCCATTCAGCACAAAGTAGGTTTTATCCGCATTAAACACTTTTGCCGCAAATTTCTGCGCGTGTTTGGCAGAACCTTCATGTATTAGCAAATCGCCAAGTTTCACATCGGCGTTACACATATCCGCACGAAACAGGTTTTCACCAAAAAAGTCATAAAAATGGCGGCCTGCGGGATGTTTTCTAAAAAACTCGCCATGCTGGTGCCCCGGACAAGCAAAGGTACTATTCCCCATGTCGACATACTGGGTCAGGGTGCCATAAAAGGGCGGCAGAAGTTCCGCTTCGTAGCGACAGGCAGCGTTTTCCAGCTCCAGCCATTCCTGCGCGTTCCCGACTATTACCGCCGTAACGCCGACAGGCGCGCTGACGGGTTCATCCGCAAGCATAAACACCGGCAGGTGAAAACCGGTGCGTTTAAGCAACGCCAGAATACCGCTACGGCTGTCGGCAGGGGTAATGACGACTGCGGCCACATCGGTAAAGTCGGTACTGTCCAGCGCCACTACGTTTCGGTGGGTGGAGAGACGGGGGATGAGTTCACCGCTGGCGGCAATATTCATTGATTTCATAAGCGCAAATACCCGTTTCGGGAGTAGAGTAACCCCAGACAAGGCCCGATGCCTTGCCCAACGAGATGCCGGGGCAAACTGGATACCAGCTCCGACCGCCAGACATCAGTAAAAACAGACTGTTTCTGATTTTACTGTTGTCCTGCAGTGAGCGTGCGCTGCCCTCACCGCATAGCGGGGATGACAAAAAAAAGGAAAGAAAGGGGCAAACCTCGCGCAGTCAGGCGACAGTGAAGACAATATAAAGGCGCTATGTTCATCCCGGCGAGCCCCATGCTGGCAGGAGAAATTTCGCGCAATCATGGCACCTTTCACCAGACGGCGCAAGGTAAAATCAGCGCTCTATACGTCACAGATAGTCAAGCTATTAACAGCTTAATCGCGTGATAATAAGGCAATTTGAAAGACAAATAACAGGAGTCATTGTGGTAATTGGACCTTTTATTAACGCTGGCGCAATTTTATTCGGCGGCGTTATTGGCGCGCTGTTAAGTCAGCGTCTGCCAGAACGGATTCGCGTCTCAATGACGTCTATTTTTGGTCTGTGCTCTCTGGGAATTGGCATTCTGCTGGTGATGAAATGCGCTAATCTTCCGGTGATGGTGCTGGCGACGCTGGTCGGCGCGCTTATCGGCGAGTTTTGTTTGCTGGAAAAAGGCATTAATGGCGCAGTCGCGAAAATCCAACAATTATTTATGGCATCGGGTAAGAAGCCGACACACGACTCATTTATTCAAAGTTACGTCGCTATCATTGTACTTTTTTGCGCCAGCGGCACCGGTATTTTCGGCGCGATGCATGAAGGGATGACCGGCGATCCAAACATTTTGATCGCTAAATCTTTTCTGGATTTTTTCACTGCCATTATTTTCGCCTGTTCGCTTGGCATCGCCGTTTCGGCGATTTGCGCGCCGATGTTGATTATCCAGTTAACGCTTGCCGCCTGCGCCACCCTCATTCTTCCTCTGACCACGCCGGCAATGATGGGCGACTTTAGCGCCGTGGGCGGACTGCTGCTGGTGGCGACCGGCTTGCGTGTATGTGGAATCAAAATGTTTCCGGTAGTGAATATGCTCCCGGCGCTGTTGCTGGCGATGCCGATTTCCGCCGCATGGGCGATGTTTTTTGCCTGATTCTGCGTGCAATAACAACAAAGTGGTGATAGATTGTGCAGTCTACGTTGATTTGAAGAAATTTCGTTGACGAAGCGAGGCGATTACGGTTTAATGCGCCTCGTTGCCCGGATAGCTCAGTCGGTAGAGCAGGGGATTGAAAATCCCCGTGTCCTTGGTTCGATTCCGAGTCCGGGCACCACCTTCCCTTTTTTATGCTTCCTTAAAAATCCCCTTGTGTTTTTAATTCAACGAGTTAGCGTGGAAATCTTTTCAGGTGCGTTTTGATTTATCCCTACGTATCCGGAAAATAGTGGGTCAGATTAAGGGTTCATTCAGTTCGATGAACGGAGAGACCCTCATGTTAACTGATAGCAAGATCTGCGCCGCGCCCCTCGAAAAACCCTACAAAAATCACCGATTCACAAATTCTGTACCTGACGGCTCTAAGCTATGGTATTTCCGCTATCGCTTCGGCGGTAAAGAAAATCGTCTGACTTTCGGCCCCTATCCGCAGGTTACGCTGGCAAAAGCCCGCGAAAAGCGCAATGCCGCGCGTAAGCTGCTGGTATCGGGTATCTGCCCTTCTCTGATGCCAGTGAGCGTCAAGGAGCGCAACGGCGTGCGGGCGGCGTATGTACATGGAGGCGCGTATGGAGATGATGCAGTGGTGGTCAGATTATCTGGACGTGAGCCGCGAGGGGGACGTTGCGCCCTATATTTATGCCCGGCAACATAGCGTATATTTAAGACTTATGAACTGATTGCAGAATGTCTAAGCCGGGATTATCTGCCACAGTCATGTCTGGTCATTTGTTACAACAACACGGCGACAGTTTCCTGCCGCTATGAATTAACCTTTTTAATGTCCTGAATTTAGTTTCTCCTGCCGCATGGTTAACTCGTCCATAAAATAGCGTGCAACTGCGGGCATTCCTTTGTTCGCTGGGAATAGTGCATAAATCTGTCTTGGCTGGCCAGACCACTCGGGGAAAAGTTGTACCAGTCCCCCGTTTTGCAATTCTTCCTTGCAGGCCGGAAACGGTAATAAAGCCACACCATTGCCGCCAGCGACTGCCTGTAACAGAACCCGCAGATTATTGGAATACAAACGGGGGGAAAATGACAGAGTGATTTCCTGACTCCCATTGATTAAATGCCACGATTGCATACGACCGTCGGCCAGTCTCACCATTGCCGGAGCTCTGTGAAGATCTCCAATGGTCTTTAAATCAGGATGTTGCTCGACCCACTGGGGGCTGGCAACCAAAATATCGTATAGCGTATTGATTTTTTTATAGTGCAACGAAGAATCAGGCAATGCCCCTGAACTTACTGATAGCGCAATATCAATACCTTCTGCAATCATATCCACCGGGCGATTGACAGCAAGGAGCTGCACATTTGCCAGCGGCCAACGGGCAATAAATTCGTTGATGAGTGCTCCCAGCCACGTTTCTGCCATGAATACCGGCGCACTGATCCGTAATGTCCCCTGTGGATACTCCTGTACCGCCTGAACAACAGCGCGGGCTCGCTCACTTTGATTTACCAGCTTCTGACACTCCTGCGCAAATTTCTCGCCGACTTTGGTCAGCGCAAGGCGTCGGGTTGTCCGCTGAATCAGATGTACACCAAGCTGTTCCTCTAATGCCGACATCCGTCGGCTTAGCACCGATTTGGACACTTGCGCACGTATTGCCGCCCGGCTGTAGCTTCCTTCTTCTGCAATCAGGGCAAAATACCAGTAATCATTCCAGTCAATCATGATTGTTCTTTTATCGCAACAATGAAGTTCAATTTCGTCTATTTAAACATCATTTTAAGAACGGTTAAACTAGCCACACGTTTTAAATGAGACGAACACCATGAAGATCCTCCACATTGACAGCAGCCCTATGCTCTGCAACTCCAGCTCACGAAAGCTGAGCCTGGCGCTGACAAAAGCTATCTGCCAGCGCTTTCCGAATGCCAGCGTGACATACCGCGATCTCGGACGGACACCGCCACCCCACTTACGCGAAGAGACATTTCTGGTGCTTGGGGGAAAGTTAATGTCTACAGACGCACAAACGCAAAGTGAAGTGGAGGGTATCAGAAACGCGATCGCGGAGTTGAGCCTCTGCGATATATTAGTAATAGGTGCACCGATGATTAACCACTCTGTCTCTTCGGGTCTGAAAACCTGGATAGATCAGGTTTGCCAGGCTGGTCTGACATTTCGTTTTACCTCTACGGGTGCAACGGGGTTACTGGCCGACAGGCCAGCATTTATTGTCTCCACGCGTGGTGGAATTTATTCAGATACCAGGCATCGGGAATTGGATCATCAGGAAAGCTATCTGCGGTCAACGTTAAATTTGATGGGGATCACTAACGTCCATATATTGCCCACCGAAGGAGTGGATAAAACCATACCAGGCAGATCTCTGGCAGAAAAAAACTCGCTGGCGCAAATTCCCTGTATGCTGGCTCATGCTTTTAATCGATAAGTTTATTAATATGAAAGGAATTCTTATGAATATCAGTAAAAAAATTGTCACCTCTTTTTTCTTACTCTCTTTATTTGGGCAGACATCCATTGCTGCAACAGAAATTAGTCATCCAGAAACAGACATGAAAGAAGTTGCTCATGTTAGTGTATCATCCATAAATACAAATCCTGAAAGCATCATACAACTCCTTCAGAATAAAACTGAAGCGTCAGGTGCTCATTATTATCGAATCACTTCATTTCATATCGATAATCAATCACACGCCACCGCTATTCTTTATAAATAATCACAATTACAATCAATCGTAATTATTATCCAGGACACGGGTAATTGCCCGTGCCTGCTAAAAAAACAGGCCATTATGAAAATAACGTATTTTGTGAGTAGCTTAACATTACTCACAGCAAGTCTTATTTTTGTCTTATCAGGTGAAATATTCCACGCCGAAACATCTAAAATCTTTTGGCTGTTTCGGCAAAACTTTCTCTTTTTTAGTGGGTGCGTCGCATGGTGTTTTATGACATTAGCTATGTGTCTGATTTTGCGTTCACCCTGGTTGAATCGGATTCTGAAAGGTCTGGATAAATCGTGGGGGTTACACAAACAAGCTGGTATTATCGCGACAGTCTTTACGCTGGCGCACTGGCTGGACGAAAAAATACCTCACTGGCTGGTGCAAAATGGCTGGCTTGCTCATCCAGGATCACTGGGAAGTATTCAGATAAGCTCATGGCAATCTCAACTGATCTATGCAGGATTGTTAGCTGCTGAATGGTCTACATACCTGATGATAGGATTGGTGCTGGTTTCTCTTGTAAAAAAAATCCCTTATAACATTTTCCATTTTATACATCGTCTGTTTCCTGTTTTTTACCTGGCTACTGCTTTCCATATTTTTACCGTTCTATTTAAAACATATTGGTGGAATTCACCTGCGGGCATTCTGCTGGTAATAGTGAGTATCCCTGGTATTTATGCTGCCGGCCTTTCGCTATTTAATATGATTGCTTATAAAAACAAACGCGTTGCGATCATCACAAACATCGACTATTACCCAAATGATATTATAGAAATAACTCTACATACTGACACCCCTCTATTGCATACACCAGGGCAGTTTTCATTTTTAACATTTCAACATGATGCAGAGGCACACCCATTCACTATAGCCTCTTATTACCAGGATAAAAAACACTTGCGTTTTGCCATTAAAGCATTAGGGGATCATACACATTCACTAAAGAAAGAATTAAAAATTGGACAGGACGTGATTGTTGAGGGCCCCTGGGGTTATTTAGACTTTAATATTCAATCTGAGCGTCAGGTCTGGGTTGCGGGAGGGATCGGTATCACTCCTTTTATATCTCAGCTGGAATATTTAAAAAACTCAGACCACCAACTCTGCCCTATTGATTTATGGTATTGCGTTGGTCAGCATGATGATTTGCAGTACCCTGTAAATCTCGATTTATTATGTACAGCAGCAGGTGTGACTTTACACCGTATCGATGCCGGGATGAAACTGGAAGCCAAACATATTATGATGGAAAGCGATAATAGCCAAAACGTTCACGTCTGGTTTTGCGGGCCAGCAGGTTTTGCGAAAAGTCTACTATCCGGACTACAAAAGTACGGGATATCAGAGAAAGCCTTCCATTATGATCGTTTTAATATGCGTTAATTATTGATGAGAAAATTCATATACATATTTTTCTCAGGCTACCTCGGTATTGGTTTACAACAAATCGAAGAAACCTAATCTCAGAAATAGCTCTGTAATTTACTTTTCGGACTACTGGCACAATGCGATCCGGATGCTGAGATAAGTAAAGAAGCTCATGAGTGGGTTAATACTCCTCTGGTCAGAAAAGGGATTATGTAAATATTTAAGGGACGCCACTACGGCGTCCCTTAGATATGAAAAAGAGGTGCGCCCCTCCACACCGTTTCCATTACTACGTAATGATCGATAAATACGGGTTATCTTCGGCTTTGTTGAATAAATCGAACTTTTGATGAGTTGAAGGATCAGTTCACAGATTACCATCCCCCCGCACTTAATGCGGGAAAAGATTAATAGTATATGATAGAATTGATGCTATTAATGGTGAACCACGATATGATAATGATGGTTTCCAGTGCTTGCCTATATCCGGGGAAGTAAAAAATATACACAATAGTTTAAACACTAATGAGATTACATTTTCAACATTGGTCACAGAAAACGGCCCCCACAAAATGATACTATCCTAAGAGAGCCGGTTTGCTATCAGGTAGCAGAAAAACCCATTAGAAATATAATTGCTCGTTTTTCTGTATTTTTATGCCCTTTCCTATTTATATATGTATTCTATCAAATGGTGAAACGTATTATCAGATTTTTTAAATGGCGACACAAAAAGAAAAACTATGAAATATAATGAAGGCACTTTTAAATATATGCTCAAAAAAATCATTGGCGCTCTCGCGTCAATTATTGGCGGGCTACTTGCTTTTTTATGTGTCTATTGGTTATTTCGTCTGGATACCTGGACAGAACGAGGGATTTATACAGGCATCTCTATATTTTTGGCTCTTATTCTCATAAAAATACTATCATTTTTCAATGATGAATAGACGGCAGGAAAAATCGTGAGTGTCTCACACCGATTCTTGCTGGATGTCAAATTTCGAAAGTCTGCTCTGCTGATACCCTATACAGAAGAACTGGTTCAACAATTATCAGACAGTAGCAGGAATCGAACCCACACCAGGCAAATCACGTAGATAATTCTGTAAGGGTTAGTTTTGTGGTGGTCTTGATAAACGGTAAAAAATAGCTTTAACAGTCCATTAGCCCAAAGGACTTCTCCAAGCCCGGGCACCAACCATTCAGATGCGGACGCCCTATGGCGTCCGTTTTTTATTTATAAAATCAACAAGTTACCCCGCTCTTCATGTTCACTACTGTTCATTAAAATATACTGGCAACCACCGCTTTTTGTGGGTAAAAACCCCGGTTTTCTGCATAGCGCATGACGCTATTGAAACGTTATGTAGCAAATCCTGTCTGAACCAGAAATTAAGTCTCTGTTAACCTGCGCTATTACAGAAAATCATAGAACAGTCGTCTCAAAAGAATATCGTCCTGAAGGACGAGAACCCACGGCATTTTCAGGAGATGAGTCAACCGCGACAGAAAAAAATTATATTAATAATTCTTAATTATTTTTTAGAAATTCAGACAAGATTTAAATTAAAAGCATTTATTTTCAATCGGTTATAAAAAATATCGCAACACACGTCACATTATTAACATGTGAATGATTGTGTTAACTGAATGTAAATTGTATGTTTCAACATACCACTATTTTACTGCGTCCCGGCGCGCTCATCCGGATGGAAGGAGATAACATGTCAGCCTTATCAACTACTGGCCATAATGACGGGATCACTCTCCATTGCCTACAGAGCATTGCGCAACTCATTCCTCTGTCGTCGGCGGTTTTTTATCGTGTTAATGCTTATTTAAAGCCAGAAGCCTATGTTTTACATAACATTTCTAATAGCACACACCAACAATATCTGGAGCATTTTCAACCATTAGACCCGCTATCGCCTTCCCGGTTCGGCCAACAGGTTGTTACCGTAGCGACGATGACGCCCGGTATTTGTGCCCGTCATCGCCATTATTATCATGAATTTATGCTACCTAATCATGTGTGCGACATGATTGAGATCTTTATTCGTCGGGGCCATCGTATTATCGCGGGCATTTCATTAATGCGCGATATACCTTTTTCCAGCGAAGAGCGTTTGCGAGCCCAGGCAGTACAACCATTACTGGGGCTGGCAATTCATGATTCTCTTCAGGAAGACAACAATCTGGCGTCAATATTGACCGCAAAAGAGCGTGAAATTGTGGGAATGGTCTGCGAAGGGGCCAGCAACAAATTGATTGCCCGTCAGTTGAATATTTCTCTCTCAACAGTGAAAACGCATTTACGTAATATTTTTGCTAAAACAGAAGTGATAAATCGCACGGAACTGGTTTCCCGAACCAGAATGTCTTCGGTACAACATTCACAGCATATGTGAAAGCGTGCTTTTTAACCCGCGTCAATTGCGGGTCTTTTCCCCATTGTCATATATGCCTGAATTAATACCACTCTCTGAGCTGATGCCGCAATAAAATGTCATATTATCTGGCGTCGGTATCCTGTTGCAGCCATTGATTCATGGCCTGATTGATCATATTTATCACACTAAGCAGAAGAACACGCTGGTGCCGCTCAAGCCGCAGATAACGGCGCAGCGGCGGCATTTTACAAACCACTTCGCTAGCAGCCCATAGCTCAATGCTGCAATACCATTCCTTATGATGTAAAACCAGCGTAAACCGACGATAATCCAGTTCACTCAGTGCCTGTTGTAAATTGGGGAAACGATTGAGATAGTTAATCAGCCCGGCGGTACTTTTGCTGCCAGTAAAAATGACGGGATAACGTTTCAGCCATCCGGGCTGATGAGCGCGAATTTTGCCCTGCAAAGGATAATTGATTGTGCCTTTCACCCTGAATTCACAACTGTGAATACTGGCCATGAATAACCGTTTTTGCTGAACATGGCAGATAACCTGGGTAAATGCATTCAGATGCAGCACGGCGCTATGTTCGGTCAATTTTTCACAACGCCAGCCGCTCAAATCACGTAACACCATGTTCATTAATGTGCTCTTAAACCAGGGGACGGAGGACATCTGGCGTCATCTCTTCATTGTTTCGCTTTTCATAATTGCCCATCGCCCGTTCCACGACCTCTTCTACCGGAAGCGGGAGGAAAGGATTAACCCGTTGCACACATAATGTCCAGAATAAGGCATAGGCGGCAGTCAATCCAAGCATAATACCGAATGGTATAAGTACATCCCGACTGTTCATTCCTGGAGGCGCGATATTAATAATGGCGATAATAATACCCACGCTCGAAATAATCTGAGGTAAGGGAAACCAGGGGGCCCGGTAAGCGCGTGGTAAATCGGGGCGCCGAATACGTAAGATAACGACCGATAACGTTACCAGCAGATAAGCGACTCCCCAGGCGCAGACCGCAGCGAGGATCAGCGGAACAATGTGGTCGATATCACCGTTCAGATACCAGGCGTGTAAACAGGGAATCGCAACACCGAATGCGATGGCGATGACCGGTGTTTTAAAGCGGGGGTGCAACCAGGTCAGAAACCGCGGCAAAGCGCCGTCCAGCGCCATGCCGTATATAATACGCGGTACTGCCGCCATCAGCGTATTAATCGTCGCACATCCCGCTAACAACAACCCCACGCCCAGCCAGTATTGCCCGACATGTCCCATGACACGATTGGCAAAGGCGGGAATAGCCATCGGCGTATCCAGTAAAAAGATATGGTTTGCCGCATCGACCACCACATTATTTACCTGCCGGTTAATCGCAGCGCCATAGAGGAACATACAACCTGCCACCGCTAAAAGGCCAAGCGCCATCGCTCTGGGAATCGTACGATGCGCTTTTTTAATTTCCGGCGCCATTGGCGTGACCAGTTCACAACCGACGAACATAAACATCGCCATGCCAATATAACCAAACAGACCAGAAAGATTACTGACATCAAGCGGTGCGCCAAACCACCCGGAATGATGAGTGACCGGGGATAACAGGATCCCGCATAAACCGAAGATGGTCAGGGTAGTCCACATACCGAATGTAAGAAACACTTCCACCTTGCCAAATACTTCAACACCAATGGCATTCAATAACCCGAAAACCACTACCATGCCGACGCCAACCATCCAGGTATTGTGCTGCATGGCCACGTGTTCGCTAACAGACTCAAAGTTCACCAGCGCCATGACGCCAGCGAGAATCGTTTCTGCCGTGCCGGCAAAAATGTGTACGATCAGGTAAGCGCAAAGCGCACCGGTGATAGCGAAAAAACGCCCCATCCCGCAGGAGATATAGTCGTAGACGGAGCCAGTCGTGGGAATGAGCGTTGCCGCTTCGGCAAAGGTGGTAATCTGCGCTTGCATCATAATAAATGCCAGTAATACCGCAAGAGCAAAGGTATCTCCCCCTGAGCCAAAACCACTGGTCACGGTCAGGATCACCGGGCTTGCCATAATCAGCCCGACGGAGCTGGCAAGCGTCGTGGGGAAACCAATAACGCCACGTTCAAGATGGCTGGCAAGTCTGTTTTTAAACATGGTCAACCTCTTCACTATTATTACAACAATAAATTACCGCTCCGGAATAACGCTTATTTATGGCAGGCAGCGCATCTAACAGGTATCGTCCTGAAGAGGGATAACGGTAAATAACGTTGTGACGCCGTCCCCGCATGCGCTAATAGCAAGTGGGGAGCGCGTTATTCTCCCCAGTGATGCCAACGCTACTGACGAACAATTAAAGGATTCAACCCTGTTTATGGCTTTCAACGTTTGCCAGATAATGTTTTACAAAACGGGGCGTTAAAACTTTCCATGCCACTTCGGTTCCCTGTTCAACAAACCAACTATCGCCCGGTGAAAAACGTATCGGTTCCTGACCCGCGACAGTGAGTTCCACTTCCCCTTCCAGCACGGTTGCGTGCTCGGTAAAGGGATAAATCATCGTGAAACCGCCGCGGGTCGATGAAAACAGTCCACAGGTAAATACGTCCTCAGGTTTACCGTAAATCATCGCAACGGCGACCTGGGGATCGCCTTCTGTTGGCAACGCCCCTAACAGGCTGACACTCCCGACTGGCTGTAATTCAGGAACAGGTTGATTGAGTTTAAAAGCGTGCATTAATGTTCTCCTGGTTAATTCCGGCCTTTCCAGAAACCGGCTGTTTGATGTATCAGTTTTCCCGCACTGACCAGCAATAGACGTAGACTGTCGCGACCATAAATTGTCGCGTGGGGAATGCTACTCATCAGACGATACCGCTCGGAACCGCCATTTATTCCTTCGGCCAGGATTTTGCATACAATATGGGAAGGCGTGACGCCAAATCCGGAATAACCCTGAACATAAAAAACATTATTGTGTTCACGAAGCGTGCCAATCTGCGGAAACAGATTCGCGCTACAGGCCATCGGTCCGCCCCAGGCAAAATCGATTTTAACGTCTTTCAAATAAGGGAAGACCTCCGTCAACAGAGTGCGGTTCCAGGCAGCAAAATCGTGCGGGGTATATTCAAGAAACCTTGTGGCGCTGCCAAAAAGCAGACGGTTTTCTTTTGTGAGACGGTAGTAATTTATCACCGGGCGGATATCACTAAAAGCCCCGCGCAAGGGACTGATCCGCTCAACAAGCTCGCTGGAGAGAGGTTCTGTAGAGACCTGATAAGAATAAGTAACCAGCGTTTTCTTATAAATTTCTGGTTCCAGATTATTGAGAAAACTATCACAGGCCCACAGCAATTTGGCCGCTTTTACGCTGCCCATCGCAGTACGTACCCGCACAGTTTTACCGTAACTGACCTCAACCACAGGTGAATATTCGAATATCTTCACCCCCAGCGAATTCGCAGCCTGAGCGGAGCCCAGCAATAAATTCAGCGAGTGGACATGCCCTCCCCCCATATGCTTGAGAACACCGCAGTAAACGTCGGAACCGATAACCTGCTGCACGTCTTTACCGGTATAGAGTTCAATATCATCTTCCGGCGTAGCGGCTTTGAATTCTTTTTCCCATTGTTGCAGCGTTTTTAACTGCCGCTGGTTGTAGGCCAGATAACCATATCCGGGGACAAAATCAGCATCAATATGGTATTTACGAATTCGCTCCCGAATAATACCTGCGCCGAGGTTCGAGATTTTAAACAGCGTCTCCATTCCCGCTGCGCCTACATATTTTTTAACGGCTTCGATGTCGTGACCTATACCGGCCATCACCTGACCGCCGTTTCGCCCGGTGCCGCCATACCCAAGATGGCGGGCCTCCAGAACGACAACATTAGTGATCCCCTGCTCCGCCAGTTCCAGCGCGGTATTGATGCCTGAAAAGCCACCGCCAATGATCACCACATCGGCATCAATATCCTCTTGCAGAGCAGGAAAATGCAACGGGTATTTTTTCGTCGCGCCGTAGTAATTCAACGCATCGATTTTTGTATTCATCGCGTTACCTTGTCATCACGCTTGACTAAGACCGCTATCACAGCACGGTAACGTTTTACAAAATATCGTCCGGAAGAATGACGTTCTTTGGAACGATATTCAGCCCCGAAAAAGTATGTTGGGATGGAAAAACGTACATTCCTGACCTACAGGCACTTCTGATGAGCGATGTGACATTACTTGCCGAAGTAACGACTTTTTTACGCCAACGACACGGACAATTTATTGCAGGTGAACGTCAGGCCGGAAACGGCACGAACTTCTCGGTCACTAACCCAGCCACCGGCAAAATCATCGCCGACGTTGTGTCGGCAACCCCTGCGCAGGCAGAAGAGGCCATGCAGAGCGCCAGACGGGCGCTTGATGTCTGGCGTAAAATGCCCACGTTACAACGCGGCGCATTACTGCTGAAACTGGCTGATACTCTTGCCGCTCATCGTGAAGAGTTAGCTCAACTGGAAAGCGTCTGTTCAGGTAAAACGATTATGCTGTCGCGCGGTCTTGAACTCGATCAGTCAGTGGCCTTCCTGCGTTACTTTGCCGGTTGGGCAGGAAAAATAACCGGTGAAACGCTGAATGTCTCCCTGCCATCAATGGGAGAAGAGAGATACACAGCGTTTACCCAACGCCAACCCATTGGCGTGGTCGTCGGTATTGTGCCGTGGAATTTCTCAATTATGATTGCTATCTGGAAACTGGCCGCAGCGCTGGTATGTGGCTGCACCATCGTCATTAAACCAAGTGAATATACCCCGCTGACACTGCTGCGAGTCGCTGAACTGGCTAAAGAGGCAGGTTTCCCTGATGGCGTAATTAACGTGGTAAACGGTGCTGGCGGTGAGATAGCGCAACAGCTGATCGCGCATCCAGATTGCGCCAAAGTGAGTTTCACCGGGTCAGTTGCGACAGGTGAGAAAGTCCGGCGTTCGGCAACATCGTCAGGAAAACGCGTTACCCTCGAACTGGGAGGGAAAAATGCGGCGCTGTTTCTCAATGATCTCTCGGCACAAGCCATGGTCAACGGTATTCTTGAAGCCGGTTATCTGAATCAAGGACAGATTTGTGCTGCCGCAGAGCGTTTTTATCTGCCCCAGGAAAAACTGGATACGGTCATGACGCTCCTCAGGCAACGGTTATCGGAGATCGTGCCCGGCTCGCCTTTAGATGAAAAAACGGTGATGGGCCCGCTGGCGAATCAGGTTCAGCTTGAAAAAGTGCTGCATCTGATTCAACGCGCACGGGAAGAAGGGGATACTATTGTTTACGGCGGTGAAACTTTACCCGGCGAAGGGTACTTTTTACAGCCGACGGCGGTAAAAGTGCGTAGTAAAAACAGTACGCTGATGCACGAGGAGACCTTTGGCCCTGTCTGTAGCTTTATCGGTTATCAGAATGAAAAAGAGGCGCTTTCGCATATCAACGCTTCGCCATTTGGCCTTGCAGCAAGTGTGTGGTCGGAAAATATTTCTAAGGCATTACGCTACGCTGAAGATATTGATGCTGGCATGGTGTGGGTCAATATGCATACCTTCCTCGATCCTGCGGTACCCTTTGGAGGGATGAAAGGATCGGGCATTGGTCGTGAATTTGGCAGCGCGTTTATTGATGACTATACCGAACTTAAATCTGTCATGGTCCGTTATTAACCATCCTGAAAATGATGCAGGCAGATCAAACCATACCGAAAGGTGGACTGTCTGCCTGATTATCAGGTTCGCTCGCTGCGTTTTATTGCTTTTGGGGTAATGTAAAACGCCCGGCCCGGCGTTCTTTTCTGCATTACTAGCGCCATCTACCGTTAGAGTAGGCTATCTCCAGTCTTAACGGTTCAGACTCATCCTGTAACATCGCTTCCAAAGACAACGCCAGCGTCTGATGATGGGCATCTTTTACACTGACTTTCAGCATGTTGATGCTCGGTTCATAACGTAAAATAGCAGCGCGAAGCTCACGGCAAAACCAGTTGAGAACCCGTTTGTCACCCACATTCACCTCGTGCCATTCCGGCATACCCCGAGTGAGCAGCGGCGGTAATGTCTCGCCACCTGCCACAGCGCAAGAGTTGAATAAACACATTAACTTGCGGCGTACCAATTCATGTGGGCTTATCCCCTCAACCAAGAGCCTGTCGAATAGCGCGACCGGAATGGTTGGCGTCATCATCATTTCCCTATCTGGTCCATCGCCAGATCCCATACTGACGTTCTGGACTCCTGTTGAGCGCCGTCTGATTTCTCGGCAGTGATTTGCCATTCGATTTTCGTGAAGTTCAGCGACATCGTTTCCACCGGCTTACCGCCGGCGCCGCCGCTAACACTGAGTTGTGATATCAGCACGTTTGTCAGGGTATAAACGATAAGCGACCGCATTTTGCCGTCGTCATTGCGGCACAACGTCAGCACCGCGGTTCTAATTAGCCTCCCGCTACAGCAGTACTCATTGAGCACAGGCGTGGCGAGGTCGACAAATTTGGTGAGCGACATTTCACCAACATGCGCGCGCCCGGAAGTCCGCTCAGTGAGGCTAACATCGTTATTTACCTGCATTGCCACATTGTGGCTATAAGACATAATCTCTATCTGATCTTCAAAGCCTTCAACCTGGCTTTCGCCTTTGATATTGTCGAGCTTTAAAAAAATCGCATCCATGATTTATCTCCTTGTTGATCAGGTGGCAGTTCAGCAGCCAGACGAATACCGGCGGCCAGCGCTTGTGACTCTTATTAAAAGCGCAACGACCAAAAAACACAGCGTGAAAAGCGCCAGGTTTGCAGGGATTTTGCCGACGTTTACCCACGTCTGATGAACGTTATTCCGCTGGTTGCAAAGCAATAGAGGGTTTTGGCCCGCTGTGGCCAAATACAATTGAGGTTATACTGAACGCTCTCTGCCATATTCAATCCCTTTTATCGCAAAGTATCCCTGGTGCCGGTATCACAGCGTCGTTATTCAAAAATTGACATTTCAGAATAATAATCAGCTATATATAAAAAACACATCAAAAAGCAAATATCAACTTAATTTTTACTTATTTAATAAAAAAATCCAAATTGATTTACATCAACTAACACATACAAAAGAATTAAAAATCAAAGCATTAAATAAAAATAATCACTATGGAAAATTTTATTTTTCTTAATACTCACATTATAAATGTTATTTGCTTATTTTCCTGTGAACACAAAAAATGATTTAAATCAAAAAACAAACTATTCTCGTTGATTAACGTTTTGACCGAAATAAAAAAGATTTTATACGTCCCGGGATAGTCTCCCTTTCTGATGGACAATATGCATTAACAAGCGGGCAAACAGGTAACTTCTGCCCGGGTAATCCGTTACCCGACTGATATTAACATTGTCATGAGGTGATATCATTTGCCTGGCCAGCCATAATCATCCGGAACCGGCGCTACGCCACGAACATCAGGACGGAGCATTTTTTGTCGATCCTCTTCGTCATCCACCCAGACACTGGCTATCTCTTCACAGGTTGCAAACCATACGCCATCATGCCCTTTAATATGTTCAATCAAACGTGACAACATCATCATATGATGCCCATGACCGATTATCTGCGGATGAAGGGCCATCGCATATAAACCGTTTTCCTGATGGTTATAAGCATAGGTAAAAATATCCTTCCAGCGTCGCAGAACACCGTCAGTATCGCTCATCCCCTCCTGGTTGCCGGTATACGCCAGTGCGGGAAAATCATCCAGATACCAGCTAACAGGAATTTCCAGAATCGCGCTGGCCGGGCCTGCGATATTTCCCGTTTCCCAATTCACCTGCCAACGTTGAGGATGGTAAGGCACAAGATCTCTCGCCATCAGGCTACTGTCATAGAGAAAACCGGCTTCCTCCAGAAGATCCAGCGTATTCTCGCTATAATCCCAATAGGGAGAACGGTATCCCACAGGGCGTATGCCGAAATGTCTTTTATAACAGGCGAACGCCAGATCCATAAGTCGGCGTTCTGTATCACGATTCACCAGCGTCGGATTTTCATGATAGTAGCCATGGTGAGCGATTTCATGCCCGGCATCAAAAATCGCTTTACTGATTTCCGGGAAGGTGTCTACAGTGTGTCCGGGAATAAAAAAGGTGGTTTTGATATTATTTTCTTTGAACAATTTCAGAAGCCTTGGTACGCCAACTTGTGCACCAAACTCTCCTCGTGACATAAAGGATGGCGACGGTCGATTAAATCCGCCCAGCCATAAAGACTGAGCATCTACATCGACACCAAGATTGACCGCAATCCTTTTACCCTCAGGTAATTTTAAATATCCCATAACGACCTCCAGCTAATACATAGAAGGGACACATTCTGTTATTTAATGTGTGATGGCCAGATATTATATATGCCTGCTTTTCTGCGTCTGTCCTTGAACGTTGTTGCTGCCCCCCCAAGTCTATTTTCATATAGAACATCGAGGTTAATTTCTCCTGAAATGACATCCTCTTGATTGACGTGCGCCTCTGCGATAATACCTTGTGGATTTTTCCACACGACATCACAGGGGCTTAAAATTGAACTTCGGGCCCAGCAGCCTGGCAGTGGCCCGCCCGGGTTTCCGCCCAGGCAACAGTGAACAAGATAAATTTGATTTTCAATACAACGTGCGTGGCAACAATGCCTGGCTCGCCAAAATCCCTGTTCAGTAAACGTAGCGGAAGGCGTTAAAATTAACTCAGCACCCTGTTCCGCCAGCGTCGCAGCACACTCCGGTATTTCTGCTTCATAACAAATATTAAAACCCACCTTTGCAAATGGCAGTTGAAAAACAGCCATTTTATCGCCTTCCTGAGTATACCAACCCCGTTCAGCCGGGAAGATATGCGTCTTACTGTGAGCATAATGTTCGCCATCGGGTCCCCATATATGCGCAACATTCTCATAGCGATCTGCTCCAGTCTGCTCCAGATGAGAGCCAGCAATAATGAACTGTCCTCTTTCTTTCGCTTCCTGTTGAAAAAGCTGCTTATAGGCATCCGTAAACTGATCAATTAAAGTTAGGTGTGAAATGGGTCTTTCTTGCCATTTTTTCAATAGTGTAAATAGCTCAATGGTAAATAGCTCCGGGAAGATAACGACATCAGCCCCCTGACTTTTATTAAGAAGCATCCTTACCTTTGTTATGAAATCTTCAAAAGTGTTTATTTCGGTAACAATATACTGACAGGCTGAAACAGTAAAATTACGTGACATCGTGATATCCCCGGCATGAAATTTAAACTTAAATTAACGTATAGCGCATGGAGAATATTAGGGAGTGGACATTACGACATCAGGTTATTTTTTGTGAAGCTGCGCAAAATATATGGAGAAAAGAGTAGAAGCATTGAACCTTTATTTACATAAAGGGACTTTATCGATGATCGCAGCGAGACAGAGAGTCGATAAAAATCCAGGCGAAAAACAATAACCCTTACCACAATATTATTTTCAGCATCTGAAAATAATCAGGCAAACTAAATGATAACGCGCTGGTATAAAACCAACGCGTATTTTTACCGATAAGGGTAATGAAGACGGCCACCCGAAGGTGGCCGTTAGAACCCGGTAGCGCTTCGCTTATCAGGCCAGTGAAACCGAGACAGCTTTAGCGGTGAGACGCCAGCGGCTGTTCCGTCATTGGCGGGTGGTGCTTTTCTGGATCTTTAATCAGTACCCACAGGATGATGGCGCCGATAATATCGAACAGACTGAGTGCAATGAAGAACGGGCCGTAACCGATAATAGCGACCAATGCCCCCATAAACAGGTTGAAGCTTAACTGTCCCATCCATGCCGCAGATCCTGCCAGACCGGCAACCGTCGCGACCTCATTTTTCTTGAACAGGTCAGCGCTCATGGTAATCACGACGGTAGACAGCGTCTGGTGCGCAAAACCGCCAATACTCATCAATGCAATGGCGACATACGGGTTAGTCGTAATGCTGACAAAACCGATCGAAATCATCAAAACCGCGCCGATGGTAAAGCTACAACGACGCGCATTGATAGTGGTCATGTGCATCTTTTCCATGAAGAACTTCGCCAGGAAACCGCCTGCAACGCAGCCAAAGTCCGCCGCCAGGAACGGCAGCCAGGCAAACATGGCGATCTCTTTTAACGGCAGATGCATCACGTTAATCAGATACAGCGGCATCCAGAAACTCAGCGTTCCCCATGCCGGGTCAGCCAGAAAACGGGTAATCGCCAACGCCCAGAAGTTACGCTTTTTAACGATCTCTTTAACGGCCGGTTTTTTATTATCGTCCTGGAGATAGCTTTCCTGGCCGTCTTCGATATAACGCAGCTCTTTGTGGGTGATCCACGGGTGTTTATTTGGCGAGTTATAAATCAGGAACCAGGTGATGGCGAACAGCACGCCGATCCCACCGGTAATCACAAACGCCATTTCAGTACCGATGCCGCTATCAGCAAAGGTCAGCATCGCCCAGACCACCAGCGGCGGCGCCAGCATCGCACCAATCGAAGTACCGATATTAAACAGGCCCCCCGCAATACCGCGTTCTTTCGTCGGGAACCATTCGGCGCTAGCTTTAATCCCGGCCGGAATCGCTGACGCTTCGGTTAGCCCCATCAGACCACGCAGAAATGCCAGACTTATCCAGCCGCCGGCCAGCGCGTGCGCCATGTTGATCAGCGACCACAACAAGGCAAAGATAAAGAAGCCGATTTTCAGTCCGATGACATCCATCAAATAGCCGGTGATCGGCTGCGCAATGGTGTAACAAAGCTGGAAGGCGCTCACCACCCAAGAATATTGTTGCTCATCAAAATGGAGTTCTTTCATCATCGCTGGCGCCGCAACGCTAAGCGAGCTACGGGACAGGTAGTTTACGATGGTCCCTACGCAGACCAGGCCGATAATCCACCATCTTAATTTTGTCATCTTCATGATAAAGCCTCGTTAAAAAACATTAGCTCCGCGCCGTCTGACCTGTAGCGGGAAAACTGAAATCACAAAATTGGTTGACCAATCAATATTTTCTCATCCGGACCGGTCAAAATCTGGCGGCAACTCCCGCCCTTAATATTCTTGAAATAAATACATCAACTCATTTCAAGTTGAATGGTGAATGCTTTTCACCCAGCAAAAATTGACACAGATCAAATAAATAAAATTGGCAGACCGTGAATGATGATATTTGTGATTTGGTTAGCCAATTTAGACAATAAGGTTGACATGAGAAAAATTTTGGTTGAATTTAGGGGGCAGAACGGGTTTACAAAGCACGTTTCGAAGTTGGCTGGCAATGGGTCAACCACGAAGACGTTATCGCAAGAAGAGGAAACGAGATATGAAACAAACCTGGCGCTGGTACGGACCTAACGACCCGGTAACGCTGTCAGATGTACGCCAGGCTGGCGCAACCGGCGTGGTAACGGCGTTACACCATATCCCGAATGGAGAAATTTGGTCGGTAGACGAGATCCAGAAACGTAAAGCTATCGTTGAAGAGGCGGGTCTGGAGTGGTCTGTGGTAGAGAGCGTACCTATCCACGAAGACATCAAAACCCACACCGGTCAGTACGATTTATGGATCAAAAACTACCAGCAAACGCTGCGTAACCTGGCGCAATGCGGTATCTATACGGTTTGCTATAACTTTATGCCGGTGCTGGACTGGACACGTACGGATCTGGAATACGTATTGCCGGATGGTTCAAAAGCGTTGCGTTTTGACCAGATTGAATTCGCCGCGTTCGAACTGCATATCCTGAAGCGTCCGGGAGCAGAAGCCGACTATACGGCAGAAGAGATTGCTCAGGCAGAGCGGCGTTTCGCCACCATGAGCGAGGAAGACAAAGCACGTCTGACCCGCAACATTATTGCCGGTTTACCTGGCGCGGAAGAAGGCTATACGCTGGATCAGTTCCGTCAACACCTGGCGACATATAAAGATATCGATAAAGCAAAACTGCGTGAACATTTTGCCTATTTCCTGAAAGCCATTATTCCGGTTGCCGACGAGGTTGGCGTGCGTATGGCCGTTCACCCTGACGATCCGCCGCGCCCTATTCTCGGCCTGCCGCGCATTGTCTCTACCATTGAAGACATGCAATGGATGGTGGAAACCGTTAATAGCATGGCGAACGGCTTCACCATGTGTACCGGATCTTACGGCGTGCGCGCTGACAACGATCTGGTTGATATGATCAAACAGTTTGGTCCGCGCATCTACTTTACGCATCTGCGTTCTACGCTGCGCGAAGAGAATCCGAAGACCTTCCACGAGGCCGCCCATTTGCACGGCGATGTGGATATGTATGAAGTCGTTAAAGCGATTGTGGAAGAAGAGCACCGTCGTAAAGCCGAAGGTAGCGACGATCTGATCCCAATGCGCCCGGACCACGGTCATCAGATGCTGGACGATCTGAAGAAGAAAACGAATCCGGGTTATTCCGCCATTGGCCGTCTGAAAGGGCTTGCGGAAGTCCGCGGCGTCGAACTGGCTATCCAGCGCGCTTTCTTTAGCAAATAACCTTCTTTCGCATGGCGCGACGCGTCATGCGATTTCCCCTACTCAATGCAATAGCAACATGCCTCGCCCCGGAGATCGCGGGCGAAGACGTCGAATGACAGGAGTTTGCAATGGAACAGAATATCGCCACCGCCCAGGTTTCCGTCGCCCGCCCAAACTGGGACAAATCACGTCTGGTATCCCGTATTGTGCATCTGGGCTGCGGGGCGTTTCACCGCGCGCACCAGGCGCTCTTTACCCATCATCTACTGGAAAAGAGCGACAGCGACTGGGGCATTTGTGAAGTGAACCTGATGCCGGGTAACGACGCGCGGCTGATCGCGAACCTGAAAGCGCAAAATCTGCTGTACACCGTTGCAGAACGCGGCGCAGAAAGCACCGAACTGAAAATTATCGGTTCAATGAAAGAAGCGCTGCACCCTGAATTCGACGGCCATGCAGGGATTCTGGCGGCAATGGCGCGCCCGGAAACCGCCATCGTCTCCTTAACCGTGACCGAAAAAGGCTACTGCACCGACCCCGCCAGCGGCGAGCTTGATGTCAATAACCCGCTGATCAAAAACGATCTTGCCCATCCACAGCAGCCTAAATCCGCCATTGGCTATATTGTCGAAGCGCTAAACATGCGCCGGGAGCAAGGACTGAAAGCTTTTACCGTGCTGTCGTGTGATAACGTACGCGAGAATGGTCACGTCGCGAAGGCTGCCGTCCTCGGCCTGGCAAAAGCTCGCGATGCCGCCCTCGCCGCATGGATTGCCGACAATGTGACCTTCCCCTGCACCATGGTTGACCGCATTGTTCCGGCGGCGACCGAAGAGACGCTACAACTGGTTGCCGACCAGTTAGGGGTTTATGATCCTTGCGCTATCGCCTGCGAACCCTTCCGCCAGTGGGTCATCGAAGATAACTTTGTGAATGGTCGCCCGGACTGGGACACCGTCGGCGCGCAATTCGTTGCAGACGTCGTACCGTTTGAAATGATGAAGCTGCGTATGCTTAACGGCAGTCACTCTTTCCTCGCCTATCTGGGTTATCTCGGCGGGTATGACACTATCGCCGATACCATGACCAACTCGGCTTACCGGCGCGCGGCGCTGGCGCTGATGCTTGATGAACAAGCGCCGACGTTGTCAATGCCGGAAGGCACCGATCTGGAAGGGTATGCGAATTTGTTGATCGCGCGTTTCACTAACCCCTCGTTGAAACACCGCACCTGGCAGATCGCGATGGATGGCAGTCAGAAACTGCCGCAGCGTTTGTTGGACCCGGTGCGCCTGCACTTGCAACAGGGCGATGACTATCGCCGCCTGACGCTGGGCGTCGCCGGATGGATGCGTTACGTCGGCGGTGTCGATGAGCAAGGTAAAACCATTGATGTCGTCGATCCGCTGCTCGCGCAGTATCAGGCGATTCATCAGCAATATCAGACACCGGAAGAACGCGTTCGCGGGCTACTGGCCATCGAGTCTATCTTTGGCAACGACCTGCCGAAGAACCACGAATTTGTGCAAGCCGTTACCGACGCTTACCAACAGCTATTGCAGAATGGCGCGAAAGCCACGGTAGAAGCGCTGGCTAAGTAAGGAGATAAATCATGGCTACGTTTATGACTGAAGATTTTCTACTTAAAAACGACATTGCCCGCACGCTGTACCATAAATACGCCGCGCCCATGCCGATTTATGACTTCCACTGCCATTTAAGTCCGCAGGAAATCGCCGACGATCGCCGTTTCGATAACCTCGGTCAGATCTGGCTGGAAGGCGACCACTATAAATGGCGAGCGCTACGAAGCGCAGGCGTGGATGAGTCGCTGATCACCGGCAAAGAGACCAGCGATTATGAAAAATATATGGCCTGGGCCAATACCGTACCAAAAACGCTGGGCAATCCGCTGTATCACTGGACGCACCTTGAACTACGCCGTCCATTTGGCATTACAGGTACGCTGTTCGGACCGGATACCGCGGAAAGTATCTGGACGCAGTGTAATGAGAAACTGGCGACGCCGGCCTTTTCCGCGCGCGGTATTATGCAGCAGATGAATGTGCGGATGGTCGGAACCACCGACGACCCGATAGATTCTCTGGAATATCACCGCCAGATAGCCGCCGACGACAGCATTGATATTGAAGTCGCGCCAAGCTGGCGCCCCGACAAAGTTTTCAAAATCGAACTGGACGGCTTTGTCGATTATCTGGGGAAACTGGAAGCGGCGGCAGATGTCAGCATTACCCGTTTCGACGATTTACGTCAGGCGCTCACTCGCCGTCTCGACCATTTCGCCGCCTGCGGCTGCCGCGCGTCCGATCATGGCATTGAAACGCTGCGATTTGCGCCGGTGCCCGACGACGCGCAGCTTGACGCCATTCTGGGCAAACGTCTGGCTGGCGAAACGCTGAGCGAACTTGAGATCGCCCAGTTTACCACGGCGGTGCTGGTCTGGCTGGGCCGTCAGTACGCCGCGCGCGGCTGGGTGATGCAGCTACATATTGGCGCGATCCGTAATAATAATACCCGGATGTTCCGCCTGCTGGGGCCGGATACCGGCTTTGACTCCATTGGCGATAATAACATTAGCTGGGCGCTCTCCCGTTTGCTCGACAGTATGGATGTGACCAATGAACTGCCCAAGACTATCCTCTATTGCCTGAACCCACGTGATAACGAAGTCCTGGCGACCATGATCGGTAACTTCCAGGGACCGGGAATTGCCGGAAAAGTGCAGTTTGGTTCCGGCTGGTGGTTTAACGATCAGAAAGACGGGATGCTGCGCCAACTGGAGCAACTGTCGCAAATGGGACTGTTAAGTCAGTTTGTCGGGATGCTGACCGACTCCCGCAGTTTCCTTTCTTATACGCGACATGAATATTTCCGTCGTATTCTCTGTAACCTGCTGGGACAGTGGGCGCAGGACGGAGAGATTCCTGATGATGAAGCGATGCTAAGCCGTATGGTTCAGGATATCTGCTTCAATAATGCCCAGCGTTATTTCACGATTAAATAATCGCTATTAATCTGTGAGCACAGGTCTCAGGTATTTCGAGGGGCAGGAAGGCGGTAAGAGAGTGAGAAATTTAGCAGTAACGCACTTTTCCAGCCAAAGTCTGGCCGCCGATAAAAAGCAAAGATGTTGCTGATTAATCCCGAATCACTTACTAAGGTAAGTGATTCGGGTAAACAAACACAGCCATCTTCTGCGTCATGCTTTTTTTCTCTGTCCGGAATAACTCCAGTGCAGAAAGTGTGATACATCAGTCCTGTTGATGATGGATCCTGTTGGTTATACGGTAATAACTTATGACTTCACAGTGTGGTTTCTTTTAACAAATCGACAGCCAGCATTTCCAGCTGGTTAACCACCTCATTACTGGATCGCTCCATTCTGTCGAGTTCTTGCGACATCGCATTCATATCGCCTGCGGCAAAATAGTTCAGCGCAGAGTGGCCAGCGGTATGCACCTCTTTATGAGGCGCTTCCAGACTACGGAAACTGTAGTAATTGCTAAACTGCTGTCCTTCAAAGCCGTAGTACCATTTCCCCAGCCGACACTGATCGTGCATCGTTATTTTACTGTTTATGTCTTTATTTAAGAGTAATTTGTAGACTTCCATTTTCCAGATAACATGGTCAACTTTGACAATATTCAAAAACTGCACCGTAGAGATGTACTGCATGACCGATTTCATGCTCAGCGATTTATCGATGACGATGCCAATAGACTCCACAATTTGATTTATGTTAGTCGTAATATTATCAATAACCGGCTGTTGGTTATCCAGTACCTCACTCACTCTGGCCGTATTATCTTTGATTACAGAGGTTAACGTACTGACGCTTTTCGAACTGTGTTTAACATCTTCGGACAGGTTTTTCACCTCTTTCGAAATAACGCTAAAACCACGCCCGGCATCCCCTACGCGCGCGGCCTCGATCGCGGAGTTAATCGCTATCAAATTGGTCTGGTTAGCGATCTTCTGTATCTCTTTAATACACGCATTAATTTGCGTTAAGGAGGTATTTAAGTCGCCCATACGACAGCCAATATCCGATGAAGTCGTGCCAATTTCGGTGATAAATTCCACGAGCGATTTTAATGAACTTCTGGCTTTATCATTCTGTTCGTTAAGTTCATTAATGCGTTCTTTTTCAATGTTGAGCTGCTCACAGGATTTAATGATGGCATTACGAATGATATCGATCGTCGAGATCCCCATCAGAATTTTTTGACACAGTATCCGCTCATAAGGCTCAGGAGTATCCACCACCACGTCAGACGCATTAGCGCCAGATTCTGCTGCTGGCGGCGGTATTTTTACAACATTATTATTCCAGTGGCGCAAGCCTAATACTTTTTTAAACATATACCATTCTCCTTATTATATGTGGACATCCTGATCTATGCCTGGATAAAGTATTATCGACTCATGCTAACATAATGAAAAATCGGCTGTCATCTGCCATAGCCATACGCTCACCAGAATAAGACAAAACGTCCACCAAACTTAAATAATTACAAAGTAAACTATTCAACAATACCATTAATAGTCATGATGGAAGTCGCTTCACTTTATACGAAAATATCATTTACAAGGCTGACAACAATAGCTGAATAATAATTAACTGCATTTACTTAGGTGTATCTATATCTCGCCACGAAGATTGCAGACAGGGTTTAAACGCAAACTTTTGCAATAGAAAAATAACCTAACGTAAACTTTTTATATGACCAATAATATCATTTGGACTCATCAATATATTATGCTGTCCGTTTACCAGCCAAACAGGCATGACCTAAATCCAAAGGAATGGGGGCAGCGTAACCAGCCGCAAAAAGTATCGATTAGTCGAAAATCAGGAAACGGATGCGCCAACGCGGCGAGCGTCACCGCCTGCGTCAGAAAAGTTAAGAATAATTTGTGATATTATTTCTCATATGTTACCAGTAAATGGCAGGCTGATAGCCGTTCGCTGGTAAACACAACAGGCGGGATATCGGCACCCACGCCGATATCCCGACGAGAATGACCCCGTTACGCTTTGATGACGATTAACGGTTCAATATCGCTCTCTTTTTTAATGACTAATGAATCATCGCCGCGCAGGCACGTACCGCCGTAGTTACCGCCCACGGTAAACGTACAGACCTGAATATACTTCCCGGCGACCTTCGGCAGGCACCACAACTGCTGATAGATATTTTTCTGCGTGGCGAACTTGCCGCTGGTTTTATCCAGGAGCTCTTCCTGATGGCTCACCAAATCAATATTACTACCGCAACGTCCGGCAATCGGTTTTACCGCATAGCCGGTCTGCACCAGCTCATCGTTAACGGTAAAATCCGTGTCGAGCAAATAGCGATGATGCGGGAAGAGCGACCACAGGATGGGCAGGATCGCTTTGTTACCCGGGATCACCGTCCACAGCGGTTCAAACACCAACACTTCCGGGCGCAGTAATACATCAATCAGCCGGACTTCATTTTCCGGGTGCCCGGTACGAATAGGCACTGCGGCATACTCCGTCTCGCTGACTTCGCGTATCTGCTCCATCGCCGTTTCCCACGCCCAGGTTTTCCAGACACAATTCACCAGCCGCCCGTCGCCATCGATCAACTGCCCGGCGTCATCCCAGCGCAACTCGCCCAGCCCGCGGAGAATTTTGCTCGCGAAACCAGCCTGATGCAGCGCCTGCTGCATAAACTGCGCGTGATAGTCCTCCTCGATATCATCATCCTGCATGATATGGACGAAAGGACGCGCTTTACTGTGTTTCCAGGCGCCTGCCAGCTCGTTAATTAAGCCCTCTGCCGGGTTATGCCCTTTACCGGTATAGCCCTGCTCAGCCCATTTTTCGAGAATTAATCCCGCTTCGGTATGGCATGATGCGGAATCGGCATTGTATTCATAGACTTTCAGCCCGCGTTCATCCATGCAGAAATCCATACGACCGGTGATCATATGGTGACGACGGCGCTGCCAGGAGAGACGCAGGCGCGGCCAAAGAATTTTGGGGATATCGAATAGCGCCAGCAGATTATCGTCTTTTAAAACTTTGTCCGTGGCGTGCAGGTACATCAAATGCAACTCATTGGTCGCTTTGATAAGCTCCTGTTCAGCGCTCTCGGTGATGGTAAAATACTGGTACGGGTCCTGATTGATAACGTGTCCGTTCGCCTGTACATAGGCTTTTTGTAACGGATCGCGCTCATCCAGCCACGGACCGTCAAACTGACCTTTCTCTGGCAGTCTTGCGCTGCGAATCGCCAGCGACTGATTCGCGATGTCAGGCTGTGACAAACTGTATTGCGTGTCGTCGGTCTGGATCATCCAGCCTAAAATCGTCGTGTCATCAAAGGTGTCGCGCAGGGTGTAACACCCGTTTTCTACGACCATTTCCAGTTCGCGAGTCCACTGCTGCCCTGGCGGCAATGGCGTGTGGATAACGTTTTGCTCAGCAATACGAATTTTGTTATCCAGGAGCTGGGTGATAATCGCAACGTGCCCGGTTTCGTTAAACTCGCCGCCCTTTTGCCAGATGAGCAGCGCCCCGGCCTCCGGCGCGCGCGGCGAACCGTTCGGGAAGGCCTGCAAAGGCAAAATATTGTCATTCACGACCTCGCGCAGAAAACGCAGCGAGAAAATTTCCCAGGCCATGCCGACGTCAGTAAAAACAACGCCATAATTCAGAAAGAGAAAACGGCGGGCAAATTCCACGCACTGCCATTTATGCCCCATGTATTCATCGTCGATGTAGCTACGAAAAGCTGCGTCGTCGTCGTCCCACGGATCGAGGGAATTGTAATCTGAAGAGTAGATCGCTACGCCGCCGGGGGCGTAACCCAATAATGTCCCGAAGGGGGCATCCTGACTGGTGGTTCCTTTGCTCATGCACTTACCTCAAAACAAGACCGCCTGAGCAGCCTGGCGTGATTTCGCTCTGATTGTCTGCTCTGTGACACTAACCGGACAGAGGTCGACATAATCATACACCTCAATAAGGCACACTGAGTCCAGAAGGTTAAAATTTCACTCGGCGGAATGTCCCAATCGGTTAAATGTCAGGTTAGCAAGCTGCTACACTGCTTCAACACCACCACTGTGAAGGCAGGTCAATATGGCAGATAATACTTATCAACCCGCAAAAGTCTGGACGTGGGATAAATCCGGCGGCGGCGCGTTCGCTAACATTAATCGCCCGGTTTCCGGCCCGACGCACGACAAAACGCTGCCCGTCGGCAAACATCCGTTACAGCTTTATTCGCTGGGGACGCCTAACGGCCAGAAAGTGACCATTATGCTGGAAGAACTCCTGGCGCTGGGCGTAACCGGCGCCGAATATGACGCCTGGTTGATTCGCATCGGCGAGGGCGAGCAGTTCTCCAGCGGCTTTGTTGACATCAATCCGAACTCAAAAATTCCGGCGCTGCGCGATCACTCACACAACCCGCCGATTCGGGTTTTTGAGTCGGGCGCAATTCTTGTTTATCTGGCGGATAAGTTTGGCCATTTCCTGCCGCAGGATCTGGCTAAGCGCACAGAAACCCTTAACTGGTTGTTCTGGCTACAGGGCGCGGCGCCGTTCCTCGGCGGCGGTTTCGGTCATTTCTATCATTATGCGCCGGTAAAAATTGAGTACGCCATTAATCGCTTCACCATGGAAGCCAAGCGTTTGCTGGACGTGCTGGATAAGCAATTAGCTCACCACCCGTATGTCGCGGGGGAAGAGTACACTATTGCCGATATGGCCATCTGGCCGTGGTTCGGCAACGTGGTGCTGGGGAATGTCTATGATGCAGCGGAGTTTCTGGATGCCGGAAGTTATCAAAACGTACAACGCTGGGCGAAACAGGTAGCCGAACGTCCGGCGGTAAAGCGGGGGCGCATTGTCAACCGGACCAACGGCCCATTGAACGAACAGCTTCACGAACGCCATGACGCCAGCGACTTCGAAAACCATACCGAAGATAAACGTCAAAGTTAAACCATAATGCCGGATGAGGTAGTAATGTCGTCATCCGGCATGGTATTCCCTGCTGACGATTCGCTTATCAGTTCTGCGAGTGTGTCATATTCGGCGCTTCACTAAACCCATGTTGCATGAGAATCAACCTCGCCCATGCTGACAGTAAAAAGTCGGCAAGCGTTTTTCCCTGCTCGCTCAGGCAGGCAAAGCCATATTCAGCCACGGGATTATAAGGTTCCGGGATATCAACCACTCGCAGCGAATTAACCTGCCGTAGCCTGGGAGCATAGCTGGCATAGCCGATAAAGATATCGGTGTAATCATGATTGATGAGCCATTCCGCCGCCAGCCGGCCCGCCGGTAACGGCAAAGTCTGTCTGCCGCCAACCAGCGCTACCGCGCGTTTTCGGATCGCTTCGCCCTCCTTGCCCATCCGCGAAAAAAGCTGCTGCGTATAATCGCCGGAAGGATCGCAACCTGCTGTTGAGGTGCCGATCCGCAGATCCCGCCGGGTTAATAGCGACAGCCAGTCCTCGCCTTCACGCATCGCCTGAGCCCGCACGCTCAGACACAAACGGTTCGTCGTAAAAGGCGCGACCCGCAGCGCCCGCCCGCTTTCCAGCAGCGCCTGCGGATGCGCCAGGTTCGCCGAAGCAAAAAAGTCGCACGCTTCGCCCGCTTCGATGCGTTCACGTAACAGCCCCGCCGGACCGAAATCACATACCGCATCCGCCTGAAACGCCGCCATTAGCTGCGGCCAGACGACGCGCAAGCTCCCCGCAGCCAGTATTCGCATCACTGTACGCCCTGATAGTCAGTACGGTAAAAACGTTGATACCAGTCGTTAGCGGCCTTTTGCATGTCAATATCGTGGAATTTTTCCGGATAGAGTTTTTTCGCCATCCACAGTTCGCCGATTCCCACCGCCTCCGGCATCGGATATCCCCAGGCTTTGGCATAATCTGGCATCAGGTAAACCCGATGATGCTTCACCGCGTCAATGACCTGCCACTGGGGATTGTGCAGGATCTCATTGACGACCTTTGGATAGCGATTCTGGACAAAGATCACCTGCGGATCCCAGGCGATCACCTGCTCCATTGTCACCTGCTTAAAGCCTTTCACCGAGGATGCCGCTACATTCAGCGCCCCCGCATGGGCCATCATCAGACCGGTATATTTACCGGAACCGTAGGTGGTCAGCTCCGGATTCGCCATATAGGCACGAACTCGCTCATTTTCAGGAACCGACTGCAAACGGTCGCTGACCATCTTGCGACCTTTATCCATCGCCTCAATCAGCGCTTTCGCCTCCTGCGGTTTATTGACGATATCGCCAATCAGCGTTATTCCTTCACGCAGCCCGCGATTATAAGCCTGCTCTTCATCGGCCAGGGTCGGGTTCATTTTAGCCTGCTCGCCAGCAACATCATGGCGCAGCGAAATCGCCACCACCGGAATGCCAAGACGGCTGATCTTGTCGATCATCTCCTGCGGAGCGTAATTCGTGACAAACACCACCTGCGGGCGCAGCGCCACCAGTTTTTCAGGATCAACGTGCGTTAGATCGCCCAGCGAGGCTTTTTGCGCCAGTTCCGGCGCCAGACGCGCATAGCCGTCGCCTAATTGCTGTTTCCAGTTCGCCATGACCCCAACGATTTTGTCAGTGGCATTCATCTGTACAAGGAGATTGAGCGTTTGATGCTGGAGCACCACCACTCTGTCGACGGTGTCGGGAACCGTGACCTGGCGGCCAATTTGATCGGTAAAAGTACGCGCCGCTTGTGACATTAACGGCCAGCAAAAAAGCAACGCCAGCAGAGAGAGCTGGCGCAAAAATTTATTCATAGGTTTCGCCCCACAATCGATATATAAATAATTATACAACGATTATAGAGCGATATAATAGAGGTGATTAAGGGATCACGCGCTGGTGATGTCGTACTCCATGCGGCGCAGCGCATCTAACGTGGCTTTCGCTTCGTCTTCGTCAATGATGCTCATCGCAAAACCAACGTGTACCAATACCCATTGCCCTATCAGATCGGCTGGCTTACCTTCACAAATCAGAGCAATATTGACATCACGTTTGATGCCACACACTTCCACCTGCGCAAGCTGGTGAATATCATCTCCGACGGCCAGCACCTGACCGGGGACGCCAATACACATAATTAACCACCTGAAATAAAATGCGGGTTATTCGACCTCAATACTTTTTACTTTCAACGAATCGCCGGTATCCACCCGCAGGCGATCGCCATGACAATGCGGACATTGCGCGTCATGCCTGAGAATTTCCACCACCTGACTGCAATCCCAGCACCAGGCCTGGGCCGGTCTGTAGTCGATGTGCAATTCGCACCCTTGCGCTAAAGTCCCCTGGCAGGCGATGTCAAAGCTGAAACGAACCGCGCGCTCTTCAACGCACGAAAGCGCGCCTATCTCCAGCCATACGCCGGTGACGCGCGCCACGCCGTGCTGTTCTGCCTGCTGCTGAATAATTTCAACGGCGCTTTGGCAAAGAGACAGCTCATGCATTCTCACAGCTCCGACGGCCAAACAGCAACGCACGCCGGCTTGTCTGCGGCGCATCAGGATTGCTTACCGGCAGGGATAACAGCATCCGCGCGCAGTCATCCGCCAGCCGGACGCCCTCTTCCGGCGACAGGCTACGGGAAAGCGGCGACATCAACGAGCAGGCAAGATATTGCGAAACGCCTTCCAGTTCGCCAACGGTAAAGGTCATCGTGCCATAAGGCAGTTGCAGACCGAGTTTTTCACCGACGGTACGCCCGGGCCAGATCTGGTCCGGGCCAGGGAAGATTAATGCGCTTAACATCCACGGCGTAATTACCGTGCCCGTCCATTGTCCTTCAAACAACGTAAAATCAGAGACATGCACAGGCATAGTCGGATGCAGAAACGAAAGATCGTGCATCGAACGATGGGCTATCTCTTCAAATGCCGCCTGAACCCGGGCGACGGGCGCCGTGTCGAATCCGGAAAACGTTTCAGACATGCGCCGTCTCCTTAGGAATTGCTTCGACGCCGGACTCACGCAGCGCAGCAAGAACCTGCTCAAGCGCAGGTTCAATCATCGCTTCTACGGTTGGCGTTAAGCCGATGTGCGGTTCCAGCGACTGTGGAATAACGCCGACCAGGGTCAGTTTCTTCGGAAACTCGCCGGTAAAGCGGAGGGCCGACAATACGTCGGCCAGTCCAAGCTGATGGGGGGAGATTTTGTTGGTGAACAACGCCGGAACTTCATCGTCGCGCAGTACCATAATGGTTCCCGGCGCGTTCTTTTTCGACACGATGGCGTCGGCAATGATCAAATGATCCCGATTCGCCATATCGCCAAGAAGTTCCATTCCCGCCGTACCACCATCCAGAATCTCAACGAAATCCGGCAGGGTGTATCGTTGCTCTAACGCTTCAACAATACGCACCCCGATGGCTTCATCGGTCAGCAAAATATTGCCGACCCCTAAGACTAATATCCGCATTACAAAACCTTCACCGAGACCACTTCATTGCCATCGGCGTCCACCACGTGTACCGCGCACGCCATGCAAGGGTCGAAGGAGTGGATGGTACGTACCACTTCCAGCGGCTTCGCCGGATCGGCGATCGGCGTACCGACCAGCGACTGTTCGTACGGCCCCACGTCATCGTTGAAGTTACGCGGACCTGAGTTCCAGGTCGATGGCACCACCGCCTGATAGTTACTGATAATACCGTCTTTAATCACCATCCAGTGAGACAGCATACCGCGCGGCGCCTCCAGGAAGCCCACGCCTTTGAACTCGCCCGTCGCCGGAATGTTCGGCTTCACAAACGTGGTGTAATCGCCTTTGCCGATATTTACAATCAGCGCGTTGTATTGATCCTGCAATATGTTTTGCAGTTCACAACAGTGAACGGTACGCCCGATGATACGACCCAGCGTAGAGTGAAGTTGCGCCATTTCCAGCGTTTTGCCGGTCAGCTTCTGATAAAGCGCAATGATTTCATTGAGCTTGGTCTGCGTGGATTCACGACCTGCAGCCAGTTTACACAGCATGTTCGCCAGCGGCCCGACTTCGACGGTTTTGCCGTAGAATGTCGGCGACTTGACCCATGAGTATTTACCGTCATCCGACCAACCGTCGTAAGCCGGGATCGTGGTGCCTTCCCACGGCGCCTGCGGCGCTTCATCTTTATACCAGGCGTGCTTCGCGCTCTCCTGAATACCTTTAATCAGGAATTCGTCGGAGTGAGAGGTGATCGGACGGTATGTCGACAGATCGGCATTGGTAATGTAACCGCCCGGGAACAGGAAACTGCCGTTTTTACCGTCGGTCGGGAATTCCGGCGCGCTCAGGTAGTTCACCGCGCCTTTGCCGCGCTCCAGCCATTCCGGATAGTAGGCCGCGATGACTGCGGTATCCACTTTATACACCTGCTCGACAAAATCGCTCAGCTTATCGATAAACGATTTGATGTACATCAGGCGTTCAAGGTTCAACGTACCGATGCTGTCGAGATTGATCGGGTTCGCCACCCCACCGACCGCCAGGTTCTGGATATGCGGCGATTTACCGCCCAGCAACGCCACCACGCGGTTAGCGTCACGCTGACATTCCAGCGCCTGCAGATAGTGGGCGACCGCAATCAGGTTGACCTCCGGCGGTAACTGCATTGCCGGGTGCCCCCAGTAGCCGTTGGCGAAAATACCTAACTGACCGCTGGCGACAAGATCCTTGATCTTGTTCTGAACTTTCGTGAACTCTTGCGCGCTGTTCAGGTGCCAGCTCGACACACCATCCAGCATCGCGGAGGCTTTTTCCGGATCGGCTTTCAGCGCAGAGGTAATGTCCACCCAGTCCAGCGCAGAGAGCTGGTAGAAATGGACAATGTGGTCATGGGTGGTATGCGCCGCCAGAATAATATTACGGATATACTGCGCGTTGACGGGAACATCAATATTCAGCGCGCTTTCTGCCGCACGAACGGAGGAGATCGCGTGAGTTGTCGTACAAACGCCGCAAATACGCTGCACAATCATCCACGCATCGCGCGGATCGCGGTTCTTCACAATCTCTTCCATACCGCGCCACATGGTGCCGGACGCCCATGCTTTGGATACGACGCCGTTCTCAATTTCGCAGTCAATGCGTAAATGACCCTCAATACGGGTTACCGGATCAATAGTAATTCTCTGGCTCATGCTTTGCTCGCCTCATGACGATTATGATCGTTTTGTTTTAAAGGAGGAAGTATCGGCAGTAGACGAATGAGTACGATGTATGCACAAATCTCAATAGCCACAAAACCAATAGAAATCAACAGCTCTTCCCAGGTTGGGAAGTAGTGGTAGCCGCCACCCGGGTTGAATGCCACCAGCGAATAGGTCAGACGCCACGTCGCGCAGCCCAACAGCGCGCTCAGCGCCGACAGGTACAGCATACGAGAGTCATTACGCAGTTTCGCCACACGCAGCACCACTAACGGGAAGACCATCAGGACGACTTCAATCCAGAACATAGCGGAGTAAAAATCGCCGGCAAACGCATAGGACAGCTTGTCGCGATAAATCAGTTCGCCAAAGCGCAGGACGACGAAAATCGCCAGCAGCACGCTGATGGTATTCGTCAGCTTAACAAACAAATTTTTCTCATCCGGACCGCTTCCTTTCAGGCCAGCCTGAACCAGCGAACCCTCAAATATGACAATAGAGAAGCCCATGATAAACGCGGTCAGAACCGAGAACAGCGGCAGCATTTCATAGCTTTGCCATAGCGGATGCACTTTATAGCCCGCCGAGATCATCAATGACCCCATTGAGGACTGGTGCATCGTCGGCAGCAGCGCGCCCAGCGCGATAATAAAGAACATCACCTTATTCAGACGCTTGAGCGACACTTTCCAGCCCAGACGTTCAAACAGGGCAGGCGCAAACTCCAGCGCCATCACGCCGATGTAGATGGTCATACAGACCGCCGTCTCAAACAGTACCGAGTTCACGTTGAAGTGACCTGGAATGTAGAAGTACGGCAGGTTCCAGTAACGACCGACGTCGATAGTGATCGACAGGCCGCCCAGCGAGTAACCAAACAAGCTTGCCAGCAACGCCGGGCGCACCAACGGATGGTATTGCCCACGGTTAAAGACATACACCGCCCATGCCAACGCCCAACCGCCGCAGGCAAAGCCGGTGCCGATCAACAGGTCAAAGGCAATCCAGACGCCCCACGGGAAACCGCCGTTCAGGTCGGAAACGGAGCCCAACCCGAAGACCAGACGCTTCACGATAAGGAGCATACACAGGACGATTAACGGTCCAAAAATAATGACCGGTTTACTGATGATTTTTCCGCCCAGCGGTTTTGGATCATGACTCATGATCGTCTCCTCCATCGTGATGGTCGTTTTTGCTATTACGACGAACCAGCACGGTTAAGCCCGCCAGCGCAGCCAGGGGTAGTATCATGCCTTTATAAAGCGTGTGTTGAACATGCTCGGAGCGCGCTCCGGTTGAAAGGTCATCCAGCTTCGGCAGATCCAGATCTTCATAAGGAACGCCTGTCAGCACCAGCACCTGAGTACCACCGCCCTCTTTTTCACCGTAGAGGTGTGGGTAGTATTTAGGCACCGTATGCAGATAGGTGTCGTCCGTTTTCAACGTCTGGCGCGGATAGTGATATTCACTGCCTGGTTTGAGGGCCAGACGTTTTTTCGCTTCCGCCATCAGCTCTTCACGAGTACCGAAAATGACGGCCCCTGCCGGACAAACTTCCACACACCCAGGCAAACCGCCTTTATCCAGACGCTCAACGCCTTTCTGGTTACACAGCTCACATTTGTGAAGCGCGCCAAACGGGTTGTTGTAGTCGTACTTAGGTACGTTGTACGGACAGGCGACCATACAGTAACGGCAGCCGGTGCAGACATCTTTGTCATAGTGGACGATGCCGGTTTTCGGATCTTTTTTCAGCGCCGACACCGGGCAAACGGAAACGCAGTTAGGATCGACGCAGTGCATACACTGTTTCTTGATGTAGGCATAGCCGTTCTCTTCCTGATCTTTGTTCACGCCCGTACCGCTACGCCATACCTGAATAATGTTATTGGTATACGGCGACAGCTTGTCGTTGTTCGACCAGGTCTGCTCCCCTTCCGGGTTACGCGCCGGGAAGTTGATATCCTGACACTTTGTGACGCAGGCCTGACAGCCCACGCACAGAGTGGAGTCATACAGCATGCCCAGCGAACCTGGAATCGGCGGACGGTTTTCTGCAGCCGCATGGCTGACAGACGGCGCGGCGCCCAACAGCAATGCTCCACCGGAGGCTGCTTTAATAAAGTCACGTCTGTTCACGGTTATTCTCCCCGTGAGTCAGCGTTATCTTTCTTCTGCTGACGCCCCAGTTCACGTACCGCCATCACGCTGACGCCGGCAACCAGACCGACTACGCCGCCAAGCAGACCGACAGCGCCCGCAGAGATATTGCCGCCTTCTTTCATATTGACGTCAGGTTTCTCTGAACGCGGAGTTTGGTTTTCGACATGAGCAAGCTGGTGAATGCCCTTATGGAAGCCGATACCTTCTTCGTTACAGCCATAGCAAGGATGACCGATCGCCACTGGCCAGACGCCGCCAACGTCACAGAACTGTAACGTAGAACAGTTGCCCCAGGTTTCCGGCCCTTTACAGCCAAGATGGTAGAGACACCAGCCCTGACGGTGGCCTTCGTCGCCAAATTCTTTGGCAAAACGGCCTGCGTCGAAGTGTGGACGACGTTCGCAATGCTCATGAATCAGACGGCCATAGGCAAAGGTTGGACGATTTTTCGCATCCAGCTTCGGCGGCGTGCCGTAAGTGATGATATGCGCGACGGTCGCCAGGAAGTTATGCGGGTTTGGCGGACAACCTGGAATATTGATAACCGTTTTGCCCGGTAAGACTTCCTGCAGACTGACAGCGCCGGTTGGGTTTACGCCAGCCGCAGCAACGCCACCCCATGCCGAGCAGGAACCGATAGCGATAATCGCGGCTGCGCCGTCGGCGGCTTTGCGGATGTGATCCACGATCGGCTCGCCGGCAACCATGCAGTAGATACCGTTATCTTTTAGTGGGATAGAACCATCCACCACCAGAACATATTGCCCTTTATACTTCTCCAGAGCGTTATGTTTGTTTTCTTCGACCTGGTGACCGAATGCGGCGGAAAGCACCTCGTGGTATTCCAGAGAGATGGTCTCCAGAACGAGGTTTTCAACGGTTGGGTGTGTAGCACGAAGCAGTGATTCGGTACAACCGGTACACTCCTGAGCGCCAATCCAGATAACGGGCGGACGCTGTGGATTGGATACCGATTCAGCCATTTCTGCGGCGGCTTTGCTACTGAGCCCCATAGTAGCGGCCAGTGCTGCACAAAGCTTCATGAAATCACGACGGTTAATGCCGTGAGAAGTGATGAGAGTATTATCTCCAGTCATTTTATAGTTATTCCGTTACGAAGACCTGGCTTTTATTTTGCACTGTTCGCGAAGAAGTTATTGCGATCGGTACGCCATTTACCACACTTTTTTTATGGTTATGTGCGCCATAATACTTCGACGGAACAGTAAAACGAAGGGAAGAGGCGATAGTGTAATTAATTAAAGCAAGATAATACCCCTGTTGGATCAACCTTCGAGTCGATAACCGGCCATAAAGAAGCGAACCGCCATCCCGGAATGATTCTCTTTAAAGAAATCCATCACCATTTCTTTATCCAGACCATAGCGACGCGTCAGAATTCCGGCCTCCCACGCGCTAAGTTGACGATCGCCGGTCTTTTCGAACATACGGTGTGTAAAACCCAATACAAAGCCACGTTTATACTCAGAACAGAAATTCACCGCATGATGCGCGCTATATGCATATGGCGCGTGCAACCCAGCCATTAACCCTTTCCCAAAATGATTATTCATCTGACCTCCTTAGTCGCTATATAATAAATTATATAGCGACTAGTTAAATGAAGGCCAGCGCATTACGCGCTTTTTTGCTTCACATCAGAAGGAAACCCATTCATCAGTAGACTGTGCGGGAGTCGACGCCATTCTCTGAACGCCAGGCGCCGCTTTCGCCGTTACGCGTTGTTGCGGCTCACTAGCGGAAAGCCGGAACTGCTGTACGGAGCGTTGCAAATCCTCCGTCTGCCGTTCCAGCGCCGCCGCCGCCGCGGAAACCTGCTCAACCAGCGCGGCGTTTTGTTGCGTAACGCTATCCATTTGCGTGATCGCCACGCCAACCTGAGAAATACCTTTACTCTGTTCTTCGGAGGCGGACGCGATCTGTTTCATAATCGTCGTCACTTCCGTGACGCCGCGCAGGATGGCGTCCATCGTCGCGCCGGTCTCCTGGACCAACTGCGCGCCCTGCGCTACGCGACGTACCGATTCGCCAATTAAAGCTTCAATTTCTTTCGCCGCCCCCGCGCTGCGGCTGGCCAGGTTACGTACCTCACCGGCGACCACCGCGAAGCCGCGTCCCTGCTCGCCCGCTCTGGCCGCTTCTACCGCTGCGTTCAAGGCCAGAATATTGGTCTGGAAAGCAATACTATTAATCACGGTAGTAATTTCGGCGATCTGCTGCGAACTGGCGGAAATACCGTTCATTGTTTCTACCACATCGGAAACCAGTTCACCGCCTTTTCCTGCCGTTAGCGAGGCGGCATCCGCAAGCTGACTCGCCTGGCGAGCGTGTTCGGCGTTCATTTTCACCGTTGCGGTAAGCTGTTCCATGCTGGCGGCCGTCTCTTCCAGCGCAGCGGCCTGTTCTTCCGTTCGGGAAGAGAGATCGTTATTACCGGTAGAAATTTCCGTCGCGCCGCGCCAGATATTGTCGCTTCCGGCGCGGATCGTACTCACGGCTTCGCGTAAACTGTCCTGCATCGCGCGCAGTAGCGGCACCAACCGGCCTACGCAGTTACGCCCCAACGCTTCAATCGGCTGGCTAAGATCGCCCTGCGCGATGCGCTGAAATTGCTGGCGGATGCGCTCCAGCGGTTTCACCATCATTGTAACCAGATAGCGATCGGTAAAAATCAGGATGGCAATGCCCAGAATCACCGCCGTGATAAGCAGGATGCGGATGGTATAGGTTTTACCATCGACCATCACACGTGTGTTATCCAGCATGGCGCCAGCTTCATGACTAAACCGTTCCGCGCTGGCGCCGAACGCGCGACTGAGTGCGGGCGTGACCGTACTGGCATGTTCGCTCCAGGCGGTTAGCGATCCTTGCTGCGCCAGTTGCATTTGAGGAACGACGCCTTTCTCCAGCAAGGCCTGCCAGTTGGACAAGACCTCCCTTGAGATATCAGGGTTCATCGGCCCTGGCGATAGCGCTTTCATCTCCTCCAGCTTCTGACGCATATTCTCGAGCGACTGCCGGGCGGGCGCAAAATCGGGCGTGCCGCCGCCGATTTTTACATCCATCGCGCGGCTAAGGCGGGTAACAAAGCGGAAATATTGATCGTTACCCTGGCTTAGCACCGTCATTTGCCGCACAAGATGCCGGTCAATATCATTTCCTTCCGAAACTTCGGATAAAGCATGGACGCTGTATAACCCCACCCCCGACCAGAGTAGACAAAAAAGTCCCAGTATCGTCAGCATGACCATACGAATAGTAAAGTTTTGCAGCAAACGCATATGAATTTCCTTGCTGAATATAAGAGATTAGTCATCAGACGATGACGCACTCTCGTTATCGGCAAGGCGCGGAGAATATATAATGCATTCTCCATTTTTTTACAGTTATCGCCGTTTACGTACCCGCAGATGTTATATATCTGTGAACGCAGAGAAAATCTTTTAGTCTTATTACTGAGTAAATGAATAGATGTAGTAAAAATATTGCGTAAGGCTGCAGGGAGGCGGTTATCCGCCGTTAAAGAAGCGCTGTTTTACAGCCGGGCTCAGCGTCCTTTGCCCGACTGCCCCGCCGTTGACGGCGGCTCAATGGTTATGCCGCGTCAATCTGTCCAGATAGCCCATCACGAACGCCGACAGGACAAAGGTCAGATGGATGATGACATACCACATTAATTTGTTATCCGGGACGTTTTTCGCATCCATAAACACGCGTAACAGGTGAATGGAAGAGATAGCGACTATCGATGCCGCCACCTTATTTTTTAGCGACGTCGCATCCATTTTCCCCAGCCAGTTCAGCTTCTCCTTGCCCGCAGAGATATCCAGCTGAGAGACAAAGTTTTCATACCCGGAGAACATGACCATTACCAGCAATCCGCCAACCAGCGTCATATCAACCAGCGATAACAGCACCAGAATCAGATCGGCCTCCGCCAGGGCAAAAACGTTCGGCAGAACGTGTAGAATTTCCTGGAAAAATTTTAGCGCTAAAGCGATCAGCGCCAAAGAGAGGCCAAAATACACCGGCGCGAGCAGCCAGCGAGACGCATACATTACATTTTCAAGAAAGCGTTCCATAGGGACCTGTCAGGTAACTAAAACCAGCAACAGTATATCTCAACCATGCAACATCAGATCAACATGTCAGTTAAATCTCATCCGGTTTAACCTGTGGTCGCTGATATTCCGGCCATACCAGCGCGACCAACGCCGGGTAGGCTTCAAGACTGAACTCACGAAAACACTGGCGTAAATTAAGGACGTCCAAATCCGAATACGGCACCTTTTCTCCGTTCAGACAACGCTTCTTTATATTGTCGTAATACTTATAAACGGCAGAGTTAAGGTCGCTGCAACGACGCTGTGCGTCAAATAATCCAGGCGTTTCATTCAACTCAGTCATTGTCATTCGTTTTATCGTTGCATGAAGGAAATCGATATATTCATGGTTAACGCGCCAGTACCATACCGGCGTTATCGAATTCATTAATACTGAGAAATGATCTTCGCCCTCTTCCTTTGTCATGGGTTCAGTTTGATTTAAATTTACGACTTTTCCACCAGGACGTTTTTTATTAACCTCCCACATCAGGAAGAGTATCGCGCCGGTCAGTAATAGCAATATAATAACAGAATAAAAAATACTGTTCATAGCAGGCTCCATTTTTTTTGATTTTAAAATTACGCCATGTTATTGTCAACGAAACCTACACTATTAAAAATAGTATACCACTGATCGTAAAGGATATTTAGTCATGCTTCCTGAGCATCTGGTTTCCTCTCATTTTCGCCTGTCATCGCCGCCCCCTGAAGCCACAGAAAACAGTAAAAATTTGCCTAAGGGAAAGACAAAACTCAGCGATTTCGAGCCCGATATTTTAATTAGCGCTAACGCTGCCGGGCAACACAGAAACGTATTATTTGAAGAACGCGACCGTCATATTAAAGAACGTCTGTATTGTGTGGCTAAAATTGAAACGTTTGCCCGCCTGATAAACGCACTACAGTCAGAAGGCGATATTGATGCCCAAACGCTAAGTAAAATACTGGCGGATAAAACCGCAATGATAAATGAAAAAGGCAATGCCATTTGGCTTAATTTAATCACTCGCGAAACCAATATGCCGCTATTTTATTCACTGGAAGATAAAGATGAAAGAAGTTGAAGACAATAACGTTTATTTGGCTTTAGACAACCATAAAAGTGATGAATTTATCTTAAAGCAAAATCTTGCAGCGCTAATCGCCAGTAAAAATGCCACCCTGGAAAAGGTAACGCAGGAGGTGGTATCCATACCGGCGGCGTTAGTGCGCCTGAAGTGGCAAAACCGACGGGAGATGTATGCGTTACAGGTCAAAGAGGAGATTTATGGCGCGACCATCAATGCCATTATCGAGCAGCATCCTGAATTACGAGACAAAATTATGTCTCGTCTTGAAAGTGACTGGCAGCATCTGCTGGCTCGCGAGACGGCAACCTTACGTCTGATGCGTAAGCTTTCCGATGGCGACTACCGGACGCGCAACGTCACCACCGTCGCACGGCAAGAAAAATAACCTTCATGGCTAGTTAACTCTGTTGTGAATACGGGCGAAGCATAAGGATCGTTCTGATTCTCCCTCTTACGGTAGTAAAAGTGTCTACGCTTAAAGGGTGTTCAACCTGAAGGGAGAAGCTCAATGTCTCATCTATACGACCCTACCACGCAGTATTACACCGGCGAGTATCCTAAGCAAAAACAGCCGGCGCCCGGCGTCCAGGCGAAAATGACGCCTGTTCCTGACTGTGGTGAAAAAAGTTATGTCGGCAGTGGTCGCCTTAAAGATCGTAAGGCGCTGGTGACAGGGGGCGACTCCGGGATTGGGCGCGCTGCCGCTATCGCTTACGCGCGTGAAGGCGCAGATGTCGCGATCAACTATCTGCCAGCGGAAGAAGAGGACGCCCAGCAGGTTAAAGCGCTGATTGAGGAGTGCGGCCGTAAAGCGGTGTTATTGCCAGGCGATCTTAGCGACGAATCTTTCGCCCGTTCGCTGGTCCATAAGGCGCGTGAAGCGCTGGGCGGTCTGGACATTCTGGCGCTGGTGGCCGGTAAACAGACGGCAATCCCGGAGATAAAAGATCTGACCAGCGAGCAATTTCAGCAAACCTTCGCCGTTAACGTTTTTGCCCTGTTCTGGATAACCCAGGAAGCGATTCCGCTGCTGCCAAAAGGCGCCAGTATTATCACGACGTCGTCTATCCAGGCGTATCAGCCCAGTCCGCACCTGCTGGATTATGCGGCAACCAAGGCGGCAATCCTCAATTACAGCCGTGGCCTGGCGAAACAGGTGGCGGAAAAAGGAATCCGTGTGAATATTGTCGCGCCTGGTCCTATCTGGACAGCGCTGCAAATTTCCGGCGGTCAAACCCAGGATAAAATTCCGCAGTTTGGTCAGCAGACGCCAATGAAGCGGGCCGGCCAACCGGCAGAGCTGGCGCCGGTGTATGTCTATCTGGCAAGCCAGGAATCCAGTTACGTTACCGCAGAAGTGCACGGCGTGTGCGGCGGGGAACATTTAGGCTAACGATGAAGTCGATTACGATGGCGCACTTCTGTTAAGCAAGGCGCCATCTTATGCAATAAAAAAGCCGGGTGGCGACTTCGCCTTACCCGGCCTACAGCATCAGCAAAATACTTATTTCGCTTTCGCGGTCTCTTCGCCGACCAGACCAATCTTGAGATAGCCCGCCTGATGCAGCATATCCATCACTTTCATCAGGGTTTCATACTCTACGGTTTTATCCGCGCGGAAGAAAATCGTAGTATCCTTTTTCCCTTCCGTCAGGGCCGTTAGCTCGGCAATCATCGTATCATCCGTCACCGGATCGTTACCGATAAACACGGTGTTATCCGCTTTCACCGACAGATAAACCGGTTTTTCCGGACGCGGCTGTGGCGTACTGGTAGAAGCTGGCAGATTCACCTTGACGTCCACCGTCGCCAGCGGCGCAGCCACCATAAAGATAATCAGCAGAACCAACATGACATCGATAAACGGCGTCACGTTGATTTCATGCATTTCGCCGTTGTCATCCAGGTTCTCGTTAAGACGCATTGCCATGACGCATTACCCTACCCGTAATTTCTGCGCGGCGCGTACCGGCTGCGCACTGGCGCTCGCATTCAGATCAAGATCGCGGCTTTGCAGCAGCAATACCTGCGCCGCCACGTCGCCCAGCGTTGCTTTATAACTGCCTATCTGACGTGCGAAGATGTTGTAAATGACGACCGCCGGGATCGCGGCTACCAGCCCAATCGCCGTCGCCAGCAGCGCTTCCGCAATCCCAGGAGCAACCACCGCCAGGTTGGTGGTCTGCGTTTGCGCAATACCGATGAAGCTATTCATAATGCCCCATACGGTGCCAAACAACCCGACGAAGGGGGAAATGGCGCCGATCGTCGCCAGATAACCGTTGCCTCGTCCCATGTAGCGGCCAACTGCCGCGACGCGACGTTCCAGACGGAAGCCGGTACGTTCTTTAATCCCTTCGTTATCTTCGCTGCCCTGAGAGAGTTCCAGTTCATTCTGCGCTTCATTGATGAGTTGTGCGCTGAGGCTTTTTGCGCTGAAACCTGCCGCAATGTCGGAAGCCTGATCTAAGGAGCGCGCATCGGCTAATTGCAATTGTTCGCGCTTTAAGCGGCGCTTTTGCGTGAAAAATTCAACGCTTTTACTGAAGAAGATAGCCCAGGTGACGACTGACGCCAGAATCAAACCAATCATCACGCACTTCACGACAATATCGGCGTGCTGATACATGCCCCAGACGGAAAGATCCGTCTGCATCAAATTATTACCCACTCTGTATCTCCAGGACGCAAATCACAAAATCTGAGCATAATAATATCAAAACAACGTCGAATTGATAGTCGTTCTCATTACTATTTACATACTGCCGCACCTTTACTGCTTTTTCTTTGCGCTTACGCATTAAAAAAGCCACCTGTTTTTATTTTGGCAAAATTTTCATCTGTATCACACGTCGCCAGGGTGCAGATGGTTATATTCATGCTAGTTTAGACATCCAGACGGTTAAAATCAGGAAACGCAACATGACGGATAAACAGTTGGATACCAAACTGGTAAACGCAGGACGCAGCAAAAAATACACGCTTGGCTCAGTGAATAGTGTGATTCAACGCGCTTCTTCACTGGTGTTTGACACCGTCGAGGCCAAAAAACACGCTACCCGCAATCGCGCCAACGGCGAATTATTTTACGGACGCCGGGGAACGCTGACCCACTTTTCGCTCCAGGAAGCCATGTGTGAACTGGAAGGCGGCGCCGGATGCGCGCTCTTCCCGTGCGGCGCGGCGGCGGTCGCCAACACCATTCTGGCATTCGTTGAGCAGGGCGACCACATCCTGATGACCAACACAGCCTATGAACCCAGCCAGGATTTCTGCAGCAAAATTCTCGGCAAACTGGGCGTGACGACAAGCTGGTTCGACCCGCTCATCGGCGCTGATATCACGCAACATATTCAGCCGAACACGAAAGTCGTTTTTCTGGAATCCCCCGGTTCTATTACCATGGAAGTACATGATATTCCGACCATTGTCAGTGCGGTCAGACGCGTCGTGCCAGAAGCCGTCATCATGATTGATAATACCTGGGCGGCTGGCGTTCTGTTCAAAGCTCTGGAGTTCGATATTGATATCTCTATCCAGGCGGGCACTAAATATCTGATTGGTCATTCTGATGCGATGGTCGGGACTGCCGTTGCAAATGCGCGCTGCTGGGAACAATTGCGGGAAAACGCCTATCTGATGGGGCAAATGCTCGACGCCGACACGGCTTATATGACCAGCCGCGGGCTGCGCACGCTCGGCGTCCGACTGCGCCAACATCAAGAAAGCAGCCTCAAAATCGCCGCGTGGCTGGCGAACCATCCTCAGGTCGCGCGCGTTAATCATCCGGCCCTGCCGGGTAGCAAAGGTCATGCGTTCTGGAAACGAGACTTTACAGGCAGCAGCGGCCTGTTCTCCTTTGTGCTCAATAAAAAGCTGACCGAGGCAGAATTATCAGCCTATCTGGATAACTTTTCGCTGTTCAGTATGGCCTACTCCTGGGGAGGCTACGAATCGCTGATTATTGCTAATCAGCCGGAACAGATCGCCGCGATTCGTCCCGCAGGCGGCGTAGATTTTACCGGTACGCTGGTTCGGGTGCATATTGGTTTAGAGAGTGTTGATGATTTGATCGCTGATTTAGCCGCCGGCTTCGCCAGAATTGTGTAAAGTTGCCGGGGATGGACATATATGCAGACAATTTCCGTGGAAAAGTCTGCGTTTGTTGCGTCCGGGATCAAGGCATCCCGGACGATTCAGGAGTACAATAGGCGAATAAAAGCATAAATGCTGTTCCACAGGAAAGTTCATGGCTGTCATTCAAGATATTATCGCTGCGCTCTGGCAACATGATTTTGCCGCGCTGGCGAATCCACACGTTGTTAGCGTCGTCTACTTTGTCATGTTCGCCACGCTATTTTTAGAAAACGGTCTGCTGCCAGCATCATTCTTACCTGGCGATAGTCTGCTGCTACTGGCAGGCGCGTTGATCGCCCAGGATGTGATGCATTTTTTGCCGACGATTGGCATTCTCACCACCGCGGCCAGTCTCGGCTGCTGGCTAAGTTATATCCAGGGACGCTGGCTCGGTAATACGCGTACCGTCAAAGGCTGGCTGGCGCAGCTTCCGGCAAAATATCATCAGCGCGCCACCTGCATGTTTGACCGCCACGGTTTGTTAGCGTTGCTTGCCGGGCGCTTTCTGGCGTTTGTCCGCACTCTGCTGCCAACAATGGCGGGTATTTCCGGCCTGTCCAACCGCCGGTTTCAGTTTTTTAACTGGTTAAGCGGCCTGCTGTGGGTGACTGTCGTGACCAGCTTCGGCTACGCGCTCAGTATGATCCCGTTTGTTAAGCGCCATGAAGACCAGGTAATGACATTTTTAATGATCCTTCCCGTCGCGCTACTGGTCGCCGGACTGTTAGGTACGCTGGTCGTGGTGATTAAAAAGAAATACTGTAACGCCTGACGTATCCATAATCGGCCAGGATGGCCCGGTTACGCTTCGTTGACCCGTGGCGGGATGCCCCACTTAGCTCCCTTGCATTGTCCGCATTCTTGCCGCATCTTCGCCCGGCGTAACGCCAAAATAACGTTTAAACTCCCGGCTAAACTGCGATGCGCTCTCATAGCCGACCCGCATCGCCGCGGCGCTGGCCTTCATACCGTCGTGAATCATCATCATTCGCGCTTTATGCAGTCGGTAGCTTTTTAAATACTGCAACGGCGAGGTGCTGGTGACCGCCTTAAAATTATGGTGAAACGCCGACACGCTCATGTTCGCTTCTGCCGCCAGTTGCTCAACATTCAGGTTCTCGGTGTATTTCATTTCGATCTGTTTAAGTACGCGACTGATCAGGCTAAAGTGCGTCTGGCGACTAACCAGTGCAAGCAGCGCCCCGCCGCGCGGCCCCATCAGCACATGATAAAGAATTTCGCGAATAATTTGTTTTCCCAGAATCCGCGCATCCAGCGGGCGCTCCATCACATCCAGTAATCTTTCCACCGCGCATAAAATCTCGTCCGACAGCGTGGCGGAGTTAATCCCACTGGCCGCCATCGGCAACTGGAAACGCTCATCTTCGCCAATGTCCATGAGCAACTCTTGCAGTTGCAGCACATCAATGTCGAGCCGAATACCGGCCAGCGGTACCTCCGGCGTTGCCCAGGTCTCGCATTCAAAAGGGAGCGGCACGGTCAGTAAGAGATATTCATTAGCGTCATAACGAAACTTGCGCTTGTTAATATAGCCAATTTTATGGCCGGAAAAGAGAAATATGATGCCAGGCTGATACATGACCGGCGTGCGCGGCCCCGGTTCAACACCATACAACAGACGAATGCCCGCCAGCCGCTCGCTGATTATTTTATCATTATTTTTTAAATGATTAATTTTATCCGCCAACTGTAAGCAAATTGCTTCACGATTCATAACGCGCCATTTTTTCATCAAATCCACTCCGCTGGATTGTGCGCATTTTTAGCGATTTTCTCCAGCATTCTGGAGAAATAGGCAAAACATTGGCAGAAATGTGCATTGAGAGACATCCCTCACAAGACCACAATGATGACCATCAGGCAGACAGCCGCCTGCCCTCTTTTTACCCACATAAGGGAATGAGCAATGAACAATTTCAAATTACATACCCCTACCCGCATTCTGTTTGGTAAAGGCGCTATCGTCGATCTTCGCGATCAGATCCCGCAGGACGCCCGCGTGCTGATTACCTATGGCGGCGGTAGCGTGAAAAAGACCGGCGTACTGGCGCAAGTTCAGGAAGCGTTAAAAGGACTGGATGTTCGGGAGTTTGGCGGTATTGAACCGAACCCGTCCTATGAAACGCTGATGAAGGCCGTGCAGCTTGTGCGCGACGAAAATATTACCTTCCTGCTGGCCGTTGGCGGCGGTTCCGTACTGGACGGCACCAAATTTATCGCCGCAGCGGCGCAGTATACGGACGGCGTCGATCCGTGGCACATTCTGGAAACCGGCGGTACTGAGATTCGTAGCGCAATCCCGATGGGGTCTGTGCTGACCCTACCGGCAACCGGCTCAGAATCGAACGCCGGCGCAGTCATTTCCCGTAAAACCACTGGCGACAAACAGGCCTTCCACTCCTCGTTCGTGCAACCGGTGTTTGCCGTACTGGATCCGGTCTACACCTATACATTGCCGCCACGCCAGGTTGCGAACGGCGTCGTGGATGCTTTCGTCCATACCGTTGAGCAGTACGTCACTTACCCGGTTAACGGCAAAATTCAGGATCGTTTCGCCGAAGGCATTTTACTCACACTGATCGAAGAAGGTCCCAAAGCGCTGCAAGAGCCTGAAAACTATGACGTCCGCGCTAACGTGATGTGGGCCGCTACTCAGGCGTTAAATGGCCTGATTGGCGCTGGTGTTCCGCAGGACTGGGCGACGCATATGCTGGGCCATGAGCTTACCGCGATGCACGGTCTCGATCATGCCCAGACGCTGGCTATCATTCTGCCTGCGCTATGGAACGAAAAACGAGACGTTAAACGTGCAAAACTCCTGCAATATGCTGAACGTGTATGGAATATCACCGACGGTTCCGACGACGAGCGTATTGATGCCGCCATTGCCGCCACCCGCCGTTTCTTTGAACAGATGGGCGTGCCTACCCGTCTGTCCGATTACGGTCTGGATGGCAGCACTATTCCGGCGCTACTGGCTAAACTTGAGGCGCATGGATGCACAAATTTAGGTGAAAATCAGGATATTACGCTGGATGTCAGCCGTCGGATTTATGAAGCGGCGCGCTAAGGTTTTTTCGCCTCTGACTTTCGTTTTTGGCCATTTCGTCCAGACTTAAGTCACTTAGTCTCGCCGGACCCGACTCCGGCGAGCCAATTAAAAGAGGAACACATCATGGCTAATCCAACCATTATCAGGCTACAGGATGGCAACGTAATGCCACAACTTGGGCTGGGAGTCTGGAAAGCAAGCAATGAAGAGGTGATCGCGGCGATTCATAAAGCGCTGGAGGTGGGCTATCGATCGATTGATACCGCCACAGCATATCAGAATGAAGAAGGCGTCGGCAAAGCGCTAAAAGCAGCGAGCGTAGCGCGGGAAGAGCTGTTTATCACCACCAAGTTGTGGAATGACGATCAAAAACGTCCCCGCGAAGCCCTGCAGGAGAGTCTGAAAAAACTGCAGCTTGATTATCTCGATCTCTATCTGATGCACTGGCCCGTACCGGCTATCGATCACTATGTCGACGCCTGGAAGGGCATGATCGCGCTGCAAAAAGAGGGGCTGGTAAAGAGTATCGGGGTCTGTAACTTTCAGATCCATCACCTCCAGCGTCTGATCGATGAAACCGGCGTTACCCCTGTGATCAACCAGATCGAGCTTCACCCCTTGATGCAACAGCGCCAGCTACATGCGTGGAATGCGACGCATAAAATCCAGACCGAGTCCTGGAGCCCGCTGGCGCAGGGCGGCGAAGGCGTATTCGATCAGAAAGTGATTCGCGAACTGGCGGATAAATACGGCAAAACGCCCGCCCAGATTGTTATTCGCTGGCATCTGGACTGCGGGCTGGTCGTCATTCCGAAATCCGTCACCCCTTCCCGTATCGCGGAAAACTTTGCTGTCTGGGATTTCCGTCTCGATAAAGATGAATTAGGCGAGATCGCAAAACTGGATCAAGGAAAACGCCTCGGCCCCGATCCGGATCAGTTCGGCGGTTAAGCCGGATTTATCGCACGCCATGCCCGACGATGTCGTCGGGCTTTTTTGCATTCCGAAACATTAAGAAACAATTACGCGCATTTAACAGTATATTTCCCCCACACACAAGCGCAGAATTATTCTGATTTTGTGAATATTTATTCATATTTATTATGAATTTACTTAATACATATAAAATATTTATGGATGTGTGATTGTGGCGGAAAAAAAATCTCAGGGCGTCAAATGGCTCCCATTAATTCTTATTCTGGTTATCGCCGCCGGACTGTGGCAGCTAACGCCCCCTTCCGGGTTAAGCGCGCCGGCCTGGCATTCCGCGATTATTTTTGTCGCAACGATCGCCTCTATCGTGGCGAAAGTGCTGCCTATTGGCGCGGTCGGTATTATTGGTATCACCGTCTTTGCGCTCGCCTATGCTGCCGGCGACAAAACGGCCAGCGGCGCGATTACCACGGCGTTGAGCGAGCTGAACAGTTCGCTGATCTGGCTTATCGTCGTCGCCTTTATGATTGCCCGTGGGTTTATCAAAACCGGGCTGGGTCGGCGTATCGCCCTACAAATGATCCGTCTGTTAGGTAAACGAACGCTGGGTCTGGCTTATGGTCTGGCGTTTGCCGATCTGATCCTCTCCCCCGCGATGCCCAGTAACACCGCGCGCTGCGGCGGCGTGATTTACCCGATCGCCGACTCGCTGGCGCGCAGCTTTGATTCACATCCGGAAGATGAGTCTCGCAGCAAAATCGGTACCTTTCTGATCACCTGTATTGGCAATGTTAACGACGTCACCGCCGCACTGTTTATGACCGGTTATACGGGTAACCTGCTGGCGGTAAAACTGGCGGCGAACGCCGGCGTTACGTTGAGCTGGGGAAGCTGGTTTATCGCCGCGCTCCTGCCTTGCCTGGTCTCTTTTCTTATCGTCCCGCTGCTGGTCTACTGGCTGACGCGTCCGGAAATTAAACATACGCCGGATGCGCCGGATTTGGCACGCAAAGAGCTGGCGCAAATGGGCAGTATGACGCGCGGCGAGTGGCTCATGCTGGCGACCGTCGGCGTGTTGCTGGTGCTATGGATTTTTGGCAGCTCGCTCGGCGTGGATGCCACGACGGCCTCTTTTGTCGGTCTCTCGATTTTATTACTGAGCGGCGTGCTCACCTGGGAAGACGTTAAAAGCGAAAAAGGCGCCTGGGATACGTTGATTTGGTTTGCCGCGCTGCTGATGATGGCTAACCAGTTGAAGAAACTAGGATTCACCAGCTGGTTTGGCAACCTGATTGGCGACAGCATCGGCAGTACGATGCATGGAACTAGTTGGATAATCATTCTGCTGCTGCTTAACGCAGCCTATTTTTATACCCACTATTTTTTCGCCAGCGGCAACGCGCAAATCGCCGCGCTGTATGCGGTGTTTCTGGGTGTCGGTCTGCATCTGAATATACCGGCGGCGCCGATGGCGCTTATGCTGGCGTTTACCAGCAGCCTGTACTGCTCTCTTACGCAGTATACCCACGCACGCGGCCCCATTCTTTTTGGCGCCGGATATGTACCGACGGGCGTCTGGTGGCGAACGGGATTTATTATCAGCCTCTTTAATCAGGCGGTCTTTTTGACAGTCGGCCTCGCATGGTGGAAAGTGTTAGGGTTGTATTAAACGCTTAACGCATCGATAAGCCCTCGGTTAACGGAGAAATGGAATGACCTGCATTTTCTGTCAAATAGTTGAAGGTAAAGCACCTTGTCATAAAGTTTGGGAAGATGAGCATCACCTGGCTTTTTTGTCGATTTTTCCGAATACCGATGGGTTTACCGTAGTGATCCCGAAAAAACATTACCCCAGCTACGCGTTCGATCTACCGCCGCAGGCGTTAGCGGACCTGATGCTGGCGACCCAAAAAGTGGCGAAGAAACTGGATAAGGCTTTCCCGGATGTCAGTCGTACGGGAATGTTCTTCGAAGGTTTCGGCGTAGACCATGTGCACAGTAAATTAAGCCCCATGCACGGTACTGGCGATTTAACCCACTGGAAACCGATTGAATCGCGGCAGAATAAATTTTTCGAACAGTATGAAGGATATCTGTCGTCACACGATCATGAACGGGCGGATGATGAAAAACTGGCCGCGCTGGCGGCCAGAATTCGTGCGGCATAAATACGGAGCACTTCTGCCGGATGGCGGTGTAAGCACCTTATCCGGCCTACAAAACTGTGCTATTCATAAGCCTGATAAGCGCAGCGCCGTCAGGCATTATACCTTAGATTATATACTTCTTATCTATTTTAATATATCAACCCTGGTAGGTTAAATATTACGGCGCGTGGCTAAATATTTCGTACAAAACCATCCAGGAATAGCGGCAATAACACCCATTAAAATTATCCCTGCAAGAGTCATTTGCCTGTCTTCACGTTTTTCCATACTACATGCTTTAATAGCCATTATGAATATAACAACAGCTATTATAGCAATTACAATAAAACAGGGAATAATAATCATACCCATGATATCCCCTCCTCTGGGGCTGTATACAAGCATCATGCCTTAATCATTAAGGTAATATATAATTAATTTATACAATCAATAACATTGAAATAAAATATAAAGTTCCCCATAATTTAGCAATTACTAAAGACCGACACAATATATTTAGATGTCTGTTACTTCCAGAAACATTAGCTTCCAGAAGCAACAGATTCAAAGGTAATTAACGCCCTGCGCCTTTCCCGCGCCTCTTATTCGCAGCAAGCCCCTGCCGCTGATGTTCCACCGGCGTATGCTTGGTCAACGCCGGGCGCGTGTTGCGGTTCTGGCGACGCGCTTCGCGCATCTCTTCAATGGTCGGCGCAGGCACCAGACACTCACGGCGACCGCCAATCAAATGCTTTTTCCCCATCGCTTCCAGCGCCTGGCGAATCAGCGGCCAGTTCGCCGGATCGTGATAACGCAGCAGCGCCTTATGCAGGCGACGTTGCCTGTCTCCCTTCGGCACCACCACATCTTCACTCTTATAACCAATTTTACCCAGCGGGTTTTTGCCGGTGTAATACATGGTGGTCGAATTCGCCAACGGCGACGGGTAGAAGTTCTGCACCTGATCCAAACGGAAGCGGTGGCGCTTGAGCCACAGCGCCAGATTCACCATATCCTCGTCCCGCGTGCCCGGATGCGCGGAGATAAAATACGGGATCAGATACTGCTCTTTTCCGGCCTGTTTAGAGTAAAGGTCAAATAACTCTTTAAAGCGATCGTAGCTGCCCATACCCGGCTTCATCATTTTCGACAGCGGACCTTCTTCAGTATGCTCCGGCGCAATCTTCAGATAGCCGCCCACATGATGGCTTGCCAGCTCTTTAATATAGCGAGGATCTTCTACGGCGATGTCGTAGCGCACGCCGGAGGCAATTAAGATTTTCTTAATGCCTTTCAGTTCACGGGCGCGGCGATAAAGATTGATCGTCGGCGTATGGTCAGTATCCATATGCGGACAGATATCCGGATAGACGCATGACAGGCGACGACAGGTCTGCTCCGCACGCGGCGACTTACAGCGCAGCATATACATGTTCGCGGTAGGACCGCCCAGATCGGAGATCACGCCGGTAAACCCCGGCACCGTGTCGCGGATCGCTTCGATCTCGTTGATAATAGAGTCTTCCGAGCGGCTCTGAATGATGCGCCCTTCATGTTCAGTGATCGAGCAGAAAGAGCAGCCGCCAAAGCAGCCACGCATGATATTGATCGAAAAGCGGATCATCTCATAGGCCGGAATACGGGCATTGCCGTAAGCCGGGTGCGGCACACGCTGATACGGCAGCGCAAACACGCTATCCATCTCTTCAGTGGAGAGCGGTATGGCGGGCGGATTGATCCAGACATAGCGGTCGCCGTGTTTTTGCATCAGCGCCCGCGCGCAGCCAGGGTTAGTTTCGTGATGCAGAATACGCGACGCATGGGCGTACAGCACCTTGTCGCCTTTCACCTTTTCAAAGGATGGCAGCAGGATATAGGTTTTTTCCCACGGCTTCGGACGCGGCGGCTGCACGGTAATCGCTTTAGCTTCCTGCTTTTTCGGCGCGACCGGCTTGTTATCCGCGCACGGCAGATCCTCGCCATAGGGATGGGGAATTGGATCGATTTTACCCGGCGTGTCCAGACGAGTGGAGTCGACGCCGCTCCAGCCTGGCAGCGCTTCTTTAACCATAATCGCAGTGTTACGCACATCACGAATCTGATCGATGGTTTCGCCCATTGCCAGACGATGCGCCACTTCCACCAGCGGACGCTCGCCGTTGCCAAACATCAGCATGTCGGCTTTGGAATCAACTAACACTGAACGACGCACAGTATCAGACCAGTAGTCGTAATGCGCGGTACGGCGCAGACTGGCCTCAATGCCGCCAAGGATCACCGGGACATCTTTCCACGCTTCTTTGCAACGCTGGGTATAGACCAGCGTGGCGCGGTCCGGGCGTTTGCCCGCGACGTTATCTGGGGTGTAGGCGTCATCGTGGCGCAGCTTACGGTCAGCGGTGTAACGGTTGATCATCGAGTCCATGTTGCCGGCGGTGACGCCGAAGAACAGGTTCGGTTTGCCCAGACGCATAAAGTCGTCTTTGCTGTTCCAGTCAGGCTGGGCGATGATCCCCACACGGAAGCCCTGCGCTTCCAGCATACGACCGCAAATCGCCATGCCGAAGCTCGGATGGTCGACGTAAGCGTCGCCGGTTACCAGAATAATGTCGCAGCTATCCCAGCCAAGTTGATCCATCTCGTCACGTGACATCGGCAAAAACGGCGCCGGCCCAAAGCAGGCGGCCCAGTACTGCGGCCAGGAGAAAAGGTCGCGATCCGGTTGGATCAGGGAGATAGCGCTCATATTGCTTCCAAAACGATTGGCAAAAAAATAATCAAAGGTCGGGGATTATAAGCCGTATCTATAGCGAAAATGAAGGAGATTATCGCCTTATATGCAGGGCTGGCGCGAAATAGAAACAACTTTCAACGGCCTGGCCTGAGGTGTTTGAAATTGGTCTTATGAATATCTTCAAATTGGTATGCAATTAATTATACCCACGTCTAAAAACGTGGTATCATCATAACAACAAAAAGTAAAAAAACATCATATTATCAGCAATATATAAAAAAACTTCGCTGAATTGCTCACGATACTGTTTTTATCATGACTTTCTTCTGTGAACCAGATCTCTTTCTTTGGTCTATTGATTAAATTAAATTGGCTGACAGAATTCAGGGGATAAAGAACACCATCACCACGCCTTTCCCCTACGCAATACCTTACGTATCAGCAGGTTATTAATTAATCAACGATAACCACAGGAATCCCAACCTATAAGGAAGCAGATATGAAAAACACACGTTCATTCACAACATCAGCGGTATTACTGGCCGGCTGTTTGCTGCTGGCATTTCCAACGCTCGCCAAAACGACGCTGAAACTGAGCCACAATCAGGATAAAAGCCACGCCGTTCACAAAGCGATGAGCTATCTGGCCGACAAAGCGAAAGCCTATTCGGACGGCGAATTAAATATTCGTATTTACCCCAACGCCACGCTGGGCAACGAACGTGAATCGCTGGAATTGATGAACTCCGGCGCTCTGCAAATGGTGAAAGTCAATGCGGCATCGCTGGAGTCTTTTGCGCCGGAATATAGCGTGTTTAGCCTGCCGTTTTTATTCCGCGACCGCGATCACTACTACAACGTACTGAAAAGCGACTTAGGGAAACGCATTCTCGCGTCCTCCGAAAGCAAAGGCTTCGTCGGCTTAACCTGGTACGACGGCGGCGCCCGCAGTTTTTACGCTGGTAAGCCCATCACTCAACCCGACGATTTAGCCGGTATGAAAATCAGAGTGCAGCAAAGCCCCAGCGCTATCGCGATGGTGAAAGCGCTCGGCGGCGTGCCGACGCCGATGGCGCAAGGCGAACTCTATACCGCGCTCCAGCAAGGCGTGGTCGATGGCGGCGAAAACAACCCCGTGGTTTATGCCGATATGCGTCATGCGGAGGTGGCGAAATTCTATTCCCGCGACGAGCACACGATGGTGCCGGATGTCCTGGTCATCAGTACCAAAGTACTTAACAAATTGAGCGATAAAGAGCGGAAAGCGTTATATAAAGCCGCAGATGAATCCATGCAGCAAATGAAAGACGTCATCTGGCCCGCCGCGGAAAAAGAGGCTTATGAGAGCATGAAGGCCATGAACGCGACTGTTGTTGATATTGATAAATCCGCGTTCAAACAGCGTGTTAAGCCCTTGTTTGATGAGTTCCGCGCAAAAGACGCTCAGTCAGCGAAGGATCTGGAATACATCGAGAATATGTAAATCTGCCGGGCAGGGTTCTCCTGCCCTTTACAGGATGTAATATGCGAATACTCACCAATGCACTGAACAAAATACTGGCCGGGTGCTGCTGTATTATTCTGGCGGTCATGGTTGCCTGCGTATCCTGGCAGGTGGCGGCGCGCTTTATATTCAACGCGCCAAGCAGCACGCTCGACGAATTCACCCAGATTCTTTTTATGTGGATGATTCTGTTAGGCGGCGTCTATACCGCCGGATTAAAAAAACATTTAGCTATCGATTTGTTAGCGCAAAAACTCTCCCGAACGCCCGCCCTCGTGCTCGACAGTATCATTCAGGTGATTATTACCGTGTTCGCGCTGATTTTTATGGTGTACGGCGGTGATATTATTGTTGAAAAAGCGGCGCACGTCAGCCAAATGTCCCCGGTATTAAAATGGCCTATGGATAAAGTCTATTGGGTCATGCCGATTAGCGGCGTCATCCTGGTGTACTACACCATTGTGAACGTTATTGATAATTATCATCAGCGCCATCTTCGCTAACGAGGGATATATGGACTTTGAATATATTTACCCAATAATTGTTTTATTTGGCAGTTTTGCCATTATGCTGGCGGTCGGCGTTCCTATTACATTCGCTATCGGGCTGTCGTCCTTATTCTCAATCCTGATAGCCCTTCCCCCGGATGCGGCAATCTCGGTTATTTCACAAAAAATGACCGTCGGTCTCGATGGCTTTACGCTGCTGGCGATCCCCTTTTTTGTGTTAGCCGGCAATATCATGAATACCGGGGGAATCGCCCGGCGCCTGGTGAATCTGGCTCAGGCGTTAGTTGGCCGCCTTCCCGGTTCGCTGGCGCACTGCAATATTCTGGCGAACACCCTGTTTGGCGCGATATCCGGCTCGGCTGTCGCTTCTGCGGCCGCGGTGGGCGGCATCATGTCGCCATTACAGGAAAAAGAGGGCTACTCTCCGGCGTTCTCTACGGCGATCAACGTCGCTTCGGCGCCGATTGGCTTGATGATCCCGCCCAGCAACGTGCTAATTGTCTATTCGCTGGCTAGCGGCGGCACCTCTGTCGCCGCCCTGTTTTTGGCGGGCTACCTGCCCGGCATCTTAACCGCGCTGGCTTTAATGACGGTAGCGGCGCTGTATGCCCATCGCCACCATTACCCGGTTGCCGAACGCATCAACCTGCGGCAGTTTCTGTCGGTATTCCGCGATTCGTTGCCCAGCCTGTTGCTGATATTTATTATTATCGGCGGCATTATCGGCGGCGTATTTACGCCAACAGAGGCCTCTGCGATCGCGGTAATCTATAGCCTGGCGCTGGCGGCCATTTATCGAGAAATTAATGTGAGTAAGTTGCGCGATATTCTGCTGGATTCGGTAGTAACCAGCTCTATTGTTCTCTTACTGGTCGGCTGCTCAATGGGAATGTCATGGGCGATGACCAATGCTGATGTTCCTGAACTGATTAATGAAATGATTACCAGCGTGTCCGAAAATAAATGGGTCATCTTGCTGATTATCAATCTCATTTTGTTATTCGTCGGGACGTTTATGGATATTACCCCGGCTATTCTAATCTTTACGCCTATTTTCCTTCCCATTGCTCAACATCTGGGAATCGACCCTGTCCATTTTGGCATTATTATGGTTTTCAATTTAACCATCGGACTGTGTACGCCCCCGGTAGGCACTATTTTGTTCGTCGGTTGCAGTATCGGCAAAATCAGTATTGATAAAGTCGTCAAACCGCTATTACCGATGTTTCTGGCACTCTTTGTGGTCATGGCGATGATTTGCTACTTCCCGCAGTTGAGTCTGCTGCTTCCCACGCTGTTTGCTCCTTCCTGAAAACCCTGACGGGTCTGCGCTATTCAGACCCGTACTCGGACGCTTTACGACGCCGGATTCACCAGCATTTGCCCAATCGAGCCGCGGTCAGCCATTTCCAGCGTCTGGCTGTTGAAATAGAACGGGAAGTGCGGCCAGGACGGCTGACCGTAGTAGACCAGCAATTCGACTTGCCCATCCACCCAGACGGTATCTTTCCAGCCTCTATCTTCCGGGAACGGCATAGCGCCGTTGACGTTACGAATCAGGAAAGAGACGCCCTCAATATGGAACGACTGCGGCATATCGGCGCGTACCGTCCAGCGCTCCCAGGTGCCTTGTTGGGCGGTAATATCAATGCGATTCACATCCCACAGTTGGCCGTTAATCCCCGGATCGTCGCCAAGACTGATGTCCCGACTGCGGACAGGCGCGCCGCTCATGATCTCCGTCGGCAACAGACGCATCGGCAGATTATCGGTCACCAGCGGCAGCAATCCGGTTGGCCGTAACGTCAGCACCAGGGTAGAAACCAGAATACTGGAAGGCTCAAAGAAACCGCGAATCCGATCGACTATGCTGGCCGCCTCCCCGCAGGTGATCGAGACTTCGTCGCCGTTGGTCATATCAACCAGGATTTCACGTCGCTCGCCGGGCGCCAGTGACAACTGTTTGACGGAAACCGGCGCAGGTAAAAAGCCCTGATCGCCTGAAATCACATGCAGCGCCCGGCCATCGCTCATCTGAAGCTGATAGCGCCGCGAGTTCGAGGCGTTCAACAACCGTAACCGCACCCACCCGCGGGACACTTCGACATAGGGGCTTTGCGCGCCGTTCACCAGCAGCGTATCGCCGACAAAACCACCGCTTCCCGGTTCGCTGTACTCCGGCGTCCCAAAGTTATCCAGCCGTTTATCCTGGATAATGACGGGAAAATCATCCACGCCGTAATGGTTCGGAATGGGCAGCGTTTTACTGATGTCGTCTTCGACCAGCCACATTCCTGCCAGGCCGTTATACACCTGCTGCGCGGTGCGGTTAGGCGTGTTAGCGTGATACCACAGCGTCGCGGCGCTCTGACGAATCGGCAACACCGGCGCCCAGTCCGCGTTCGGCGACATCATACGCGCCGGGCCACCCATCAGCGGCCCCGGAACCAGTAAACCAGCAACCGTCATGGAGACATTTTCCGCCAGGCGGTTGCTATAGATGAGTTTAACGTCATCGCCTTTCCAGACGCGGATTGTCGGCCCCAGATAACGACCGTTCACTCCCCAGACCGGCGCGCGCGTGCCTTGCGTAAAGGACCAGTGCGCTCGCTGTAGCGTCATAAACAACGGCTGCCCGCGACGGGACTCCAGCAACGGCGGAACAGGCAACGGCTGTTGCTGACCGGCAGCATTCGCCCTGAGGGGAATCGCGCCTGCACATAGTGCGATTCCCGATGCCTGAAGAAACTGACGCCGACTGAATGACATATAAGCTCCATGTAAAACAGGCTAAAGAGTTGTGCCTGAAAAAATGATTTCTACAATAACAGAGTAAGGCTGCTTAAACCTTACCGGTCGCTTCACGTTCCGCAACCTCTTTATCAAGTTCCGCGATTTTTTGCTCCATTAACGCACGGCAGTGGGCCGCCAGCTCGCGAACCTGATCTTTACCATATTCGCTGACGTCGACTGGCGGCAGCATTTCCACAATAACCAGTCCGTTGTTCAGGCGGTTTAGATTGACTTTGTTAGAGGTGTTGGAAACGCAGACAGGAATGATCGGCACACCAGCCGCGATAGCCGCATGAAACGCGCCGGTTTTAAACGGCAGCAGACCGCGTCCCCGGCTACGCGTACCTTCAGGGAACATCCAGATAGAAATACGGCGCTTTTTAAAATGGTTAACCACTGCCGCAATGGTGCTATGCGCTTTGGCGCGGTTATTACGGTCAATCAACAGATTACCGGTCAGCCAGTACAGTTGCCCAAAAAACGGGATCCAAAGCAGGCTTTTTTTCCCCACCGTCACCGTTGGCGGCTGCACAATATTCGCCGCCGTGACCATATCATAATTATTCTGGTGGTTAGCAATATAGATAGCATTGCCATAGTTTACCGCGTCGGCGGGTTTGCGGCACTCCACTTTCAGGCCAAACAGCGGGGCCAGACGGCCGAACATATGCCCAAACGTCGCCACGTGTTTTGGGTTACGTGGGCTGAAAAGGCAGTAAATAGAACCGAAAACACAGACCAGAATGGAGTAAATAACGGTAACAATAAGACGAAAAATATATAGCATAACAACCTCTGAAGGCCTAAGAGCCCGGCATTCTACGTCACCTGAAATTCAGGTTAGGATTTTGGTAAGTGTGGCTCTCTGGAAAAACGTATTGTTAATCGCAATGCACGAATAAACAACGGTTTTACGGGAAATTTTAATGTTAATCCGATCTGAAACCGTAGGCCGGATAAGACGCTACTGCGTCGTCATCCGGCAACGGCAGAGCGCCGGATGGCAGCTTAAATGCCTTGTCCGGCCTACGGGCGCCCCTCTCTTACTCTTCGCTGTCGCCATGACTTACGCGATGCGGCGAATCAATCTCAATGCGATCGATACGCTGCAGGCCGCGCATTAATGTGCCACGGCGTCCGCGTTCGCCGACCACCTTCTGTAACTCTTCAGGGCGCAGTTTGATTTTGCGCTTCCCGACATGGATAGTCAGAGTGCTTTGTGGCGGCAGCACGTACAGGTGCGCCAGTCCATCATCGCCTTTCGCCGCTTCTGCAGAGGGGATATTAATGATCTTATTCCCTTTGCCTTTCGACAGCTGCGGCAGAGAGTCTACCGGGAACATCAACATCCGTCCGGCCTGGGTAATCGCCAGCAGCATATCGTGCTCGTCTTCAATCACCAGCGGCGGCATGACGTGCGCATTTTCCGGCAGTGTAATCAACGCCTTACCGGCACGGTTACGGGCAACCAGATCGTTAAACGTACAAACGAAGCCGTAGCCCGCATCCGACGCCATCAGCAGTTTCTGGTCATCGCCTTCCATCAGCATATGCTCTACGGTCGCCCCCGGCGGCAGCGTGAGTTTGCCGGTCAGCGGCTCGCCCTGCCCACGCGCCGAGGGAAGCGTAATGGGATCAATAGCATAGCTGCGCCCGGTGGTATCAATAAACACCACCGGTTGATTGCTCTTACCTTTCACCGCGGCTTTAAAGCTGTCGCCCGCTTTATAGTTAAGCCCCGGCGCATCAATATCATGACCTTTGGCGCTGCGCACCCAGCCCATCTGCGACAGCACGATAGTCACCGGTTCGGACGGCAGCATGTCGTGTTCGCTCATCGCTTTAGCTTCTTCGCGCTCACGCAGCGGAGAACGGCGATCGTCGCCATAGGCATCGGAATCTGCCTGTAGCTCTTTTTTCAGCAAGGTATTCATTTTGCGTTCGGACGCGAGAATGCCCTGCAACTGGTCACGCTCTTTTTCCAGCTCGTCCTGCTCGCCGCGAATTTTCATCTCTTCCAGTTTGGCGAGATGGCGCAGTTTCAGTTCGAGAATCGCTTCCGCCTGGGTTTCGCTGATGCCGAAACGCGACATCAGCGCGGGTTTCGGCTCGTCTTCGCTACGGATAATCTCAATCACTTCGTCGATGTTGAGAAACGCCACCAGCAGACCTTCGAGGATATGCAGGCGTTTAAGCACTTTCTCCAGACGATAGTTCAGACGACGGCGTACCGTGTCGCGACGGAACGCCAGCCACTCGGTGAGGATCTCCAGCAGGTTTTTCACCGCCGGACGACCATCCAGACCGATCATGTTCAGGTTAATACGGTAGCTTTTTTCCAGATCGGTGGTGGCGAACAGATGGTTCATCACCTGCTCCATATCCACACGGTTGGAGCGCGGGACAATCACTAAACGCGTCGGGTTTTCGTGATCTGATTCATCGCGCAGATCGTCCACCATCGGCAGTTTTTTATTACGCATCTGCGCAGCAATCTGCTCCAGCACTTTCGCGCCAGAGACCTGATGCGGCAGCGCGGAAATTACCACGGCGCCGTCTTCTTTGGTCCATACCGCGCGCATACGCACGGAGCCCCGCCCGTTTTCGTAAATTTTACGAATTTCCGCACGTGGGGTAATGATCTCCGCTTCGGTCGGGTAATCCGGCCCCTGGACGATATCCAGCAACTGATCCAGCGTCGTTTTCGGCTGCTCAATCAGCGTAATCGCCGCTTTCGCCACTTCGCGCAGGTTGTGCGGCGGGATATCTGTTGCCATCCCCACCGCAATACCGGTGGTGCCGTTCAGCAGGATGTTCGGCAGACGCGCCGGTAACATTTTCGGTTCCTGCATCGTGCCGTCGAAGTTTGGCACCCAGTCCGCCGTCCCCTGGCCGAGTTCGCTTAACAGCAGCTCGGCATATTTGGACAGGCGAGATTCGGTATAACGCATTGCCGCGAATGACTTCGGATCATCCGGCGCGCCCCAGTTTCCCTGGCCATCGACCAGCGGGTAACGGTAAGAGAACGGCTGCGCCATCAGCACCATGGCTTCATAGCAGGCGCTGTCGCCGTGCGGATGATACTTACCCAGTACGTCACCGACGGTACGGGCGGATTTTTTAAATTTAGCGCTGGCGTTCAGCCCCAGCTCTGACATCGCATAGACGATGCGGCGCTGTACCGGCTTCAGGCCGTCGCCAATAAACGGCAACGCACGATCCATGATCACGTACATGGAGTAGTTTAAGTAGGCGTTTTCCGTAAATTCATGTAGCGCAAGGCGCTCTGCCATATCGCTCATTAACAGGGGATCCTCAATCTGCATGCTGACCGTTCGGACGGCAATATTGCCGCAGATAATACCCTATCTCACGGTCTGAGTCACAAACCGTGAGACAGGTTGCGAGGAAGTTAACGAAGCGGCAGATAGATATCCGTCAGCAGCTCATGTTCCGCCACCTCATTGACGAAATTCAGGTACTGGAAGAAGACCGGAAAATCGCGCAGCGTCTCGCCGCTGGCCGGTAGCCATTCGCGGAATAAATACCACACGCTCTCCGGGAGGCTGTCGAGCGATCCCTGATGGCGCACCACCGCGCAGCGCCCGCCAGGAATCTCGCTATTCACCACGCCAACGTCATTTTCGGCTATCGGCTGGCGGACGCTGCCGCAGATATCAAAGCGGAATTGATCCGGCGGCGTCGTCTGCGGGTCGTGCCAGGCAATACCAAAAGTTTGACTGCTGGCAATCGGCGACTGGCCCGTTTCGCGCCGCCATGCAATAAATTTCGCCGCGCTGGCGTTGACTTTATCCGGATGCCCCAGATGCGTCAGCATCGCGACGCGGGTAGGTGGAAATTCAACGATTTTTACGTCCATGACATGCTGCTCCTGTAACGCAAGTTTAGGAACGCGTTGGTGCCAGGCCAGCCAGTCCGGCGATTGCCGAAACCGGCGCGGGCTTTGACCAAACGCGGTTTTGAAAGCACGTGTGAACGACTCCGGATTCTGGAACCCGGCATCCAGCGCGATATCGATAACTTTATCCTGCGGGTTAAACGCCAGCCGCCATGACGCACGGCGCAAACGCAGCCACTGGATATAGCGATAGAGCGGAAGCCCGCTCCAGGCGGTAAACTGCCGATGAAAATGAAACGGCGAGCTGTGCGCCATCCGGCTTAACGCCTCAATCGACAGAGGCTCATCCAGATGACGCTCAATGTGGTCGCAAACGCGCCGCAGACGTTCGGAATAAGCCGCGCTGATCAGGCCATTCATCACTGCCTCCTTGTGGCCTATTCTGCCCACCGGGCGGCTGTGAATCCTGACCGATCTTGCGCAATGTGGGATTACGGATTCACTTTACGAATCTGTTTTACGTCGATTTCGACAGAGTTCCAGTCTTTATCCACTTCACCCTGAATTTCAACGGTATCCTGCGGGGTTACGGTCAGGCCGTTCCAGCGCTTGTGGTCAATATCCACATTGATAGTACCGGTCGCATCTTTAAACACATACAGGTCGTCGGAAATGCGCTCGACGATATTCCCGCGCAGCGTTACCCACGCATCGTCACGCAGCGATTTAGCGCTCTCTACCGTCGTGCTGCTGCCGTTCGGGCCGACAAATCCGCCGCCTTGCGTTTGCGTCGCCGACGGGCCGGAGAAACCGCCCTGCTGAGCCGCCAGAACCGGGGTAGAACACAGTGCCATAACGGCAACGATTGCAGCTAATTTTTTCATGATTACTTTTCCCTTTCATGTCGTTTCAGATCCATTTAATAAGGTAATCCTTAACAACTTCTTAAGGCAAAAAAAGAATCTTTTTTTCTGTACATCGCCTGCGGCGACAAGGTTAACTGACGGCAACGCGAGTTACCGCAAGGAAGAACAGATGCGAATTTTACTGGTAGAAGATGACACACTTATTGGCGATGGCATAAAAGCGGGCCTGAGTAAAATGGGTTTCAGCGTCGACTGGTTTACCGAGGGACGTCCGGGCAAAGAGGCGCTTTACAGCGCGCCTTATGATGCGGTTATTTTAGATTTGACGCTGCCAGGCATGGACGGACGGGATATTTTGCGCGAATGGCGCGAAAAGGGTAAACAGGAACCGGTACTGATCCTGACGGCGCGCGACGCGTTAGCAGAGCGCGTCGAGGGGCTACGTCTGGGCGCCGATGACTATTTATGTAAACCTTTCGCGCTCATTGAGGTCGCCGCCCGTCTGGAGGCGCTGGTACGCCGCGCCAGCGGTCAGGCCAGTAGCGAATTGCGCCACGGCCAGGTGACGCTCAATCCAGGCAATCTCGTCGCGACGCTTGCCGGCGAACCGCTGGCCCTAAAACCAAAAGAGTTCGCGTTGCTGGAACTCTTACTGCGCAACAAAGGTCGCGTGCTGCCGCGCAAGCTTATTGAAGAGAAGCTGTATAACTGGGATGACGACGTGTCCAGCAATGCAGTGGAAGTCCATGTTCATCATTTACGCCGCAAGCTCGGCAGCGAATTTATTCGCACCGTACACGGCATCGGCTACACCCTGGGTGACGCATGAAATTGACGCAACGTCTCAGCCTGCGCGTCAGGCTGACGCTTATTTTCCTGATTCTGGTCTCCATCACTTGGGCAATTTCCAGTTTTGTGGCCTGGAGAAAGACGACGGATAATGTCGACGAGCTGTTTGACACACAGTTGATGTTGTTCGCCAGACGGCTTAGCACCCTTGATCTTAACGAGATCAACGCCCCGCAGCGCATGGCGCATACGCCAAAGAAATTAAAACATGGGCATATCGATGACGATGCGCTGGCGTTCGCCATCTTTTCCGCTGACGGCAAAATGTTGCTGCATGATGGCGACAACGGCCAGGATATTCCGTATCGCTATCGTCGGGAAGGTTTCGACAATGGCTATCTGAAGGATGACAACGACCTCTGGCGTTTTTTGTGGTTGAACTCGGCGGACGGCAAGTATCGTATCGTCGTCGGTCAGGAGTGGGATTACCGCGAAGATATGGCGCTGGCGATCGTAGCGGCGCAATTAACGCCGTGGCTGATCGCCCTTCCCTTCATGCTACTGATTTTATTGCTCCTGCTTCACCGCGAGCTCAGACCGTTGAAAAAACTGGCGCAGGCGCTACGCTTCCGGTCGCCGGAATCGGAAACGCCGCTCGACGCCAAAGGCGTACCGAGCGAGGTTCGCCCACTGGTCGAAGCGCTTAATCAGCTTTTTAGCCGCATCCACTCCATGATGGTGCGCGAACGGCGATTTACCTCCGACGCCGCCCATGAATTGCGCAGCCCGCTGGCCGCGCTGAAAGTACAAACCGAGGTGGCGCAGCTCTCGGGCGACGATCCGCTATCGCGTGATAAAGCGCTGACCCAGCTCCATGCGGGGATCGATCGCGCCACGCGGCTGGTCGATCAGCTACTGACGTTATCGCGTCTCGACTCGCTCAATAATTTGCAGGATGTAGCGGAGATTTCGCTGGAAGAGCTGCTGCAGTCCGCGGTAATGGATATTTATCATCCGGCGCAGCAGGCGAATATCGACGTGCGTTTACAGCTTAACGCCCATGACGTCATACGTACCGGCCAGCCGCTACTCTTAAGCCTGTTAGTGCGTAACCTGCTGGATAATGCGATTCGCTACAGTCCGCAGGGCAGCGTCGTCGACGTTACCTTACATGCCCGCAGCTTCACCGTCAGAGATAATGGCCCCGGCGTAGCGCCAGAGATTCTGACGCATATCGGCGAGCGTTTTTACCGCCCGCCTGGCCAAAGTGTGACCGGCAGCGGTCTGGGATTATCAATCGTCCGCCGCATCGCTACGCTGCACGGCATGACGGTATCGTTTGGCAACGCCGCGGAAGGTGGATTTGAGGCCGTAGTAAGTTGGTAACAGAGACTTTTGCCAAAAACGCAAAAGACTTTGCACATTTTGCTAATTTCACCGCACCGCCCGTGAGCGTAGAATCAGCAGCAAATGCATTTCTTGAGGACACAAAATGAGTAACATCCTGATTATCAACGGGGCGAAAAAATTCGCGCACTCCAACGGCCAGTTAAATGACACCCTGACCGAAGTTGCCGATGGGCTTCTGCGCGATCTGGGTCATCAGGTTAAGATCGTCCGCGCCGACAGCGACTATGACATTAAAGAAGAGGTGCAGAATTTCGTCTGGGCTGACGTGGTGATTTGGCAGATGCCAGGCTGGTGGATGGGCGCGCCATGGACAGTAAAAAAATATATGGATGATGTCTTTACCGAAGGTCACGGTACGCTCTATGCCAGCGATGGCCGCACGCGTTCCGATGCCGCTAAAAAGTACGGTTCCGGCGGTCTGGTGCAGGGGAAAAAATATATGCTGTCACTGACGTGGAACGCGCCGATGGAAGCATTTACCGAAAAAGATCAGTTTTTCCACGGTGTAGGCGTAGATGGCGTCTATCTGCCATTCCATAAAGCCAACCAGTTCCTGGGCATGGACGCGCTGCCAACGTTTATTGCCAACGACGTGATTAAAATGCCGGATGTTCCGCGCTATACCGCAGAATATCGCAAGCATCTGAGCGAAATTTTTGTTTAACTGGTCATCCTGGAATTAGAAGGAGTTAACCATGCTTACCGTCATTGCCGAAATTCGCACGCGTCCGGGCCAACATCACCGTCAGGCCGTCCTCGACCAGTTTGCGAAAATTATTCCAACCGTTCTTAAAGAAGAGGGGTGCCACGGTTACGCACCGATGGTGGATCATGCCGCGGGCGTGAGTTTTCAGACTCTGGCGCCTGACTCGATCGTGATGATTGAACAGTGGGAAAGCGTTGCGCACCTTGAGGCGCATCTGCAAACCCCGCATATGAAAGCCTACAGCGACGCGGTAAAAGACGATGTGCTGGAAATGAATATTCGTATTCTGGAATCCGGCGTTTAAGTTATTACCCTCGTCTGACGTCGCCCTGATGCGATGCGCAAGTGTCGCCATCAGGCTGCGGCGTCATGTCGGATTCGCTTATCCGGCCTGCGCCACGCAGACCAGATAAAGCGTGCAACAACCGTTACACGTCGAGATCCGCGAGATCGCCTTTTTCCTGTAGCCAGTTGCGTCGATCTTCAGAACGTTTCTTCGCCAGCAGCATATCCATCATCGCGTTAGTACGCTGATCGTCTTCATCGCTAATGGTGAGCTGCACCAGGCGGCGAGTATTTGGATCAAGCGTGGTTTCGCGTAACTGCATCGGGTTCATTTCACCCAGGCCTTTGAAACGCTGTACGTTCGGCTTGCCTTTCTTACGCTTCAGTTGTTCCAGTACGCCCGCCTTCTCTTCTTCCGTCAGCGCGTAATAGACCTCTTTACCCAAATCGATACGGTATAGCGGCGGCAGCGCGACGTAGACATGACCATTCTTCACCAGCGCGCGGAAATGTCTGACAAACAGCGCGCAAAGCAGAGTAGCGATATGCAAACCATCGGAGTCCGCATCCGCCAGGATACAGATCTTGCCGTAGCGCAGCTGACTCAGATCGTCGCTGTCCGGATCGATACCGATCGCCACGGAAATATCATGCACCTCTTGCGAGGCAAGCACTTCATCGGAAGAGACTTCCCAGGTGTTAAGGATCTTACCTTTGAGCGGCATGATCGCCTGATATTCGCGATCGCGCGCCTGCTTGGCGGAACCGCCTGCCGAATCCCCTTCCACAAGGAACAGCTCGGTCCGATTAAGATCCTGCGCGGTACAGTCCGCCAGTTTCCCCGGCAACGCCGGACCGCTGGTGAGCTTTTTGCGCACCACTTTTTTTGCGGCGCGCAGTCGCCGCTGCGCGCTGGCAATCGCCATCTCTGCCAGTTGTTCCGCCGCCTGCACGTTCTGGTTCAGCCACAGGCTGAAGGCATCTTTCACCACGCCGGAAACAAATGCCGCACATTGACGCGACGACAGACGCTCTTTGGTCTGCCCGGCAAATTGCGGGTCCTGCATTTTCACGGAGAGCACATAAGCGCAGCGATCCCAGATATCTTCCGCCGACAGTTTGACGCCGCGCGGCAGAATATTGCGATATTCGCAAAATTCGCGCATCGCGTCGAGCAGGCCCTGGCGCAGACCGTTGACGTGCGTCCCCCCCTGCATGGTCGGGATCAGGTTGACGTAGCTTTCTGTCAGTAATTCGCCGCCTTCCGGCAGCCACAATAGCGCCCAGTCAACCGCTTCCGTTTCACCGTTAAAATTACCGATAAACGGTTTTTCCGGCAGCGTCGGCAGGCCGTTTACCGCTTCGCCCAGATAGTCGTTCAGACCATCCTGGTAGCACCAGCGCTGCTCGCTGTTATTCACTTCATCTTTAAAAGTGATTTCCACACCGGGACACAGCACCGCTTTTGCTTTCAGAACGTGCATTAAGCGAGAGACAGAAAAACGCGGGCTGTCGAAGAAACTTTCGTCGGGCCAGAAATGGACGCTGGTGCCAGTATTACGTTTACCGCAAGTGCCGACAACCTGCAAATCCTGCACTTTTTCGCCGTTTTCAAACGCGATGTTATAGACCTGACCGTCGCGGCGCACGGTCACTTCCACGCGCTTTGACAGGGCATTCACGACCGAAATCCCCACCCCATGCAGACCACCAGAGAACTGATAGTTCTTATTGGAGAATTTACCGCCGGCATGAAGTCGGCAAAGGATCAGTTCTACCGCCGGAACCCCCTCTTCCGGATGGATATCCACCGGCATCCCGCGTCCGTCGTCAATCACTTCCAGCGATTGATCGGCATGTAAAATGACATCCACGCGTTTGGCGTGACCTGCCAGTGCTTCATCCACACTATTATCAATCACTTCCTGACCCAAATGGTTGGGGCGGGTCGTATCGGTGTACATCCCCGGGCGGCGGCGTACCGGCTCAAGCCCAGTGAGTACCTCAATGGCATCAGCGTTATAAGTTTGCGTCATGGTTTAATTAGCAATTCGAATTGATTGTCAGCAACTGTGCAGTCCAAGAAAATCGACAATCTGGTTGAAATAATCTTCGAAGCCCGTGAATGCGTGATTACCCCCCTCGGTCACTGTCTGACGGCAGGAGGCGTAATATGCCACCGCCTGGCGGTAATCCAGCACTTCATCGCCCGTCTGTTGCAGTAGCCAGATCAGGTCCGGCGCTTCCAGCGGGTCAATCTGCATGACTTTAAGATCATAAATATGGCGAGACTCTAGCACATATTGCTGCCCGGTGTAGGGGTTCTCGTTCTGACCGAGATAGTCGGTCAGTAATTCAAAGGGCCGCACGGCGGGATTCACCACCACAGCCGGCAGCATAAAACATTGCGACAGCCAGGTGGCGTAATAACCACCCAGCGACGATCCTACCAGCCCTAATGGCGCACCGCCATGCTCAAGCACGAGAGATTCCAGCAACTCCGCCGCATCGGCAGGATACGGCGGTAGTTGAGGGACGATCATCTCAACATGCGGATGACGCTCCGCCAGCCAGTTTTTTAGCTGGCACGCTTTTGCCGAGCGAGGGGAACTGTTGAATCCGTGCAAATAGAGAAGCGTAGACATCAGTATCCTTCCGAAGCGGTATCGGGTCGGAACCGGGTATCCTGCAGGCGATGCACTTCCGTCTCCAGGACGCCGTTCGCCTGGAGCTCCAGCGTACGCCAGCCCGGCGCGATAGTATCCAGCGTAAAGTTCGCGCAGTGCGGTTTGAACTGTACGCAGGTTGACGGCGACGCCAGCAGACGGCGACCGTTCCAGTCAAGATCCAGCTCCTGGTGAATATGTCCGCATAACAGATATTTTACACGCGGGAAATTCGCCAGCACGCTATCCAGCTCACCGGCATTACGCAAGCTGTGCTGATCCAACCAACTGCACCCTGCCGGCAACGGATGGTGGTGCAACAGGAGCAATGTCTGTCTCTCTGGCGCATCGGCGAGCTTACGCTCAAGCCATTCCAGTTGGAACTCGCTCAGTTCGCCATGCGGAACGCCAAACACCTGGCTATCCAGCAACAAAATCTGCCATTGTTCACCGATTAACACGCGTTTAGCCGGGGAAATCCCCGCCTCTTGCAGCGCGCTGTACATTGCCGGCTGAAAATCATGATTGCCCGGTAGCCAAACGCAAGGCGCGCGAAAGCTTGCGATACCCTCAGCAAAATGCTGATAAGCCGCAGCGGATTGATCCTGCGCCAGATCGCCGGTGGCCACGATCAGATCATATTCATACTGTTGCGCCCGAATAGCCTCCAGCACGGCCTGGTAACTTTCCCAGGTATTGACGCCTAACAGCGTTTCATGCTTTTCGGCAAACAGGTGAGTATCTGTAATTTGTAAAATCCTGACTCGGGCCTCACCAGCCAGAGGTAGGGTTAACAGGCTTTCCAAATGGTGTCCTTAGGTTTCACGACGCTAATAAACCGGAATCGCCATCGCTCCATGTGCTAAACAGAATCGTAGCCAGTCGGCCAGAAACTGATTAATTTGATGCTTTTCGTCGCGTTGATGCAACTTTTTATTTGGATAATCATACCGCGCTTTGAAGCGAAAGATCTGCTGGCTTGAACACACTTCAGCCACCATCGCATCATGGTAGAGGCGCACCGTCAGCGACGGCAGGCTCCAGTAGGTGATGGCTGGCGCCGTTTGCTCGATCGTTACAAGCGTAGTGTATCGGGTCGATTCCACAATCGTTAACCGATATTGTACGTTGCCCACCTGATAGCTCACCGTTTCACCGGGGGCGTCATTGCGCGGCAGCAGGCGGCGCAATTGCGAAAAATTGGTTTCGCACAAACGCATCATTTCTGGGAAGTCAGGTGTATAACGCTTCATTTTTTCCACTCGTTTTTTAACTCTTGATGATGCAACTGAAGCCATTGCAAAGCGATGACTGCGGCTGCGTTGTCGATTTTCCCCTCTTCTACCCACTGGTATGCCTGTTCCCGGCTTACCACATGAACCCGAATATCTTCGTTTTCATCCGCCAGACCATGAATACCTGCCGCGGTCGTGGCGTCCACTTCACCCACCAGAATAGATGAGCGCTCGCTGGTTCCTCCTGGACTCGCCAGGTAACTGATGACCGGTCGGGTGCGGCCCACGGTCAGCCCCGCTTCTTCCATCGCCTCCCGCCGGGCGACCGACTCAATGGTTTCGCCTTCTTCTATCATGCCGGCGACCATCTCCAGCAGCCACGGCGTAACGCTTGTGTCATACGCGGCAATACGAATCTGTTCGACCAGCACCACCTCGTCGCGTTCAGGGTCAAAGGGTAGCAAGACGGCGGCGTGCCCGCGCTCAAAAATTTCGCGCTTTACCTCGCCACTCATTTCTCCGTTGAATAAACGATGGCGGAATCGATACACATCCAATGAAAAAAAACCGCGATAGCGCGTTTCCCGTGCAATAATTTCTACATCGCTTTTGGTGAAAGTAACTGGCAAGTTGTCTGATTTACGCATTGTGCTGCCCTGCTAGCAATAATGATTAAATGATGAATTTCAAGGGTGGTTGACTGCTGTTTTATCACCCTTGTGGTAAATTGGTGCCAATTAAGGCTCGTATGGCACGTAACGCCAACTTTTTGCAGTGGCGGATTCTGCTAGAATCAGCAATTATTTTTACAAATTGATCAGCGCTAAATACTGCTTCACAACAAGGAATGCAAATGAAGAAATTGCTCCCCATCCTTATCGGCCTGAGCCTGTCGGGGTTCAGCACACTAAGCCAGGCAGAGAACCTGATGCAAGTTTATCAGCAAGCACGCCTGAGCAACCCGGAATTGCGTAAATCCGCTGCCGATCGCGATGCTGCATTCGAAAAAATTAACGAAGCGCGTAGTCCTTTACTGCCGCAACTGGGTTTAGGTGCCGACTACACCTACAGCAACGGTTATCGCGATGCGAACGGTATCAACTCCAATGAAACCAGCGCTTCCCTGCAATTAACGCAGACGCTATTTGATATGTCGAAATGGCGTGGGCTCACCCTGCAAGAAAAAGCAGCAGGCATTCAGGATGTCACCTATCAGACCGATCAGCAGACGCTGATCCTCAATACCGCGAACGCGTATTTTAAGGTATTGAACGCTATTGATGTGCTTTCCTATACCCAGGCGCAAAAAGAGGCTATCTACCGTCAGTTAGATCAAACGACGCAACGTTTTAACGTGGGTCTGGTCGCCATTACCGACGTGCAAAACGCCCGTGCGCAATATGATACCGTACTGGCGAATGAAGTGACTGCCCGCAACAACCTGGATAACGCGGTAGAAGAACTGCGCCAGGTGACCGGCAATTATTACCCGGAGTTGGCGTCGCTTAACGTCGAGCATTTTAAAACCGACAAACCCAAAGCTGTTAATGCGCTGCTGAAGGAAGCGGAAAACCGTAACCTGTCGCTGTTGCAGGCGCGTTTAAGTCAGGATCTGGCGCGCGAGCAAATCCGTCAGGCGCAGGATGGTCATCTGCCGACGCTGAATTTAACGGCCTCAACCGGCATTTCTGATACCTCTTATAGCGGTTCTAAAACCAACTCCGCCCAGTACGACGATAGCAACATGGGGCAGAATAAAATCGGCCTGAACTTCTCCCTGCCGCTGTATCAAGGCGGGATGGTTAACTCGCAGGTAAAACAGGCGCAGTATAACTTCGTCGGCGCAAGCGAACAGCTGGAAAGCGCGCACCGTAGCGTGGTGCAGACCGTACGTTCTTCCTTTAACAATATTAACGCCTCCATCAGTAGCATCAACGCGTATAAACAGGCAGTCGTTTCCGCGCAAAGTTCTTTGGATGCAATGGAAGCCGGTTACTCGGTCGGTACACGTACCATTGTTGACGTACTGGATGCCACCACCACTCTGTATGATGCCAAGCAGCAACTGGCCAACGCGCGTTATACCTATTTGATTAATCAGTTAAATATCAAATATGCGCTCGGTACGCTGAACGAGCAGGATCTGCTCGCGCTTAACAGTACGTTGGGTAAACCTATCCCGACGTCGCCGGAAACGCCAGAGCAGGATGCTGCCGCAGACGGTTATAATGCTCATAGCGCCGCGCCGGCAGTACAGCCGACCGCCGCTCGCGCCAACAGCAATAACGGCAATCCATTCCGGCATTGATAAGTTATTCGCTGGCGCTGCGTTTATCAGACCTATGCCCTTGTAGGTCTGGTAAGCGCGGCGCTACCTGTCATAAAGCCGCGCCTGAACGTAAGACAACGTAAAGATCCTGCTATTCCGCCGCATTCTCGCCTTTTCTCGCTTCAATTTCGACCAGTCATCCTCTATTCTGAACGCATGTTGTATTTACCACTGGGTCCTGGAAGACAAATATGAAACGGACAAAATCCATCCATCACGCATCATTTCGCAAAAGCTGGAGCGCGCGGCATTTAACGCCGGTCGCCCTGGCGGTTACGGCTGTTTTTATGCTGGCTGGCTGTGAAAAAAGCGATGAAACCGTATCGCTGTATCAAAACGCTGATGACTGTTCAGCGGCGAATCCGGGCAAAAGCGCGGAGTGTACAACCGCGTATAACAATGCGCTGAAAGAGGCCGAACGTACTGCGCCTAAGTACGCTACACGCGAAGATTGCGTCGCTGAGTTTGGCGAAGGCCAGTGCCAGCAAGCGCCCGCACAGGCTGGCATGGCGCCGGAAAATCAGGCGCAGGCCCAACAATCCAGCGGCAGTTTCTGGATGCCGCTTATGGCAGGTTACATGATGGGGCGTCTGATGGGCGGCGGCGCAGGCTTTGCGCAACAGCCGCTGTTTAGCTCGAAAAACCCGGCCAGCCCTGCATACGGCAAATATACCGATGCGGCAGGTAAAAACTACGGCGCGGCGCAACCGGGCCGGACAATGACCGTACCGAAAACCGCGATGGCGCCGAAACCGGCCACCACAACAACCGTTACCCGCGGCGGTTTTGGCGAATCCGTCGCCAAACAGAGCACCATGCAGCGTAGCGCTGCCGGTACTTCAACACGTTCGATGGGCGGCTGATACGCATGGAAAGAGTCAGTATTACCGAGCGCCCGGACTGGCGCGATAAAGCGACTGAATACGGGTTTAATTTTCACACTATGTATGGTGAACCGTACTGGTGTGAAGACGCTTATTACAAGTTAACGCTCGCCCAGGTGGAAAAACTGGAAGACGTTACCGCCGAGCTGCACCAGATGTGCCTCAAGGTAGTAGAACGCGTCATCGCCAGCGATGAGCTGATGACGAAGTTTCGTATTCCAAAACATACCTGGGGTTTTGTTCGCCAGTCCTGGCAAACGCAACAACCGTCGCTCTATTCCCGCCTCGATCTGGCCTGGGACGGCATCGGCGAGCCTAAGCTGCTCGAAAATAATGCCGACACGCCAACATCGCTGTATGAAGCGGCGTTTTTTCAGTGGATTTGGCTGGAAGATCAGATCAACGCGGGCAATCTGCCGGAAGGCAGCGATCAGTTTAATAGCCTGCAGGAAAAGCTGATTGAACGCTTTGCTGAACTTCGCGAGCAGTACGGTTTTCAGTTGCTGCATCTCACCTGCTGTCGCGATACGGTTGAGGATCGCGGCACCATTCAGTATTTACAGGACTGCGCGGCCGAAGCGGAAATCGCCACCGAATTTCTCTATATCGACGATATTGGTCTGGGGGAAAAAGGCCAATTTACGGATCTGCAGGATCAGGTCATTGCGAACCTGTTCAAGCTCTATCCGTGGGAATTTATGCTGCGCGAGATGTTTTCCACCAAGCTGGAAGATGCCGGCGTGCGCTGGCTGGAACCGGCCTGGAAAAGCATTATCTCCAATAAAGCGTTGTTGCCGCTGTTGTGGGAGATGTTCCCTGACCATCCGAATCTGTTGCCTGCGTATTTCGCCGAAGACGAACATCCGCCAATGGATAAATATGTCGTGAAACCGATCTTCTCCCGCGAAGGGGCGAACGTATCGATTATTGAGAACGGTAAAACGATCGAATCCGTGGAAGGCCCGTATGGCGAAGAGGGTATGATCGTGCAACAGTTCTATCCGCTGCCAAAATTCGGCGACAGTTACACCCTGATTGGTAGCTGGCTGATTAACGATCAGCCCGCCGGAATTGGTATCCGTGAAGATCGGGCGCTGATCACCCAGGATCTCTCCCGCTTCTATCCGCATATTTTTGTCGAAGGATAGATTCTCCTGTAAGCCCGATGCGCGTAGCGCCATCGGGCAATCATTCCGCGCCTTATCCGGCCTACCCCACCTGCACCGACAACATACTTATACTGCCCATCTCAATACCGTCGACCGGGATGGTGATAGGTTCCTTGCCGTCCCAGGCGCCAAGTACATACAGCAAAGGTAAAAAGTGCTCCGGCGTCGGGTTCGATAAGGCGCCCCCTTCATGTTGCAGATAATTCACCAGCGGGTGCTGTTCTACCGGCCCCTGCCACGTCAGGTTAGCTTTCACAAAGTCATTAAATGACGCCGCCCAGGGATACGGTATATTGTCACCGTGCCAACGCACAGTCCGCAGATTATGAACTACATTCCCGCTGGCCACCAGCATCACGCCTTCGTCACGCAGCATCGCCAGCTTACGGCCCACCTCAAAATGCCATGCCGCCGGTTTGGTACTATCAACACTAAGCTGCACCATCGGGATATCCGCATTCGGGTACATCTTGATCAATACGCCCCAGGAGCCGTGATCAAATCCCCACGCCTCTTTATCGAGCGCGACGGGAACAGGAGCCAACAGTTCAACCAGACGCTGCGCCAGCGCAGGCGATCCCGGGGCCGGATAATGCGTGTCATACAGCGCCTGCGGAAAACCGCCAAAATCATGGAGAGTTTGCGGCCTTTCCATCGCTGTGACGCCCGTCCCGCGGGTATACCAATGCGCCGACACCACCACTATCGCCTGTGGTCGCGGCAGGGCTTCCCCCAATCGCCGCCAGGCGCGGGTATAATCATTATCGTCCAGCACGTTCATCGGGCTGCCATGCCCCAAAAACAATGCTGGCATACACGTTAAAGACATGATGTTATCCTTACAGGAAAGACATTTTGTTAACATCACCATACGCTTTCTTCACAGAGGAAGAACTCAGATAACTATGATGAAGATCATCAGTTATTTTGAAGGTCAGGTTCGGACGGCAAATTGATAAGGAGTAATGGATGTCAGTACCACTTATTCTGACCTTACTGGCGGGCGCCGCCACCTTTATTGGCGCGTTTCTTGGCGTTCTCGGCCAAAAACCGTCTAACCGCGTGCTGGCTTTTTCGCTGGGCTTCGCCGCAGGGATCATGCTGCTCATCTCGCTGATGGAGATGCTGCCCGCCGCGCTTGATACCGAGGGGATGTCGCCTGTACTGGGCTACGGAATGTTTATTATCGGCCTGTTGGGCTACTTCGGGCTGGACCGCCTGCTTCCTCACGCTCATCCGCAGGATCTGGTGCAAAAGAGGCAGCAGCCGCTTCCCGGCTCGATAAAACGCACTGCGATTTTATTGACGCTCGGCATTAGCCTGCACAACTTTCCGGAAGGGATCGCCACCTTTGTCACTGCCAGCAGCAATCTTGAACTGGGTTTCGGCATCGCACTGGCGGTGGCGTTGCACAATATTCCTGAAGGTCTGGCGGTTGCCGGCCCGGTTTATGCCGCGACGGGCTCAAAACGTACCGCGATTTTTTGGGCCGGTATCTCCGGCATGGCGGAAATTCTTGGCGGCGTGCTGGCGTGGCTGATTTTGGGCAGTCTGGTTTCGCCAATCGTTATGGCGGCTATCATGGCGGCAGTCGCCGGTATTATGGTGGCGCTCTCCGTCGATGAACTGATGCCGCTGGCAAAAGAGATCGATCCTAACAATAACCCCAGCTATGGCGTGCTTTGCGGTATGTCCATCATGGGGCTCAGTCTCGTCATTTTGCAGACGATAGGTATCGGTTAAGAGAAACGTCGCGCCGGATGCAGGCCTTTAGCCAGGCAACATCCGGCTGCCCGTCAAGGATATGCGCTATTTCTGCTCATTCATCACGCTGTCGCCTTCGCTCGTCTGGCGAAAACGTTTCGTTCGCGCTTCAAGTAATGCATCTCTGTCCTGCCGAAACGCTCTGCAATAACGCTTCATATGGCAAATATACCCTACTACCACCAGAACGATTAATATTATCCAATACCAGGCAATAAACATCCTTTTTACCCTTAAAATTTAACATCACTAAACATTTAACGTTAAAATTTTACATACCCTTATTTTGACGTATTCATATACTGGCATATTTGTGGAACAAATAAATGATTTTGATCATATAAATCAGTGGTGAAACACAATAATGAAAGAGGTATTAAGCAGAAAACAATGTCGATAAGATCACACTTCGTACTAATTTATATTGTTCTTAAAATATCACACTCCTACTATCGACTCACTCAGGCAATTAAAAAATATTGATACAGAATATACTTTAAAATAAGTAATAGCATTATGACTTATATTTAAAGACCAATCATTTACCTCATTTATCATTCATAAAAACATAGTATATTCAGAAGTATTATATTTAGAAGTTGTATATAAGGAGATATATCCATGTTTGACCAATACCGGAAAACAATACTTGCCGGCGCCGTCGCACTGACATGCGGACTCACCGCAGCCAGTACATTTGCTGCAGGTTTTCAACCGGCGCAGCCCGCAGGGAAATTAGGCGCAGTCGTTGTCGATCCTTACGGTAATGCCCCTCTCACCGCACTGGTGGAATTAGATAGCCATATTATTTCAGACGTTAAAGTTACTGTACATGGTAAAGGGGAAAAGGGCGTTCCTGTTACTTATACCGTTGGGAAAGAATCTTTAGAAACCTATGACGGTATTCCTATTTTTGGCCTTTATCAGAAATTTGCCAACAACGTCACGGTAGAATATAAAGAAAACGGCAAAGCCATGAAGGATGACTATGTGGTGCAGACGTCCGCCATCGTCAACCATTATATGGATAACCGTTCTATTTCAGATCTCCAGCAAACGAAAGTTATTAAAGTCGCGCCAGGATTTGAAGATCGCCTTTATCTGGTAAATACCCATACCTTTACGCCGCAGGGCGCTGAATTTCACTGGCACGGCGAAAAAGATAAAAATGCGGGCATTCTTGATGCCGGTCCGGCGGGCGGTGCTTTGCCTTTCGATATCGCCCCTTATACGTTTGTGGTCGACACCCAGGGTGAATACCGCTGGTGGCTGGATCAAGATACCTTCTACGACGGCCACGATATGAATATCAACAAACGCGGCTACCTGATGGGTATTCGTGAAACGCCTCGCGGCACCTTTACCGCGGTGCAGGGCCAACACTGGTACGAGTTTGACATGATGGGGCAAATTCTTGCCGATCATAAACTGCCGCGCGGGTTCCTGGATGCGTCTCATGAATCCATCGAAACCGTGAACGGCACCGTACTGCTGCGCGTCGGCAAACGCGATTACCGCAAAGAAGACGGCATACATGTTCATACTATTCGTGACCAAATCATTGAGGTCGATAAGTCTGGCCGCGTAGTAGACGTTTGGGATTTAACCAAAATCCTCGACCCTATGCGTGATGCGCTGCTCGGCGCGCTGGATGCGGGCGCAGTATGCGTGAACGTCGATCTGGCCCATGCCGGACAGCAGGCGAAACTTGAACCGGATACGCCGTATGGCGATGCGCTTGGCGTTGGTGCCGGTCGTAACTGGGCGCACGTCAACTCTATCGCTTATGACGCGAAAGACGACTCCATCATCCTTTCTTCCCGCCATCAGGGTATTGTAAAAATTGGTCGCGATAAGCAGGTGAAATGGATACTGGCACCGTCTAAAGGCTGGAATAAGCAGCTAGCCAGTAAATTGCTGAAACCGGTAGACGATCATGGTAAGCCGTTGACCTGTGACGAAAACGGCAAGTGTAAGGACACCGATTTCGATTTCACCTATACCCAACATACGGCATGGCTTTCCAGCAAAGGCACGTTAACGGTCTTTGATAACGGCGATGGTCGCGGCCTGGAGCAACCGGCTCTACCGACCATGAAATATTCCCGTTTTGTCGAATATAAGATCGATGAGAAGAAAGGCACCGTACAACAAGTTTGGGAATACGGTAAAGAACGTGGATATGATTTCTATAGTCCTATTACCTCGGTTGTTGAATATCAAAAAGACCGCGACACCATGTTCGGCTTTGGCGGTTCTATTAACCTGTTCGACGTTGGTAAACCCACAGTCGGCAAACTGAATGAGATTGACTATAAAACGAAAGAAGTGAAAGTTGAAATTGATGTGCTGTCGGATAAACCCAACCAGACTCACTATCGTGCGTTACTGGTTCATCCAACGCAAATGTTTAAATAAATCACGGGAAGGAATTAATATGTCATCTAAATGGATTACCTCTTTATTTAAAAGCGTAGTATTAACCGCGGCATTGGTCACTCCTTTTGCGGCATCGGCTTTTACCGAGGGCACAGATTATATGGTTCTGGAGAAACCGATTCCTAATGCGGATAAAACGCTGATTAAGGTATTTAGCTACGCCTGCCCTTTTTGCTACAAATATGACAAAGCCGTAACAGGTCCGGTTTCTGACAAAGTAGCCGATCTCGTTACGTTCACCCCGTTCCACCTGGAAACAAAAGGTGAATATGGCAAACAGGCCAGCGAAGTATTTGCAGTCCTGATCGCCAAAGATAAAGCTGCCGGGATTTCGTTATTTGATGCTAAATCACAATTCAAAAAAGCGAAGTTCGCCTGGTATACGGCTTACCATGATAAGAAAGAGCGCTGGTCAGATGGGAAAGATCCGGCGGCATTTATTAAAACCGGGCTGGACGCCGCAGGCATGAGCCAGGCTGATTTTGAAGCGGCGCTGAAAGATCCTGCCGTTCAGGAGACTCTGGAAAAATGGAAAGCCGCCTATGACGTTGCCAAAATTCAGGGTGTTCCGGCTTACGTCGTCAACGGCAAGTACCTTATCTATACCAAAAACATCAAATCCATCGATTCTATGGCTGAACTCGTTCGGGAACTGGCCACTAAAAAATAAGCAGGGAAACGATTATGGATTTTATTAAGGGATTATGGCGAGACCTACGCGCAAGACCAGTAGATACGCTGGTGAGATGGCAGGAACAGCGCTTTCTATGGCTGTTAATGGCCATCGCGATGGGAGGATTAATTATCCTGGCGCACTCGTTCTTCCAAATCTATCTCTACATGGCGCCGTGCGAACAGTGTGTTTACATTCGTTACGCGATGTTTGTGATGGGGCACTGTTGCAAAGTTAGCGATGAGGCAGCCTTTTGTCTTATTCAAAGGCCTTACATTTCAAAAACTCTGCTTACCAGGCGCATTTCGCCCAGGGGATCACCATAATAAAATGCTGAGGCCTGGCCTTTGCGTAGTGCACGCATCACCTCAATACCTTTGATGGTGGCGTAAGCCGTCTTCATGGATTTAAATCCCAGCGTGGCGTTGATTATCCGTTTCAGTTTGCCATGATCGCATTCAATCACGTTGTTCCGGTACTTAATCTGTCGGTGTTCAACGTCAGACGGGCACCGGCCTTCGCGTTTGAGCAGAGCAAGCGCGCGACCATAGGCGGGCGCTTTATCCGTGTTGATGAATCGTGGGATCTGCCACTTCTTCACGTTGTTGAGGATTTTACCCAGAAACCGGTATGCAGCTTTGCTGTTACGACGGGAGGAGAGATAAAAATCGACAGTGCGGCCCCGGCTGTCGACGGCCCGGTACAGATACGCCCAGCGGCCATTGACCTTCACGTAGGTTTCATCCATGTGCCACGGGCAAAGATCGGAAGGGTTACGCCAGTACCAGCGCAGCCGTTTTTCCATTTCAGGCGCATAACGCTGAACCCAGCGGTAAATCGTGGAGTGATCGACATTCACTCCGCGTTCAGCCAGCATCTCCTGCAGCTCACGGTAACTGATGCCGTATTTGCAGTACCAGCGTACGGCCCACAGAATGATGTCACGCTGAAAATGCCGGCCTTTGAATGGGTTCATGTGCAGCTCCATCAGCAAAAGGGGATGATAAGTTTATCACCACCGACTATTTGCAACAGTGCC
>NZ_JBEUKJ010000012.1:0-133963 GCF_043357055.1 Salmonella sp. SJTUF15570 | reverse complement strand
TGAGAGACGATTTTCAGCAGTGATTCAGAGTTGAGTACGCAATAATTTGCGCAGCAGCAAGGCGGCAAGCGAAGGAAAGGAAGGAGCATACAGAAGTATGTGACTGACTTTACGAGCGCAGGCAACGCCGCTGATGCGATAAAGAATTGCGTACAGAGCACAAAAGAATTTGCCTGGCGGCCGTAGCGCGGTGGTCCCACCTGACCCCATGCCGAACTCAGAAGTGAAACGCCGTAGCGCCGATGGTAGTGTGGGGTCTCCCCATGCGAGAGTAGGGAACTGCCAGGCATCAAATTAAGCAAAAGGCTCAGTCGAAAGACTGGGCCTTTTGTTTTATCTGTGGTCTGTCGGTGAGCACTCTCCTGAGGAGGAGAAATCCGCCGGGAGTGGATTTGAACGTTGCGCAGCAACGGCCCGTAGGGTGGCGGGCAGGACGCCCGCCATAAACTGCCAGGCATCAATTTAGTGAAGAAGCCCATCCTGACGGACGGGCTTCTTTGCGTGTGTGGTAACTGTAAAACCGTAGGCCTGATAAGCGCAGCGCCATCAGGCAACCGGCACCGCCGGATAGCAGCTTCGCCTTATCCGGCCTACAAGGAACGTGCTTTCTCTAACCACCGCAAAATGAAGGCAGAAATCTGCGATACATCATTAAGATCCAAAACGGGTACCGCTACGGCAAGTGGAATATCACTGGCAACCGCAATAACATGCTCATCAAGAATCAATTCCTCCTCGCTGTGCCCACATCCCTGACGAAAAAGTAAGATCTTCGCAACTGCCTCGTGTTTAAACCCTTCTACCAGCACCATATCCAGCTTTGATGCATCCATCCGGCTCACCAGCCATGCCAGATCCAACTCTTCTTGCCCCGGCGTTTCAGTCATTAACGCCCAGCGCTGCTGACTGGCAACCAGCGTTTGTGCCGCCCCGGCCTTACGTAATTCGTAGCTATCTTTACCCGGTTTATCAACATCCATATCATGATGGGTATGCTTAATCAGCCCTGGCCGAATACCGTGCGCACAAAGTGCTGGGATCAGCTTTTTCAGCAGTGTTGTTTTTCCCGTGCCGCTCCACGCGGCAATGGCGAGTAGCGGTATCATGGTCTCTTTTGCCATTGCGCGAGTTCCTCCGGCGTGTTGACGTTCACAAATGCCTCTTTACAATCGCTGAAATCAACGGCGTGTCCGCCTACCTGGCGCATAAAAATCATTACCCGCCGCTCGCCTGCTTGCAAATAAGCTGTCAACTGGGGCTCAACGGCACGATTAATCAACGCGATCGTTGGATGATCGCGCTCTCCATCATGAACCCAAACCACGGGTGCACCATGACGCTGCGCTGCTAAACGATCGACCAGGGTGTGGGGGATACAGGGATTATCACAGGGGCAAAACAGAAACCAGTCGCCTGCTACCTGCTGAAAAACGGAAAGCATACCCGCCAGCGGACCGGGAAAGTCAGCGATTGAATCCGGAATGACTTTCAGGCCGCTGGCCTGGTAGATATCCAGATGGCGATTAGCACTAATGACGACCGTAGCCAGTTGCGGCGCGAGCGCATCGGCAACGTGCCGCCAGAGCGGTTTCCCGTCCAGTTCAAGCAGACCTTTATCCGCACCTCCCATCCGCCTGGCTTTACCGCCTGCCAGCACCACGCCGGTTATTACTTCATCCAGATTCACCGATATCGCCTCTTTTATTGTGGGATTGACCCTGCTACCGTGTCTGTATCAAGAATAAGGAGCACAGCTATGAAATGTAAACGCCTGAATGAAGTCATTGAACTCCTCCAGCCAGCCTGGCAGAAAGAGCCTGATCTTAATCTGACGCAATTTTTGCAGAAACTGGCGAAAGAGTCAGGTTTTGACGGCAAACTGGAAGATTTAACTGATGATATCCTGATCTACCATCTGAAAATGCGCGATTCCGCCAAAGACGCCGCCATTCCAGGGATTCAAAAAGACTATGAAGAGGACTTTAAAACGGCGCTTTTACGCGCCCGCGGCGTTATTAAAGAGTAAAACCTTGTAAGCGGCGCCACCGAAATCGCCACGAAATGATATCCTGAATCATTCGTAGTATTTTCCGGATGATGGGATGAACGACAACGCTTTTACTTTCCAGACGCTACACCCGGAAACCATCATGGATGCGCTGTTTGAACAGGGGATCAGGGTGGATTCCGGGCTGACTCCACTAAACAGTTATGAAAACCGCGTCTATCAGTTTCAGGATGAAGACCGTCGACGTTTTGTCGTTAAGTTTTATCGTCCTGAACGCTGGTCTGTTGATCAAATTCGGGAAGAACACCAATTCGCGCTTGAACTGGTGAAGGATGAGGTTCCGGTTGCCGCTCCGCTCGCGTTTAATGGCCAGACGCTGCTAGCGCATCAGGGCTATCATTATGCCATTTTCCCCAGCGTAGGCGGTCGTCAGTTTGAAGCAGACAATATCGATCAGATGGAGGCGGTAGGGCGTTATCTTGGTCGATTGCATCAGACGGGGCGAAAACGTCCTTTCACTTTCCGGCCTGACATTGGGCTTGCTGAGTATCTTTTTGAACCTCGCCAGGTATTCGAAGATGCCGCACTGATTCCCTCCGGGCAAAAAGCGGCTTTCCTGAAAGCCACTGATACTCTACTGTCTGCAGTTACCGAATGCTGGCGCACCGATTTCGCCACGCTGCGATTGCACGGCGATTGTCATGCCGGCAACATTCTATGGCGTGATGGACCGCTGTTTGTCGATTTAGATGATGCCCGTAACGGCCCGGCGATACAGGATTTATGGATGCTGCTGAACGGCGACAAAGCCGAACAGCGAATGCAGCTTGAAACCATTATTGAAGCTTATGAAGAAGTTAGTGAGTTCGATACGGCTGAAATTGGTCTCATTGAACCTTTACGCGCCATGCGTTTAGTTTATTATCTTGCCTGGTTGATTCGTCGTTGGGGCGATCCTGCGTTTCCAAAGAACTTTCCCTGGTTAACAGGGGAAGATTACTGGCAGCGACAGACAACGACTTTTATTGAGCAGACTAAAATTTTGCACGAACCCCCTTTACAATTAACGCCAATGTATTAATCGGAGAGAGTTGATCATGAAAAAGATTTGGCTGGCGCTGGCTGGTATGGTTTTAGCTTTTAGCGCCTCGGCAGCACAGATCAGCGACGGTAAACAGTATATCACGCTGGATAAACCGGTCGCTGGCGAACCCCAGGTGCTGGAGTTTTTCTCCTTCTACTGCCCACATTGTTATCAGTTTGAAGAAGTGCTTCATGTGTCTGACAATGTGAAGAAAAAGCTGCCGGAAGGCACCAAAATGACCAAGTACCACGTTGAGTTCCTGGGGCCGTTGGGCAAGGAGCTCACCCAGGCATGGGCGGTGGCGATGGCGTTGGGTGTAGAAGATAAAGTCACGGTCCCGCTGTTTGAAGCCGTACAGAAAACCCAGACAGTACAATCTGCCGCGGATATCCGTAAAGTGTTCGTTGATGCGGGCGTCAAGGGCGAAGATTACGATGCGGCATGGAACAGCTTCGTGGTGAAATCACTGGTTGCGCAACAGGAGAAAGCCGCGGCTGACCTGCAACTGCAGGGCGTTCCGGCGATGTTTGTCAATGGCAAATACCAGATTAACCCACAAGGCATGGATACCAGCAGCATGGATGTTTTTGTTCAGCAGTATGCTGATACCGTGAAATATTTGGTTGATAAAAAATAAAAAGAACGCCGGTCACTGACCGGCGTTTTTATAAGATGTTTTAATCTCTTCTATCTGTATATCTTTCTTATCCCACAGCGTATTAAGCCAACGTTGAAAACGGCGTTTGAATGTTTTGTCGTTCACGTAATCGCCGTGCAGTTCTTCATTTATGGGTTCCAGTTGCACCCGAACAACAATACGGGTCAGCCTACCGCTTAGCATATCGTAGAAGGGGTGGCGATCGTTGTTTGGGTAACACAACGTAATATTAAGCAGCTTATCGAACTGTGAGCCTAAAACATTAATCGCCATTGCAATCCCGGCTGCTTTTGGCGGCAACAGATGTTGATAAGGTGAATGCGTTTGCTGACGTTTCTCATGCGTAAATCGCGAGCCTTCAACAAAGTTAACGATAGTGGTGGGATACCGACGAAACTTTTCGCAAGAGCGACGAGTTGTTTCAACATCTTTGCCGCGTCGATCGGGGTGGCGGAGCAGGTAGCTACGGGAGTAGCGCTTCATAAACGGCATATCTAATGCCCAGCACGCCAGGCCAATGAACGGTACCCAGGCCAATTGCTGTTTAAGAAAGTACTTATTCATTGGGATATGCTTGCGGAACAGAACGCAAAGCACAACGATATCGGCCCAGCTGCGATGATTACAAATCAGTAAATACCAATTTTTCTTGCTCAGCCCTTCTAACCCTTCTACATCCCATTGCAAGTGCGGATTAAGGCGTAACAGCGCTGCAAGACCAGCACACCAGCAATACATCATGAAATTGCAGAAAATGGAGACCTTGCGCCAGATACCGGGAACAGGCAAAAGAAGCTTTACCATACCGGCAACGATGATCGGTACTGAGCAAACAATAGTGACCAGGATGGTCAATACGATACTCAATGGGAGCGTGATAGCCGCGAGTATTCTCGTCATAATAAATTATTCAAAAGTTAGCCATAAACGGTGCGCGAAAAGGGCGCAAGAGGCTGATTCTATCAGAAAACGATGCTAATGATGGCGCTGAGTGAAATAGAAACACTCGTAACAACTATCCACATTATGATAACGGCATGAATCAGATAATCAGAAAAACGTGATGTTAACAACTCATTGAAAATAATGGGCAATTATTAAGGCGAGAAGGCTATCGCGCTGATTTTAAAGTAATGGTAAGAATTTACACACAAAGTTATCCACAGGTTGTTTTGCGAGCGATCCTGAAGATCGACAAAACTTTTCCGCAAATGCGGCGAAAAACTCAAGTTTTCCTCCTGTATGTGGCATCCTTTAACCATAATCTGTTAAACAGGCACGGACATTATGGTTCAGATCCCAGAAAACCCACTTATTCTCGTAGATGGCTCATCCTATCTCTATCGCGCCTATCATGCGTTTCCGCCGTTAACCAACAGCGCGGGAGAACCTACGGGCGCAATGTATGGTGTCCTCAACATGTTGCGCAGCCTGATCATGCAGTATCAGCCGACGCATGCTGCGGTGGTGTTTGACGCCAAAGGAAAAACCTTCCGTGATGAGCTCTTTGAACATTACAAATCGCATCGTCCTCCGATGCCGGATGATCTGCGTGCGCAAATAGAGCCGTTACATGCCATGGTTAAAGCCATGGGGTTACCTCTGCTGGCGGTCTCTGGCGTAGAAGCGGATGACGTTATCGGTACACTGGCGCGAGAAGCGGAGAAGGTGGGGCGTCCGGTATTAATCAGCACCGGCGATAAAGATATGGCACAGTTGGTGACGCCGAATATTACGCTGATCAACACCATGACTAACACCATCCTCGGCCCGGATGAAGTCGTTAATAAGTACGGCGTGCCGCCTGAGCTGATTATCGACTTTCTGGCGCTGATGGGGGACTCCTCGGATAATATTCCGGGCGTACCAGGCGTGGGTGAGAAGACGGCGCAAGCCTTGCTTCAGGGATTGGGCGGCCTGGATACGCTGTACGCCGAGCCGGAAAAAATTGCCGGTCTCACTTTCCGCGGCGCCAAAACGATGGCCGCTAAATTAGCGCAGAATAAAGACGTAGCGTACCTGTCTTATAAACTCGCCACCATTAAAACGGATGTTGAACTGGAGCTGACCTGCGAACAGCTTGAAGTGCAGCAGCCGATTGCGGATGAACTGCTGGGCCTGTTTAAAAAATATGAGTTTAAGCGCTGGACGGCGGACGTTGAGTCAGGCAAGTGGCTACAGGCAAAGGGCGCGAAACCGGCGGCCAAACCGCAGGAAACGGTCGTTATTGATGAATCGCCCAGCGAACCGGCAGCGGCGCTCTCTTATGAAAATTATGTCACTATTCTGGACGACGTTACGCTGGAAAGCTGGATTGAAAAGCTGAAAAAAGCGCCAGTTTTTGCTTTCGACACGGAGACCGACAGCCTGGATAATATCGCCGCCAACCTGGTGGGCCTCTCGTTTGCCATCGAACCTGGCGTTGCCGCGTATGTACCTGTCGCACATGATTATCTGGACGCTCCGGATCAAATCTCCCGCCAGCGTGCTCTGGAACTGCTGAAGCCGCTGCTGGAAGATGAAAAAGTGCGCAAAGTGGGGCAAAACCTCAAGTACGATCGCGGCGTCTTGCAAAATTACGGTATTGAGCTGCGCGGTATCGCCTTCGATACCATGCTTGAGTCTTACATTCTGAACAGCGTCGCCGGACGCCATGATATGGACAGTTTGTCCGATCGTTGGCTGAAGCACAAAACTATCACCTTTGAAGACATTGCCGGTAAAGGTAAAAACCAGCTCACCTTTAACCAGATCGCACTGGAGGAAGCGGGGCGCTATGCGGCAGAAGATGCGGATGTCACGTTACAGTTGCATCTCAAAATGTGGCCTGAGCTCCAGCAGCACAAAGGCCCGCTGAATGTTTTCGAAAACATCGAAATGCCGTTGGTGCCTGTACTGTCACGCGTTGAGCGCAATGGCGTAAAAATCGATCCTGCCGTCCTGCACAAACATTCGGAAGAAATCACGCTACGTCTGGCGGAACTGGAAAAGAAAGCGCATGACATTGCGGGCGAGGCGTTCAACCTGTCCTCAACGAAGCAGTTGCAGACTATCCTGTTTGAAAAGCAGGGTATTAAGCCGTTGAAGAAAACGCCTGGCGGCGCGCCGTCAACGTCGGAAGAGGTGCTGGAAGAGCTGGCGCTGGACTATCCGCTGCCGAAAGTGATTCTGGAGTATCGTGGTCTGGCGAAGCTAAAATCCACCTATACCGATAAGCTGCCGCTGATGATTAACCCGAAAACCGGGCGCGTCCATACGTCCTATCATCAGGCGGTAACGGCGACGGGACGTTTATCGTCCACCGATCCGAACCTGCAAAATATTCCGGTGCGCAATGAAGAGGGCCGCCGCATTCGTCAGGCATTTATTGCGCCTGAGGATTATCTCATCGTATCTGCGGACTATTCACAGATTGAGCTGCGTATTATGGCGCATCTTTCCCGTGATAAAGGGCTGCTCACGGCGTTCGCCGAAGGGAAAGATATTCACCGTGCAACGGCGGCGGAAGTCTTTGGCTTGCCGCTGGATAGCGTGACCGGGGAACAGCGCCGAAGTGCGAAAGCCATTAACTTTGGCCTGATTTACGGGATGAGCGCCTTCGGTCTTTCTCGCCAGCTTAATATTCCGCGTAAAGAGGCGCAGAAGTATATGGATCTCTACTTCGAACGCTATCCTGGCGTGCTGGAATATATGGAGCGCACCCGCGCTCAGGCAAAAGAACAAGGCTATGTGGAAACGCTGGAGGGACGCCGCCTTTACCTGCCGGATATTAAATCCAGCAACGCGGCGCGGCGCGCGGGGGCGGAACGCGCGGCGATCAATGCTCCCATGCAAGGAACGGCTGCCGATATCATCAAGCGCGCCATGATTGCCGTCGATGCCTGGCTACAGGCCGAGCAGCCACGCGTGCGGATGATTATGCAGGTACACGATGAATTAGTGTTCGAGGTGCATAAAGACGACTTAGATGCGGTAGCAAAACGTATCCATCAGTTGATGGAAAACTGCACGCGTATTGATGTGCCGTTGCTGGTGGAAGTCGGTAGCGGAGAAAATTGGGATCAAGCGCACTAAGCATTTAAGGAATAACGCGCTTTTTTCGTAATTAAGCAACATAAGCACGGGGGTTTTGTGATGGGTATTAGAATTCCCTATGTAAAGAATGAAAAAAAATTACGAAAAGGTCTTTCTGTGTTGCTCAAAAAAGAGTAAAGTTATTCACGTAGGGTACAGAGGTAAGATGTTCTATCTTTCAGACCTTTTACTTCACGTAATCGGATTTGGCTGAATATTTTAGCCGCCCCAGTCAGTTTATGACTGGGGCGTTTTTTATTGTGCGCAAGAAAAGTTTCGCTCACACCGTAGGCCGGATAAGACGCGCAGCGGCGCCATCCGGCATAGCGGGTGATTATTCCCCGTCCTGAATCTCTTCGACCGGTGCCAGTTCGCTAAACCAGCTATCCAGCTTCTGACGTAACTTATCCACGCCCTGCTTTTTCAGCGAGGAAAACGCTTCTACCTGCACATCGCCATTAAAAGCCAGCACGGCTTCACGTACCATATTCAACTGCGCCTTGCGCGCGCCGCTGGCCAGTTTGTCCGCTTTGGTCAGCAGAACCAGAACCTGGATATTGCTCTCTACAGCCCACTGGATCATCTGTTGGTCGAGGTCTTTCAACGGATGGCGGATATCCATTAAAACGACTAAGCCCTGTAGGCTTTGACGTTTCTCCAGATATTCCCCCAGCGCGCGTTGCCACTTGCGTTTCATCTCTTCCGGGACTTCCGCATAGCCATAGCCTGGCAGGTCGACCAACCGTTTGCCATCTACGACTTCAAACAGGTTAATCAATTGGGTACGGCCCGGCGTTTTAGAGGTGCGCGCCAGGCTTTTTTGGTTGGTCAACGTGTTCAGGGCGCTGGATTTGCCTGCATTGGAACGGCCAGCAAAAGCCACTTCAATTCCGCAATCGGAAGGTAAATGGCGAATATCAGGCGCACTCATCACAAAATGCGTCTGTTGATAATTCAGGTTAGTCAAAGCGGTCGTCTCCGTCAGTCAAAGCATTGTGGCGATTATACCTGAACGCCAGCAAAAGACGGATTTTTCGGCGCGTCGGTGCTGTAAGCAAAAGCCATACGCTTTGTGAGACATTGTCCATTGCACTTATGCGACATGACAGAGTCGTTGTCAGGCTCAAAGCCAGTTAATATAGTTAAATCATGAATTTATAGAAAGGTAATTGTCTGAAAAAAAGGGATTTGCCGTGTCGGTATCTTGTGAGTTTACCCCAAAAGAGTAAAGTAATGCACATAGCGAGGACGCTAACAGGATCAACGACTCAGGATGAGGGTCAGGAGCGCCAGGAGGCGAAGACACAGGATTGTCAGGAAGACAAACGTCCGGAGACGTTAGTAAAAGGAAATGGAAACAACATGGAATGTTCCAGGCTAAGGGAAAAACAGGGCGTGTTGATAGCCAACAGGGATGGTGGAACCCGTTAAGGGTCGTGAGTCAAGAAAAAAGGCGGCAGATTACTCTGTCGCCTTTTTTCTTTGCTTGCTTTCTGCTAGATTCCGCCTCAATTCTATACTGAATAAAACGGCTTAAAGATCTGACATCATGAAAAAACCAACCTCTGCACCGCGCAGTAAAGCCTTTGGCAAACAGCGTCGTAAAACGCGTGAAGAGTTAAACCAGGAGGCGCGCGACCGTAAACGCCTGAAAAAACATCGCGGTCATGCGCCGGGAAGTCGCGCGGCGGGCGGCAATTCCGCTTCGGGCGGCGGCAATCAGAATCAACAAAAAGATCCACGTATTGGCAGTAAAACACCTGTTCCATTGGGCGTGACTGAAAAAGTGACCCAACAGCATAAACCGAAAAGTGAGAAACCTATGCTTTCACCGCAGGCGGAGTTGGATTTACTGGAAACGGATGAGCGCCTGGATGCGCTGTTAGAACGTCTGGAAGCGGGCGAAACCCTGAGTGCGGAAGATCAAGCCTGGGTAGATGCCAAACTGGATCGTATTGATGAACTGATGCAGAAGCTTGGTCTGTCTTACGATGACGACGAAGAAGACGACGAAGAGGACGAGAAGCAGGAAGATATGATGCGCCTGCTAAGAGGCGGCAACTAACGGGTTTACACCGTGGGCTTGCCCGTCCTGCTTATAACCCTTCCGGTTATATGTTATCTGGTGTGGTTATTCGTTAAACTACAGCGATTGTCGCGGCGACAGAAATGGCTGCGCAGCCGGCTTGCCGCCCGTCATGGCGTGAAGCCGGTACGCCGTACCCGCCAGAGACGCCATCGGAAGGAGTGAGCATGTCTGAACAGCAAATAGACTGGGATCTGGCCCTGATCCAGAAATATAATTATTCCGGGCCACGATATACCTCGTACCCAACCGCGCTGGAGTTTTCTGAAGACTTCGAGGACGCCGCATTCTTGCAGGCTGTGGCGCGTTATCCTGAACGTCCGCTCTCGCTGTATGTGCATATCCCGTTTTGTCACAAGTTGTGTTATTTCTGCGGCTGCAACAAGATTGTCACCCGCCAACAGCATAAAGCTGACCAGTATCTTGACGCGCTTGAGCAGGAAATTCGCCATCGCGCGCCGCTGTTTGCAAACCGTCATGTCAGCCAGCTTCACTGGGGCGGCGGTACGCCTACTTACCTGAATAAAGCGCAAATCAGCCGCTTAATGACGCTGTTGCGTGAAAATTTCCACTTTAATACCGACGCGGAAATCTCGATCGAAGTCGATCCCCGTGAAATTGAGCTGGATGTGCTCGATCATTTACGTGCGGAAGGTTTTAACCGCCTGAGTATGGGCGTGCAGGACTTTAATAAAGAGGTGCAGCGCCTGGTTAACCGCGAGCAGGATGAAGAATTCATCTTTGCGCTGCTTAATCACGCCCGCGATATCGGCTTTACCTCGACCAATATCGATTTGATCTACGGTCTACCGAAACAGACGCCAGAAAGCTTCGCTTTCACGCTGAAGCGTGTGACGGAACTGAACCCCGATCGTTTGAGCGTCTTTAACTATGCGCATCTGCCAACGCTTTTTGCCGCCCAGCGTAAAATTAAAGATGCCGATTTACCCAGTGCGCAGCAGAAACTGGATATTTTGCAGGAGACCATCGTATCGCTTACTCAGGCCGGTTATCAGTTTATCGGGATGGACCATTTTGCCCGTCCGGACGACGAACTGGCCGTCGCGCAGCGCGAAGGCGTGCTGCACCGTAATTTTCAGGGCTATACGACCCAGGGCGATACCGATCTGCTGGGGATGGGGGTTTCTGCTATCAGCATGATTGGCGATGGCTACATGCAGAACCAGAAAGAGCTGAAGCGTTATTACCAGCAAGTGGATGAGCGGGGCAATGCGCTATGGCGTGGTATTACGCTGACCCGTGATGATTGCATTCGTCGCGATGTTATCAAGGCGCTGATTTGTAACTTCCGCCTGGATTTTAACGCTGTCGAACAGCAGTGGGGTTTGCATTTCGCTGAGTATTTTGCCGAAGATTTGCAGTTACTGTCGCCGCTGGCGAAAGATGGGCTGGTGGATATTAGCGAGAAGGGAATTCAGGTGACGGCGAAAGGTCGTTTGCTGATCCGCAATATCTGCATGTGCTTTGACGCGTATCTGCGCCAGAAAGCGCGGATGCAGCAGTTCTCGCGCGTCATTTAGCCGGGTTGCCCGGTGGCGCTGCGCTTACCGGGCCTACACGTTGCGACAACCTGTAGGCCGGATAAGCATTAGCGCCATCCGGCACATTGTCAGCTGAACAGTCCCACCAGCGCGGCACACAACACGGCGGCTAGCGCAGTTTGTGGCGTGTGGCTGTCGACCGCTCCACTCGATACCAGATTAATAATAGATTCTAACATAATGAATCCCCCCGTTTGCCGGGCATGATCATACTGAACTCATCGGAACAGTAAAGCGCAAAATAGCAGCGTTTTGCGCTCAATTATTAATCTTTACACTCGCGGGTAATGTTTACTCCATTCCCAGCTCTTTCAACTTCCGCGTTAGGGTGTTTCGCCCCCAACCGAGCAGCCTGGCGGCTTCCTGTTTATGACCCTGCGTATGGCGTAACGCCGTGGTCAGTAGCGTTCTCTCCAGTTCTGGCTGCGCTTCAGAAAGCAGGTTTTGATGACCGGATCGCAAGGCGCGGTCCGCCCATTGCGCCAGTAATGTAGCCCAGCTATCCGGCGGCAGGTGGGACGGGCTATCCGGCGCCGAGGCTTCAAACAGTTCGCCCGGTAAATCCTGGATCAATACCTCCTGTCCGGCGGCCATGACGGTGAGCCAGCGGCAGGTATTTTCTAACTGACGCACGTTACCAGGCCATGCCAGGCGCGTTAACGCCGTTTCGGTTTCCGGATGTAATAATTTGGCTTCCACACCTAATTCACGGGCGGCGACCTGCAAAAAATGGCGCGCCAGGCGCGGAATATCCTCACGGCGTTCACGCAACGGCGGAAGATGGATACGAATCACGTTCAGGCGGTGGAACAGGTCTTCGCGGAATTTCCCTTCCTGAACGCGTCGTTCGAGGTTCTGGTGGGTGGCGGCAATAATGCGCACATCCACTTTTACCGGCGCGTACCCGCCCACACGGTAGAACTGTCCGTCAGCCAGCACGCGTAACAGACGAGTCTGGACATCCAGCGGCATATCGCCAATTTCGTCCAGAAACAGCGTACCGCCGTCAGCCTGCTCGAAACGGCCCTGCCGGATGGTATTCGCCCCGGTAAAAGCGCCTTTCTCATGGCCAAACAGTTCGGATTCAATCAAATCTTTCGGGATGGCCGCCATATTGAGCGCGATAAACGGCGCTTTGGCGCGTGGGCTATGGCGATGTAGCGCATGGGCGACCAGTTCTTTACCGGTTCCTGATTCGCCGTTAATCAGCACGCTAATCGAAGAACGCGACAGCCGACCAATAATGCGAAACACATCCTGCATGGCGGGCGCTTCGCCTATCATGTCTGTTGTCGGGCCGTTAACCTCGATATTACGCGGCTGCTGCTGCTCCTGATAGTGGCTAATCGCGCGCTCGACCAGAGCGACGGCTTCATCAATATCAAACGGTTTAGGTAGATAATCAAACGCCCCCTGCTGATAAGCGCTCACGGCGGCATCTAAATCGGAATGCGCGGTCATAATGATGACCGGAAGCATCGGGTGACGCTGTTTAATCTGCTTTAATAGCGCCAGCCCGTCCATTCCCGGCATTCGGATATCCGACAGCAAGACGTCCGGCGTTTTACTGGCCAGCGCAGCCAGTACTTCATTACCATTCTCAAAGGTGGTACAGGTCAACCCTGCCCCGGCGAGAGCACGCTCAAGCACCCAACGGATGGAACTATCATCATCGACGACCCAGACTATTCCTCGTTGCATAAACACCTCTATTTCCGAATCGGCAGGTAAACCGAAAACTCGGTATGCCCCGGCCAACTGGTAAATTCAATTTTGCCGGCGTGTTGATCGATAAGATTGCGGGCGATAGATAACCCAAGCCCGGTGCCGCCTTCGCGACCGCTGACCATCGGGTAGAACAGCGTATCCTGTAAATGGGGAGGAATGCCCGGCCCATTGTCTTCAACGTCTATACGCGCCGCCAGGCGATAGCGTTCGCCATGCAGCGTTAACTGGAAGGCGGTACGGGTACGCAGCGTAATTTCGCCGCCTTCCGGCCCCAGCGCCTGCAAGGCATTGCGGACAATATTCAGCAGTACTTGCTCAATTTGTTCCGGATCGTGCGGCAGTTCTGGCAGACTGGGGTCGTAATCGCGGATAAGCCGGACATTATCCGGCAGTTCCATCGACACCAGCGCCACCACGCGCTCTGCGACTTTATGTATGCTCTCGGTAATGTGCATTCCCGGGTGCTGCGGCCCCAGCAAACGATCGACAAGGTTGCGTAGCCTGTCGGCCTGTTCAATGATGACTTTGGTATATTCCGTTAGCGCCGGGTCGGGCAGCGCCTTGCTGAGTAGCTGCGCCGCGCCGCGCAGGCCGCCGAGCGGATTTTTGATTTCGTGCGCCAGACCGCGCACCAGATCGCGGGCGGCGATTTGCTGCGCGTGCTGCAACTGCTCCTGACTCAGACGACGCTGGTTATCCATCGGCGCCATTTCGAGCAGTATAAAATCGTCGGGCAGACGTTGGGCGGTCAAAGAGAGAATATGCGAGCGACTATCAATCACCAGCGTTACTTCGTTATCGGTAAAGCCTTGTCCTGCCGCTAAACTTTCGCGCATCAGGTCAATGTTTAACGAAAAATAGCTCAACAGTTCAGGTAACGGCGTCCCGAACAGTTTGCGTGAGCTTTGCGCGAGCAACTGCTGCGCGGCAGGATTGGCGTAATGGATTGCCAGCGCGTCGTCGACCACCAGCACGCTGTTGATTAACGAATTGAGGATCTGCCCAGCATCGGGCTGTATGCCGCTTGCCATTCAGCAGTCTCCTGGAAAAGGTTGCACCATTTTAGTGCATTATAGCTTTTTACTACTAAAAAGCGCGTGAGATCAGATTGTTGGTGGAGAAAAAAGCCCATCCTGGGATGGGCTGAAAGTTTCCACGGCAACTCAAAAACTCCTGACGCCTTTCACGCTGCTGCTGCGTTGGCTGCCTTCGCTTACCCCAGTCACATCGCTATCTATGCTCCTGGGGATGTGCTCAGTTGCCGCCTTGCAGCAACGCGAAATTCGTCGGATTTTTAATATACGATTAAACGCTGTAGTACAGCTCAAACTCTACCGGGTGCGGGGTCATACGCACGCGGTCATCTTCTTCGCGACGCAGCGCAATATACGCATCGATCGCTTCATCCGTGAACACGCCGCCTGCTTTCAGGAACTCGCGGTCCAGGTCCAGCGCGTTCAGCGCTTCTTCCAGAGAACCCGCTACCTGTGGGATCTCTTTCGCTTCTTCCGGCGGCAGGTCATACAGGTTTTTGTCCATGGCTTCGCCCGGGTGAATCTTATTCTTAATCCCGTCCAGACCGGCCATCAGCAGGGCGGCAAAGCACAGATACGGGTTAGCCGCCGGGTCCGGGAAGCGAACTTCGATACGGCGCGCTTTCGGAGACGCCACCACCGGAATACGGATGGAGGCGGAACGGTTACGGGCGGAGTAGGCCAGCATCACCGGCGCTTCGTAACCCGGGACCAGACGCTTGTAGGAGTTGGTGGTCGGGTTCGCCAGGGCGTTGATGGCTTTGGCGTGTTTGATGACGCCGCCGATGTAGTACAGCGCTTGTTCAGACAGGCCGGCATATTTGTCGCCAGAGAACAGGTTGGTGCCGTTCTTCGCCAGCGACATGTGGCAGTGCATACCGGAACCGTTATCGCCGAACATCGGTTTTGGCATAAAGGTCGCGGTCTTACCGAAGCGGTGAGCCACGTTATGCACGACATATTTGTAAATCTGAATTTCGTCGGCTTTTTTGGTCATGGTGTTAAAGCGGGTCGCCACTTCGTTCTGACCTGCGGTCGCTACTTCGTGGTGGTGCGCTTCAACGACCAGGCCCATCTGCTCCATGACCAGACACATTTCAGAACGGATATCCTGCGCGGAGTCAACTGGCGGAACCGGGAAATAACCGCCTTTCACGCCCGGACGATGGCCTTTGTTGCCGCCTTCATATTTGGTAGAGGAGTTCCAGGCGCCTTCAATATCGTCAATCGCCACATGTGAGCCGGAGATAGATGCGCCGAAGCGGATGTCGTCGAACAGGAAGAATTCAGGTTCCGGCCCAAACAGGACGGTATCGGCGATACCGGTCGCGCGCAGGTAGTCTTCCGCACGTTTTGCGATGGAACGTGGGTCACGGTCATAACCTTGCAGAGTGCCAGGCTCCAGGATGTCGCAACGGATAATCAGGGTAGAGTCCGCGAAGAACGGGTCAATCACTGCGGTGGATGCGTCTGGCATCAGCACCATGTCGGATTCGTTAATGCCTTTCCAGCCGCCGATAGAGGAGCCGTCAAACATTTTGCCTTCTTCAAAGAATTCGGCATTTACCTGATGAGCAGGAATCGTGACGTGCTGTTCTTTGCCTTTGGTATCGGTGAAGCGCAGATCGACAAACTTCACTTCGTGCTCGTTCAGCATCGTCAAAACGTGTTCAGCGGACATACTTGTACTCTCCCGGATTGGTCATGGTCGGTCGTCGTGGTAACGAGATCTTCAATTCTGCTGGCCGTGTCGCCGTAAAAATATAAAGCGAAATCTGTGCCAACTTTCACATTGCCCCCAAAAGGCGTTATCATGCGCACCATCGTGCAAAAGGGCTGCACCACGGTGACTATGTTGCACCAAAATAGTGCTTTAATGTGAACATTAAGCACCACATTGGTGCAATAGAACGCAAGCCACCCTTTTAACGCTCCGTGAAAGCGATCACAAAGAGACTCTGCAATACTTGTTTGCGGAGGATGTTTGTGATCCTGTTTTGTAGTGCGATTAATCCGTGTACAATAACGCGCTATTTCTAATGCCTGAGGCAAAGTTGTGATCGAAAATTTGCGTAACATCGCCATCATCGCGCACGTTGACCATGGTAAAACTACCCTGGTTGATAAGCTGCTCCAGCAATCCGGTACGTTCGACGCGCGTGCCGAAACTCAAGAGCGAGTGATGGACTCCAACGATTTGGAGAAAGAGCGTGGTATTACTATCCTCGCTAAAAACACCGCTATTAAATGGAATGATTACCGTATCAACATCGTTGATACTCCCGGGCACGCTGACTTCGGTGGTGAAGTAGAGCGCGTCATGTCCATGGTTGACTCTGTGCTGCTGGTGGTTGACGCATTTGACGGCCCGATGCCGCAAACGCGCTTCGTGACCAAAAAAGCCTTTGCTCATGGCCTGAAACCTATTGTGGTTATCAACAAGGTTGACCGTCCTGGCGCGCGCCCTGACTGGGTTGTTGACCAGGTATTCGACCTGTTTGTTAACCTCGACGCGACCGACGAACAGCTGGACTTCCCGATCATCTACGCTTCGGCGCTGAACGGTATCGCGGGTCTGGACCACGAAGATATGGCGGAAGACATGACCCCGCTGTATCAGGCGATCATTGATCATGTTCCGGCGCCGGACGTTGACCTCGATGGTCCGTTGCAGATGCAGATCTCCCAGCTGGACTACAACAACTATGTTGGCGTTATCGGCATTGGCCGTATCAAACGCGGCAAAGTGAAGCCGAACCAGCAGGTCACTATCATCGATAGTGAAGGGAAAACCCGTAACGCGAAAGTAGGTAAAGTGCTGACGCATCTGGGTCTGGAGCGTATCGACAGCGATATCGCCGAAGCGGGCGATATCATTGCGATCACCGGTCTGGGCGAGCTGAACATTTCCGACACCATCTGCGACCCGCAGAACGTTGAAGCGCTGCCGGCGCTGTCCGTTGATGAGCCGACCGTGTCTATGTTCTTCTGCGTTAACACCTCGCCGTTCTGCGGTAAAGAAGGTAAGTTTGTGACTTCTCGTCAGATTCTTGACCGTCTGAACAAAGAGCTGGTGCATAACGTGGCGCTGCGCGTTGAAGAAACCGAAGATGCGGATGCGTTCCGTGTATCCGGTCGTGGCGAACTGCACCTGTCCGTGCTGATTGAAAATATGCGTCGTGAAGGTTTCGAACTGGCGGTTTCCCGTCCGAAAGTTATCTTCCGTGAAATCGACGGTCGTAAACAAGAGCCGTACGAAAACGTGACGCTGGACGTCGAAGAGCAGCACCAGGGGTCTGTCATGCAGGCGCTGGGCGAGCGTAAAGGCGACCTGAAAAACATGAATCCGGACGGTAAAGGCCGCGTACGTCTCGACTACGTGATCCCAAGCCGTGGGCTGATTGGTTTCCGTTCAGAATTCATGACCATGACTTCCGGTACGGGTCTGCTGTACTCCACCTTCAGCCATTACGACGATATTCGTCCGGGTGAAGTGGGCCAGCGTCAGAACGGCGTACTGATCTCCAACGGTCAGGGTAAAGCGGTGGCGTTTGCGCTGTTCGGTTTGCAGGATCGCGGTAAGCTGTTCCTGGGTCACGGCGCGGAAGTTTACGAAGGCCAGATTATTGGTATTCACAGTCGCTCCAACGACCTGACGGTAAACTGCCTGACCGGTAAGAAACTGACCAACATGCGTGCGTCCGGTACGGATGAAGCGGTGATTCTGGTTCCGCCAATTAAAATGAGCCTTGAGCAAGCGCTGGAGTTCATTGATGACGACGAACTGGTAGAAGTCACCCCAACCTCTATCCGTATCCGTAAACGTCACCTGACGGAAAACGATCGCCGCCGTGCGAACCGTGGTCAGAAAGAAGAGTAATTAACGCTCTTACGGATAAAAACCCTGCCGAAATGAAAACTCGGCGGGGTTTTTTTATTCACATTGAGAAAGGGATAAGGTTGCCAAAAAATCAGCAATCGCTGGCGTATTATGCCGACCAATGACGCTATCCGCATACATCTTTGCCCGAGCGCTGGCATTCCCCATCGCGACGCCCAATCCGGCTAAACGTAGCATTTCCGCATCGTTATCATTATCGCCAAACGCCATCACTTCGCGCATTGCGATATGCTGTTGCTGTGCATATCTGGCGAGGCTTTGTCCTTTGCTACACCCCTTCTGGAGAATATCCAGTTGATGATGCCAGGACCAGGTACAGCTTAGCTGTAATTCATGCTGTATAAACTCAGCAATATTTTGTAGTTGTTTTATGTGCCGATGAACGACGCTGATTTGCCAAATATTCTCCCTACTGCTTAGCTCATCAGCCTGAAAGATTATTTTATCATCAGCACGAATTGTCGGTTTAAGCGGATATACCCGCGCCAGTATTTTTTCCGTTTGTAAGTGCGTCAGCGGCAGTGGATGAAGGATCTGCTGTTGAGCCGGTTGATAAATATAACTTCCGTTACAACAGATCATCGGTTCGGTGAGCGCCAGCGTTTGATAATACGCATAGGCTTCACGATGAGAGCGACCGGTGACAAGCATTATTCGGCAGCCCATGTCCTGCATCTGACGGATAGCGGTTAGCGACTCTGGCAGAATTTGTTTATTACGGTTTAGCAGCGTTCCATCAAGATCAAAAGCGATTAAACGATATCGCATGAGCGCCCGATCCTAAAACAGCGTGAGGTATCCAGGTGATTCAGCAATGGAATATCGAGACGGTGCTGATAAGCGAGAAAACAGTGGCATTGTTTTGCCTGGCAGGCGGGAGAATTAAGCCGTTGCTGATATAAATTACCCATTTTAATTTTGCTGATATGACAAGCAAAAAGATCGCCTTCTGCATTCATAAAAATACTTTTTCTTCCTGCGGTACAGATATCCAGCTGCGCTGGCCACTGCTGCGTTTCAATCACATACAGCGGATCGAGTTCGCCGAAGGCGATGGTTTCCTCCACGGTATGCCGGGTATTGGCACACTCGTTGGCGTTAAACCAAAAATAATTCTGGTCAGGCAACTGCTGGCGTAGCCAACGAAACTGGTCGATATCTTTCATACTGGCGACAGCCCCCGCGCACCAGGTTATTCCGGCGGCAGAGAGCGCTAAACACTGCTGGAGAAAGCGCTCAGCGGTAATTTGTGAGGGATGAAAAGAACACCATAACCGAAGCTTTGAGATATCTCCGCCGCCAGCACGAAATGCCTCCAGCAATGACATTAACGAAAAAGAGGCATTAGTTTGTATGCCGACCGCCTGAACATGAGGATAGCGGCTAATTTCTGCCAGCGCCGCCATGTAATAACGCAAGCGTAGCGCCTCGCCATAGGGCGTAATCATCACATTCAACGGCGTACCTAAAAGAGGCAAATGGTCAACCATGCGCCATAGCGCGGCTTCGTCGCGTTTTTTATCGTTACGGGCGTGTTTATGGAACGGGCAATAGCCGCAATGATAATTACACGATTTAAGATAGCCGCGATAAAACAGCGTGTGAATATCGCGCAGGGCGGGGGTACTCATCTCTGCCGATTCTCCCGTAGCATCACCTCAGGCGAAACGAACACAGGTGCAAGGCAATCGGATAACGCCATACCGGTCTCCGTTAGCCGGAGGCGACTGCCATTCTGATAACAGTAGCCCTGCCGTATAAAGCGTTCCAGGTCGGGGAAACCCCTTAGCGCATCGCTGGCAAAATATTGCTGATAATCGCTAAGAGAAAGTCCCTGCCAGAAAAATAGATTTTTAATGATAAAGCGGCGTTTCATTTCATCAGGGGGGAGCAGATAACCGTGATTAATGACGGTTTTATCCGGGCTGTCGATAAACGCCTGAATGATTTTCCGTGATGTTTGCAGGTTCGACGACCACGGCGAACAGTAATGCAGATTGCCAAGATAACTTCTGCCGCCCGCGCCGAGCGCCAGTGAGTTTTCAAATCCGCAGCTTTCCGCCGCGGCGGATGGCGCTGGATTAAGGACGAAACGGCGCATGGACGTTTGGGTATAGCCCGCGTTGCGTAAAAGATCGCGGGCTAAAACGTAGTAGCTATGCATATTTTCCTGGCGAGGCATATTATAAAGCGGATAAAGAAAAAGCTCTTCCGGTTGATAAACGAGCGCCTGATGTAACGATTCCGTCAGGCTTGCGTGAGTCTGGCCGGGAATGCCGTAAATAATATCAATATTGAGTGATGGAAAATGACCCGCCTTTAGCCATTCCAGCGCCTGGTGCGCGCTGGCGGCATTGTGGCGGCGATGCAGCGTATGTAACTCGCTATCATGAAAACTTTGTACGCCAATACTGACGCGATTAACGGAAAAGGCGTTTAATAGCGCTACTTTTTCTGCCGTGGTATCCGTAGGGGAAGTTTCAATTGTTTTATAAATATTCCAGTCAACATTGAGCACATCAAAGACGGAAAAAAATAACTTCTCTAATTGCGCAATGTTTAATAGCAGAGGTGTGCCGCCGCCTACGGTAAAGCTTGCCCAGTGGACGGGCGCCAGCGCCATTTGTTGGCCCTGGGTAATAATCGCGTCGATATAGCTATCAATGAACGTCTTCTCTGCGCCAGTGCAGGTAAATAAATTACAGAACCCGCAGCGACTTTGACAAAACGGCATATGAACATACAGATGTGTGTCGTGCTCGTAAATCCGCGGTTTTACTTCGCTAAAGCTGACGTTCTCCAGCTCCCGATAAGCCGTCTTATGCGGATAACTGTACATATACTGACGATAAATATCATTGTTATTCATATTAATGATTACAGCTCAGCAAGAAATGCATATAGGGAACGGTATTAACGATCGGATGATTAAAACTATGGAAATATTTCCCGTCTTCGCCATAGCAGGTACCGTGATCGGAACAGATAATAACGAACGTTTCGCCGCCGGTTTGGCGGAAAATGTTCAGTAATCCGTCGATGCGGGCGTCGATATAGCATAGCGCGGCGGCATGGGTCTCAACGGTATCGCCAGGGGCCGCGCCCTCAACGTAAAAATGGTTAGGGTAATGAATCGTGTCGATATTGATATACATCATGACCGGTTGGCTGCCAGCACGCTCGGCCATGATTTTCTGGATATAATGGATCTGGTTATCCATACTTTCTTTAACCGTACAGGCAAAGCGTGGATGCCAGTAACTCTCTTTAAACATCGACGGGAACACTTTTCCCATGCCGGAGCGGTTATTAAAGAAAGAGACGCCGCCAATACAGATGGTCTGGTAGCCTTTATTTTCCAGACTTTTTATCCATGTTGCGTCATCAAAGGCAAATGCATTTTTCGGCCCTTTACGACCAAGTCCGATATCTTTTGGGAAAAACAGCATGGTCTGATTAACGGTATCATCAATAGGTTTTGGCATAAAACCTGAAAACATGGCGTGATGCGAAGGCCAGGTAAAATTACCGGCCGCCTCGCATTTCGTCCATTGTCCATAATGATTAAGGTTTGGCGTATTTCCGGCGGTTTGTTCCTGAAGCGCAATATCGTAGCGTAACGAGTCCAGCACAATAAAAAGAATATGAGCGTTATTACTAATTAGCGCATTCATATCGAATTCGCCATCGCCTGTGTCAATCGACGCGTGTAGCGAGACGGGGACTTCATCCATTGAATTATACATTTTGCTTCCTCATGGCCCGGATTTGCGCCTGATAAATTAGATTATTCTGCTGCGCATCCTGATAAATCAAATCACCCTGGCCATTAATTTCAATAATATACGGCGTCAGGCTGGTAGTAAGTAAAACATCAATACCCGCTAAGCGAATGCCAGGGAAAAGTCGCATGGCATTTTGACAGAGCGTATCGATCTCAGTCACTTTTGCGGCAGATAACTCCAGACTTTCGAAGCAGTAAGCCTGGTTTTGCAGATGTAAGTTAGTAATGGGTTGCGAGGAGGTTCTGACCACTCGCCAGATAATTTCGCCATCCAGGCAGACGATGCGTAAATCATAGGTTTTATGCTTTACGCTGGCTTTGGGCAGCCACTGTTCGACGAGGTTTTCCTGCTGAAGAACGCCATCAATAATGAGCTGGATATCTTCTTTCTGACGATACTGTTGGATTTTTTTGCTGTTAAATAGCTGTTGTCCTGATATGGCAATCGCGCTGTAAAGCACCTGCTTTATGCCATCAGGCTGGCGGCGCAAAGCGATAACGCCCGCCGCGCCAGAACCCAGCGAGGGCTTAATGAACACGCTGGCGACCCTTTTTTCCTCCATGATGGCGGTGAGCTGTGCAAAACTTTTTACGTCTTCCGCTACCAACGGCGGCGTGGGGATGCCGTGTTCCAGTAAGCGCCGCTTGCAGCGTTTTTTATCCAACAGGTGAATGAGGCCCGCCGGATGGTTAAGCCAGGTGACGCCAGGACGCGCCGCCATGTTCTGCAAAAAATGGATATAGTCCAGACCGATCGCGTTTATTTTGCGGATGTCTGTTTCACTGTGTACTGGCGGGTCGATTTTAACGATGCCAGAGGTCAGCGAAGCGTCCAGCGCTTGCGGATGAGTCAGCGCCGTGACGGGTTCCCCAAGTACGGCGGCAGCCTGCATAAAATAATGCGTGCGCTTGCTCTGATGGGAGCCAATGAGCGTAATCACAATAAATCCCTTTATCGTTGAGTAGGGGAATGTGCACATTCCCCTACTCAATCACTCGGTGTACATCGCATTCATATAAATATCGCCATCGTAATCATCAGGCTCCAGAGCTTCTGAAAGATTCAGGTTTATCGGCAGTGTGGCTTTTAGCTTTTCCTGCATCTCCGGCGTCAAATAGTGGTGGTGGAGATCGAGTGTTTCCAGATGCGCAATTCGGTCTTTATGCTCCAGCAGCGCCTCTGCGCCGTTGTCCGTTAAGGTACCGCATGAGAGTTCCAGCACGTTAAGCTGCGGCAGGATATTACTTTCCAGCACCCGGCGGGCGATATCATCCTGCTCTTCGCTGTTCATCAACCCCAGATGGGTGAGCTGAGGGAAAAGATCTTTCGATGCCAGCGTCATCACGTCATCCAGCGAACCGTCAAAACCGTATTCCTCTACGCCCAGGAAGAGCTTCAGCGTTTTTAATGCAGGGAGCTGCGCATTTTGTAGTTCGGCAAGCACATTAGAAGGGATGCCGCCGGAAATGATTTCCAGGTGCTCCAGTTTCTCATGATGTATAGCGCCCAGTCGCAGATCCGACGCGCCTTTAATAATCAGTTCTTTCAGATTGGGTAACGCCGCATAGAGCCTGGAATAGTCACCTTGTTTAATCCAGGAGATCTCGCAGTCTTCGCTCTCCATATCACCGATAAACAGTGATTCCAGGTGAGAAAAGCGGGGGGCGTTCTCCACAATCATATCAATAATAGGCTGGCAGGTTTCGTCTTCCCAACAATCACCCCAGTTACCAATGGTCAGTGAGCGAAGCTTTGGCAGATCTTCATCGGTTAAAATCAAATTAATGAGCTGTTCCAGGGTTAATTCATTGTCCCAATCAATATTAAATCGCTTATTCATTTGTTTCCCTTCTCTATAAGCATGAATATGGTAAAACGCTTTGCGAATATTATCATGGCGCTTAGGGGCGGGATATCGGGAGTCTGATTCAGGATGAGTGAGCGGGCAGAACAACTACCCGCTGTGATGCAGATTCGGAAAATAGAGGCGATAATATCAGAAGAAATACTTCGCCCCGATACGAATCTGGTTTTGCTCTCTATGGTAGGGGCCCACGTTACGATCTAACCAGCGTAATTCAAAATAGGGCAACCAGTGTTCATTGATACGATAACGGAAGGTATTGGTGATTTCCCAATGATGCTTCGTACCATTACTACTATTAAAATCATTAACGTTATAAAAATAGTGTGGTTCAAAGGTATAAGAAAATTTATCGGTAATGATAAAATTCCAATAGTTACCGATTTCATAGCTGTCATTATTATCCAGTTCGCCATTCAAATCGGTTGAACTATAATTATTGTGATTATATCGGTTACGTACCGTAAGATTAAACCACGGGGTAAATTTATAGTTAACATCCAGATAGACGGCGCCGCCGGAACCAATGCTTTTGTCGTTTATTAACCCCCCAGGCTGGATGGTTAATTTATCTGTAGGTTTAAATAATGGATACCAGCCCTCAATCTCATTATAACCGTGCTTTAATTCATCATCACGCTGTAGCGTATAGGTATTGGTCAACATAATTCCGGCACCCATATCGGAGTTATAGCCGACGCGCAGCATAAACTCCATTTGGTCAGACGCCAGGTTATAGGCCTCACGGTTTTCTACATAAGCGCCAGCAAAAACAGAGGTGGATATTACTGAAGTTAATATCACTAGAGTATTCAGAGATTTCATAATAAATCCATTTTTCAAATATAGGGAAGCCGCCATCCATCGGGATGGATAAAGCGGCAAGCGTCGTTTAATTATTTACAGTAGAAATACTTTGTTTATTATTAGTCGCGACAATTTGATTACCTGTTTTCTTTCGTTGGGCAATTTCCTCGATAATAAAAGCGAAACGTTGTTCATTGAGCTTATAAAAAAAGCCCATCGTTAGTGCTGCGATAATGGCAAGACCGCAAGGCCATAAAAAAATGAGCTGACGCAAACCAAGCAACGTGGTGTCACTTTGAGCTATGTTGGGGATATAACCGATTTGCGTCAGCATAATACCTGGCAAAAAGCCAGCAAGCGCAGCGGAAATTTTGCGGGAAAAGGTATAACCCGTATACACCGAGCCTTCAGCGCGAATACCCGTTTTCCATTCACCGTAGTCAACCGTATCCGGAACCAGCGCCCAGTTCAGGCTGTTGACGAAAGCAGTACCGAAGAAGGCGATACAAGAGAAAATGACAAACAGGAATGACGTTCCACCCCAGATAAAATTCAGGATATCGCCAACGGCCCACAATATCAGACCACCAAGATAAACCTGTTTTTTCCCGAAGCGTTTTACCGCAGCAGGTACTAATAAAACACCAATCAGGATACAGCCCATGCTGAAAAAACCCATCCATGACAACAAATGAATGTCGTTCAGCACGTACTGAGTGTAATAAACCTGAATGGCCAGCTTGATATTAAAGGCGGCCAGCGTGCACAAATTGGCAACGCAGAGCACCAGCAGCGGCGGATTACGAAAAATCGCGCAGAAGGACTTCAATATGCTGGGTTTATGCGTGTCAGGTACGGTTTCGATATACCGTTCTTTCACCCCGCTAAAGCACCACCACATGCTGAACAGCCCGCAGACCGAAAAGATGACTGCTGCAATCAGATAACCCAGCGAAGGGGAACGGGTAAACAGCGCCTGAATGGGCATAAAACCTACGGTACAAAGAAGAAGGCCAATGGTAGCACCGCCTTGTCGCCATGCGGCGAGCTGGGCGCGCTCATGCGGATTTTTGGTAATAGCGGGTACCATCGCGCCGTATGAGCAGTTCATCAGGCTGTAGAACAGACCGAACAACATAAACAGCACCGTCGCGAAGGCTGTTTTAACGGGTAAAGTAAAGTGAGTGGCAAAGAATTGCGCAGTAGCAACCAGAGCGACCGGAAATGACGCATACAGAATAAAAGGCCGAAACTTTCCTTTTGCGCCAATATTACGGCGTGAGTCCAGCAATACGCCGGTGAGCATATCGGTAAAAGCGGTGAAGAATTTCGCCACCAGAAAGATAATTCCACCGTAATATGCAGGCATCCCGAGTTCATCGGTATAAAACTTCAGTAGATACAGCGTACCGATACACAGCATCAGATTTGAGCCGAAATCGCCCACGCCATAGGCGCATTTTTCCCGCAGGCTCAACTTTAGCGTTAGCGGATCATGATTAGACATAATCGCCTCTCAAAACGCCCCGCAGGGCGTTATATTTTATTGTTGTTAAACCGTATGTTTCCGGGCCTCAATCTCTTCCACAATTCGCACGTACATCTTCTCGTTGAGGTTGTAGAAACAGCCCATCGCAATAATGGTGATGACCGCCAGCACGCAAGGATAAATAAAGATCAACTGGCGTAGGCCTTCGACGGTGCCTGCCGATTGCACCACATTCGGGATATAACCGATTTGCGTCAGCATCCAGCCGGGGAAGAACCCTGCCAGCGCCTGGGAGACCTTACGGAAGAAGGTGAAGCCGGTGTAAACCGTCCCTTCCGAGCGGACGCCGGTGCGCCATTCACCGTACTCCACCGTGTCGGAAACCAGCGCCCAGTTCAGGCTGTTGACGAAGGCGGAACCGAAGAACGCCAGGCAGGAGAAGGCGACAAAACTGACCGAGCCGCCGCCAAAGAAGTAGTTGAGCAGATCGCCCGCCACCCATATTAACAGCCCGCCGATATAGACTTTCTTCTTGCCAAAACGCCTTACTGCGCCGGGCATCAAAAAGACGCCGATAAAAATACAGCCCATGCTAAAGAAGCCCATCCAGGAGAGGAGGATCGGGTCGTTAAGAACGTACTGTGTGTAATAAACCTGAATCGCCAGTTTGACGTTGAAGGCGCCGAGAGTACAAAGGTTGGCGATACACAGAATAAACAGCGGACGGTTACCGGCGATGGCGCGGAACGACTGCAATAATCCGGGCTTTTGCGCGTTATCGACAGGTTTCACTTCGACGTAGCGCTCTTTAACGCCGGCGTAGCACAGCCACATAAATAGCAGGCCAAACAATGAAAATAGCGTGGCGGCGAAAATATAGCTGAGCTGGGCATTGCCTTCGATCAGGTTCATGACCGGCACAAAGCCAACGGTACACAGCAGCAGGCCGAGAGTGGCGCCGCCCTGACGCCACGCGGCAAGCGAGGCGCGTTCATCCGGGTTCTTGGTAATCGCGGGCACCATCGCGCCATACGAGCAGTTCATCATGCTGAAAACCAGCCCGTACAGCATAAACAGTATCGTTGCGACGACGGTTTTTCCCGTCACCTCAAACGGTGTGCCGACAAAGTTAGCAATCGCCAGTAGCGTTACTGGAAATGCCGCGTAAAGCACGAACGGGCGGAATTTGCCCTTCGGACCAATTTTACGCCGCGAGTCGAGCATAATGCCGGTACCCATATCGGTAAATGCGGTAAAAAATTTGGCGATCAGGAAAATGATCCCGCCGTAAGTCCCTGGTAAACCCAGCACATCGGTATAAAATTTGAGTAAATAGAGGGTCCCGATATCTAACAGGATATTGGAACCTAAATCCCCCAGTCCGTAGGCAAGTTTTTCTTTAAACGGCAAGCGTAGGGTTGCCGGATTCGATGATGTTTGACTCATTATTCTTCTCCATCTGCCCGCAGGTTTCCCTGCGGGCGAGCCGTATTAGATATTCCGTAAAGAAGCAAAAAGTGAAGCCCACTCGCTCTTTGCGCGATAGAAGACCGGCGGCTTGCCAATCGGCGCATCCACGGTAATTTCACCGCCGTGGTGAACTTCGCCGGTCCAGATATTCACCCAGTGATCTTCCGGCAGGTATAGCGTCCAGTCGCAACGCCCCTGCTCGTGAACCGGCGCGACCAGCAGATCCTGACCGAGCAGATATTGATATTTCAGGGTGTAGGTTGTGGCATCGTTCTCGTAGTGCAGGAATAGCGGACGCATGACCGGCAGACCGGTAGCCGCGTTTTGCGCCACCGCCTGCTTGAGATACGGTTTCAGCGTGGTAAAGACGGTGGTCATGCGGGCAAAGTGGGCAATAGTTTCCGCGTCGCCGTCGAACTGCCAGTTATCGCCGGGGCGGTTGCCTTCATGGGTGCGCATCATCGGCGTAAAGGCGCTGAAATCGCACCAGCGCAGCAGCAACTCTTTGCTGCGTTTCATGTCAAACAGGGTGGTGTAGCCGCCGATATCGCTGTGATGCAGACCATGGCCGGTCATCGCCAGCGACAATGCCGCAGGCACTACAGAGGCCAGACCATCATCAAGGCTCCAGTCAACGTTCTGGTCGCCTGCCCACATCATGGTGGAATATTTCTGACTGCCGGTGTAACCCGCACGCATAAAGAACAGGATCTCGCCGAGCTTGCCGGTCTCCTGTAGCGCTTCGTAGTTACATTTCGCCCACAGCGCAGGCCAGGCGTTATGCATGATCTCGGCGCTGACGCCGTTGTGCAGATACGTGTCGGTCGGCAGATATTCGCCGAAATCCGCCATCCAGCCGCTGCAGCCGAGCGCGATCATGTTCTTTTTGATGACGTCTTTGAACCAGTCGTAAGCTTCAGGATTGGTCAGATCGACCACGCCGCCATAGAATTCGCCAAACTCGACCAGATAGTCGCCGCCCGTGGCGTCTTTCGCCAGATAGCCGTGTTTCGCCGCCTCAGCGCAGAGGTCTTTATCACTGGCGACGTATGGGTTGATATAAGAGAGGAACTGTACGCCTTCTTCTTTCCACTGTTTGATACGGCTATCCAGCTGTGGATAGTTGTCGCTATTCCACTTCCAGTTCCACATCACGCGCTTGCCAAAGGAGGTCATGCGGATACCGGACCAGTCCTGCGCCCAAATACCGTTCACTTTTACGCCTGCGTTGCGCATGGTATCCAGTTTTTGCTGGCAAACTTCCGTACCGCCCTGAATGCCTAGCGTGACGCCGTCATAAACCCAGTCCGGCAGCTCCGGCTGGCGGCCTAACAGCGCAGTCAGTTTTTCCAGCAGGGCGATGTAGGTGTCGGCACACTCAAAACGCAGCGTAGTTTTATCTTCCCACAGCGCCAGCTCGTGATACTCCGGCGCGCTGAAGTCGAAATTCATATAGCAGCTATTATCGACGTGGCAGTAATACTTCTGCGTGCTGACAAAGGTCGGTTGCGGGAAGAAGGTCCAGTAATAGTCGCCGCCGGCGTTCTCTTTACAGTCTGCCTGCCAGGTGACATAGCTGGTTTTATTACGGCCAACGCCCTGTTCGCTGGTCCACAGCGGGAACGGCTTGCCGCGCAAATCGAAATAAGAGAACTGTTCGCCGCAGCCGTAGATATGGTCGTCTGGATTAGCTGCGAGGCGTAACCAGATACGGTTATGGTGTAGGTCGTCGTTTTGCAGATCCAGCTTCAGGCGTCCCGCCTCATCGGCGGAGATGCGAAGGGTGGCGCTAATTGTTGCGCCACGGCTGAATTGTACCAGCCAGCCGTCGGGTAGCTCGCTGACCGTGGCCTCCGTTAATGCAATCTTCTCGTTAAGTTTGTCTTTGATGCTGAAGTTGCCGCGAAACATATCAATGTCGGCAACGCCCGCGCCAATCCACAGACAGGGGGTTTCGGCGCTGTGGCGTAAAATCAGGCGCTGCTGCCAGCTAAGCGCAAAACCATCCTGTGATGTTGTCAGTTCAAAATCGGTTGACCGTTGTGGTAGAGAATTCATTGTAATCTCCGTGAATGTAGGGTAATTCGGTAATCCATTTGGGCTAGTCGCAGCCGATGGAAAAATGCAGTTGATGGATCGCTTTTGGGGCAAGATGAATCAGTGCGATCCCGGAATTAAATGCATCGGGCGGGCAGCTCATAGGCTCTACCGCGAGACCTTTTCGGCTGAGTTTTTCGCCGGTATAGATCTGTAGCCAGGGTTGATTGCTGCGTAAAAATGTAGACATGTTCTGCGTTGGGCTGGTAAGTCTGACCTCCCACTCAGCCGGGGTAGTCGCGGTCTTAACCGCATGATCAAGGCGCGTTTCGCCGAGCAGGCATGATGCGGAAAAATCCCTGCCTGCGGGCAATTCTTCGCTTGCAGGCAGTGTTAATACACAGCTATCGATGCTTTGCAGATTACAAGTCAAATAAGGATGTGCGCCCGCGCCATAAGGGGCTGATTTATCACCAATGTTTTGCGTACGAATCAATACGTGCAGCCCACTGGCGGCATCTAACCGATAAATCACTTCCGATATCAACGCAAAGGGATAGCCGTAAGAGGGCGGCAGAAAAATCGTTAGCGACGCTTCCGTCGCCGACTGATAATTAATCTGCCAGTCTCGCCAGGCTAACAGACCGTGAATGGCGGTCTGCGAAACCGGGTCGTTAACGGCAAGCTGGAAAACCTTGCCGTTATAGGAGTAGCAGCCATTTGTCACGCGATTGGGCCAGGGAATCAATACTTTCCCCAGATGCGCCATGGGTATTTCTTCCGGTTTATGCGGGATGACCACATGGCGTCCATGATGGGTCAGTTCCGCCAGACCTGCGCCAACCGTGACGATTTTCGCCTGGTAATGGCCCGCATTAAGCTGAATAGTTTTTCCACCGCTGTGCATGGCTGCCATCCTCATGACCTATTTCGCGTTGATATCCAGGAGACCCGCCGCGACCGCTGGAGCCAGGCCCGGCGCCAGTGGCAGACGAGGAATGACCAGGCAGTGCAGCAGATGGTAAATATCTTGCTTGCCGTCCCACACTTTGGTGGTCACTTTGTTATCGGCGTCCAGCTCTTGCCACCAGGAACCATTTTCATAGTCCATCAGGTACTTAATGCAGTAGTCCCACCATTTCTGATACCACTCTTCATACTGGCTATCGCCCGTCAGGGTGTAGAGGACGTAGGCCGTACCCATCGCTTCCACAATCGGCCAGCGCACGCGTTCACGTACGATAGGTTTACCGTCCCAGTCGACTGAGTAGACAAAGCCGTCTGCGCCATCTGGCGCCCAGGCGTCGCGGATAGTGGCATGGAACAGACCTTTCGCATCCTCCAACAGCCAGGCGGGCGGCGTTTCGAAGCGGGCCTCCAGCGCAGCATGGAGATGGAGCATCAGACGGCCCCACTCAATCCAGTGACCTGGCGTACCGCCGTAGGCGCGGAAACGGTGGGCAGGATTATCTTTGTTGTAGTCGCGGATAGGGTTCCACTGTGAATCGAAGTGTTCATTGACGCGGTAATCACCGTTGCGCGCCACATCATGAATAATTACCGACGCGATACGCAGCGCGCGATCCAGCCATTTTTTGTCATGGGTAACGTCATAAACAATCAGGAACGCTTCGACGGCGTGCATATTGGCGTTACCGCCACGGTAATCTTCGGTTTTGCTAAAGGCTTCGTCCCAGGACTCCAGGCACATCTGCTCTTCTTCACTCCAGAAGTATTTCTCAATCACTTCTATGGTGTAATCCAGCAATTTCCTGGCTTCAGGATGCCCGGTCGTGACGGCGCTGGCCGCGCCCAGCAAGGCGAAGAAGTGTTGATAACCCTGTTTAGAGGCATCTACCACGCCCTGATCATTAACGCAGGCATACCAGCCGCCGTATTTTTTGTCGCGCAGTGCGCCGTTCATGGCTTTGATGCCATGATCGACCAGATCATAAGCGCCCGGTCGGCCCATCGACGCCGCCACGGAATAAACGTGCAGCATACGCGCCGTGATCCAAAGATGGGTGCCCATCTCTTCTTTGATTTGCCCTTTATTTCCCAGCCAGCCGAAGCCTGTCGGCACCACGGCGTTTTTACCGAAATTAAAGATGCGGTCGGTTTCCTGCTCCAGCCAGCGGTTGTGGCTCAACGTGTTAAACCATTTCATTCTTTCATCCTCGTATTAACGACGTTTCGCCATCATTTCATCGACAATGTCACCTAAACGTTGCAATTTAGGCGCGGAAACATCACGTAGCATCAGCTCGGTATCCGGTAGACCAATTACTGATGACCAGACCGCGCGTCCCGCCAGGAACCCGGATGCGCCAGCTTCCATGGCGACCCTGACCGCGCGAGGGAACAGTTTTTCGTCCACACCGGAAGAGAGGATGACCCACGGCATATTGATATGCCCATTCAGGCGTTGTGAGGCGGTAAGAAGATCGGAACGCGCGCCTTTGCCGTAGAGCGGCATTTCAACTTTGTAAAGATCGGCGCCGCTGTCGCCCAGCTCTTTGGCCGCATCGATAATCGCCTGCTCGCGATCGAACTTGTCGCCGCAGCGCGGCGGACGTACAACCGGTTCGATAATGCTCAACAAACCATTGGAGTGGCATAATTCGTTGAATTCCTTGACCATATCCAGACGCTGCTGCGCGTCTTCGTCGCTGCGCCACAGCACCAACAGTTTTAAGGCTTTCGCGCCATCCCGTTTTACCGCCTGCGCATTAATTTTTTTATCAATGACCACGTTATCAACGGGAATACCGTTGCCCGGGATGAAATCATCCGCCGCGACGATCATGGCGCAGCTTTTAGCGACCGCGTTTTGTTCTACGGCCTGGCGATAACAGAACTGCTGATCCAGCAGAACGGCAGAGGCATACGGGGAAAGAATTTTCGCCGCATTCACTTTGAAATCCGTCAGCACGCTATCGGCAACGGGTGTTTTCGCACCAGCAGCAGCAAACATTAAACGCATCGCCTCGCGCTGATCGACAGCCAGCATGGCAAACCCGCCGGACGCTCGCGTAATGTCTTTGATGGTGTAGTTGTTCATTCAATTTTCCTTTATACAGTCGTTACTTTTTTACGTTAGCGGTCAGCCCGGCGCTGATGCGCACCTGTTCCAGGATGGCGCTCCAGTCTTCCCGACCGCGGCCTGCGGCCCGCGCCAGGTTATAAACTTCACGGGAGGCGGCGCCGAGCGGCATCGGTACGTGCAGTTGATTGGCGACATCCAACGCGATGCCAAGATCTTTGTGCGCCAGATCGATCATGAAGGCGGGAGACAGATCCCCTTTCATCACTTTATTCGGCCAGGTGGTGGTGAAATGCCCTTTGCCTGCGGCAGTGCCGCTCATCACTTTTAAAGCCACGTCGAAGGAAAGCCCCAGCGCTTCACACAGCACGGCGGCTTCGGCGGAGAGCGCATTTAGCGCAATACTCATGTAGTTGTTGATCAGTTTTACGCGAATACCCATTCCCGGGCCGCCGGTGTTGACCAGCTCATTACCCATCGCCATCAGAACAGGGGTAGCGCGCTCTACTTGCTCCGCCGTACCGCCTGCCAGCAGCAACAATGTGCCGGTAATCGCGTTGTCGGATGTCCGGCCTACCGGCACATCCATCATGCTGAACCCTTTGCTCTGCATGTCGGCAATCAGCTTATCGGTTTGCAACGGATGAATAGTGGACATATCAATGACCAGCGCTTCACGGGAAAGAGTTTCACAAACGCCTTGCTCACCAAACAAAACGGAACGAACCAGATCGCCGTTCGGGAGCATGGTTATAACAAATTCAGCGCCGATGGTTGCCTGAGCCGGGCTGCTTGCAGGTTGCGCGCCTTTGTCTACCAGACGCTGTACGGCGTCGGGATTAACATCGAAGACGCTGAGTTGATGGCCCTGCTTTAGCAGATTGCTCGCCATAGGGGAGCCCATCTGTCCCAACCCGATAAATGCTATAACTGCCATATCGTTCTCCTGAACACGGTGGTGTCATTTTTTGTCATTAATGAGCCTTTTTCTGTCTGTTTGTGATCGTATTTGTAATTTATAGTCAAAAAATTGACAGCCGTCACTTTTTAAACATTTCGTGAAATTAAAATGAGCACATCGAAAATGCTTGAGGAATGACCATGGTTCGTATTGCTTGTGTAGGTATTACCGTGATGGATCGCATCTATTACGTGGAAGGATTACCGACAGAAGGGGGTAAATATGTGGCGAAGCGCTATACGGAAGTGGGCGGCGGGCCTGCGGCGACCGCTGCCGTGGCTGCGGCGAAATTGGGCGCGCAGGTGGACTTTATTGGCCGTGTGGGCGATGACGACACCGGAAACAGCCTGCTGGCGGAACTGGAATCCCTGGGGGTAAATACCCGCTATACCCGCCGCTACACGCAGGCCATGTCGTCGCAGTCAGCGATTATGGTGGATGCCAAAGGAGAGCGGATTATCGTTAATTATCCCAGCCCGGATTTATTACCTGACGCCGACTGGCTTAACGACATCGATTTTTCGCAGTGGGATGTGGTGTTGGCGGATGTGCGCTGGCATGACGGCGCAAAACAGGCGTTTACGCTGGCGCGTCAGGCTGGCGTCATGACTGTTCTTGATGGCGATATTACGCCGCAGGATATTAGCGAGCTGGTGGCGTTAAGCGACCACGCCGCCTTCTCCGAGCCAGGGCTGGCACGCCTGACGGGGATGAGCGAAGCCATTGATGCGCTAAAAAAAGCACAAATGCTCACAAATGGACATGTCTATGTCACGCGAGGCAGTGAAGGCTGCAACTGGTTGGAAAAAGCGGCGGTACGCCACCAACCGGGTTTTACCGTGGAGGTAGTGGATACTACCGGCGCGGGCGATGTTTTTCATGGCGCACTGGCATTTGGCCTGGCAAGCGGATACGCCATCGAAGAGGCTGTCAGATTCGCCAGCGGCGTTGCCGCGCTGAAGTGTACGCGCCCGGGTGGCCGGGCGGGTATCCCTGATTGTGAGCAAACCCGATCTTTCTTGTCACTTTTTGTATAATATGAGCAGTAGGAAGCTTTTAGAGGAATGCTCATGAGTCTTACCGAACTGACCGGTAATCCGCGACACGATCGGCTGTTAATGCTAATTGATGAGCGCGGCTATATGAATATCGATGAGTTAGCCAGTTTGTTGGAGGTCTCTACCCAGACGGTTCGCCGCGATATTCGTAAATTAAGCGAGCAGGGGCTGATTACGCGTCATCACGGCGGCGCTGGCAGAGCGTCCAGTGTGGTCAATACCGCCTTTGAGCAGCGAGAGGTCTCCTGGACGCAAGAGAAAAAAGCCATTGCGGAAGCCGTGGCTGACTATATTCCGGATGGCTCCACGATATTTATCACGATTGGAACGACGGTTGAGCAGGTGGCGCGCGCGCTGCTCAACCATAATCATCTGCGCATTATCACCAATAGCCTGCGCGTCGCGCACATTCTTTATAATAACCCTCGTTTTGAAGTGATGGTGCCTGGCGGCACGCTGCGCCCGCATAATAGCGGCATTATCGGGCCATCCGCGGCGGCGTTTGTGGCGGGGTTCCGGGCGGACTATCTCGTCACCAGCGTAGGCGCGATAGAGAGCGATGGCGCGTTACTGGAGTTTGATGTCAACGAAGCCAGCGTAGTGAAAACCATGATGGCCCACTCGCGACATATTTTGCTGGCCGCCGATCATACGAAATACCATGCTTCTGCGGCGGTTGAGATCGGCAATGTGTCACAGATTACCGCTCTGTTTACGGACGAGTATCCCGGTCCGGCATTACAGAATTTACTTCAATCCCAGCAAATCGAAGTGGTTCAGGTGAGTCCTTCGCTGGACGACGCCGTTTCAGCGTGACAAGCGCCCTTGCGCCGGAGGGTCGCGTCAGCGCTTTATCCGGCCAATAAAACGGCGCTGTGATGCAGGCGATATTGGGCATCGTCTGCGTTTCTATTGTCTTTTTGTTAATTGATTTATAAAGGGATACATAGTCAAACTTCTCCTTTCCCGCTACAGTTATTCATCCCCGGTTAGCAAGGAGAATGACATGCTCTACATCTTTGATTTAGGTAATGTGATTGTCGACATCGACTTTAACCGCGTATTAGGTGTGTGGAGCGATCTGAGTCGAGTACCGCTGGCTTCGCTGAAGCAAAAATTTACGATGGGCGAGACTTTTCACCAACATGAACGCGGTGAGATAACGGACGAAGCGTTTGCTGAAGCTTTCTGTCATGAAATGGCGTTATCGCTCAGTTATGAACAATTTGCACACGGCTGGCAGGCGGTATTTGTCGGATTACGGCCCGAAGTGATTGCTATCATGCATAAACTGCGCGAGCAGGGGCATCGCGTGGTGGTGCTATCCAATACTAACCGACTGCATACCCACTTCTGGCCGGAAGAATATCCGGAGGTGCGCGCTGCCGCCGACCATATCTATTTATCGCAGGACTTGGGAATGCGTAAGCCGGAAGCGCGTATTTATCAGCACGTCCTGCAGAAAGAAGGTTTTTCCGCTGCCGATGCGGTCTTTTTCGACGACAATGCCGATAATATAGAAGGGGCCAACCAGTTGGGGATCACCAGCATTCTGGTGAAGGATAAAGCCACCATCCCTGACTATTTCGCGAAGCTGTTATGCTAAAAACCGTTCACCAAAAAGCTGGACGCCATACGCGCCCTGTTCGGGCCTGGCTCAAGCTATTATGGCAGCGTATCGATGAGGATAATATGACGACTCTGGCGGGAAATCTCGCCTATGTCTCATTACTCTCCTTAGTACCGCTTATTGCCGTCGTTTTTGCCCTTTTCGCTGCTTTTCCGATGTTTTCTGATGTCAGCATTCAGTTACGCCATTTTATTTTTGCTAACTTTATGCCAGCCACCGGAGACGTGATTCAGCGCTATATTGAGCAGTTTGTCGCTAACTCCAACAAAATGACGGCGGTGGGCGCCTGTGGACTGATTGTGACGGCATTGCTGTTGATGTACGCCATTGATAGCGCCTTAAACACTATCTGGCGCAGCAAACGCACACGGCCAAAAGTGTACTCTTTTGCGGTGTACTGGATGATCCTCACGCTCGGCCCGCTTCTCGCTGGCGCCAGCCTGGCGATCAGCTCCTACCTGCTTTCTTTACGCTGGGCCAGCGATCTGAATACGGTCATCGACAATGTATTGCGCATCCTTCCGCTGCTGCTCTCGTGGATCTCATTCTGGTTACTTTACAGTATTGTCCCAACAACTCGCGTACCGAACCGTGACGCCCTTGTCGGCGCGTTTGTCGCAGCGTTGCTGTTCGAGGCCGGAAAGAAAGGTTTCGCGCTTTATATCACCATGTTCCCGTCATATCAGCTCATTTATGGCGTACTGGCAGTGATCCCAATCCTGTTTGTCTGGGTATACTGGACCTGGTGTATAGTCTTGCTTGGCGCAGAAATAACTGTCACTCTCGGGGAATACCGAAAACTCAAACAAGCCGCAGAACAAGAAGCTGACCAACCATGATTGCATTAATTCAACGCGTAACCCGTGCCAGCGTCACCGTGGAGGACGAGGTGACGGGTGAAATCGGCCCAGGACTTTTGGTGTTATTGGGTGTCGAAAAAGAAGATGACGAACAAAAAGCGAATCGTCTGTGCGAGCGCGTGCTGGGATACCGTATCTTCAGCGATGCTGACGGCAAGATGAATCTGAATGTACAACAGGCTGGCGGCAGCGTGCTGGTGGTGTCGCAGTTTACGCTGGCGGCAGATACCGAACGCGGTATGCGGCCAAGCTTTTCCGGCGGGGCTGCGCCGGATCGCGCGCAGGCGCTTTATGAATATTTTGTCGAACGCTGCCGCCAGCAGGCGATAAACACGCAAACCGGACGCTTCGCTGCCGATATGCAGGTTGAGCTGGTTAATGACGGTCCCGTGACATTCTGGCTCCAGGTATGAGTCAGCTTCCGGCGTGGCCGCGGATAACAAGAGAGAGTACGGCTATGTATCACCTTCGAGTTCCGCAAACAGAAGAAGAATTAGAACGTTACTACCAGTTTCGCTGGGAGATGCTGCGTAAACCGCTGCACCAGCCGAAAGGGTCGGAGCGGGATGGCTGGGATGCGTTGGCGCACCATCAAATGGTGGTGGACGAAGAAGGAAATTTAGTTGCAGTGGGCCGCCTGTATATCAATGCAGATAACGAGGCGTCTATCCGTTTTATGGCTGTACATCCCTCGGTACAGGATAAAGGGCTGGGGACATTAATGGCGATGACCCTGGAGTCTGTTGCTCGCCAGGAAGGCGTTAAGCGCGTCACATGCAGTGCGCGCGAAGATGCGGTTGAGTTCTTTGCCAAACTCGGATTTGTCAATCAGGGGGAGATTACTACGCCCACAACCACGCCAATCCGCCATTTTCTGATGATTAAACCGGTAGCATCGCTGGATGATATCCTGCATCGCGGCGACTGGTGCGGGCAGCTTCAGCAGGCCTGGTATGAGCATATTCCATTGAGTGAAAAGATGGGGGTGCGCATTCAGCAGTACACCGGGCAAAAATTTATCACCACGATGCCGGAAACCGGTAATCAAAATCCGCATCACACGGTGTTTGCCGGCAGCCTGTTCTCCCTGGCGACGCTGACCGGATGGGGACTTATCTGGCTGATGCTCCGTGAACGCCATCTTGGCGGGACGATTATTCTTGCTGACGCCCATATTCGCTACAGTAAACCCATTAGCGGAAAGCCAAACGCCGTGGCTGATTTGGGGTCGCTAAGCGGTGATTTGGACAGGCTGGCGCGGGGTAAAAAAGCGCGTGTCCAGTTGCAGGTTGAACTGTTGGGCGGCGAGACCGCTGGGGCAATTTTCGAAGGCATTTATATCGTACTACCTGCGAAACCGTTCGGCCCGTATGAAGAGGGCGGGAATGAGGAGGAGTAGCTGGACATCTCCAACTACTCGATGAAGGCATCCGCTGGTAGTTTAAAGCGTTGTGTAAGCGCTTTGATATGATTAACCGTTAGTGCTCTGCGGCCATTTAAGATGTTGCTGACGTTCGATTTAGAACCAAGTTCGTTGGCAAGATCTGCTGCTTTGAGACCGTATTGATCCATGAGCGTTCGCAATACTGAAACGCCAGGGGGCGTTTTCTCCAGGTGTTGGTTGAGTGCTTTGAATTCCGGCGCATGTTTTTCGTATTCACTGATTCGGGCACAGAGCAATTCAAATAGTGGGTTTTCAAGATCGTCGTGGTCGACCAGAAACTCCACTAGCGCTAGTGCCCTGCGATACTCATTGTCATTTCGGTCTTCCCCCATCAGTGGGACGGTTTTTACCGCATCGCTGAAGGTATCAACGATCTTTTTTGCGCTGGTTGCATCCATCTGGCGATGAGTTCTCATTCTTTATTACCTCGATAGTATGCGGTCAGTTTGTCATATTCGGCATGGGAAACGATATGTTTCACAAATATCTTATGTAACCTGAAATCTATGTAGGAAATGAGTTTCAGGCTGTTACCAGAAACATCAATCACCCACCATTTATCTCTGTACTTAAAATTATCCAGTGAAGGAATATACCGCTTCATCTCTTCAGGCTGAGTGAATGTTTTTTTCTCAAGAACATTCAGCAACTCAGTGAGGGCAAGCTCATGGTTTGGATACATGAGCATCGCTTCATTGAACGGTTTTCGGCTGATAACATGCACAATGTAGTTCCATTACAAAGTTTTCAACCTGAAAACAATTTAGCGCAACGTTATCCAGTTTTCAAGTTGAAAACAAAATTGAATTTTAGGTCATTTTGCCTGTTGATGGACTTACAACACGCCAGGCCACATCTCGCATGGCGCTTCGTGCCGCCTGGCTCACGCCTCCGAGCTGGAAAAAGCCATGGATGACACCGAGATAGCGCTGGCAAGTACACGCCACGCCCTGGTCGTTCAGACGGTGATATAGCGCTTCGCCTTCATCACGCAGTGGGTCGAACTCTGCGGTGAGGATATGCACCGGCGGTAAACCGGCAAAATCTTCACGCCATATCGGACTGGCTTCCGGGTGACGGAGGTCGGTATCGTGGAGATACATTTCGAAGCCTGATAGTAGTGTGTCGCGGGTGATGATGTAGTCTTGCCCGTTGCTGGCATAGCTGGGGAAACTGGCAGTAGCGTCAAGCATCGGGTAGATCAACAGCAGCTTCGCCGGAGACCAGTGGGCGGTGGATTTCAGGCGTAGCGCGCTGACCAATGCCAGGTGCCCGCCTGCGCTGTCGCCAGCAAGCGTGATATGTTCACGATCGATGCCTAACTGCTCCGCGTATTGATGGACGATATTGGCCCCGCGTTCAGCGTCGTCATGAGCCGCAGGGAAGGTGTGTTCTGGCGCAAGACGATACTGAATGGCAATCACCTTACAGCCGCTTTTCCAGGCCAGTTGCCGTAGCTGGGGGTCATGAGTCAGAAAGCCGCCGCTAACAAAACAGCCGCCGTGATAGTAGAGGATACAGGGTAGAGAACCGGATGCGTTTGGCGGCGAAACGACGCGAAATGTCATCCCTTCCAGCACGATATCTTCCGAACTCACCCGAATTTCTTTCTCACCCGCCAGTGTCGTGCTGGCGATGTAGCCCGCCCTCCGGTCATCAATATTCTGTTCGCGAGAAGAGGGGCGTCCCGCCGCGATAAACCCGGCGACCAGTTCGGCAATTCCTTTTTCCAGTGGCATATAACGCTCCTTTGACTGTATGTATGTACAGTTTATAACTTGGTTCGTTGGGGATGGAAAGTGGTGAAACGAGGGGATGATGATTCTGGATAGAGGTTCGCAAAAAATGGAATGCGGTTGGCGCTGGGTTTTTAATTTTTGTACTGTGAAACGATGATGCTATACGCCATTGACGTATAGATTATTTTCACTACTATAAGCCAATGGCGTATGGAATATGCAATTTATAGAAACGGAACTCTTTACTGAAGATGTTAAAAAACTGCTCGATGATGATGAATACCATAAGTTTCAGGTTTTTATGGCTCAGCATCCAGATTGTGGTGATGTCATTCAGGAAACGGGCGGCCTGAGAAAAATGCGCTGGGGAGTGCGAGGCAAAGGAAAGCGTAGTGGCGTGCGAATTATCTATTTTCACCGTAGTCAACGGTATGAGATTCGCTTGCTTCTGATTTATCAAAAAGGCATTAAAGATGATCTCACGCCGCAGGAAAAAGCGGTGCTTCGTATGCTGAATGAGAGGTGGTAGATGGATAAAGTGTTATTTGAGCGATTAACTCAAAGTATGTCTCAAATGAATGAAATCATTGAAGGGACCCGTGAGCCTTCTCGTACCTTTCATATTGATGCAATGAAGATTAAAGAAATACGGCAGGCATCTGGGTTGTCGCAATCTAAGTTTGCAGAGCTGATTTCGGTCAACGTGGATACGCTGCGCAACTGGGAGCAAGGAAGACGTTCACCGACAGGGCCAGCCAAAGCGTTACTTCGCGCCATTGCCAACGACCCGAGAAACGTTATACAAGCATTGCGTTATTGAGCAATGATCCGGCTAACGTAGATTGCTAGCCGGTATACCAGAGAACTTATTCCCCTTCCCCCGGGAACAGGAACGGGTTGATGGAACTGCGGGCGAAGCCCTCCTGTTCCATGCGCGCGTCCAGCACCAGCGAGGCGAGGTCGTCGGCCACGGCTTCCACTTTCGGGTCTTTTTCCTGATAGAGAATCTTCAGGTAAGTCCCGCAATCGCCGCAGCTTTCGGCTTTCACCGCAGCCTGCTCATTTTCCAGCGACCAGTAGTGTAAGTCGCGGCTCTGTTCGCAGTTACTGCATTTTACGCGCACGACATGCCATTCGGTTTCGCACAGGTTACAGTGCAGATAACGCAGCCCCTGCGTGGTGCCGATCTGCACCATGCTGGAGACCGGCATCGAACCGCACACCGGGCAATACTGGCGCGCTTCACCGTATTCCGCGCGGGCTTTGCCTGGAATCAAGCTGGCCATTTGCGCCCAGTAAAGGGAGAGCGCGGCCCAGATAAACGGGGCTTTATCGCTGCTGACGGAGGCAAAATCCGAGGCAAACAGCGCGCTGGCCATCTGCTCCAGCTCCTGCTCGGAGGCTTTCTCCAGGTTCTCAATCACCGCCAGCGCGGGGCCGCTCATCTCGGGTTTTAGCTCGGCAATTAACGAATGCAGCAGTTTTTGCCAGTGCTTATCACGCGGCAGCACGTGGATATCCAGCGGCGGCTTGCCCTGGTCGTTCGCTTCTTTAATACGTGCGGTCAGATCCATCTCCAGCGGATGGTCGTACAGCACCACTTCCTGCGCGTGCGCGATAAGCGCGGCAAAGCGCAGGTAATCGCCCAGCGGGTTATTTTCAGCCAGCTCGCGCAGACGTTCGGCGCGGCGGTTGTAGACGTTTTTGAGTCGGGGGAACAATAACGGCGGAATCATATCCGCCGTACGTTTCTCGCTCGACCCCAGCTCATCTTGCGGGATTATGCGAATACTCATTCAGTTTCTTTTTCCGTTGTCTTGCGGACTTCTCGGTACCAGCGTGGGTGATGTTTCTTCGCCCACGACCGGGTTACCCAGCCTTCCACCATCGCGGTAATGGTGCCTTTCACCCAAAGGGCGGCGTAGATATGCACCATGATAACCACAATTAACGCTACTGCGGCAAAAGAATGCAACATTAACGCGAATCGGATCACCGGGATTGAGAAAGCAGGCGCAAAGTACGGACGCCAGATAATTACCCCGCTCACCAGCAGCAGCACCAGGAAGATAATCGCCGCCCAGAATACGCATTTCTGACCGAAGTTATAACGCCCGGTGTCACCCACTTCCTCGTTGACGACGATCTTACGAATATTCTTCGCCCAAAAGATATCATCCCGATTGATTAGATTGTGGTGCCAATAACGGAAAAACATGATGATGAACGAGGCAAACATAACCACGCCCACAAACGGGTGCAGAATTCGCGCCAGTTGTGGGGTGCCCAGGATATGCATCAACCAGTTGAAGGATGGGAATAAAAAGCCCAGCCCACTCACCGCCGCCAGCACGAAACAGAAGGCGACGATCCAGTGGTTGATGCGTTCCGGCGCCGTATAGCGCACGATGGTGTCACGTCGTTTCATTTGCGCACCTCGTCTTTCTCTTCATGCAGGTTGTCATCTTCCTCTTCCGCGCGGTTCGGGCCGACGCCGACATAGTGGAAGACGCTGGCGGCAAAGGTCGCGGCAAAACCGAACGCGGCGAGCGGTTTCCAGACGCCTTTCCAGAACTTAACGGTTTCGCTGATTTCCGGGTTTTCCGGCAGACCGTGATACAGATTCGGCTTGTCGGCATGATGCAGCACGTACATGACATGCGTACCGCCTACGCCCGCCGGATCGTACAGACCCGCGTTGTCATAACCACGGGTTTTGAGTTCCGCCACCCGCTCGCCCGCCAGCGTTTTCATATCCTCTTTCGAGCCAAAATGAATGGCGCCGGTTGGACAGGTCTTCACGCAGGCCGGTTCTTGCCCCACGGTCACGCGGTCGACGCACAGCGTACATTTATAGACGCGGTTGTCTTCCGGGTTAAGGCGCGGCACGTTGAACGGGCAGCCAGCGATACAGTAGCCGCAGCCGATACACTGCTCGGACTGGAAGTCGACAATACCGTTAGCATACTGAATGATCGCCCCTTCCGCCGGACAGGCCTTCAGGCAGCCGGGATCGGCGCAGTGCATACAGCCATCCTTACGGATCAGCCACTCCAGTTTGTCGTTCTGTTCCACTTCCGAGAAGCGCATCACCGTCCAGGATTTCGCGGTCAAATCAGCCGGGTTGTCATACACCCCGACGTTATTGCCCACTTCATCACGGATGTCGTTCCACTCGGAGCACGCCACCTGACACGCTTTACAGCCGATACAGGTGGTGACGTCGATGAGTTTCGCCACCTCTTCCTGGTGGTCCCGCGCCTGGGGCGCGGGGGTGAAACCGTTAGTGGCGGAACGACGAATGATGTCTTGCGATTGATAAGCCATAGGTCGTCTCCGTTACACCTTTTCCACGTTCACAAGGAAGGATTTAAACTCCGGCGTTTGCGTGTTCGCATCACCGACGAAAGGCGTTAACGTATTGGCGATAAAGCCTTTTTTCGCCACGCCTTCGTAGCCCCAGTGAATAGGAATACCGATGGTATCGATATCCTTGCCGTCCGCTTTCAGCGTGCGAATACGCTTGGTCACCACCGCTTTGGCTTTGATATAGCCGCGGTTTGAGGAGACCTTCACGGTATCGCCATGCGCGATGCCGAGCTTATTCGCCAGCTTCTCGCCAATTTCCACAAACTGTTCCGGCTGGGCGATAGCGTTAAGCAACGCGTGCTTGGTCCAGTAGTGGAAGTGCTCGGTCAGACGGTAAGTGGTTCCGACATACGGGAACTTATCCGCTTTACCCAGCGCGTCGGCATCGTCTTTAAAGATACGGGCGGCAGGGTTAGAGATAACGTTCGGGTGCAGCGGGTTAGTGCCCAGCGGCGTTTCAAACGGCTCGTAGTGTTCCGGGAACGGCCCTTCCGCCATCTTATCGATAGCAAACAGGCGACCCATCCCTTCCGGCTGCATGATAAACGGTCCGACGTCGCTGCCGGGCGCGGCAGCGCTGTAGTCCGGAATATCCCATCCGGCCCATTTTCCGCCTTCCCATTTCAGTAGCTGACGTTTCGGGTCCCAGGGATTACCCTGCGGATCGGCGGAGGCGCGGTTATAGAGGATGCGGCGGTTAAGCGGCCATGCCCATGCCCAGCCCAGCGTGTTGCCGAGACCAGACGGGTCGGCGTTATCACGACGCGCCATCATGTTGCCTTCCGGCGTCCAGCTACCGGCGAAAATCCAGCAGCCGCTGGACGTCGTACCGTCATCACGCAGTTGCGCGAACGAACTGAGCTGTTGACCTTTCTTCACTACCACCGCGCCGGTTGCCGGGTCGATAAGATCGGCCAGCGCTTTACCATTACTTTCCATCGCCACTTCTTCAGAGGCGGGTTCGTATGGTTTGGTGTAGTTCCAGGTCATATTCAGCACCTGTTCCGGGTTGGCGCCGCCCTGTTCAGAGTACATCTTACGCAGGCGTAAGAAGATACCGGCGAGGATTTCGCCGTCGGTCATGGCAATTCCCGGGGCGTCCGCGCCCTTCCAGTGCCACTGTAACCAACGACCGGAGTTAACGATGGAACCATTTTCCTCGGCAAAACAGGTGGAAGGCAGACGGAACACTTCGGTCTGGATTTTTGCGGGATCAACGTCGTTCGACTCACCGTGGTTTTGCCAGAAGGTGGACGTTTCGGTGTTGAGCGGATCGATAGTCACCAGGTACTTCAGTTTGGAAAGCGACGCGACCACTTTGTTTTTGTTCGGGAATGAGGCCACCGGGTTAAAGCCCTGGCAGATATAGCCGTTGACCTTGCCCTGTTTCATCATCTCGAAGTACTGCAGCACATCGTACCCTTTGTCCCACTTCGGTAGCCAGTCGAAGCCCCAGCTATTTTCCGCTGTCGCTTTATCACCAAAGAAGGCCTTCATCATCGAGACGAAGAATTTCGGATAGTTGCCCCAGTAGTTGACCTGATCCTTCAACAATGGCTTCGGCGTATTGGCAGCCAGATAGGTTTGCAAATCGGTCTGTTTTTCGCTCGGCAGCGTCAGGTAGCCCGGCAGACTTTGCGACAGCAGTCCTAAGTCGGTCAGTCCCTGAATGTTGGAGTGACCGCGCAGGGCGTTAACGCCGCCGCCCGCCATCCCCATGTTACCGAGCAGAAGCTGGATCATCGCCATAGTACGGATGTTCTGCGCGCCGATGGAATGCTGCGTCCAGCCCAGCGCGTACAGGAACGACGCGGTTTTATCTTTTGCGCTGGTTTCTGCAATGTACTCGCACACTTTCAGGAAGTCCGCTTTCGGCGTACCGCAGATATTTTCTACCACGTCCGGCGTATAGCGTGAGACATGCTGTTTCAACAGATTCCAGACACAGCGCGGGTGTTGCAGTGTCGTATCGCGTTTGGCAAAACCGTTTTCGTCCAGCTCATAGTGCCAACTGGTTTTATCGTACTGCCGCTTGTCTGCGTCATAGCCGGTGAACAGACCATCATCGAAGCCAAAATCTTCACGCACGATCAGGCTGGCATTGGTATAGGCCTCGGTGTATTCACGGTTGTATTTTTCGTTGGTCAGCAGATACAGCATCACGCCTGACAAGAAGGCAATGTCAGTACCAGAGCGTATTGGCGCATAGAAATCGGCCACCGACGCGGTACGCGTAAAGCGCGGATCGATCACAATCAGCTTCGCGCCGTTGTGAATTTTGGCTTCCATCGCCCAGCGGAACCCGACCGGGTGAGCTTCTGCGGCGTTACCGCCCATCACCACGACGAGGTTGGCGTTCTTGATGTCGACCCAGTGGTTGGTCATCGCACCGCGACCAAATGTTGGAGCAAGACTTGCTACCGTTGGTCCGTGTCAGACACGCGCCTGGTTGTCGACCGCGAGCATACCCAGCGCGCGGGAGAATTTTTGCGTTAAATAACCCGTCTCGTTACTGGATGCGGAAGCGCACAGCATCCCGGTGGTGAGCCAGCGGTTAACGGTAACGCCTTCGGCGTTCTGCGCCTGATAGTTGGCGTCGCGATCTTCCTTCATCAGTTTAGCGATTCGGTCAAACGCTTCTTCCCAACTGATCTGTTGCCACTTATCTGAACCCGGCGCGCGGTATTGCGGGAATTTCAGGCGGCTTTCAGAGTGGATAAAGTCCACCAGACCGGCCCCTTTCGGGCACAGCGCGCCACGGCTTACCGGATGATCCGGGTCCCCTTCGATATGGAAAATAGATGCTTTGGCGTTTTTCGCACCGTCGCCGAGGCTGTACATCAACAGCCCGCAGCCAACGGAACAGTAGGTGCAGGTGTTACGGGTTTCGCGGGTGCGCAGCAGTTTATATTGCCGTGTTTCCGCTAGCGCTACGCCGGGCGCGAAGCCCAGTGCCGCCGCCGTGGTGCCTGCCATACCGCCAGCGCAGATCTTAAAGAACTGCCTTCTGCTGACCTGCATGGTTTGCTCCTTGTTTCGACATTGTCACTTCTCTTTCACATTTCTCTATCCGAAACGCTCAGGGAGTGGTTGTTATTTTTCTTTGCGGACGGGCCCGCAAAGGTTCAGAATTGGATAAATTTTCCTCCATCCGGGAGGAGTTGTAACAGAATACCATAATGTTGGTGTGTGTGTTCTTATATGGTTAAAAGAAAGTGAACAATATACTGTCTGAAGAAGTCCTAAATGTGACTGATTTCACAACCTCACGCCAGTTGACTCTCTGGAAACGCGAGGATTTGCAGTCCCCCCAACTTGATGATGTTGCCGAGGAAGTGCCAGTGGCACTGGTGTATAACGGTATTTCGCATGTCGTTATGATGGCCTCTCCGAAAGATCTGACGCATTTCGCAATAGGGTTTTCTCTGTCGGAAGGGATCATTGACAGCCCGCGTGAAATCTATGGCATGGACGTTGTGCCGTCCTGTAACGGACTTGAAGTGCAGATTGATCTTTCCAGCCGTCGATTTATGGGGCTGAAAGCGCGTCGTCGCGCGTTGGCCGGACGTACCGGTTGCGGCGTATGTGGCGTGGAACAGCTCAATGACATCGGTAAGCCGGTGCAACCGCTGCCGTTTAGCCAAACGTTTAATCTCGGTAACCTTGATCGCGCGTTAAAACATCTGAATGATTTTCAACCGACGGGTAAGCTGACGGGTTGTACGCACGCTGCGGCGTGGGTCATGCCGTCGGGTGAACTGGCGGGGGGCCATGAAGATGTCGGACGCCACGTTGCGCTGGATAAACTGCTCGGCCGCCGCGCCACGGAGGGTGAGGAATGGCGGCAAGGCGCGGCGCTGGTTTCCAGTCGTGCGAGTTACGAAATGGTGCAGAAGTCGGCGATGTGCGGTGTGGAAATTTTGTTTGCGGTTTCTGCTGCCACCACGCTCGCGGTTGACGTCGCTGAACGGTGTAATCTTACGCTGGTGGGGTTCTGTAAGCCGGGTCGGGCGACGATTTATACCCATCCGCAGCGGTTAATCGCAGACTAAAATAGTACCCTCTACATTTTCGTAAAATATATATTTTCTCAATTTTACAGCCTCTCTTGATAACGGAATCACGTATAATGGCGAGGCCATACAGGTTTTAATCGTTTTTATGCTGGGCCGCAGCTTATTCCAGCCATTCACGAGGCGCTTGCTACCCGGTAATACTTCGAACGAAAAAAGCGCCCCTGGGGCGCTCTTTCGGCAGTCGCTAACGACTTATTTGCTCAGTTTAGCGGTCATATGCACGCGATTTGCAGCGTGAAAAGCTTAGAACTCACGCTCAAGATGATAGCCATTATAGGTATCGATGAGTTCGTTATAAGCTTTAACCACAGCCTCATAAGAACCATCTACCATATCGCCGCTGCCGCTATTGAGGTAGTCCTGCTCATGCGAGGTATACGCCACGTTATCGCGCACACGCCGAATGCGTTTTTTCACCTTGCCCTGGAATTTTTCCAGCTCAGAAATAAAGCCAGGGAAGCTACGATGTTTATCTATATCAACGTTGATCTTCTCGTTTAGCTTCTGAGTATGCTCTTCAAAATCAGCGAGCTGTTTGCTTACTGCCGCCACATCAAAAGAATCATCAGCTACAGCGTCATTAAGCGTCTCGGCTTCCTGCATCGTCAAAAGCGTATAGTACTTAATGGATTTACCTTCTTTCTTCTCGGTCGCCTTAATTTCATTAGCCGCATGCTGCTTACTCATAATGGTAATCTCGGCGATATATTTCTTCGCAATGGGATCAAACTCATCGAACTGTTTTATAAACGTTTTATGGAACGCTTTAGCGCCAGCAAAGGCATCATCCTTGAAGTTATCTTGATCATAGTATTTATTCATACTATTGATTGTTTCAGCTAGTGGCCCAGCCGCATTAATAAATGCCAGAGCAGCACTATCCAGAGAGGCAAACGCCGGCTTTAATTCAGCCGCCGCCTTGATGTCTTTCCGGCAGTCCTGGATAAATGCAGGATACACAGGAACCAGCGGAGAGGGATCGTCTTCCTTACCGGTAGGACCGATGCGGAAATCGTCGAATGTGTTAGCATAACGATTTACAGCACGGTAAATATCTGCCTGGAGATTATTATAACAATCAATGTAAACATTCAGCTTTTGGTTCAGAACATCGTTCGCATCTGCGCTTTCCGCTGATGTGGGTTGTGTATTGCTCGCTGATGAATCCGCACTCTGAGCTACAGGTTGTTCGTCCGCTTTTTTTTCATCACAAGCGCTTAGCCCGGCAGTCATCAGCATAGCGATAATAATTGATGATAACAAATCCTTTTTCATTAGAATAACCTATAAATAATATCATTGAAATTTACAGATTCATTTTAATGAAAAAAAACAGGTATGTAATTTATTCAACACAAAAAATACTTAATCCATATTTCATTATAATTAACATTATCAATATCAATGTGTTCGTTAAAATAAGAGAACCCCAACGTAAATATACAAAAGGCAATTAAATGAAAAGGAATTTATTATCCTCAGCGATAATCATTGCGCTAATGACCCTGGGCGCAACAGGATGTGATGACAATAATGTTAAAACCGAGGCGACGCCGGCCGCCAGCAGTCAGCCTGCGACGCCAGCGCCTTCTCAGACGCCGGAAACGCAATCTGGCGAAAGTCCAGCGCAGCCCCCAGCAGCGAAGCCAGAAACGGCAACTCAGCCCCCGGCGGCGAAGCCAGAAACGCCAGCTCAGCCGGAGGTTGACGCTGAAGAAGTTTATAGTGAAAAAATGGATGTCTATATCGATTGTTTTAATAAACTTCAATTGCCCGTTCAGCGCAGTCTGGCGCGTTACGCGGATTGGGTGAAAGACTTTAAAAAAGGTCCGACAGGGAAAGAGAGCCTGGTTTATGGCATTTATGGTATTACGGAGTCTTACATAACGAATTGCCAGAAAGAGATGAAACAGGTGGCCGCCTTAACGCCATTACTTGAGCCTATTGATGGCGTTGCCGTTAGCTATATTGATAGCGCCGCCGCGCTGGGTAATACCATTAACGAAATGGAAAAATATTATACCCAGGAAAACTATAAAGATGATGCCTTTGCTAAAGGTAAGGCGCTGCATCAGACATTACTGAAGAATATCGAGGATTTTAAACCCGTCTCGGAAAAATATCATGAGGCTATTCAGGAAATAAATGACAGGCGGCAATTGACACAGTTGAAGAGAATAGAAGAAGCGGAAGGTAAAACATTTAACTATTATTCTCTGGCTGTCATGATTTCGGCAAAGCAGATCAACAAGGTTATTTCTGCCGATACCTTTGATGCCGAAGCGATGATGAAAAAAGTCGCGGAACTGGAAACAATGATTGCGCAATTGAAAGAAGTGAATACTGATGGCCGTAATTCTTCTTTCATCAGCTCTGCGGCTGATTATCAGCTACAAGCTAAAAAATATATTCGTCGCATCAGAGACAATGTTGAGTATTCTGATTTTGAAAAGAAACGGGTGCAGGACCCTGCAACAGGATGGATGGTTGCGGATTCTTATCCGGCGTCGTTGAGAAGTTATAACGAGATGGTGGATGATTATAACCGCCTGCGTTGAGTGACGGCACATTAACTGCGCACATGCTGGCGCAAGTGCCTATAAAATTACGCTATAACGCCAATAAAAAGCGCCGATCAGGCGCTTTTTTCGTTTATGTATTCTTCATCAGGCAATATCCGTAAAAATAGCTGACGTAAACATTAACTAAAGAGAGCTATTAGAAAAACCAGTAATCTGAAGCTATCACAAGATGTTGACGTCACGCTGGAAGGTACTGGTAGTGTCATTGAGGATCGGCATTTATATGGAAAGCATTTATCCCGCCTGATGCGAAAATTCTGAGCCACTTCAGCATAGGGCGGCCCAGCCTTCATCACTTATAGGGTGTCACGTCCAACTGTTCTGTAAGACGTTAATTAATACCCGCCATTCGTAATAACGCGGTCACCACTGCAGCGGCGATAATCACCACAATAAGCGGCATTTTACGCCAGGCTAAAAATACGGCGAAGCCAACCCCAAGAACGCGCGCCATTCCGGCAAAATGTTCGCCTTCGTAAAAGGTGGTCGCCAGCGCGACGGAGAATAGCAGCACCGTTGCCGCATCCGAGAGCAGCGCCTGTGAACGCTCAGACAGCGCCAGACGGCTGCCAAGTTTCGCGCCGCCGAGGCGCATCAAATAGGTTCCCGCAGACAAAAGAGCAATACCGATAATAAATAGCGTCATATTGCCCATTATTTTTTCCTCGCCAGTAGGCCAAGCAGCGAAAGCAACACCGGCAATCCGGCAGCCACAAAGGGAACGGCGGCAAGCGACAGCGCGGCGCCGCTGCAACCACGAATCAATGTGGTGCGGTTTTTAAACGCCGGGATCACCAGCGCCAGTAAGATTGCCGGGAATACGGCATCCAGACCGATGGTTTCTGGGGCCGGGAGCAGTTTGCCGACACCTGCGCCAATCAGTGTGCCAATCGGCCAGAATAGGGCGACGCCCAGACCGCATAGCCAGTAGGCGGCTTTACGTTGTTCGGGTGTTTTTTGCGACAGGCCGAACACCACGCTCTCATCATTCATAATATGGCAGCCGAAAAAGCTGGCGGCGCGGGTGCCAACCAAATCGCGCACCGTTACGCCAAACGGCACGTGGCGCGCATTCACCAGTAGTCCTGCCGCCGCCGCCGCTAACGGATTGCCGCCGCTGGCAACAATGCCGATAAACATAAATTCGGACGCGCCCGCCAGCACAAAAATAGAGAGGACAAACGGCACCCACAGTGGGAAACCGTAGGCCATCGCCAGTGAGCCATAGGACATGCCGACGACGCCCACGGCCAGGCACACTAAAAATATCGCTTTTATCGTGTCTCCCTTGAGACAGGAAAAATAGTGTTTCATCTTCTTTAGTCATATCGAACGAATTTTCATTATAATGAACGGAACAGATTTGCTTTACAAGACGAACATTTCGTTCGTTATAGTGAACGTTGGATGCTTTATGACACAACCTATTAGCGTCATTGCCAGAAGCCTGGTACGCGAACGCCAGCGAACCGGACTGTCGCTGGCGGAGATTGCGCGGCGCGCAGGCATCGCTAAATCTACGCTTTCACAACTGGAAGCAGGGAACGGCAACCCCAGCCTGGAGACGTTATGGTCGCTATGCGTCGCGCTCGACATTCCCTTTGCCAGGCTGCTGGAGCCGCAGGTACAAAAAACGCAGGTGATTCGCCGCGGAGAGGGCACCAAAGTCGTGGCGGAGCAGGCGCATTATCAGGCGATATTACTGGCGGCGTGTCCGCCCGGCGCGCGGCGTGATATCTATCTGCTGTTGACGCAGCCGGGGGCCGACCGGATCTCTCATCCGCATCCGCCGGGGTCGGTGGAACATATTATTGTTACGCAGGGAAAAGCCCTCGTCGGCTTAACCGAGGCGCCGGAAGAGCTGGCGGAGGGCGATTACATTTGTTATCCCGGCGACCAGGCGCATATCTTTAAAGCGCTGGAACCGGATACTCAGGCTATCCTGGTAGCGGAGCAGAATTGAAATTGCCGGATGGCGGCGTAACCGCCTTATCCGGCCGACAAAAAATAAAACCGTAGGCCCGGTAAGCTTGCGCCACCGGGCACACGACTTACTGCAGATAGAACACCTCTTTTAGCTCTGCGCTGACCGGGCTGTTATCCGGATTCGCGGGCATAACGTCACGCATATGTTTCCACCAACGCTGGCAAACGTCGGTGCTGGCAACGGCGTTCCAGCGCTCCTCGGATTCAATCTCAACGGTGGCGAACAGCAGATTGCGCTCCTGATCGAGATAAATCGCGTAGTGATGCGCGCCGTGAGATTTTAATACGGCTTCCAGCTCCGGCCAGATTGGGTTATGACGACGCTGATACTCCTCGTGCGCGTCGGCATTTACCTGCATCACAAAGGCTTTGCGGATCATAACGCCTCCAGGTACAGCTCGCGAACTTCATCGCGGCTGGCGGTGCGCGGGTTACACGGCGCGCACGGGTCGGCGAGGGCTTTATCCAGCCAGCCTTCGATATCTTCTTTTGTGACGCCCAACGTGCTGAAACCTTCTGGAATGCCGACGCGTTTGCTCAGCGTACGGATAGCGTTAATCGCTTCCTGACTTGCGGCCTCGTCAGACATACCGCGCGTCTCCACGCCCATCGCCTGTGCGATGCGGGCAAAACGCGCGACGGCGTTCGGACGGTTAAAGTTCTCGACAATTGGCAGCAGGATAGCGTTGCAGACGCCGTGCGGCAGGTTGTGGGTTGCGCCCGGCTGGTGCGCCAGCGCGTGAACCAGCCCCAAACCGGCGCTGTTGAACGCCATACCCGCCAGGTACTGGCCGAATGCCATTTGCTCACGGGCTTCGAGGTTATGACCATCGTCAACCGCTTTCGGTAGCCACACATTGATTAAGCGAATCGCTTCCAGCGCGTTAGCGTCGGTGAGCGGATGCGCGCCAACGGAGACATAGGCTTCCACCGCATGGGTCAGGGCATCCATGCCGGTTGCGGCGGTCACAGACGCCGGGATTTCCAGCATGACGCTGGCGTCATCCACGGCAATATCCGGGATGATATTCGGGTCGATGATCACCTCTTTGACCTTACGGGCAGAGTCGATAATCACCGCGTTGCTGGTCATCTCTGCCGCGGTACCTGCCGTAGTATTAATCGCTACCAGCGGTACGCCGGCGTTTTTCACTTTGCCGACGCCGGAGTAGGCGGTAGATGGACCTGGGTTGGCGGTCAGAATTTTCACCGCTTTTGCGGTATCGATCGGGCTGCCGCCGCCGAAGGCGATAATGTAGTCACATTCTGCGCTCTGATACGCCGCAAAACCTTTCTGCACCAGCTCTTCTGTCGGGTTTGGGAACACCTCATCAAACAGGTGGTAAGACATTTGATGTTCATCCAGTGCGCTAAACAGGCTATCCAGCAGGCCCAGCTTTACCAGTTGACCATCGGTAACGATCAGCGCTTTGCCCCATTGCTTATTCGCCACGAGGTTCACCATATCGGCAATCGCTCCAGCGCCATGCAGGCTAATTTTTGGCAGTGCCAACATAAAGCTCATCACTATTCTCCTTAAAAAAATTCCCTGTTGCCCGATGGCGCTACGCTTATCGGGCCTACGGTAAAATGCGCACCGGCCTGTAGGCCGGATAAGGCAAAGCCGCATCCGGCGTTGAGTTGGGAGGTATCAGTACAGCGCTACGGCGCTGGCCAGCGGTGTCACGCCAAAACGTTTGCCGAGTGCGACCAGTTCTTCGCGCGTGATGGTCTGCTTCATACCGCCCATCGAATAGATTTTGACTAATACCTCAGCGGATTTCTCTGCGGTATCTATCAAACCGAAGGTTTCATCCAGCGTAGGTCCGCTTCCGAACACGCCGTGGAACGGCCACAGCACCAGCGAATGTTTCTGCATTTCTTGCGCGGTGGCCTGGCCGATTTCATCGGTGCCTGGCACCATCCACGGCAGAATGCCGACACCGTCCGGGAATACCACCAGACATTCGGTGCTGCCTTCCCACAGTTTGCGGGTGATCAGCGCAGTGTTGTTTTCCAGTACGTAGGTGAGGGCGATCAGGTTAGTCGCATGGCAATGCATAATGACGCGGTCTTTGCCGTGGGTGGCTTTGATGCGTTCGCAGTGGGAGAGGAAATGCGCCGGGAGTTCAGAGGTGGGTACCGCGTCGTGGGTTAAGCCCCACAGAATGTGGTAGCCTGCGCCGTCGCTGTCGATTTTGACCACGCCTATATTGGCTGCCGGATCGAGCTGCACGTTGCGGAAGAATTTGCCGGAACCGGTAACGATAAACGGCGTATTCGCCAGCAGCGGCATGGGTTGACTTAGCGCGATATAGCGTGGTTTTTCGTGAAAATTAGTCGCAAAAGGCGCGATATCGGTTTCATCCAGACGTAGCGTCAGGTTACCGCCATTACGTTCGTCCCACCCTTTCAGCCACGCATCAGACGTGGCTTTAATCATGCCCTGGACAAACCAGGAATCGGTAATATTTTGCATGTTCGTGTTCCCATTCATTGCCCGAAGGTTATTCGGGTCTTACGTAGGCCGGATAAGCGCAGCGCCATCCGGCAATCGTGTTTCATTTATTGCCGGATGGCGACGCGGGCGTCTTATCCGGCCTACAGATCAGGTGTCGCTGTCAGCTACGTTTGCTCAGGATCTCTTTTTCATAGACGCGAACGCTGTCCAGCCACTGGCTGCCAGCCGGCGTGTCGTGACGCTGGCAATACATTTCCCAGACGGCCTGCCACGGCAGAGATTTTTGCTCTTCCAGCAGCGCCAGACGCGCGGTGTAATCGCCGCTGGCTTCAAGCTGACGCAGTTGATCTGTGGGTTCCAGCAGAGCGCGCAGCAGCGCTTTTTTCATGTTGCGGGTACCGATAACCCACGCGGCGACACGGTTGATAGAGGCGTCGAAGAAATCCAGGCCGATATGCACACGGTCGAACAGGTTATGACGGACGATCTCGCTGGCAATTGCCTGGGTTTCATCGTCCAGGAGCACCACGTGGTCGCTATCCCAGCGTACCGGGCGGCTGACGTGCAGCAGCAGCCGTGGCACGTAGAGCATGGCGGCGGAAATTTTGTCGGAAATCACTTCAGTGGGATGGAAGTGGCCCGCATCCAGGCACAGCGCGGTCTGACGGCTGGTGGCGTAGCCCATGTAGAACTCATTGGAGCCGACGGTGTAGCTTTCCGCGCCGATGCCAAACAGTTTGCTTTCGACGGCGTCGATGTGATGCGCCGGGTCGAATTTCTCGCTAATGACCTCATCCAGCGCTTCCAGCAGGCGCTGGCGCGGGGCTAAACGGTCGACGGTAATGTCTTTCATGCCGTCCGGAATCCAGATGTTCATCACCGACGGCGTACCGAGCTGCTCACCAAAGTATGCCGAGACGCGGCGGCTGGCTTTGCAGTGATCGATCCAGAACTGGCGAATTTTCGCGTCTGGATGAGAGAGGGTAAAACCGTCAGCGCTCAGTGGATGAGAAAAACAGGTGGGGTTGAAATCCAGCCCCAGCCGGTTCGCTTTCGCCCACTCCACCCAGTTTTTAAAATGCTCCGGTTTGATCTGGTCGCGGGCAACCGGCGTATCCGACTCAAGGTAAATGGCGTGTAGGTTCAGCCGTTTTGGTCCTGGGATCAGACGCAGCGCCTGTTCCAGATCGGCGCGCAGTTCGGTGGCGTTGCGTGCTTTGCCCGGATAGTTGCCGGTCGACTGAATTCCGCCCGTCAGCGAACCTTCCGGGTTCTCGAATCCGGCAACATCGTCGCCCTGCCAGCAGTGCATGGAAACCGGCAGGCGATCGAGCTGGCGCAGCGCCTCCTCGACATCAATACCTACTGCGGCGAAACGTTGTTTTGCCAGTTCCCAGGCTTGTTCCAGTTGAGTGGTCATGCGCAAAGCTCCTTTGTCTGTCGTTTGGGTTGAAACTGCGCAACGTGGCGGGCAATTTCACTATCAGGATTAGGGATATAGGTTGTCAGGTCGTAGTTAGCGCTGACGACCTGACGGAAGTCATCGACGTTGTTTAATTCGTCGAGGGTCATAAGCTGAATACCAATATTGCCAAGGGTGGAGGCTTCAACCGGCCCGGCCATCACGCGAATGCCACATGCATCGGCGCACAACTGGTTGAGTAGCGCGTTTTGGCATCCGCCGCCGACAATATGCAGTTGGGTAAATTTTTCGCCGCGCAGATTTGCCAGTTCGTGCAGAATGTCGGCATACAACAGCGCCAGACTGTCGAAAATGCAGCGCGCCAGTTCGGCATCGCTGACGGGAACGGGCTGGTCGGTCTCGCGACAGGCTGCCTGGATTTCAGCGCGCATATCGTCAGGATTGATAAAGCGATCGTCATTCGGGTTAATCAGGAAACGGCAGGCCGGCAGCGCTTCTGTTTGGGCGATAAGCGCAGGCAGATCGGTAATGCGCCGTTCTTTCAGCACACGCTGGAGCAGCCACAAACCCATAATGTTTTTCAGTACCCGATAACGCCCTTCCGCGCCGCCTTCGTTGGTGATATTGGCGGCCAGCGCCTCGTCAGTGGTGTAAGGTTTTTTGCTTTCAAAACCCATCAACGACCAGGTGCCTGAAGACAGGTAAGCGCTATGTTTATTTGCCAGCGGAGAGGCAATAACGGCGCTGGCGGTATCGTGGCTGGCGACGGCTACCACCGGAATACGGTTGCCCTGCGGGCAAATCCAGTCGCCGATAACATTGCCAGGGTGCGAGGGGCGACCGAACCAGCTCTTTTTCGCGCCAGTCCACGCCAGCAGGGTATCGTCCCAGTCATCGGTATTGATATTGACCAACTGGGTGGTCGTGGCGTTGGTGTATTCCCAGTTCATTTCACCGGTCAGGCGGTAACTGAAATAATCGGGCATCAGCAGCGCATGAGCGACCTGCGCTGTTAACTCAGGCTGTTGTTTCGTCAGCGCGCGTAGCTGATAGATGGTGTTAAACGGCAGAAACTGAATCCCGCTGCGGCGATAGATTTCGCTTTTGCCGATCTGGACCAGCGCTTGCGGCATGATGCCCGTGGTACGGTTATCGCGGTAGGAGACCGGCAGGCCGACACGCTGACCTTGTTTATCCAGCAGGACATAATCGACGCCCCAGGTGTCGATGCCGATGCTGTCGATAAGAATGCCTTCATTGCAGACTTTCTTCAGACCAAGACGGATATCCTTTTCCAGACTGTCGATGTCCCAGGTGTCAAACCCGTCTGTTTTTTGTAGGCAGTTCACAAAACGGTGAATTTCACGTAGCGTCAGGGTGCGGTGTTTGCTGTCGTAACGCGCCAGCATCACGCGCCCGCTGGATGCGCCGAGATCAACCGCGACACAATGGCGAAAAGTCATAATCAGGTCCTTCTTAGAGTCATTGCGCACAGTCTAAAAAAGCCCTCAAAGACCTACCTTCTCGTTACTGACAGGAAAATGAGCCGCTGGCAACAAGGCAAAGATGAACGTGATAGCGTTCACAGTTTCTACTAATAGGCCGGTGTGATGTCGTCCGCATTTCCCGCTTTTTCCCGCCTTTTCTTGAAAAAAAGACCATGTTTGCGCGCTTTAGCGTCAAAAATTTAAGGTGAGGCCGATAACCCTTAATTACTATTCGGACATGTTGAATTCAGGAGGAAGCAACCATGACCGTACTGCATAGCGTGGATTTTTTTCCATCAGGTAAAGCGCCCGTGGCGATTGAACCTCGTCTGCCGCAAGCCGCTTTCCCTGAACATCATCATGATTTTCATGAAATCGTGATTGTGGAACACGGTACGGGCATTCATGTATTCAACGGGCAGCCGTATACCATCAGCGGCGGTACCGTGTGTTTTGTTCGCGATCACGACCGGCATTTATATGAACATACCGACAACCTATGCCTGACGAATGTACTGTGGCGTTCACCGGACGCCTTCCAGTTCCTGGCGGGGTTGGATCAATTGCTGCCGCAGGAGCAGGATGGTTACTATCCTTCTCACTGGCGGGTGAATCAGAGTGTGTTGCAGCAGGTGCGCCAGTTGGTCGGTCTGATGGAGCGCGCCGGAGACGGTATGGATGCGCCTGCCGTGGCGAATCGCGAAATTTTGTTTATGCAACTACTGGTGTTATTACGCCGCAGTAGCCTGATGGAAGGCGCGACCAATAACGACGCCAAACTCAACCAACTGATGGCATGGCTGGAAGACCATTTTGCGGAGGAGGTCTGCTGGGAGGCGGTAGCCGAACAGTTTTCGCTGTCGCTACGCACACTGCATCGTCAGCTTAAACAGCATACCGGCCTGACGCCGCAACGTTACCTTAATCGCCTGCGTTTGATCAAAGCCCGGCATTTATTGCGCCATAGCGATCATAGCGTGACAGAAATCGCGTACCGCTGCGGTTTTGGCGACAGTAACCACTTTTCGACTCTGTTTCGCCGAGAATTTAACTGGTCGCCGCGGGATATCCGCCAGGGACGCGATGCGATAATCCAGTAACGCGAACGCTATCAACGTTTTCGTCGCCAATATGCTGATAATTATACCCTTTAATACCGGATGGCGGCTGCGCCTTACCTGGCCTACGGCGGCGAGCGGTAGACAGAATAAGCGTAGCGCCATCCGGCAAGCATTCAACATGAGGTGCTGCGGTGGCAAATCAGTTAATCCTTTTGAAAAAAGATTTTTTTACTGATGAGCAGCAGGCCGTTACGGTTGCCGATCGCTATCCACAGGATGTTTTTGCGGAACATACGCATGAGTTTTGTGAACTGGTGATGGTCTGGCGGGGCAATGGCCTACACGTTCTTAATGAGCGCCCATACAGAATTACCCGCGGCGATCTGTTTTACATTCGTGCTGAAGACAAACACTCCTATACCTCCGTTAACGATCTGGTGCTGCAAAATATCATTTACTGCCCGGAGCGTTTGAAACTCAATGTAAACTGGCAGGCGATGATTCCCGGCTTTCAGGGAGCGCAGTGGCATCCTCACTGGCGGCTGGGCAGTATGGGAATGAATCAGGCGCGGCAGGTCATTAACCAGCTTGAACATGAGAGTAATGGACGCGATCCGCTGGCGAATGAGATGGCGGAATTGCTGTTTGGTCAACTGGTGATGACGTTAAAACGGCATCGCTACGCGACCGACGATCTTCCGGCAACCTCCCGAGAAACCCTGTTGGATAAATTAATTACCGCTTTGGCTAATAGCCTTGAGTGTCCCTTTGCGCTGGATGCGTTTTGCCAGCAGGAACAATGCAGCGAACGGGTGCTGCGGCAGCAGTTTCGCACCCAAACCGGGATGACGATTAATCAATATTTACGCCAGGTCCGTATTTGCCACGCGCAGTATCTGCTTCAGCATAGCCCGCTGATGATTAGCGAGATTTCGATGCAGTGCGGTTTTGAAGATAGTAATTATTTTTCAGTGGTGTTCACGCGGGAAACCGGGATGACGCCGAGCCAATGGCGTCATCTCAGTAATCAAAGCGATTAACTGGCCATGCCTAAACCGACAATATTCGCCGCGATAATAATTACCACGCAGCCGAGGCTTAATACGGCAACGGGACGGCGGCCAGCATTTTTCCACTCTTTTAGCACCAGACCGACAAGCCCCCCGCACAGCACATAGAAGCTCATGTGCAGCATCCAGCTCATGTAGTCATATTGCGCGGGAATGCGCGCGTGACCCCAGGCATAGAAAAAGAACTGTAAATACCACATCAGACCGCCAAGCGCGGACAGCAGAATATTGCTGATAATCAACGGTCTTGCCAGCGAGAAGTCGGCTTTTATCGACAGATTTTGCACTTTTGCCAGGCGGATAAAACAGAAACCGAGGTTCACCAGCGCGCCGCCGCCCATAATCACCACGTAACTCGGCAACGCGACATAGAGCGGGTCAACGCCAAGCGCGGCAGCAGCTTCATGCATCGGTTTCGCGGCGTTCATGGCAAAAGACATCCCCGCCGAGAAAATACCGCACATCACTGCCAGCAGAAGCCCTTTCTTCAGATTGAACTCCTCCGCTTTAATGCCCATTTTGCGTTCTTTTAACTGTCCGGCGCGCGTCACAATCCCGACGCCGATCAGCGCGACAAAAACGCCAAGTAGCGTCATGCGTCCCCCTTCGGTATGGATTAACACATCGAAGTTACCGTTGATGATAGGCGTCATCAGCGTGCCGACGATAAGCGTAATGCCAATAGCGATGCCGATACCCATCGACATCCCGAGATAACGCATAGTCAGACCGTAGTTAATATTGCCGATGCCCCACATGGCGCCGAACAGAAAAACCGGTAAAAGGGTGGAGAGGTTAAACTGCCCATAATAGGCCCAGAAATCAGGCAGTAACAGAGCGCTAATTGTCCACGGCAGAATAAGCCATGAGACGATGCCGCCCACTGACCACATGGTTTCCCATGACCACTGTTTCACTTGCTTGAACGGGGCATAGAAGCAGGCTGCACTGGCCGCCCCTATCAAATGCCAGAAAATACCCATCGTAATCGCGTTACTCATGACATGTTCCTCATTATTTTTTATGGACGGGATACCCCTTCCGTTTGCATGAGTTTAAAAATTACGCAGCCTGGTAACCTTATAACGATTGCCGCCGTTGGGTGTATTCTGGCAATCAGCACGTTAATGAAGTGATTAACTTCACGTTTTAAAAAAGTCGGAGCGCATCGTGACCGTCTGGATGTTATTTAAATCAGTGGGTAATATTTGTTTTCTAAAATACCTTCATCATAACGACACGAAACGACTTAGCTGGCAACAATGCAAAGAAAACGCTGCGTGAGATCACATAATGGGAATAGTCTGACTTACCGTTTGATAAAAGGGTAGTTATACAGTAATTATTTAATTGTTTTATTTGTATTTACAATTTAAATATATTGAAATTAACGTTAGGAATCAATGAAATATAAATATAAGGAAATCCCTATATTGGCGTTGTTGATGGAGTTTTGATTTTTATTTTATATGACGAATATGAATTTCATTTATTTTATTTTGCTTTTTGAACATTATCCCAATTTTAAATTAAAGATCTTTGTCTATATTGTCGCCATTCACATTGCGTATTATGGTTGTAACGGTCTGACATGAAACAACGTTTTAATTTTAAATTAAATGGATTCTGTTATGAGAAAATCTCTTTTCTTACTATTACCTCTTGTTGTAACAAATGCGCATGCAGTATATGTCGATGTTCGTCATGAATATCTTGATGACAGTAAAGCTAACTATGACCGTGCGTATATTTCTCATCGGTTTGCGAATGGTGTTGGTTTTGCGATAGAAGCTATCTCAAAATCAGGCGGGGATGACACCAATAAAGCGTTTAATGACCTGGAAACACAGGGTAACGAATATACGATAAGCTACCAATTTAAAACCGGTGATGTCGCCTGGCAACCGGGTTTTGTGCTGGAAACAGGCAACGGTTACTCTACCTATAAGCCTTACTTCCGCGCGACGTGGACATTAAATGAAAGCTGGTGGGTTGGCGCGCGCTATCGTTTTGAATATGTACGCCGTTCTTCTGATATCCGTGATGATGATACCATCAATCGTATGGATGTCTGGGCGGGTTATAAATGGAACAACTTTGACTGGACAATCGAAGGAATTTATAAGAAAGCTGATAAATATGATCTTTACGATGGCGGCAAAGATAACTATGAATATAACTTCAGAACTGCCTATATTATTGATCAATGGTCGCCATTCGTTGAGGTAGGTAATGTTTCCGTCAATAGCAACAGCGATGAAAGACAAACCCGTTTCCGCGTGGGTATAGGCTACACATTCTAATCATTATCCCTGTTTATTATTTATTCCCTTTTCCGGCTACTTTATAGGTAGCCGGTTTTTTTTACCTGTTGATGACCTGCGGATAATTATTATCGCGCGTTGGCCGGATAAGACGCGAATCGCCATCCGGCAACGAGATGCGCAGGAAACTATGCGCTTACATGATGCCCAGTAGACGGGGTAAGAACAGTGTGATTTCCGGAATGTAGGTAATTAATAACAGAACGCCGATAATCGCGCCGTAAAAAGGCAGCAACGGTTTAATCACTTCCTCAACTTTGACCTTACCGACGCTCGCCCCGACATATAAACCACTGCCAACTGGCGGCGTAATGGTGCCAATCGCCAGGTTATAGATCATGATAATGCCGAAATGCACCGGATCGACGCCCAGTTTAGCCATGATCGGCAGCAGAATCGGGGTAAAAATCAGAATGGCCGGACCGATATCCATAAATGCGCCGATAATCAACAAAAAGACGGTAATGACTAACAGGATAACCAGTTTATTGGCGGAAATACCGAGGATCATATCGCTCAGCGCCGCAGGAATATTGGTGATCGACATCGAGAAGGACATCGCCGAAGAGGTTGCCAGCAGGAACATGATGACCCCGGTCATTACCACTGTCTGGAGCAAAATCGAAGGCAAATCCTTAATTTTCAGCGTGCGGTAAAACACCATCGTCAACAATAATGTATACACCACGGCAATCGCGGAGGCTTCAATGGCGGTGAAAATCCCCTGCACAATGCCGCCGACGATAATCACGATCAGTAACAGGCTGGGAATGGCCTCAACGGCAACTTTTAGCGCCATGCCTTTTTGGACGGTGAAGAAAACCCGATAATTTCGACGCTTAGCGACTACCAGCGTGACCAGCATACAGCCAACGCCCCACAGCACTCCCGCGACCAGACCGCCGGCGAACAGAGCGGCAATCGATGTTCCCCCGCTAGCCAGCGCATAAAGGATAAAAGCCGTGGTGGGCGGAATTAACATTCCCGTCGGCGCGGAGGCGATATTCACCGCGGCCGCAAAGCCGCGATCGTAACCTTCGCGCGCGCTCATCGGCACCATCACGCCGCCGATGGAGGTTGAGGCGGCAATTGCCGATCCGGAAATTGCACCGAACATCATATTGCCGACGATGTTGGTATAAGAGAGCGAGCCGGGCAGTTTGCCAGTAAACAGTTTGGCAAAATTGACCAGTCGGGCGGCAATTCCCCCGCTATTCATGATCACCCCGGATAAAACGAAGAACGGCACGGCCAGCAAGGCAAAACTGTCCAGGCTGGAGAACATTTTTTGCGCGGTGGCGAACATCGAAATATCGAAAGGCAGTACCAGCATCATGGTGCTAAAAGAGGCGATAACGATGCAGATCCCGATAGGCGCGCCCATGGCCAGTAAAACAACAAAGACGGCAATTAGCGTACAGGACGCAAAAATAGGGTCAATCATGTGATTTCTCCAGAGTGTGCTCAGTGGTATCCGTGGCGGAATGGATAGCTTTCAGGGCGTCAACGATATTCAGCAGCCCATAGAGGATGATCAGTACGCCCGCGCAGGGGAGTGCGTAATAAATTTTCCCCATCGGAATGCCCAGCGCAGGGGAGATTTGCAGCATAGAAATCGCAGAAATCTTTAAGCCGCCGATAATCAATACCCAAATGGAAAACGCGATAAAAATGACCTGCAGAATAATATCCCACCAGCCACGAATCGTCGGCGACACCTTATCCAGTAAGAGAGTCAGGCTGATATGCTGTTTCTGACCGGCGACAAAAGCCATGCCCAGCATTGATACCCACACCAGGAGAAATCGCAGCATCTCTTCGGTAAGGGTGCTGGGAACGCCCAGAATGTAGCGGCTCACCACCTGCCAGCAGGCGATGCCAACCATTATCGCCAGCACCAGGCAACAGATAGCGCCCAGCAATAAATCAAGTCCTTTTCTGAATGTGTTCATCTTAATTTCCTGATTAGATTAATTTTTTGCTGTCTGGATACGTTGATACAGCCCGTAAAGCCGTGGTTTGTTTTTCAGACCGTCGTAAATAGGCTGTACTGCCTTCTGGAAGGGTTTTTTGTCGATCTCGTAGAATTCAACGTTGAAATCTTTTACCGCCGCCAGCCTGGTTTTCTCTATTTCCTTGTCCCATGCGGCTTTCTCAAATTCGATCGACGCCTTGATGGCGGCTTCGACGATGCGCTGCTGTTCCGGCGTCAGCTTTTCCAGCGTGAGGGTACTCATTAGCAGGATATCGGGAATGCGGGTGTGCATATCGTAGGTGTAATAACGGGCGACTTCGCCGTGGCGGGCGATGGTGAGAGCGAACTCATTGTTTTCCGCGCCGTCGAGAATGCCTTGTTGTAACGAGGTATAGACCTCCGCCTGGCTCATGGCGATGGGCGAAGCGCCCAGCAGTTTGAGAGTTTGGATCGCCGTCTCACTCTGCATGACGCGGATCTTCTTCCCGCGTAAATCCTCAATGCGTTTAACCGGCGCTTTGCTCATATAAAAATTACGCGCGCCGGAATCATACCAGCCTACGCCGACAAACCCCTGTGCGGCGGTGGACTGATAAACAGGCTCCATCACCTGTGGGTTATCCATTACGCGGTAGTATTCATCGACGGTGGCAAACAGGTAGGGAAGTGAGAACACGCCGTACTCAGGCGAAAAACTCTCCATCAGCCCGGACGACACTTTAGTGATGTCGACGACGCCGACCTGCGTCAACTCCACCAGTTCGCGCTCGCCGCCAAGCTGTCCGTCCGGGAAGTACTGTACTTTGATATCGCCGCCCGTTTTCTCTTCAACTTGCTGCCCCAGGAAGTGCAACGCATCTTTTACCGGCTGGCTATTTTCAGCGTAGGCCAGGCGCAAAATGGTTTCGCCGTGGGAGAAGAAAGAGAGTGTGGAGAGTAAGGCCAACGTAGCCAGACGTATAAAACCAGGTTGCTTCATAATTCCCTCGCAATTGTAATAATTTACCGGGAATGTAATTGCATGGTGAAATTATAACCTTCTTGATTTTGCCACCGCTGATAAAAATTGGCACCAAAAGAAAGATTTTGAAACCCTGTTTCACATTTCATGATTTCCAGGAATTCATCAACAGGCGGTTTCGGTTGGAGGCGTAAAAATCGGTTTTTTTCAGCGGATGCCGTAACGTTTATAACCCTGGAAAAAGTACGGCATTGATAATCATTTTCAATATCATTTAATTAACTATAATGAACCAACTGCTTACGCGGCGTTAACACTGTGCCGCTCGACAATAATGGAGATGATTATGAGTTATACACTGCCATCCCTGCCGTACGCTTATGATGCACTGGAACCGCACTTCGATAAGCAGACGATGGAGATTCACCACACCAAACACCATCAAACCTATGTCAACAACGCTAACGCGGCGCTGGAAAACCTGCCTGAGTTTGCTGACCTGCCGGTTGAAGAACTGATTACTAAACTGGACCAGGTGCCAGCGGACAAAAAAACCGTGCTGCGTAACAACGCCGGCGGCCACGCTAACCACAGCCTGTTCTGGAAAGGGCTGAAAAAAGGCACCACTCTGCAGGGCGATCTGAAAGCGGCTATCGAGCGTGACTTCGGTTCCGTTGACAACTTCAAAGCTGAATTCGAAAAAGCAGCAGCAACCCGTTTCGGCTCCGGCTGGGCGTGGCTGGTGCTGAAAGGCGACAAACTGGCTGTGGTTTCTACCGCAAACCAGGATTCCCCGCTGATGGGTGAAGCCATTTCCGGCGCTTCTGGCTTCCCGATCCTGGGTCTGGACGTGTGGGAACACGCTTACTACCTGAAATTCCAGAACCGCCGCCCGGACTACATCAAAGAGTTCTGGAACGTGGTGAACTGGGACGAAGCAGCAGCGCGTTTCGCCGCTAAAAAATAATTTGCATTGCACGTCTGTAGAAGCGAGTCTGATGACTCGCTTTTTTTGTATCCGCGTAAGGAGCAGCAGATGCATTATCCGGTTGACGTGTTTATTGGCAAAATTCGTGACTATGACGGCAGCCGCCCGAGCGCTATCGCCAAGGTGCAAATCGACGGCGAACTCATGCTGACCGAGCTGGGTCTGGCAGGCGATCAGCAGGCCGAAAAGAAAATCCACGGCGGCCCCGACCGCGCGCTATGCCATTACCCCCGCGAACACTATGCTGATTGGATTCGCCAGTTCCCCGAGCAGGCGACGCTGTTTTGCGCCCCGGCGTTTGGCGAGAATCTGTCGACGAACGGAATGACCGAACACAACGTGTTTATTGGCGACATCTACCGCTGGGGCGAGGCGTTGATCCAGGTCACTCAGCCGCGCTCTCCATGCTTTAAACTTAATTTCCACCTTGTCATCAGCGACATGGCCCTCCTTATGCAGAACAGCGGAAAAACCGGCTGGCTGTATCGGGTCATTGCGCCAGGTAAGGTCTCCAGCGATGCGCCGTTGGAACTGGCGTCGCGTCTGAGCGATGTCTCGGTTCATGAAGCGGGTGTTATCGCCTGGTCTATGCCGTTTGATGACGAACAATATCACCGGCTGTTGAGCGCCGCCGGGCTGTCGGCGAGCTGGAGCCGCACCATGCAGAAGCGTCGTTTGAGCGGCAAAATTGAAGATAGCGCCAGACGACTGTGGGGGGATAAAACTCCGCCAAAATGAAAGGAAGGATTATGACTGAAGCTGAAAATGCGGTGGCGATCGTAAAAGAATTTTTGGTGGCCTCGATGATTCCCGATGCTGAACGCGCCGCAACGTATATGCACCCGGAGGTGAAAATTACCTTCACCGGAGGCCGGGCGATGGCGGGCGCGGCAGATATCGCGCAGTTTAACGGCGCTCGCTACAAGTGGGTGAAGAAGGCGCTGGGCGAGTTTGATGCGGTGCAGCATGATGATTACGTTGTGATTTATTCCAACGGTACGTTGTATGGCGAATGGCCCGACGGTCGCCCGTTTGCCGATAACCGCTTTATTGACCGCTTCGAAGTGCGCGATGGCAAAATTACCCGGATGGACGTGTGGAATGACAGCGCCGAGTGGATTTTAACGCCGGAAATCTCCCGATAGCGCGGTGCGTAGGCCGGATAAGCGTAGCGCCATCAGGCAGTCAGGTGTACATTGCCGGATGACGGCATTTGCCTTATTCCGCTGGTAACCTATTAATTATTCACAAAAGATATGTAAATTATGGACGCACATATTCTCGAGGCTTGTACGGAAGAAGTTAAGCACATCTTATTCGAAGAGTATCACCTCAAATCTCTTGAGGAGCTTTGGGAGCGGTCTCTGGATGAGGAGTTTTTAGCTGAGTTGTATCAACAGTTTAAGTTCATAACGGAAAAGTATGGCGTGAATGGTGATGAATTGGACAGCATCCTTGATACGCTTTAAATGGTTAAGGCTCGGTAAGGGAAAGTATTACCGAGCCATGAATAACATTAGGTTCGCTTGTACAGCGGTAGCCACAGCGTGAGCCGCAACCCACCCAGCGGGCTATCGTCAGCCTTAACCCAGCCGCGGTGCTGCTGCATGGCGCTTTCGACAATCGCCAGCCCCAGCCCGGTGCCGCCAGATTCGCGGTCGCGCGCCTCATCAGTGCGATAGAACGGACGGAAGATCTGCTCGCGGTCTTCCGGGCTGACGCCCGGCCCGTCGTCATCGACCGTGATCGTAATACCGTCTTTATCCACCGAGAAGCCGACTTCAATCTTCGTATGTGAATAGCGCAGCGCATTACGAACAATATTTTCCAGCGCGCTTTCCAGCGCGTTTGGGTTGCCATAGAGCGGCCACGGCCCCGGCGGATAATTTACCGTTAACGACTTGCCCATCTGTTCGGCTTCAAAGGCGGCGTTATCCAGCACTTCGCCCCATAGCTGATTGGCTTTCATCGTTTCGCTGACCAGCGCATTTTTCTGTTGGTTACGCGACATCACCAGCAGGTCATTGATCATGCTGTCCAGACGCTGCGCTTCGGTTTCAATACGCTCCAGCTCTTTGCTTTCGCCGCCACGACGACGCAGCAGCGCGGTACCCAGTTGCAGGCGCGTAAGGGGCGTTCGCAGCTCATGGGAGATGTCTGACAGCAAACGCTGCTGCGAGGTCATCATCCGTTCCAGCGCCGTCACCATCTGGTTAAAACTGGCGCCAGCGGCGAGGAACTCCTGCGGACCCGCCTCCAGCTCCGGATGCTGACGCAGGTTGCCTTGCGCCACTTCATCAGCCGCGTTTTTCAACTTACGCGCCGGTTTCGCCAGACTCCATGCCAGCCATAGCAAGAGCGGCGAACTGACCAGCATCGTGACAATGAGCAACAGAAGCGGGCGGTCAAACAGCAGATTAATAAAATCGGATTGCGAACTGCTGGCCGGCCGAATCAGGTAAAGCTGGTAATTATCCTCTCCGTCGCGAACGGAGAACGGCCCCACCATCTCTACGCGGCCATATTTTTTCTTCTGCGGATGATCGGCGTTATCCGCCTGACCAATGAAGTTACGAATGATCTGCATTTCGCTGCGTTCAGCGCCGATCACGCGTCCTTCAGAGGTCACCAGTAATAACCGCTGTCCAGGCGGCGCCCACTTATCGATCGCGCGGAACAGGCGACGCCACCACATCAGGTCGTTGGGCGGATCGTTCGCAAGTTCAGCTTCTACATGTTGCTCTATCATCAATCCCTGGCGCTGTTCGCTGTCCAGCAGCTCGGTCATCTGGCGTGAATCGAGCTTGGGCAACATCAGTACCAGCATTAGCACCAGCGCCAGCGTCAACCAGAAGATGGCGAAGATGCGCGCGGTTAAACTTCCTATCATGAAGCGGAAACCATCAGATAGCCGCGACCACGCAATGTTTTAAACCACGGGTGACCGTCTTTGCGTTCCGGCAGTTTGCGGCGCAGGTTAGAAATATGCATATCAATGGCGCGATCGAACGGCGTCAGGCGCTTACCCAGCACTTCCTGACTTAAATGTTCACGGGAAACCACCTGGCCGAGGTGTTGCGCCAGCAAATAGAGCAGGGTGAATTCCGTACCGGTCAGCTCCAGCGTTTGGCCATCGAAACTGGCTTCCTGGCGGCCCGGATTAAGGCTTAGCGCATCGACTTCCAGCGTCGGCGAGCCGTTGTCGCTGCTCTGCTGCTGCTCGCTCCAGTGGGAACGGCGCAAAATAGCCCTGATGCGCGCTACCAGCTCGCGGTCGTTAAACGGTTTGGGCAAATAGTCGTCCGCGCCCAGCTCAAGGCCGAGAACGCGATCCAGCTCGCTGCCGCGCGCGGTCAGCATAATGACAGGCGTCTGGTGTGTCTGGCGAAGCGCTTTCAACGTATCGATACCGTTTTTCTTCGGCATCATGACGTCAAGCAAAAGTAAATCGATGCTGTCATCCAAAAGCTCAAGCGCCTGCTCGCCGTCGTGGGCCACCAGGACATTAAAACCTTCCATTTCGAGGAGCTCTTTTAACAGGGAAGTCAGCTCTCGGTCATCATCAACTAACAGGATTTTATTCATTGTTTACGTACCTCCGAGGCAGAAATTACGTCATCAGGCGTCGCTAATCCATGACTTTACGTTGTTTTACACCCCCTGACGCATGTTTGCAGCCCGAATCGTAAACTGTCTCTCGTTGAATCGCGACAGAAAAGATTTTGGGAGCAAGCGATGCGCAAAGTTACCGCTGCTGTTATGGCCTCAACGCTGGCATTCAGTTTTTTAAGCCACGCAGCTGAAGTTGTTACAAGCGATAACTGGCACCCCGGTGACGGGGCCACGCAGCGTAGCGCGCAAAATCATATGTTTGACGGCATAAGTTTAACCGAACATCAGCGTCAGCAGATGCGAGATCTTATGCAACAGGCAAGGCACGAACAGCCTCCTGTTAATGTTAGCGAAATGGAGACAATGCATCGGCTTGTCACCGCAGAAAAATTTGATGAAAGCGCTGTGCGCGCTCAGGCAGAAAAAATGGCGCAAGAGCAGGTTGCCCGCCAGGTCGAAATGGCGCGCGTGCGTAACCAGATGTATCGCCTGTTAACGCCGGAGCAGCAAGCGGTTTTGAATGAAAAGCATCAGCAACGAATGGAGCAACTGCGCGACGTGGCGCAATGGCAAAAAAGTTCATCGTTGAAATTATTGAGTAGTAGCAACTCACGTTCCCAGTAACAACCCTGTTTTCCTTGCCATAGACACCATCCCTGTCTTCCCCCACATGATGTGGGGGTTTTTTTTATCTCCAGTTTGTCATTCTGTTATTAGCTTACTGTTTTAAACCATCCGTTATACTACCGGCAGAAGATAGCGGGAGTATTTATGAATCAAACCTATGGACGGCTGGTTAGCCGGGCGGCTATCGCGGCAACGGCGATGGCATCAGCGTTACTTTTGATCAAAATTTTTGCGTGGTGGTATACGGGATCGGTGAGTATTCTGGCGGCGTTGGTGGACTCGCTGGTGGATATTGCCGCGTCATTGACGAATTTGTTGGTCGTGCGTTATTCGCTGCAACCCGCAGATGATGAACACACGTTTGGGCACGGTAAAGCGGAGTCGCTGGCGGCGCTGGCGCAAAGTATGTTTATTTCCGGTTCGGCGTTGTTTCTGTTTTTGACCAGTATCCAGAATCTGATTAAGCCGACGCCAATGAACGACCCCGGCGTGGGGATTGGCGTTACCGTCATCGCTCTGATATGCACTATTATACTGGTCACGTTTCAGCGCTGGGTGGTACGCAAGACCCAAAGTCAGGCGGTACGGGCGGATATGCTTCATTATCAGTCTGATGTTATGATGAACGGAGCGATTCTTATCGCGCTGGGGTTATCCTGGTACGGTTGGCATCGTGCGGATGCCCTGTTTGCGTTAGGTATCGGCATCTATATTTTGTATAGCGCGTTACGTATGGGGTATGAGGCGGTGCAGTCATTATTGGATCGCGCGCTGCCCGATGCGGAACGACAGGAAATTATTGATATCGTGACGTCATGGCCGGGAGTCAGCGGCGCGCACGATCTCCGCACGCGGCAGTCAGGGCCGACTCGCTTTATTCAGATTCATTTGGAAATGGAAGATAATCTGCCGCTCGTTCAGGCGCATTTTGTGGCTGACCAGGTAGAGCAGGCGATTTTGCGGCGTTTTCCGGGTTCAGATGTCATTATTCATCAGGATCCCTGTTCAGTCGTCCCCAGGGAAGGCAGGAAGTTCGAGCTTGTATAATTGATTGTTAAAAAGTGAGCCAGGCCAGCATTTTGTGTATAAATTACCGCCATTTGGCCTGACCTGAATCAATTCAGCAGGAAGGGATTGTTATACTATCTGTATATTCGTTGGATCGTTTCGAAGTGCGAAATCGGCTTCCGGCAATAGATTTCATTTTGCATTCCAAAGTTCAGAGGTAGTCATGATTAAGAAAATCGGTGTGTTGACAAGCGGCGGTGATGCGCCGGGCATGAACGCGGCAATCCGCGGTGTTGTGCGCGCAGCGTTGACGGAAGGGCTGGAAGTCATGGGCATTTATGACGGCTATCTGGGCCTGTATGAAGATCGTATGGTTCAGCTTGACCGTTACAGCGTATCTGACATGATCAACCGTGGCGGTACTTTCCTCGGTTCTGCCCGTTTCCCGGAATTCCGTGACGAAAATATTCGCGCTGTCGCGATCGAAAACCTGAAAAAACGCGGTATCGATGCGCTGGTAGTTATTGGCGGCGACGGTTCTTATATGGGTGCAAAACGTTTGACTGAAATGGGCTTCCCGTGCATCGGTCTGCCAGGCACTATCGATAACGACATCAAAGGCACCGACTACACTATCGGCTATTTCACTGCTCTCGGCACTGTAGTGGAAGCGATTGACCGTCTGCGTGACACCTCCTCTTCTCACCAGCGTATCTCTATCGTTGAGGTGATGGGCCGTTATTGCGGCGACCTGACGTTGGCGGCGGCTATTGCTGGCGGCTGTGAGTTTATCGTGGTGCCGGAAGTTGAATTTAATCGCGAGGATCTGGTGGCGGAAATCAAAGCCGGGATCGCGAAAGGGAAAAAACACGCTATCGTCGCTATCACCGAACATATGTGTGATGTTGACGAACTGGCGCACTTTATTGAAAAAGAAACGGGCCGTGAAACGCGTGCGACGGTGCTCGGCCACATTCAGCGCGGTGGTTCCCCGGTACCTTACGATCGCATTCTGGCTTCCCGTATGGGCGCGTATGCTATTGACCTGCTGCTGGAAGGCCATGGCGGTCGTTGTGTCGGTATCCAGAACGAGCAGCTTGTTCATCATGACATCATCGATGCGATTGAAAACATGAAGCGTCCGTTCAAAAGCGACTGGATGGAGTGCGCGAAAAAACTGTACTGATTGTTTTTGCGCGCCTGATGGCGCTACGCTTATCAGGCCTACAGGTTGCAGAAACGTGTAGGCCGGATTAGGCGCTAGCCGCCATCCGGCAATCCCTCAGATTTATTCCTCGAAGTTATAGCCAATCTTTTTTTATTCTTTAATGTTTGGATCTCTTTCTGGCACGCTTTGCTCATCACAACACAACATAAGCGAGTCGGGCGATGAAAAAGTGGGGCGTGGGGTTCACATTATTGCTGGCGTCAACCAGCCTTCTGGCAAAGGATATTCAGTTACTTAACGTATCATACGATCCAACGCGTGAGCTGTACGAGCAGTACAACAAAGCGTTTAGCGCGCACTGGAAGCAGGAAACCGGCGACAACGTCGTGATCCGCCAATCGCACGGCGGTTCGGGTAAACAGGCGACTTCCGTTATTAACGGCATTGAAGCCGATGTCGTGACGCTGGCGCTGGCTTACGATGTGGACGCTATTGCGGAACGTGGTCGTATCGATAAAAACTGGATCAAGCATCTGCCGGATAACTCAGCACCTTACACCTCCACCATCGTTTTCCTGGTCCGCAAAGGCAATCCAAAACAAATTCATGACTGGAACGATCTGATTAAACCCGGTGTGTCGGTGATTACGCCAAACCCGAAAAGCTCCGGCGGCGCCCGCTGGAACTATCTGGCGGCATGGGGCTACGCCCTGCACCACAACAATAACGATCAGGCCAAAGCGCAGGACTTTGTCAAAGCCCTGTTTAAAAACGTTGAAGTGCTGGACTCCGGCGCGCGTGGCTCAACCAATACTTTCGTTGAACGCGGTATCGGTGATGTGCTGATTGCCTGGGAAAACGAAGCGCTGCTGGCGACGAACGAACTGGGTAAAGATAAATTCGAGATAGTGACCCCGAGTGAATCTATTCTCGCAGAGCCGACCGTGTCCGTGGTGGATAAAGTCGTTGAGAAGAAAGGGACGAATGCGGTAGCGGAAGCGTATCTCAAGTATCTCTACTCGCCGGAAGGGCAGGAGATAGCAGCGAAAAACTTCTACCGTCCGCGCGATGCTGACGTGGCGAAAAAATACGACGATGCGTTTCCGAAGCTGAAGCTGTTCACCATTGACGAGGTGTTTGGCGGCTGGGCGAAGGCGCAAAAAGATCACTTCGCTAATGGCGGTACGTTCGACCAAATCAGCAAACGCTAAACCGTTTATAAACCCGGTAACGTATTATGTTACCGGGTTTTTTCTTTGCCACAATTTTGCGTTACTCTTCCCCGTCTATGGGTCACAGGGAACGCATATCATGAAAAAAACAGGCTACTTTTTACTGGCGGTGATAGTGATTGTCGCCGCGGCGGGCGTCGGTTACTGGAAATTTTCCGGCAACCCTGATGCATTACGGGAAATCGTGCTTGAACAATGCCTGCCCGATCAGTTACAGCATCAAAACCCAGCGCCTTGCGCGGAAGTCAAACCTCGCGCCGGCTATGTCGTCTTTAAAGATCGTCACGGTCCGTTGCAATATTTATTGATGCCCACCTACCGTATCAACGGTACAGAAAGCCCGCTATTGCTGGAACCCGCTACGCCCAACTTTTTCTGGCTGGCCTGGCAGGCTCGCGGCTATATGAGTAAAAAATACGGGCATGATATTCCGGATAGCGCGGTCTCGCTGGCGATTAATTCGCGGCTTGGTCGTTCACAGGACCATTTGCATATCCATATTTCTTGCATCCGTCCTGACGTTCGGGAACAACTGGATAACGATCTCACGCGTATCAGCACTCGCTGGCTTCCGCTACCGAGCGACCTGATGGGGCATGAATACCTGGCGCGCCGGGTAACCGAGAGCGAACTGGCGCAGCGTAGTCCGTTTATGATGCTGGCGGAAGAGGTGCCGGAAGCGCGCGATCATATGGGACGCTATGCGCTGGCGGTGGTACGCCAAAGCGACGACTCTTTTGTTCTGCTGGCGACCGAGCGTAACCTGCTGACGCTTAATCGCGCATCGGCGGAAGAGATTCAGGACCATAGTTGCGCCATTTTGTCTTCCCGCTGATTTTCGTTACACCCCCTGCTCATTATCTTATTGATTCTTATCCCGGTTTAAAACTGGGGTAAGATCGTGTCTATAAAAATATGTGAAACCGATCAAAAGATATAAAGGTATACCTTTATATCTTTTGATGGTTAGTTACACTCTCTTCATAGCCTCCATAGATTGTCTGGTGGATGGCTTATATATAAAAACGTTTTTATTTCATGTAGTGACATCATTAATTGTTCACCAGATTTGCGCTGCTAAGCGTAAAGGAATATCAACATGAAACTTTCTATCGTGGAAAAAATCGGCTTCGGCGCGGGAGATATGGCGATAAACGTTGTGATTATCGCCATGCAGCTGCTCCTCGCCTATTTCTATACCGATATCTACGGCCTGAGCGCCGCTGATGTTGGCGTACTGTTTGTGGTTGTGCGGATGATTGATGCCATTATCGATCCGGCCATGGGGGTTCTGACCGATAAACTGAATACGCGCTGGGGACGTTATCGCCCGTGGCTGCTGTGGTTTGCCATTCCTTTTGGTTTCGCCGTGTATTTGATGTTTATTACGCCTGATATGGCTTATATGGCCAAGCTGGCGTGGGCCTATGGCACCTATATTCTTATGACCCTGGTCTATACTGCGATCACCATTCCCTATATTTCGATGATTGGCGTCATTACCAGCGACCCCGTCGAACGGTTAAGCGCCAACGGCTATCGTTTTGTGATGACTAAGATTGCCGCTTTCCTGGTGACTATCGTCGTACCGATGCTTGCCGTCTGGCTGGGGCAGGGCAACAAGGCGCTGGGTTACCAGTTTTCGATGGGGCTGATGGGGGCGATGGGCGCCTTACTGTTTATCTTCTGTTTTCTTACCACGCGTGAACGCAGCGAGCCGGAAATTACCTCGCTATCGGTGGGGAAACAGTTTAAATATCTGTTACGTAACGATCAGTGGATTATTCTCGGCGTTGTTATTCTGCTGCTGATGTGCGGTTATGTTATTCGCGGTTCCGTTGCCGCTTATTACGCCAAGTATTATCTGAACGGCGGAGATAGCCTGATTTCACCCTTCCTGACTACCGGCGTCGTTGCCTCTATTTTAGCGATGATCGCTACCACCTGGATAACCAAGTTCTGGGACAAAATTAAGATGTTCCGCTACACCCAGATTATTACCTTTATCCTGAGCGCGCTGATGTATTTCTCCGTCGGGCGTGAAAATCTTATCCTGGCGTTTGCGTTCTATTTTCTTATTAATTTCTTCTGCGATATGCAAATGCCGGTGTTCTGGTCCTCTATCGCCGAAGCGGTGGATTACGGAGAAAAGAAAACCGGTCTGCGCGTTTCCGGGTTGGCGTTTGGCGGCATCCTCTTCTTCCAGAAGTTTGGGATGGGGATCGCGGGCGGGATACTTGGATTCCTGCTGAGCCACTTTGGCTATCAGGCCGATGTTGAACAGACCGCACGTTCGCTCACCGGTATTGCGCTGATGATGACGCTCATTCCGGCTCTGTTCCACCTTGCGGTTGGGCTGCTTATGAAAAAGTATCTGATTAACAACGAATATTATCGTGATATTCAGCTCGCCCTGGCGCAGAAACAGGCATAAGGAGGCGCAAATGAAGGCCATGAATAAGGTTTGGGTTATCGGCGATGCCTCCGTTGACCTGGTACCGGAAAAGCAGAACAGCTATCTGAAATGTCCCGGCGGAGCGTCGGCGAACGTGGGGGTATGCGTTGCCAGGCTGGGCGGAGAGTGCGGTTTTATTGGCTGTCTTGGTGACGATGACGCCGGTCGCTTCCTGCGCCAGGTTTTTCAGGATAACGGCGTGGATGTCACGTTTCTAAGGCTGGATGCGGACCTGACCAGCGCGGTGCTGATCGTCAACCTGACGGCTGACGGGGAACGCAGCTTTACCTATCTGGTGCATCCGGGGGCTGATACCTACGTTTCGCCGCAGGATTTGCCGCCGTTCAGGCAGCACGAATGGTTTTACTTCAGCTCAATTGGCCTCACCGACAGGCCCGCTCGCGAGGCGTGCCTTGAGGGAGCGAGAAGAATGCGTGAAGCGGGTGGTTACGTACTGTTTGACGTCAATCTGCGCAGCAAGATGTGGCGCAATACCGATGAAATCCCTGAACTGATCGCCCGGTCCGCCGCGCTGGCTTCTATCTGCAAAGTCTCGGCAGATGAGCTGTGCCAGCTCAGCGGGGCCAGTCACTGGCAGGATGCGCGTTATTACCTGCGCGATCTAGGCGGTGACACCACGATCATTTCGCTGGGGGCCGATGGCGCGCTGTTGATTACCGCCGAGGGGGAGTTCCATTTTCCCGCACCGCGCGTCGATGTTGTCGATACCACGGGAGCCGGTGATGCTTTTGTCGGCGGACTGTTGTTCACCCTTTCCCGCGCAAATTGCTGGAACCATGCCCTGCTGGCGGAGGCCATCAGCAATGCCAACGCCTGCGGCGCCATGGCGGTAACGGCAAAGGGCGCAATGACCGCTTTACCGTTTCCTGACCAACTCAACACTTTTCTTTCCAGCCATTCGCTGGCACAAGCCATGACCGTGAAATAAGGAGTCATCATGCACGTTGATCAAAACAAAATACTGGGATGCCTGGTTGGCGCCGCCGCCGCGGACGCGATGGGAGCCGCGACGGAAGTACGCACCCAGCAGCAGATAAAAGACTATTTTGGCGGCTGGGTGACGACCTTTCAAAAACCGCCTGCGGACACGTTTGGCCGCTGCAATGAAGCAGGTATGTGCACGGATGATTTTATTCAGGCTAAGTACATTATGGACGCGCTGCTGCGCCATCAACGCCAGGTCAGCGACGAAGCGATGCGCGAAGCTTTCCAGCAGTGGCTGGATTATCCTTTCTACGCCAACTTTACCGGTCCGACGACGCGTGCGGCAATGAAAGCGATATTTAATGATAATCGCGCCTCTTTGCAGGGCGAGCTGGAAGGCGAAAAACAATCGGTACAGATCATTAATAAGGGTAATGCCGAAGCCACCAACGGCGCGGCTATGAAGATTTGGCCAGCGGCGGTGCTGCATCCTGGCGATATCGACGCGGCGATTGAATGCGCGCTACAGATTTGCCGCTTTACCCATAATAACGTGCTGGCAATGTCCGGTGCGGCGGCGATGGCGGCGGCAACCAGCGAGGCGTTAAGAGCGCAGACTAATGCAGACAGCATTATTGCTGCCGGTATTTACGGTGCGCAAAGAGGCTATCTGCTGGCGCAGGAGCAAGGGGCGATGATGGTCGCCGGGCCTTCCGTTGCCCGACGCATTGAACTGGCCGTAGATATCGGTAAACGTCATCGCCATTGGGAAACGGCGGTGGTGGAACTTGCTGATATTATTGGCTCCGGACTGCACGTGAGTGAAGCGGTGCCGGCGGCCTTTGGCCTGTTCGCGTGTTGTCCGAATTCTGCCGTAGATGCTATTATCTCCGGCGTTAATATCGGCAATGATACTGATACTGTCGCCACCATGGTCGGGGCGATTTCCGGCGCATTCCATGGCGTGGAGGCTTTTCCCGCCGATTATTTAACGACTTTGGATCGTATGAATCATTTCGATTTGGCAGAACTGGCCAGGCAAATCGCAGGGTAGCGAATTCACCCTGCCGGGGACGGTAAAACGTCCCCTGCTGGCGAAGACGTGAGGTGCGCAGCTTGCAGGTTGATAAAACGAGCTTTACTCCGCTTTATAAGCAACTATTTTTTATCATCTGTCAGCAGATCCAAAATGGATCCCTGCCTTTAGGCAGCCAGCTGCCGACGCAAAAAGAGATTGCCAGAGCCTACAACGTCTCGCTGATTGTGGTTAAACAGGCCTGGAGCGAATTAATCAATGCGGGCATTATTTCGTCGCAGCGCGGGAGTGGTTCGGTGGTGTGCTCGGTACCGGAAGGAGTGAGCTACGGGCACACGTTTCGCGGTATTACCCGCGATCTCCAGGACGCCAGCGTGGCGATTGAGAACCGTATTCTGGAAATCGCGCCGCGCCGCGCGCGCGACGCTCAGGCAGACGGCTTGAGCCTGCCCGCACAGCATCACTATCTCTATATTTCGCGTATTCGTTGCCTGAATAACCGCCCATTTAACCATGAGAAAATATATCTCGATCTCAGCTTCTTTCCCGGCCTGGAACTGACGCCGCAGGCGCTGGAGCATACGTCGCTCTATTCGTTATTAAACGTCACAAGCGACTCGGCGATAGAAAAAGTTGAGGCGATTTTACCTTCCGCTGACCTGTGCGAAAAATTGCAAATCGCCGCCAATAAACCGCTGCTATCCGTTGCCAGACAGACGTTTCAGGCCGGACAAGACAACCCTTTTGAGTATTGCCGCTATTACGTGCTGTCTGAATACTTTGGTGAAATTCATTATCACTGATCTGTCCACTTAATCCTGCGATAACCCCACCATATCTGGCGTTTACCTGCCTGACTGTCCGTCGTATTCTTGCTGAAAAAATCGTCAGGAGACAGGTATGTCGCTCTGGTTGTCCCATCCTCTGTTCCTCCCCTCCATCATCGTTGGCGTTACTATCCTTCTGTGGGGGACTTCGCTACTGCCGGAGTTTATGATCGCACTGCTGTTTTTTGCTGTGGCGATGATCGCCAAAATCGCGCCGCCGGAGGTTATCTTCGGCGGCTTTGCTTCATCGGCCTTCTGGCTGGTGTTCAGCGGCTTTGTGCTGGGGATCGCGATTCGCAAAACCGGGCTGGCGGACAGGGCGGCGCGGGTGCTTTCGTCGCGGCTCACCGACTCATGGCCGCTGATGGTTGGCAGCGTGGTGCTGCTCAGCTATGCCCTGGCCTTTGTTATGCCTTCAAATATGGGGCGCATTGCGCTGCTGATGCCGATTGTGGCGGCCATGGCGAAACGCGCGGGGATTGAGGATGGCACACGCGGTTGGTATGGGCTGGCGCTGGCGGTGGGATTCGGTACTTTCCAGCTGTCGGCCACCATTTTGCCTGCTAACGTCCCGAATCTGGTGATGAGCGGCGCGGCGGAAGGTTCATACGGCATCCATCTGAATTATGTACCTTATTTACTTCTGCATACGCCGGTGCTCGGTTGGCTAAAAGGGGCGGTACTGATTGCGCTGATATGCTGGCTGTTTCCCGGTAAACCGCATCCGCCGCGCGACATGACGCCGCTGCCGCCGATGAGCCATGATGAGAAGCGCCTGGCATGGCTGCTGGCGGTGGTGTTGACGCTCTGGGTGACTGAAAGCTGGCACGGCGTGGGGCCAGCCTGGACGGGGCTGGCGGCGGCGGTGATAACGCTTCTGCCGCGCGTTGGTTTTATCAACGGCGACGAGTTTTCCAGCGGCGTGAATATCCGTACCTGTATTTACGTCGCCGGGATTCTGGGGCTGGCGATCACCGTCACTCACACGGGTATTGGCAGCGTCGTGGGAAATGCGCTGCTGCATATTATGCCGCTGGATAAAGAGAGTCCGTTTACCAGCTTCCTCGCGCTGACCGGAATTACCAGCGCGCTGAACTTTATTATGACCGCTAATGGCGTACCGGCGCTGTATACCACCTTCGCGCAGAGCTTTTCCGATGCTACCGGTTTTCCACTATTGAGCGCGATCATGATTCAAGTACTGGGGTATTCCACGCCACTGCTGCCGTATCAGGCGTCACCGATTGTGGTGGCGATGGGACTAGGGAAAGTTCCTGCGCGGGCGGGAATGCTGTTATGTATCGCGCTAGCGGTGGTGAGCTATTTGATTCTGCTGCCGCTGGACTACCTGTGGTATCAGGCGTTGGGGAAACTGTAGCCTGTTCCGCTTGGGGATTTTCCCGGAGGCGGTGCTACGCACCTGTCCGGGCTACCAGGCGATAACCCCGGTTGCGAAGCGCGACCGGGGAAAGACCCGCTAAAGCGAATTACGCTTTTTTAGCAGCTTCTGCTGCTTTCACGATCACGGCGAAGGCGTCAGCTTTCAGAGAAGCGCCGCCTACCAGTGCGCCGTCGATGTCCGGCTGCGCGAACAGTTCGGCTGCGTTGGACGCATTAACAGAACCGCCGTACTGGATAATAACCTGTTCAGCGATTTTCGCGTCAGCTTTAGCAATGTGGTCACGGATGAATTTGTGCACTGCCTGAGCCTGCGCAGGAGTTGCAGATTTACCGGTACCGATCGCCCATACGGGTTCGTAAGCGATAACCGCGCCTTCAAAGGCTGCCGCGCCCTGCGTTTTCAGTACCGCGTCGATCTGGCGTGCACACACTTCTTCTGTTTTGCCCGCTTCGTTTTCCGCTTCGGTTTCACCGATGCACAGTACCGGCGTCAGACCTTGTTCTTTCAGTACGGCGAATTTTTTGGCGATCAGCTCGTCAGATTCTTTGTGATAAGTACGACGCTCGGAGTGGCCGATAATAATGTACTGTGCACCGATATCCTTCAGCATTTCAGCCGAAGTTTCACCGGTGAATGCGCCAGACAGGTTCAGATCAACGTTCTGCGCGCCCAGCATAATGTGGCTACCGGCAGCAGCGCGTTTCGCCAGATCGATATACATTTCCGGCGGAGCGATTGCCACATCGCAGCCTGCTACGCCCGTCAGTTCTTTACGCAGGTTAGCCACCAGTTCGTTTACCATGTGGCGGCTGCCGTTCAGTTTCCAGTTACCCATCACTAAAGGATGTCGCATTTCATTTCTCCACGCTTAGTCAGCGAATTAAGGAAGATGGCCGCTCGTCAGAGCAGCATGGTCTGTGAAACAGTATAGAGATTCATCCCCGGAAAGGCTTTGCTTTTTGTCATCAATTCGCCCCTTCCAGATTTTCAGATAACGCCAGCTTAATCGGTTCAACCGCGAAGGTCAGCCCCTTTTCGCCGTTATCTGCGACAACATAACGTACCGCGCCTTCGGTCTCGGCGTAATAGTGTTTGCCTTTACCGGCGATAAGCATCTTTTGCAGTTTTTTCTGGCTTTGCTCTTTTGTCAGCAACGGGGCGACAGTGCGAATAATGGCGGCCATATATTCCAGCGCTTTCGCTTTCGCCGCTTTCTGTTCCGGCCCCTGAATGGGCAGCCAGGTAATCTGCATACTTTTCACTTTGAGCGTACCGCGCTCCAGCGCCGTGGAGGCATACAGATTTTCGTTAATCTTACTGGCGGCGCGGGTCAGATTCGCCTTATCGCGGCTATTCTCAATGGCGCGAAATTCATTGAGCGGCAGATCGGGATTCTGGTGGTTAAAGTTCTCACGAAACTGGCTAATAGAAAGATCAAAGGTTGGCGAGCCCGCCAGCAAATAGGGCGCTGTCGTGGTCGATGAAGAGAGCTGCGCGTGCGCCGTTATGCTGGCGGTGAGAGCAGAAAACAACAGTAAAAACAGAGTACATACTGGCTTCATCAATCTTACCTTTCGTTAGGACTGCTCACGATTAAAACGATAACTGTCGGGCTTGTCAAAAGGGTAAACTGTAGCGGAAGGCAAAATATAAGGAACTTACATGACCATACAGCAATGGTTATTCTCATTTAAAGGGCGTATCGGACGCCGTGATTTCTGGATTTGGATCGGCCTCTGGTTTGCCGGGATGCTGGCGCTATTTTCGCTGGCGGGGAAAAATCTGCTTGATATCCAAACGGCGGCATTTTGCCTGGTGTGCCTGCTGTGGCCGACCGCCGCTGTCATGGTCAAACGTCTGCATGACCGGGGACGCTCCGGCGCGTGGGCGTTGCTGATGATTCTGGCGTGGATGCTGCTGGCCGGAAACTGGGTGATGCTGCCGGGGATGTGGCAGTGGGTCGTCGGGCGATTTATTCCGACGCTGATCCTGGTGATGATGCTTATCGATCTGGGCGCGTTTGTCGGTGTTCAGGGGGAAAATAAGTTTGGGAAAGCGACACAGGGCGTGAAGTTTAAAGCAGAACCGTAAACGGGCGGTAAACCGTAATTTGCCCGGTGGCGCTGACGCTTACCGGGCCTACAGATTGGTGATGATTTGCAGGCCGGATAAGCCCCAGCCGCCATTCGGTAAAACATCACCAGTAATGTTCAGCCGTCATCTGCCCCGGTCGGCGGCGCAGATGTTTAGTCATCTGTCGGGTCTCTTTCAGCAGTTGCTGCGTATCGCGCACCATCTGCGGGTTCCCGCACAGCATGACGTGGCTGGTCTCTTTATCCATCGGTAATCCAACGGCTTTTTCCAGCTCGCCGTTTTCAATGAGCGCTGGCACGCGTCCGGTAAGCGAGCCTGGCACGCTCTCCCGGCTGACCACCGTTTGGATGCGCAGCTTGCCTTCATAACGCTGTTGCAGTTCCAGCATTAGCGGCAGATAGCTTAAATCGGCGGCGAAGCGTGCGGCGTGGACCAAGACCAGATTTTTAAAGCGCGCGATATCCTGGCCATATTGCAGAATAGACAAATACGGGCCAATAGCGGTTCCGGTCGCCAGCATCCATAGCGTCTCGCAGTCAGGCACTTCATCCAGTACAAAGAAACCCGACGCGTCGCTGACCACTTGCACCTCATCGCCAGGTTTTAGCGCCGCCAGCCGCGGGCTGAGCTTTCCTTGCGGCACCGTCACCAGATAAAACTCTAAATTCGGATTGTCAGGCGCATTGACATAGGAATACGCGCGCTGAACGCGCTCGCCATCGATCTCCAGTCCGAGTTTGGTAAATTGGCCTGCAGTAAAAGGATTAATGGGGGCGTGAACGGTCAGGCTGAACAGTGCGTCAGTCCAGTTTTGCACCTTAGTGACTTTACCTGTTACCCAATCGGCCATGGTTTTCTCCTGTTCTGAATCGCTAACCTTATCTTCGTTCGTCAGGAGAAAGATTTCCAGCCCCGCGAGGCTGGAAGGCTCTAACTAACAAATGCGCTAGAGGATATGCGCCTGTACATCCGGATCTTTACGATCAAGATAGTGGATCGACTGAATACGGCGGATGGTGCGTGATTTGCCGCGGATCAGCAGCGTTTCCGTCGTGGCGATATGGCCTTTTCGGCTAATTCCTTCCAGCAGATCGCCTTTCGTGATGCCGGTCGCGGAGAAAATAACGTTATCGCTACGCGCCATATCGCCCAGGCATAACGCCTTGCCCGCTTCAATGCCCATTGCTTTGCAGCGCGCCAGTTCCTGTTCGCCAATGCGGCGGTTTTCTTCGCTGTCGCCTTTCACATCATGGCGCGCCAGCAGACGCCCCTGCATATCGCCGTCCAGCGCGCGGATCACCGCTGCGGATACTACGCCTTCTGGTGCGCCGCCAATCCCGTACAGCACGTCGACTTCGCTATCCGGCATACAGGTCAGAATTGAGGCCGCGACGTCGCCGTCAGGAATGGCAAACACGCGTACGCCCAGTTTGGCCATCTCTTCGATGACCTCGTCATGACGCGGTTTTGCCAGAATGGTCACGGTCAGATCGCCAAGCGGTTTACCCAGCGCATCCGCGATGTTGCGCAGGTTATCCGCCAGCGGCAGATTGAGATCGATCGCCCCTTTGGCGCCCGGACCGACAATCAGTTTTTCCATATACATATCGGGCGCATTCAGGAAACAGCCTTTATCGCCGACCGCCAGCACCGCCAGCGCGTTCGCCTGACCCATCGCCGTCATGCGCGTGCCCTCAATCGGATCGACGGCGATATCTACCGCATCGCCGTGGCCGGTACCGACTTTCTCGCCGATATAGAGCATCGGGGCCTCGTCGATTTCGCCTTCGCCAATCACGATGGTGCCGTCAATGTTGACCTGGTTGAGCATGATACGCATGGCGTTGACCGCCGCGCCGTCCGCGGTATTTTTATCGCCGCGTCCCAGCCATTTGTAGCCAGCCAGCGCCGCCGCTTCGGTCACACGGGAAAATTCGATGGCAAGTTCTCGTCTCATAACAAACTCGTAGCAAAAAGGAGTGGCGCGCAGTGTAGCACAGGGGAAGGAGGGAATAATTGATGTGTGTGCGGAGTTGCCCCCGCACAAAGATTTTGCCGGATGGCGACCTTACTTGTCGTGATCTTCCCACGCCATTGCGCGTTTAACCGCTTTCTTCCAGCCGCTGTAACGGTAGTTACGCTCGGTGGTTTCAATACCGGGGCGGAATTCTCGCTCAATGACGGCTTTTTCCTGCAGCTCGTCCAGGTTCTGCCAGTAACCGACGGCCAGACCAGCCAGATAGGCGGCGCCCAGCGCGGTCACTTCGCGCACTTCCGGGCGTTCCACCCGCGTGCCGAGAATATCTGACTGGAACTGCATCAGGAAGTTGTTGGCCACTGCGCCGCCGTCCACACGCAGAGCGTGCAGGCGGATGCCGGAGTCGGCCTGCATCGCTTCCAGTACGTCGCGGGTCTGGTAAGCGATGGATTCGAGCGTCGCGCGGATAATGTGATTAGAGTTCACGCCGCGGGTCAGGCCAAAAATGGCGCCGCGGGCATACGGATCCCAGTACGGCGCGCCCAGACCGGTGAAGGCTGGAACCACGTAGACACCGTTGGTATCTTTCACTTTCGTGGCGAAATATTCGGAGTCGAACGCGTCGCTGATGAGCTTCATTTCATCACGCAGCCATTGAATGGACGCTCCCGCCATAAACACCGCGCCTTCCAGCGCATAGTTGACTTCGCCGCTTGGGCCGCAGGCGATGGTGGTCAGCAGGCCGTTTTCCGATTTTACCGCTTTCTCACCGGTGTTCATCAGCATAAAGCAGCCGGTGCCGTAGGTATTCTTTGCCATTCCTTCCTTTACGCACAGTTGACCGAATAGCGCGGCCTGCTGATCCCCGGCAATCCCGGCGATAGGAATACGTGTACCGCCTTTACCGCCAATATTGGTCTGGCCGTAGACTTCGGAGGACTTACGTACCTGGGGCAGCATCGCGCGTGGGATATCCAGCACGTCCAGCATCTTATCGTCCCAGTCCAAATCATGGATGTTGAACAGCATGGTTCGTGAGGCGTTGGTGTAATCCGTAACGTGGACGCGGCCCTGCGTCATCTTCCAGATAAGCCAGGTATCCACCGTACCGAACAGCAGCTCGCCACGCTTCGCGCGTTCGCGCGAACCTTCCACATGGTCAAGGATCCATTTCACTTTAGTGCCAGAGAAGTACGGGTCGACGACCAGACCGGTATTGTCGCGGATGTAATCTTCCATGCCGTCGCGTTTAAGCTGTTCGCAAATATCGGCGGTACGACGACACTGCCAGACAATAGCGTTGTATATCGGTTTGCCGGTTTCACGTTCCCAGACGATTGCGGTTTCACGTTGGTTGGTGATACCGATAGCGGCAATCTGATCGGAACTGATATCGGCCTTAGCCAGCACTTCTACCAGCGTTGAGCTTTGGGACGCCCAAATTTCCATCGGGTCGTGTTCTACCCAGCCTGGCTTAGGATAAATTTGCTCAAATTCACGCTGTGATACGCTGACGATATTCGCGTCATGATCCATAACGACCGCGCGGGAGCTGGTGGTACCCTGGTCGAGCGCAACGATATATTTTTTTTCAGTCATAATTTTGTCCCGTAATCAGATTACAGCGAAGCATTTTGTTGTGTGGTCGCGGTGGAGTCCTTCTCTTCCACGACGCAGGTATCGCACGGCAAATGACGGCCAATAAATTTGCGATAAGCAAACGCGCCCAGAATGGCGCCGACGATGGGGCCAAACAGCGGCACCAGGAAGTAAGGAATGTCTCTACCGCCGGTAAACGCAATTTCACCCCAACCGGCAAGCCCGGCGAACATTTTGGGGCCAAAGTCACGCGCCGGATTCATCGCAAACCCGGTCAACGGCCCCATAGAGGCACCGATAACGGCGATCAGTAAACCAATGAGCAGTGGCGCAAGCGGACCGCGAGGTACGCCGTTACCGTCGTCGGTCAGCGCCAGAATCAGCCCCATCAGAATAGCGGTAATCACCATTTCAACCGCGAAGGCCTGCACAAAATTGATATGAGGATTCGGGTAAGTTGAGAAAATGCCTGCGAGATCGAGACTTTCAACGCTGCCACGGACGATATGGTGGGTTTGTTCGAAGTCCACAAAAAGATTGTAATAAAGCCCGTAAACTAACGCCGCTGCGCAAAAGGCGCCGGCAACTTGAGAAATAATAAAAGGAACAACTTTACGTTTGTCGAAACAGGCAAATAGCCAGAGTGCGATGGTCACTGCCGGGTTCAGGTGTGCGCCAGAAACACCTGCCGTCAGGTAGATAGCCATCGCTACTCCCAGACCCCAGATGACGCTGATTTCCCACTGTCCAAAAGTAGCTCCGGCAACTTTAAGCGCAGCGACACAACCCACACCGAAAAAAATCAACAACCCGGTACCGAGGAATTCAGCAATGCACTGGCCTTTTAAGGTTGATGTTTGACTCATAATCGGATCCTGAAGAGTATGTAATGATTATTGGTATGCGAGGAAGTCATGGACATCCACGATGCCCTGTAGGCACACTGTTAATTTATCGTTAACGAGCAAAAACGAGAAATATCGAAATCAAAATGTGTGTACTGCGTCAATAAAATGAGCGTTATCGCGCCATGAGGCGCATTTTGAGACAGCAGAAGAGAGTGAATTGAATCATTTCATTAACCAATATGTTAACACTTTTAAGTTATTGAATGAATGTTACCAGGAGATGGATGAAAATTGCTGCAAACCGCGATCTACGCGGTATGTCGCTGGACAGCGAGAGCGGGGCTTCATACAATCGACACTATATATTGTGCGCGTTTACGTGAAGCGTCGCCTTGCAATTCAGGAGAGGTAAGATCATGTCTTTAGAAGTGTTTGAGAAACTGGAAGCAAAAGTACAGCAGGCGATTGACACCATCACCCTGTTACAGATGGAAATTGAAGAGCTGAAAGAAAAGAACAACAGCCTGACGCAGGAAGTGCAGTCTGCACAGCATCAGCGTGAAGAACTCGAGCGTGAAAATAATTCTCTGAAGGAACAGCAGAGCGGCTGGCAGGAACGTTTACAGGCGCTGCTTGGTCGTATGGAAGAAGTCTAATCCTCGTCATATTTCACGTTATGGCGGCGTTGGCTGCGTGCGTTCACCCCAGTCACATAGTGGCCTATGCTCCTGGGGATTCACTTACTTGCCGCCTTGCCCTGACGCGAAATCTATAGAGGATTTAGAATGCGGATACCGGTGGGCCGGATAAGGCGTAAGCTGCCATCCGGCAATCAGCGACAACGCATAAAAAAGGCGCCTTACGGCGCCTTTTTTGATCACTCGATATCAAGTGGGTCTTCGGAAAGGATAATCCCGGTGTTGTCGGCATAGAGATGATCGCCGGAGAAGAACGTCACGCCGCCGAAATTGACGCGCACATCGCTTTCCCCAATGCCTTCACCTGCGGCGCCAACCGGAATGGCGGCGATCGCCTGAATGCCGATATCCAGCTCTTCCAGATCGTCCACCTGACGCACCGCGCCATAGATAACCAGCCCTTCCCATTCATTTTGCGTGGCCAGACGCGCCAGCTCCGCATCGACTAATGCACGACGGACAGAACCGCCGCCATCGACCAGCAGAACCCGACCACGGCCATTTTGTTCGAGCAGATCGTACAGCAACCCGTTGTCCTCGAAACATTTTACCGTGATGATTTGTCCGCCAAACGACGACCGCCCTCCAAAATTAGAGAACAGCGGTTCCACGACGTTGACATCTTCCTGATAGATGTCACAAAGCTCGGAAGTATCGTATTTCATAGGCTTAACGTTCAGTTGCTGCGAGAATTTTTAGTATATCGCGCTAAGTATACTGTTGGCAAAATCATCAATTGTTAATTGATATTTGTCAGTTAAACGGCCCACTGACTTAAGAGTATCCCAATCACAAATAACAGGTTGGTTAACAACGCGCCTTTAACGGTACGTTCAAGCATCGGGCGCATTGCCGCAGGCTCCCTTTCGCGCATTACATAGCGCGCTTGTTTAATGAGCAATGGCGCGGCCAGAATAAACAACCATCCCCACGGACTGTGTAGCGAGAGCAGATTAAACAGCGCCAGACAGAGCAGCGCGCCTAGCAACAGGCAGGCGTGATAACGACGCGCGTTGACATCGCCCAGTCGTACTACAAGGGTGTTTTTGCCGTTCTCTCTGTCGCTATTAATATCGCGCAGGTTATTAATATTCAGCACCGCCGTCGCCAGTAAACCGCAGGCGGTGGCCGGGAGAATCAGCGCCGGAATCAGCGTATGCGCCTGGAGATACCAGCTCCCCATGACACTTAGCCAGCCAAAGAATACCAGGACAGAGATATCACCCAGCCCGATATAGCCGTAGGGCCGATTACCCACGGTGTAGGTGATGGCGGCGATAATCGACAGCCCGCCCAAAATCAGGAAGCCGACAAAATCGGTTAACGTATGGCACGCGACCGCCACCAGCGCCAGTCCGGAGATACAGATCAGCACGACGGTAATGATTAACGCCCGCTTCATCTCCTGCCGGGTGATGACGCCTTTTTGCATCCCCCGCAGCGGCCCGATGCGATCTGGTTTATCACTGCCTTTGACAGCGTCGCCGTAATCGTTGGCGAGGTTGGATAAAATTTGCAACAGCCCGGCGGTGATAAGGGCCAGCAGTGCGACCAGAGGATCGAAATAGCCTTGCCACCATGCCAGGGCCGTACCGACGATAATCGCTGCGAAGGCGAGGGGTAAGGTTTTGGGTCGTAAGCTTTCCAGCCAGGCCTGGGTGCGGCTAATTTGTTGTTGTTCAGTCATATTTAGCGCCAATAAAAATGGGGCTTTTCAGCCCCATCAACAGTGATGAAAATGCATTGGACGCGATTATAAGATAAAACGGCTTAGATCTTCATCTGCGACCAGCGCATCCAGATGTTTGCTCACATATTCCGCATCAATTGTGATGTTTTGGCCGTGCAGATCGCTGGCGTTATAGGAAATTTCTTCCATCAGACGCTCCAGTACGGTATGCAGACGGCGCGCGCCGATGTTTTCGGTGGTTTCGTTAACCTGCCAGGCGGCTTCGGCAATACGTTTAATACCGGAATCGGTGAACTCGATATTGACGCCTTCAGTTGCCATCAGCGCTTTATACTGCACGGTGACGGAGGCGTTTGGCTCGGTCAAAATGCGTTCGAAATCGCTGGTGGTCAGCGCCTGAAGTTCAACGCGAATCGGCAGACGGCCCTGCAGTTCCGGGATCAGATCAGACGGCTTCGCCACCTGGAACGCGCCAGAGGCGATAAACAGAATATGATCCGTTTTGACCATCCCGTGTTTGGTCGAAACCGTGCAGCCTTCTACCAGCGGCAGTAAGTCGCGCTGTACGCCTTCGCGTGAAACATCCGGGCCGGAGGTTTCGCCACGCTTACAAATTTTGTCAATTTCATCGATAAACACGATGCCGTGCTGTTCAACCGCGTCGATAGCGTCCTGTTTCAGCTCTTCCGGGTTGACCAGCTTAGCAGCTTCTTCTTCAACCAACAGTTTCATCGCGTCTTTAATTTTCAGCTTACGCGGTTTCTGTTTCTGACCGCCCAGGTTCTGGAACATAGACTGCAACTGGCTGGTCATCTCTTCCATGCCCGGAGGCGCCATAATCTCTACGCCCATCGGCGCGGCGGCGAGGTTAATCTCGATCTCTTTATCGTCGAGCTGGCCTTCGCGCAGTTTTTTGCGGAACGTTTGACGGGCGGCAGAAGGCTCCTGCTGCTGTTCGGCCTGGCCCCAGTTATTTTTTGCGGGTGGGATCAGTACGTCGAGAATACGCTCTTCCGCCAACTCTTCCGCACGATAGCGGTTTTTCTCGATAGCCTGTACGCGAACCATTTTCACTGCGGCATCGGTCAGATCGCGGATGATAGAGTCCACTTCTTTCCCGACATAGCCCACTTCGGTGAATTTGGTGGCTTCGACTTTAATGAACGGCGCGTTGGCGAGTTTTGCCAGACGACGGGCGATTTCGGTTTTACCGACGCCGGTCGGGCCAATCATCAGAATATTTTTCGGCGTTACTTCGTGGCGCAGCTCTTCATCAAGCTGCATACGACGCCAGCGGTTACGCAATGCAATCGCCACGGAACGCTTTGCGTTATCCTGGCCGATAATGTGTTTGTTCAGTTCGCTGACAATTTCGCGTGGGGTCATTTCAGACATGAGAGGTCCTTACGCTTTGGCGGTCAATTCTTCAATGGTGTGGAAATGGTTGGTGTAAATGCAGATATCGCCTGCAATATCCAACGCCTTTTCAGCAATTTCGCGCGCGCCGAGCTCGGTATTTTCCAACAGAGCGCGAGCGGCAGCCTGGGCATAAGGACCGCCGGAGCCGATAGCAATTAAATCGTTTTCAGGTTGCACGACATCGCCGTTACCCGTGATGATGAGCGAGGCGGTTTCATCCGCGACGGCCAGCAACGCTTCCAGTTTGCGTAGCATACGGTCGGTACGCCAGTCTTTCGCCAGTTCAACGGCGGCTTTGACCAGGTGCCCCTGATGCATTTCCAGTTTACGTTCAAACAGCTCGAACAGCGTGAATGCATCCGCAGTACCGCCCGCAAAGCCCGCAATGACCTTGTCGTTGTAGAGGCGGCGGACTTTCTTCACGTTGCCTTTCATTACTGTGTTACCCAGTGTGGCCTGACCATCACCGGCGATTACCACGTGGCCGTTACGGCGTACGCTTACTATTGTTGTCACGAGCAGACCCCTTGGTTACTAATGCTGAATTGCGGCCCCGTACGGCGTACGGGGCATAATGCAAGTATAGATGGGGGAGATTTTGAGGGTTTCAACCCCCGGTGGCGAGTCGAATGCAGTTTGTATGGCCCGCCATCTTCAGACGGTTAATGGTGCTGTCGGCATTTTCTTTACCTTTCACCGGCCCGATAACCACGCGATTCCAGCCGTTATTGGTGGTAATTTTGGAGTCAAAGCCTTCAAATGCCAGCTGAGCGCGGACGCTTTCTGCCTGCTCGGCGCCTTTGAATGAACCACATTGCACCATCCAGCGACGTTCATCTTTTTTCTCTGCTGTCGCCTTCGGCGCTTCAGGCGCGCGCGTAATTGGCGCGGCTTTTGGCGCTGCCGCGCTGGTATGCGCCGGCGTTTGCAGCAAATCCTGATAAGGTTGCTGCGAGGCCGTCTGCTTCGGCGGCTGACTTTGGCGCGCGGGTTGCGCCGGGGCGGACTGTACCGTGCGCGTTTGCGACTGTTCGTTTACCCGCGGCTGCGTACGTGGTTGCTGAACAGGCTGCGTTTGAGCCCACTGCTGCTGCTGCTGCTGCTGCTGCTGCTGCTGCTGCGCCTGACGCTGGCGCTGTAGCGTTTGCTGGCGTTGTTCTGGCGTCTGCTCGTTCCACGGCACTTCGTTAAGTTGCGTCGGCTGCTGACGCATATCCGCCTGCATCTGCTCCAGGAGTTGACGCTGTTCGCTGGTGAGCTGATTCGGATTCATGACTTCGCCGCCAGCGGACGGTTCCGTTGGCGTACGCACGCCCGGCTGGCGACTTTCCAGCTCTTTGATGTAACGCCAGCGCTCTTCCGGTTTTGGCGGAAGCCCATTGCCGGTGACTTTCTGGTTTTGTAGCGTTTCGGACTCTTCTTTCTTATGGTGAGTAATGAAGTACAGACCGCCGATAAAGGTCACAAGGACGGCTGCCGCAATCGCGACCATTGCCGGCGAGACGGCAGGCATGTTGCTTTGCTTCTTCCGTGAGTTCCGTGAGGTGCTCTTTTTGCGCCGCGAAGGAGCCGGTTGGCCGCGACGTACATAATCTCGTTGTGCCACTATCGTTTCGCTGTATTTATTCGTTCGTCAGCCCGTCATGTTACTGAAGCGGCGGGCCTTTGACCAGACAGGTGAGTCTTAAAGCTATTTACTTTAGGGTAAAGCGCGCGTAGAACCGCGAATAATCAGCTCGCAATCCATTAAACGCGAGCCGCTGCTCACATTTTGCCCCTGCATCTGATCGAGCAACAGCAGCATCGCCTCGCGACCAATGTCAAAACGCGGCTGCGCCACGGTTGTCAACGGAGGGTCGCAAAACTCGGCCAGCGCGATATTGTCAAAGCCGATAATCGACAGATCGTCAGGCACTTTCAGACCCTGGCGCTTGGCCCAGGAGAGGGCGCCCAGCGCCATTACGTCGCTATGACAAAAGACGGCGGTAGGCGGCAACGGTTGCTCAAGCAACTGCTTTAATGCGTTTGCCCCGGCTTCAAAGGTAAAGTCGCCACGGGCGATGTAATGCGGATCGACCACAATGCCACTGCGTCTTAATGCCTGTACGTAACCTTGTAAGCGATAGTGACAGAGCGGCATATCTTCCGGCCCCGCAATACAACCAATTCGCTTGTGGCCCAAATCCAACAGGTAATTCATGGCGTTGAACGCGGCGGTCAGGTTATCGATATGTACCGTCGGCAGTTCAAGCTCCGGCGCAAACTCATTCGACATCACCATCGGAGGCAAATTGCGCTGCTCCTCAACGCTGGCGTCAAAGGGCAGTCGGGAACTGAGAAGTACCATGCCGTCGATCTGTTTGGTGATGATGAGATTAAGAAAGGTTTTTTCTTTCTGGTTTTGATGGGCGCAATCGCCAATCAGCACCAGATACCCCTGTTCTGCCGCGGTCACTTCGATACCGCGGATAATTTCACTGAAGAAGGGATCGCAAATATCCGGGACAATCACCAGAATCGTACGGGATTCATTGCGTTTTACATTTCGCCCCATCGACTGCGGGAAATAACCCACTTCAAGCGCGGCCTGTTCAACCCGGCTACGGGTCGACTGGGAGACTTTATCGGGGTTCATTAACGCGCGGGATACGGTTGCCGTAGAGACTTTCGCCTTCAACGCAACATCCTTCATCGTAGCGGCAGTAACCTGCTTGTTCGATTTCACTCTTTCTCCTCGCCTGGGAACTGCTGGCGCAGATCTATCCCTGGTAACACTCATCGAAAACATTTTTATCAGATAGTGCGTGGAAGCGGTTACAGAATTTTCATAAAAAGTGTGATGGATCTTTAATTTTACGATCCGCCTCGCATCGTGAGGACTATCCTTCAATCGGATCGACGTCCAGAACCCATTTAACTTTCCGCGCTTCCGGGAGCGTATTGATCAACGCCAGCGTGCCGCTGATGATGTGTTGCAGGCGAATCCGTGAAGGATGCTGAAGTAAAATTTGCCAGCGATAGCGGCCGCCGCGTTTTGGCGCGAGGGCCGGAACCGGACCTAAGATCCACAGCTTATCGTCTGATAGCGGGCTGGCCTGAATCAGATTACGCAACTGCTGGAGAAAGACGGGCGCCTGCTGATTGTTGTGATCCTCTGCGCGAATAATGACGTGGCTGGTCCACGGCGGAAGCTGGAGCGTTTGCCGTTCCGCCAGCGCCTGTTCCGCAAACGCATCATAGCCTTTATACAGTAACGTTTGCAGCAGGGGATGCTCAGGATGGTGCGTTTGGAGCACCACTTCGCCCTGTTTGCCCGCGCGCCCGGCGCGGCCGGAAACCTGAGTGTAGAGCTGGGCGAAGCGTTCCGCCGAACGAAAATCTGCGGAAAAAAGCGCGCCATCGACGTCCAGCAACGCCACCAGCGTGACGTCCGGAAAGTGATGGCCTTTCGCCAGCATTTGTGTGCCTATCAGAATGCGCGCTCCGCCGCGGTGAACTTCCGCCAGATGCTGCTCCAGCGCGCCTTTACGACTGGTGGTATCACGGTCGATTCGTGAGATCGGCACGCCGGGGAAGAAGGGCGCCAGCACCTGCTCCAGCTGTTCCGTCCCTAACCCAACCGGTAGCATATGTGTGGAGCCGCAGGAGGGGCACTGACGCGGTACCGGACGTTGGCTGTCGCAGTGATGACAGCGTAAATGATGCTGCGCCTGGTGCAGCGTGTAGTAGTGATCGCAACGCGGGCACTCCGCAATCCAGCCGCAGTCGTGGCAAAGCAGCGCGGGCGCGAATCCCCGGCGGTTAAGAAATAAAATTACCTGATTGTCGGCCTGGAGATGTTGGCGCATACGGGCGATAAGGGCGGGCGCCAGTCCCGCCTGAAGACGCTGGCCTTTTAAATCCAGCACATGCTGCAGGGCTGGGCGGGCATTGCCTGCGCGCCGCGTCAGACGCAGCATCCGGTATTTTTTCTGCCGCACGTTGCATAGCGTTTCCAGGGCTGGGGTGGCGGAACCGAGAATAATCGGGATTTGCTCGCTATGGGCGCGATACACAGCCAAATCGCGGGCGTGGTAGCGCCACCCTTCCTGCTGTTTATAAGAACTGTCGTGCTCTTCGTCGATGACAATCACGCCAAGATTTTTAAACGGCGTAAACAGCGAGGAGCGCGTGCCGATGACAATCGCCGCTTCGCCGTTTTTCGCTTTCAGCCATGCCGAAAGACGCTCGCTGTCGTTTAGCCCGGAATGCAGCACTTCCACCGGCGCGTTAAAACGTTCGCGAAAACGGGCGATCGTTTGCGGCGTCAGGCCGATTTCCGGCACCATCACCAGCGCCTGTTTGCCCTGGGCGAGGACGTTTTCCAGCACGCTCAGATACACTTCGGTCTTGCCGGAACCGGTTACGCCTGCCAGCAACCAGGCGGAGAAACCGTCCGACGCGCTGTGAATCGCGCCGACTGCTGTCGCCTGTTCGGTATTCAGCCGCAGGCGCTCTCCTGCGACGGCGTAATGCTCCCGCCAGTCGGTAAACGCGGGCGTTTCACTGGCAAGCTCACAAAGCCCCTTACGCCGCAGCGTTTGCAGCGTGGCGTCAGTAAAATCAAGCTCGGCTACCTGATAGCGCCAGATCTTTCCTTGCCGCAGCGCCGCCAGTGCCTGTTGTTGTTTGGCGGAGCGTTTCAGGCTGTTGATGTCGACGGCTTGCCCCTCTTCGGTGGCGAACCAATACCATAGGGGCGCGTTGCTGGCTGGTTTTCCCTGACGCAGTAAAACCGGCAGAGCGTGAAACAGAACGTCGCCGAGGGGATGGTGGTAGTAATCCGCCGCCCAGAGGAGTAAGCGCCAGATGGAGGGAGAAAAGATTGGCTCGTTATCCAGGATTTCAATGACCGATTTTAATTCATCGAGCGGCAATTCGCTGTGGTCGCTAACCGAGACGACAATGCCCACGCGCTCTTGCTGCTTGCCGAACGGCACGCGCACGCGGCACCCGGCTTTGGCGACCCCGCCTTCCGGCAGCAGGTAATCAAAGGTTCGGGGAAGCGGAACGGGCAAGGCAACGTGCGCGACGGACATAGCATCTTCCTGACTTGAAATTTCGTCGGGTAGTATACACATTACGATAAGGGAGCGCGGATCAGTTTGCATACGGTGGTCAAATTCTGTATGATTCGCCGCCTTTGGTGCGTGTTGTGAGCATCAAACCCTTTACTATTAACTTCGCGTGGTGTCTGGCGTTAGGGCTGGAAGAGCGACGCGGCCTTACACTGAGGTTCCCCATGAAAAAAGGTATTCACCCGAATTACGTAGAAATTACTGCAACCTGTTCTTGCGGTAATGTTATCAAAACCCACTCTACCGTGGGTCACGACCTGAACCTGGACGTGTGCGGCAAATGCCACCCGTTCTTCACTGGTAAGCAGCGTGTTGTTGATACCGGTGGTCGTGTTGAGCGCTTCAACAAGCGCTTCAGCATCCCTGGCAGCAAATAAGTTACCGCCAGAAAAAAAAGCGCCGCAGGGCGCTTTTTTGTTATGGATGACCCGTCCTGAATAATAACGTTGACACATTTTATTTATATACAAAGGAAGATATGTCAATCTATTCCAGAACTAGCCAGTGGTAATAACGCTGCTTATTACTCGAACAACCTTTCTCGCCCGCCGATCTTGATATATTCCTAAAATTCACCGTACAACCATTTTTGATCTTTTGTATACCACCTGTTCCTTGTAGGGTTTTGCGCAACTATAACTCATAAGGATATAACAATAAGCGGAAAACCGGCGGCGCGTCAGGGTGACATGACCCCGGTGGGCGGTCCGATAGTCCAGGGGGCAGCGGGTGTGCTGATTGGCGCGCCGACGGACGTGGCCTGTTCGGTGTAGTCCTCTCTGAATATATAGGAGATAAATCAGAGGAGATTTTTGATACAGAGGAGACGAAAAAATGAAAGGAATAATTAAATTCATACTATTGTATTTTTATGTGTACTTTTCATTTTTCCTTATGTGTTTTGTGGGAGAATGGATTCTAAGAGGTATCTATTATTTCAGATTTTCGACATGGCCAAAAATTGATTTTAATATTAATGATATTTTTGCTCCTGTTTTCTTTTATGCCACTGGCGCATGGTTGCTATGCGTTGTTTATAGAATAAATGGATGGGATACAGGACGAAAGAAAAAGAAATAATTTATTTTAAAGTGAGTTATTAATTACACAATTTTAAAATAAAATCTGGAGAAGAAATTATCTTGAGAGCGTTCAGAATTATGTGTCACGTTAAAAATGCTACAGCGGCATCACATTCTTCAGTCGTCCTTCAACATAAATGGCTAACTGCGACAATGTCAAATTCTGACCTTCCAGCTGAAGAAACGGGTGGTCGATCTGAGTCTGGATAAGGCGAATGTCATAACTACAATACGTTTTAACCATTCAGGCGGAAGTTAGCTTCCGCCTGTTTTACTTTTACTATCTCGCTTTATTTTTTAAACATCTGCTCTGGATCGATAATCAGCGCCCGATAACCCAGCATACCGGCACGGTTACTGTGTACTTTTAGCTCCAGCATCACATCCTGAGTACCGTCTTTGACTTCATCCAGAACGGAAACGATCGGTTTTGTACCGCTCATTCCCGCTGTAGCCGAGTACATGAACATCGTTTTGGTTTCCGGGCGATATTCCGTGACGGAAGTAATAGCGCTGTACCAGTCAAAACCGCGCTCTTTACCATATTCCCACATTTGGGAAACCGTCATATTTTTTTCGTCAATTTGATATTCCACGCCGCGGGAATATTTCATTGATGGCATGGCCGGTTGTTCCATGCCGCGTGCATCGCCGTTATCAAAGGCGGTCACGACGGTTTTACCTCCGGTGCTTTTGGATGGCACTAACCAACCGGTATGTTGTGTCCATGTCCAGTCAAATCCACCGTCGCAGTGGTGCGCTTCGCAGGTTAGCGGTTTACCGTTGCTGTCTACGGGTTTCAGCACTTTTTTCGCCAGTTCGCCTTTCCAGCCGGATGGATCGGAAAGTATCCATTTCACTTTTTTATCGCGGCCAATTTTGATGATGGCAGACTGGTGGCGCGAGCTAATGATAATGCTGTCGTCGCGAGGATCGTAGCTGACGGAGTTAACATGCGCCCAGTTGCGGCCCGGGCCGGAGCCCGCGATATCGCCGAAGGGTTGTTTTGCAAGCTGCTCTTTGGTCATGACCTGACCGGAATGTTCGGCATCGACGCTCAAACATACCGCTCCCTGATCCATCGCCAGAATAACGTCGTCACGATAGGGGTCGAGGATTTTTGGCAGATCCCAGTAATCGACGGTATCGCCGTTCTGGTCAACTTCAAGAATATGATCACGCACCGTATTGATGGTGTATTTACCATTTAATGGATAATTTTCTTTTGCGACACGCAGCAGGTAGGTGCCTTTCGGCGTTTCGGTAATGGCGTGCGAAAAATCAATAAATCCTTTTGGCAGTCGTTTATCGGAAATAACGCGGCCTAAGAAATCATATTTAAAGTAACGTTGACCCTGGCCAAAAATAAGATTGCCATCGTTAACCTGATGGAAGCTCATCATGGAACCAAAGCGCGTTATATCATCCTGGTTACGGAATTTATCAATATTCATATAGCCGCGAACATCGCCATTCGTATCGCTAATCCAGTTGATACCGGTATAATCCCAGTTCGCCGCGCCGCCTGCGACATGCATAATGTGGCCGGCTCTTGGCATCCCTGTTATATGGTTAAAAAGATATAAGCGATTTTTAAGCGAGCTATCGACTTTAACCGGTTCTACTGTAGGAAGAACGGCAGTTTGCCCGGTAGTAGAGGGTAATGATACCGGTGCGGCGTAAATGGACCACGTATAAGTTTGTTTTTTACCTTCTTCAGTCCAGTCAACTTTAACCTTATTGACATAATCTGGATACAAGCCAAATACAGGTATGCCGTCATGGGTATTTATAGCCTGCGGGCCGACATCATAACTGATCGGGATACCTTTTTCCCCTTTCCCTAAAACGGTAACCTTCACGTTCTGTACATTATGATTGGCTTTATTAATGATTGCTGTTAATGGGAAAACGCCGCCGTAGGGGGCGACATCGACCATACCTAATGGCCCTTCATGGACTGGAATGACATCTGCTGATGCGACCATTGGCCTGTTTGGGTCTAAAACGCCTGAGGCCAAAACGCTGCCGCTCAAACACAGGCAGCATAATACAGGTAAGACTTTCCTTGTAAATAACATATTTATTTCCCCATTCGATATTATCGATAAAATGAATGTATATTAACCTTCTTATTTATCGGAGATGAAAAAACATTTAAAAAAGTAAAACAATCCGCGGAGGGGAATAATGATGTTGGTCACAAATATGAGGTGTCCATGGTCTTTTTAACAATACTCATCGTTATACTATTTGTTCAGTAAATATATGGCGGTGTATTATTATTCATGTACGCTTTGCTACGTGAAACATTAAATAAATATTGGAAGTTTAAATATAATAAAATTATATCGGTTATGGCATGTCGGGAATTTTTTGCAGGAAAATAACGAAGAGAAACTTATCATGTCTGACAAATTCATCCACCGAGGGCTATTCGGGAAGATGAACGGTTAGAAAAATGTCGGAGATAGCCGTGTACAGGGGGAATCGTTAAAAAAGCGCGGCCAGAGGCGTTCTGACCGCATGCTTTGCTATCAGTATTCCCACGTTTCCGGGTCAATCCCCATCTCACGCATGATCTCTTTTGCCGCTTCCGGGATTTCATCGCTGCGCTCTTTTCGCAGATCGGCATCATCCGGCAAGGGTTGCCCGGTAAAGGCGTGCAGAAATGCTTCACACAACAGCTCGCTGTTGGTGGCGTGGCGCAGGTTGTTCACCTGACGACGCGTACGTTCATCGGTGAGGATTTTTAACACCTTCAGAGGAATGGAAACCGTAATTTTTTTGACTTGCTCACTCTTCTTACCGTGCTCAGCGTATGGGCTGATATATTCGCCGCTCCATTCAGCCATGAGATACTTAATCCTCTTCGTCATTAATATTGAGGTCTGAACCTGAGCCCGGACCATAATCGCGCGTAGTTTACCGTAGTGGCGCGGCCCTGACACGAAGTTAGCGGTCGCAGATGTGCGCTAATGCATATAATTTTAACGGCTATTTGCGGTTTGCTCAATCTATACGCAAAGAAGTTTAGATGTCCAGATGTATTGACGTCTATCGTGGTAGTGGTTAATCTGTGGCCTGACTTTCACCGACTCAGCCAGGAATATCTTCATATGACGCGTAAACAGGCCACTATCGCAGTGCGTAGCGGATTAAACGACGACGAGCAATACGGCTGCGTTGTGCCGCCGATCCATCTCTCCAGCACCTATAACTTTACCGGTTTCAATGAGCCGCGCGCGCATGATTATTCCCGCCGCGGTAATCCCACGCGTGATGTTGTTCAGCGCGCATTAGCGGAACTGGAAGGCGGCGCGGGCGCGGTATTGACGAATACCGGCATGTCGGCGATTCATCTGGTCACCACCGTTTTCCTCAAGCCGGGCGATCTGCTGGTCGCGCCGCATGATTGCTATGGTGGCAGTTATCGTCTGTTTGACAGTCTGGCGACACGCGGCTGTTATCGTGTGCGGTTTGTCGATCAGGGCGATGAACGCGCCTTACAGGCGGCGCTGGAAGAAAAACCGAAGCTGGTACTGGTAGAAAGTCCAAGTAATCCATTGTTACGCGTGGTGGATATTGCGAAAATCTGTCGGCTGGCGCGCGAGGCGGGCGCAGTGAGCGTCGTTGATAACACGTTTTTAAGCCCGGCGCTGCAAAATCCGCTGGCGTTGGGTGCCGATCTGGTGTTGCATTCATGCACGAAATATCTCAACGGTCATTCGGATGTCGTGGCCGGCGTGGTGATTGCCAAAGATCCGGAAATGGTCACTGAACTGGCGTGGTGGGCGAATAATATTGGCGTGACCGGCGGGGCGTTTGATAGCTATCTGCTGCTGCGCGGTTTGCGAACTCTGGTGCCGCGTATGGAGCTGGCGCAGCGCAACGCGCAGGCGATTGTGAAATATCTGCAAACCCAGCCGTTGGTGAAAAAACTGTATCACCCGTCGCTGCCGGAAAATCAGGGGCATGAAATTGCCGCGCGCCAGCAAAAAGGCTTTGGCGCAATGTTGAGTTTTGAACTGGATGGGGATGAGGAGACGCTGCGTCGTTTTCTGGGCGGGCTGTCGCTGTTTACGCTGGCGGAATCTTTAGGGGGAGTGGAAAGTTTGATCTCTCACGCCGCCACCATGACGCATGCCGGTATGTCGCCGCAGGCGCGTGCCGCCGCCGGGATCTCCGAAACGCTACTGCGTATCTCCACCGGTATTGAAGATGGCGAAGATTTAATTGCCGACCTGGAAAATGGCTTCCGGGCTGCAAACAAGGGGTAAACATGAGTGTGATTGCGCAGGCAGGGGCGAAAGGTCGTCAACTGCATAAATTTGGCGGCAGTAGTCTGGCGGATGTGAAGTGTTACCTGCGTGTCGCAGGCATTATGGCGGAGTATTCGCAGCCTGACGATATGATGGTAGTGTCCGCCGCAGGCAGTACCACCAACCAGTTGATTAGCTGGCTCAAGTTAAGCCAGACCGATCGCCTTTCTGCGCATCAGGTATTACAGACGTTACGCCGCTACCAGTGCGATCTGATTAGCGGGCTGCTTCCCGCCGACGCGGCAGATGACTTAACCAGCGCTTTTATCAGCGATCTGGAACGTCTTGCCGCCTTGCTCGACGGCGGCGTAACGGATGCCGTCTATGCCGAGATCGTCGGACACGGCGAAATTTGGTCGGCGAGATTGATGTCCGCCGTCCTGAATCAGCAGGGGCTGGATGCCGCCTGGCTGGACGCGCGCTCATTTTTACGCGCCGAACGCGCCGCACAGCCGCAGGTTGATGAAGGGCTATCTTATCCTTTATTGCAACAGCTACTGGCGCAGCATCCTGGCAAACGTCTGGTCGTGACCGGCTTTATCAGCCGCAATCACGACGGCGAAACGGTCCTGTTAGGCCGGAACGGTTCCGACTATTCCGCCACGCAAATCGGCGCGCTGGCGGGCGTTTCCCGCGTGACCATCTGGAGCGATGTCGCGGGCGTTTATAGCGCCGACCCGCGCAAAGTGAAAGATGCCTGCCTGCTGCCGTTGCTGCGTCTGGACGAAGCCAGCGAGCTGGCGCGTCTGGCGGCGCCTGTTCTGCACGCCCGCACGCTACAGCCAGTGTCCGGCAGCGATATCGATTTGCAGTTGCGCTGTAGCTACACGCCGGATCAAGGGTCAACCCGAATTGAACGAGTGCTGGCTTCCGGGACGGGCGCGCGTATCGTGACCAGTCACGATGATATCTGTCTGATTGAGTTTCAGGTGCCTGCCAGCCAGGATTTCAGGCTGGCGCATAAAGAGCTCGACCACATTTTAAAACGGGCGCAGGCGCGTCCGCTGGCAGTGGGCGTGCATCGCGATCGCCAGCTATTGCAGTTCTGCTATACCGCCGAGGTAGCGGATAGCGTACTGAAACTCCTCGACGATGTCGGGCTGCCGGGCGAATTGCGCCTGCGGCAGGGGCTGGCGCTGGTGGCGATGGTCGGTGCGGGCGTTACTCGCAATCCGCTACACTGCCATCGCTTCTGGCAGCAGCTTAAAGGTCAGCCAGTGGAATTTACCTGGCAGTCAGAGGAGGGCATCAGTCTGGTGGCGGTCCTGCGTACCGGCCCAACTGAGAGCCTGATTCAGGGGCTGCATCAGTCGGTTTTCCGCGCCGAAAAACGCATTGGCCTGATGCTGTTCGGTAAGGGGAACATCGGCTCCCGTTGGCTGGAACTGTTTGCCCGTGAACAAAGCACGCTTTCCGCGCGTACTGGTTTTGAATTTGTGCTGGCGGGCGTGGTGGATAGCCGCCGTAGCCTGCTGAATTATGAAGGGCTGGATGCCAGCCGCGCGCTGGCATTCTTTGATGATGAAGCCGTTGAGCAGGACGAAGAGTCGCTATTCCTGTGGATGCGTGCGCATCCGTATGATGATTTAGTGGTGCTGGATGTGACAGCAAGCGAGCAACTGGCCGATCAGTACCTTGATTTCGCCAGCCACGGTTTTCATGTGATTAGCGCCAATAAACTGGCGGGCGCAAGCGCCAGCGATAAGTATCGCCAGATTCATGACGCGTTTGAAAAAACCGGGCGTTACTGGCTGTATAACGCCACCGTGGGCGCGGGGTTGCCGATCAACCACACGGTGCGGGATCTGATTGACAGCGGCGATACGATTCTCTCGATCAGCGGGATCTTCTCCGGGACGCTATCCTGGCTGTTCCTGCAATTTGACGGTACGGTGCCGTTTACCGATCTGGTGGATCAGGCCTGGCAGCAGGGGCTGACCGAACCCGATCCGCGCGTCGATCTTTCCGGAAAAGATGTCATGCGTAAGCTGGTGATTCTGGCGCGCGAGGCGGGATACGACATCGAGCCGGATCAGGTGCGTGTAGAATCGTTGGTGCCGGCGCATTGTGAAGAAGGGTCTATCGATCACTTTTTCGAAAACGGCGACGCGCTGAATGAACAGATGGTGCAGCGTCTGGAGGCAGCCCGCGAACTGGGGCTGGTGTTGCGTTACGTGGCGCGTTTCGACGCCAATGGCAAAGCGCGCGTCGGCGTTGAAGCGGTGCGTCCGGAGCATCCGCTGGCGGCGCTGCTGCCGTGCGATAATGTCTTTGCTATTGAAAGCCGCTGGTATCGCGATAACCCGCTGGTGATCCGTGGGCCGGGCGCGGGTCGCGATGTGACCGCCGGGGCGATTCAGTCGGATATCAACCGCCTGGCGCAGTTGCTGTAATAAAGGCAAGTTCGTGAGCGAAGCGCCGGGTTGCGCTTCGCTCCCTCATCAATACGTTATGCAGTCATTCTGTAGATACTGATATACGAAGCGCTATCCGATTGCTGACGAAACATTATGGCGTGATGCTTTTTACATTCTCAACCCGGACATCCATCCGGGGGTAAGGAATATTGATGCCGTTTTCATCCATTGCTTCCTTGATATTTTCCAGAAGATCGTAGTAAGTACTCCAGTACTGAGCGTTGGGCACCCATACGCGAACATAGAAATTCAGGCTAGAGGGCGCAAGTTCGCCCAGGCGGACCGTAATATCGCGGGTTTTATCAATGCGATGATCTTGTTCAATAATACGATGTATAACGCTTTTTACGTCAGCAATACGGCTTTGGTAATCCACGCCAATAATCAGATCAATACGTCGATAGGGGTGTCGTGAATAGTTGATAATATTATCAGCAATAATTTTACCATTCGGGATGACAACTTCTTTGCTATCCGCAGTGAGCAGAGTGGTGGAGAAAATATGGACCTTTTCTACTGTGCCGATAACCAGGCCAATTTGTACAATTTCCCCGGCGCGGAAAGGGCGCAGGGAGACAAGCAGTACGCCTGCGGCAAAGTTGGAAAGTGACCCTTGCAACGCCAGGCCAATGGCTAAACCCGCCGCGCCGATAACGGCAATAATTGAGGAGGTTTCTATACCGACACGGCCAAGAGCGGCTACTGCCGTGAAAGCTATTGTGATGTAGCGAACCAGCGCGGAGAAAAAGTGGACAATAGTGGCATCCACTTGCCGCCTGAGAAGTAATTTTTCCAGCCCCCTCGATAGTAAGCGAGCTATTAACTTACCGATGAAAAGTAGAATGATGGCGGCAACAACATTCCAGCCAAAATGAATTACCGAGTCACTGTGCTCGGCCATCCATTTGATCGCGCCTTTAATTTTTGGAAATAACTCAAAACCTTCCATGTTTATCCTCTGTCAGCAGTATCCGCGGTATTAGCGGTAATAAAACGGTTCATTTTTGCCTGGATAATCGCCGCGCCGACGGGTGGCAGCAGTAACGCCCAGAATAGTGTCCAGCCGGTTCGTATTCCGCCATCTTCGTTTTTATTCGCCAGCAGAGCGCGGATTTCGTCGCTAAGCGTCAGACACAATATGGCTGTGCCAAACGGCATAATGGCTGACAGCCATCCCGCGCCACATGCGGTCATGAGTCGGGGCGAAGGCGCCACAAATTGCATTTCCCGGTGAATTCTGAAGAACCAATAAATAATATAAAATGGAATGAAAAAGGCCAATAATGCGACGACAAGGGGTTCTGCGCACTCAGGTCGCTGGGTTGATGAGAACCTTTTGGGCGGTGCAATATAGAAAAGTTCTTTTTTGAGCGGTAATAGTAGCAAAAGCGCGATAACCGCTAAAGTAATTACGATTATTCCTATATAAGGAATTGAGTATATAAATATAGACAGACAGCTAGCGATGATAAATTTGAACAGTAAGCAGAGGCTAAATAAAATAACAAATGTCTGTGTACTGCCGATAGCGCTGAAAAGCAGCATGGGGACTAACAGCGTTACGATCCCCACACCCAGACTAATTAAAAACTGCGCTATGATAAGCCTGACTACGTCAGACGGGCCATTTACGCAGAAGGAACAGACCACGCTAATGATTAACAGGAGCGCAACAAAGTAGAAGGGGTAACAATTTTTTATACGGCAGACAAACCAGCTGGCAACCATACCCAGGAGGTATCCCAGTTGGCCGCAAACGAGAATAACACCAATACGATCGGCTGGAATAGACAGTGATTTACTCCAAAAATAAACACCATACGACGATCCCAGCGAACTGATAAAAGAGAGCACCAAAAAGAAAAAAGTGATCCCCCAGAATCGATAGCTACTCAGGAGATCGGCGCAGGTCCATTTTTTATCTGACATTGACGGTAAAGTAATTTCCATATTTATCCCTTGTTTTCCATAGAAAATAAGAATGTATAGAACTATTTAAATTGATAATAAATATTGATTATGTGAATAACGTTTATAGCCGATTTTAACTTAAAACGAAGGGCCATTTTATCAAATAGTTCTATTCTTTTTCAGCGTATAAAAGCAGGATGTGAGGTGATTAAATCTATAGCGCCTTCTGAATGATAATCTGTGATTTTTTATGCATGGCATTACATCATTGGGTTAAATGTGATTCCATTGTGAGTTATATTTTTCCGTCAGCAAATACAGAATTTGCGTGACGCGTTTGGCGGAATAGTGGGCGCTTTGCTGGAATTCAGGTTGTTGCCATAGCCAGGTAACAAAGCGGCGACTGGCCGCCAGATTAACGGCGACACCTTGTTCTAAGTGGGAACCAGTTAACGAACAGACCATTTTGCGGTTGTGACCTTGCCCCCAGAGTTGCCACTGATTTTGCCACCATCCCTGCCATGTTTTGCCTAACAGTTGCCACTCTGCGCGGCAATCGTCATCGTTTATCTCTTCCTCAACGAACCACAGCGAGGAGAGACGCTGGCGAAACCGCTCCGCCCATGCCGTAATGACCGCGCCGCGCAAAAAACACTCATGGGCAATGATGTGTGTCGTGACATCAGGAAAGCGGTTTTTCAGCACCCGAAAATGACCATGCGCCGTAATGACCGGGCGAAGTATTGTTCCTTGCGCGTTACGTTTAAGCGCCGCCGGGCCATACTGAATCTCATCGAACTGACTGCGCTGTAAAAATTGCCGTTCTTTAATGGCGATACGGTGAATAATATCGCCATCCTCACCCTCGGGCGGCGCAATTCCTTTCCAGTGGTAATGCAAACTCTTTCCGGCAGAAAGTAACGTGAAATTGCTGGAAAGGTGAAGAACATTGCCGCGAACAGCGTCAAAACTGAATAAAAAGTACAATTGTTGGAAGGCATTCGCTCCCTGAAACGGTACGAGCAGCGAAATACTGCAAATCTGTTCCGGCGTTTCGGCGACATTCAGCGCGTGCTGTTTTGGCGTCCAGACTTTCTTACAGTACTGGCACTGAAGTCGCTGCGTTCCGCCGGGATTACGTCCATAGCGAATCCATGTTTTTTGATAGCAGTCGGGACAAAAGTGACCATGCTCTTTGGCATACTGCGCGATATAAGCAGACGCCCAGCGGCGAAATTCCCCCTCGTTGAAGAGCGGCGGATAACTGCCGCAGGCTCGACAATGCAATGCCGGATAACCCAGGCGATAGTCCGGCCACACATAATCCGGCGAGTCAGGCAGCCCAAGATTGCGACAACCAGCGCTTTTGCAGGCATTAATGGTGAACAGAGGCGGCATACATTTTACCAACGATTTTGGCAGGTCGTTGATTCTGCCTTCATAAAACGGTACGCGGGTGTGAGGACTCTCACATAAAAAAACCTTTCAGAACGTAACGTAGCGAATCTTTATATGACTGAAAGGGACTTATTTATGAAAGTAAAACTGCTTGCAGCCGGTATTTTGTTCACGCTGCCGTTCTGGGCCTGCGCCAAAGATGTCACCATTATTTACACCAACGATCTACACGCCCATGTGGAGCCTTATAAAGTGCCGTGGATTGCTGACGGTAAACGCGATATTGGCGGTTGGGCCAATATCACCACGTTGGTGAAGCAGGAAAAAGCCAAAAATAAGGCGACGTGGTTTTTTGATGCCGGAGATTACTTTACCGGACCGTATATCAGCAGCCTGACGAAGGGTAAAGCGATTATCGATATTTTGAATACCATGCAGTATGACGCTGCCACTATCGGTAATCATGAGTTCGATCATGGCTGGGACAATACATTGTTGCAACTGAGCCGGGCAAAATTCCCTATCGTGCAGGGCAATATTTTTTATGAGGACAGCAGTAAATCCTTCTGGGATAAGCCGTACACCATTGTTGAAAAAGATGGCGTCAAGATTGGCGTAATCGGCTTACACGGTGTCTTTGCTTTTAATGATACGGTTTCTGCCGCGACGCGCGTGGGCATTGAGGCACGCGATGAGATTAAGTGGCTGCAACGTTACATTGATGAATTTAAAGGTAAAGTCGATCTGACCGTCGCGCTGATTCACGAGGGCACCCCGGCCCGCCAGTCCAGCATGGGGAATACCGATGTGCGACGCGCGCTGGATAAAGATATTCAGACCGCAAGTCAGGTAAAAGGGCTGGATATTTTGATTACCGGCCACGCGCATGTCGGTACGCCGGAACCGATTAAAGTCGGTAATACGCTGATCCTCTCAACGGACAGCGGCGGCATTGATGTCGGTAAACTGGTGCTGGATTACAAAGAGAAACCACACCACTTTACGGTGAAGAACTTCGAGCTGAAGACCATTTTTGCTGATGAGTGGAAGCCCGATCCGCAAACGAAACAGGTGATCGACGGCTGGAATAAAAAGCTCGATAAAGTCGTGCAGCAGACGGTGGCGCAATCGCCGGTTGAGCTGACCCGCGCGTATGGCGAATCGTCGTCGCTGGGGAATCTGGCGGCGGATGCGCTGCTTTTTACGGCGGGGAAAGACACCCAGTTAGCGCTTACTAACTCTGGCGGTATCCGCAACGAAATCCCGGCTGGCGCGGTGACGATGGGGGCGGTAATCAGTACCTTCCCGTTCCCTAATGAACTGGTCACGATGGATTTAACCGGTAAACAATTGCGCAGCCTGATGGAGCATGGCGCTGGATTAAGCAACGGCGTATTGCAGGTGTCTAAAGGGCTGGAGATGAAGTATGACAGCAGCAAACCTATCGGCCAGCGGGTTACCGTGCTGACGCTCAATGGCAAGCCGATTGACGATGCTACGGTTTATCACATCGCTACCAACAGCTTCCTTGCCGACGGCGGCGACGGTTTTGCGGCATTCACGGAAGGCCAGGCGCGGAATACCTCCGGCGGCTACTATGTGTCGAATGCGATAGTCGATTACTTTAAGGCGGGCAACACCATCACGGATGAGCAGCTCAAAGGGATGCGCGTTGCGGATGTGAAGAAGTAATTTCCCCTGCCGCGGCGCGTTCAGTGTCGCGGCGTGACATGAAGAAAATTCAACTTTGCTGAATATTCCTCATTCTTTGGCGTGATTTTTCAGTTGACGTCCTTCTGCTTTTCCGTCATTTTTACATCTGGACGTCTAAACGGATAGATGTTTACAACACAACAAATAATAACATGCGATTGATGAGGTAAGGTATGAGCTTTTTTCACGCCAACCAGCGGGAAGCCCTGAATCAGAGCCTGGCGGAAGTACAGGGTCAGATTAACGTTTCGTTTGAATTTTTCCCGCCGCGCACCAGTGAAATGGAGCAAACCCTGTGGAACTCCATCGATCGCCTGAGCAGTCTGAAACCGAAGTTTGTTTCGGTAACGTATGGTGCCAACTCCGGGGAACGCGACCGCACTCATAGCGTTATTAAAGGCATTAAAGAGCGTACTGGGCTTGAGGCCGCGCCGCACCTTACCTGTATTGACGCCACCCGCGATGAACTGCGCACCATCGCCCGCGACTACTGGAATAACGGTATCCGCCACATTGTCGCTTTGCGCGGCGATTTGCCGCCGGGCAGCGGTAAGCCGGAGATGTACGCCGCCGATCTGGTTGGTTTGCTCAAAGAGGTGGCCGATTTCGATATTTCAGTAGCGGCCTATCCGGAGGTACATCCGGAAGCGAAAAGCGCGCAGGCCGATCTGCTTAATCTGAAGCGTAAAGTGGATGCTGGCGCTAACCGCGCGATAACCCAATTTTTCTTCGATGTGGAAAGCTACCTGCGTTTTCGTGACCGCTGCGTATCTGCGGGGATTGATGTGGAAATCATTCCGGGGATCCTGCCGGTATCGAACTTCAAGCAAGCGAAAAAATTTGCCGATATGACCAATGTCCGCATTCCGTCCTGGATGTCACTGATGTTTGAGGGGCTGGATAATGACGCAGAAACCCGCAAGCTGGTGGGCGCTAACATTGCGATGGACATGGTGAAAATTTTAAGCCGTGAAGGAGTGAAGGATTTCCACTTCTACACGTTGAATCGTGCGGAAATGAGTTATGCCATTTGCCACACACTGGGCGTAAGACCGGGTTTATAACCTCCAGCTCCCTGCCGGGAGCTTTATTACACCTCATATTGATCTACATCTCTGTAACTAAAAATATAAAAGGTATTAGCTATCGAATCTGTGGATTAATTCAACTATATCTATTTGCTCCTGGTGTATATCGTAACGGTAACACTTTAAAAGGGAGCTGAGATATGAGCACGACCGACGATACCCATAACACGTTATCCACTGGAAAATGTCCTTTCCATCAGGGGGGGCATGACCGAAGCGCAGGCGCAGGGACTGCCAGCCGCGACTGGTGGCCGAACCAGCTTCGCGTGGATCTTTTGAATCAACATTCCAACCGTTCTAACCCGCTGGGTGAAGACTTTGACTACCGCAAAGAGTTTAGCAAGTTAGACTACTCCGCCCTGAAAGGGGATCTCAAGGCGCTGCTGACCGATTCACAACCGTGGTGGCCCGCCGACTGGGGCAGCTATGTCGGTTTGTTTATTCGTATGGCCTGGCATGGCGCTGGCACCTACCGTTCTATTGATGGTCGTGGCGGCGCGGGTCGTGGTCAACAGCGTTTTGCGCCGCTTAACTCCTGGCCGGATAACGTCAGCCTGGATAAGGCGCGTCGTTTGTTGTGGCCGATTAAGCAGAAATATGGCCAGAAAATTTCCTGGGCCGACCTGTTTATTCTGGCGGGTAACGTGGCGCTGGAAAACTCCGGCTTCCGTACCTTCGGTTTTGGCGCCGGGCGTGAAGATGTCTGGGAACCGGATCTGGATGTGAACTGGGGCGATGAAAAAGCCTGGTTGACTCACCGACACCCTGAAGCGCTGGCAAAAGCGCCGCTGGGCGCGACCGAGATGGGCCTTATCTACGTTAACCCGGAAGGGCCGGATCACAGCGGTGAACCACTTTCTGCCGCCGCCGCTATTCGCGCTACCTTTGGCAATATGGGGATGAACGACGAAGAAACCGTGGCGTTGATCGCTGGCGGGCATACCCTCGGTAAAACCCACGGCGCGGCAGCGGCATCCCATGTAGGGGCCGATCCGGAAGCCGCGCCGATTGAAGCGCAGGGCTTAGGTTGGGCCAGCAGCTATGGTAGCGGCGTTGGCGCGGATGCTATCACCTCCGGGCTGGAAGTGGTCTGGACGCAGACGCCGACCCAGTGGAGCAACTATTTCTTCGAGAACCTGTTCAAATATGAGTGGGTACAAACCCGTAGTCCGGCTGGCGCTATCCAGTTTGAAGCGGTAGACGCGCCGGACATCATCCCGGACCCGTTCGATCCGTCGAAAAAACGTAAGCCAACCATGCTGGTCACCGACCTGACGCTGCGTTTTGATCCGGAGTTCGAGAAGATTTCCCGTCGTTTCCTTAACGATCCGCAGGCCTTTAATGAAGCCTTTGCTCGTGCCTGGTTCAAACTGACGCACAGAGATATGGGACCAAAAGCGCGTTACATCGGACCGGAAGTGCCGAAAGAAGATCTGATCTGGCAGGACCCGTTGCCGCAACCGCTCTATCAGCCAACGCAGGAAGACATTATCAACCTGAAAGCGGCGATCGCTGCATCCGGGCTTTCTATTAGCGAGATGGTTTCGGTTGCCTGGGCATCCGCGTCTACTTTCCGCGGCGGCGATAAGCGTGGCGGCGCTAACGGCGCGCGTCTGGCATTAGCGCCTCAGCGCGACTGGGATGTCAACGCCGTTGCGGCTCGCGTTCTGCCGGTATTAGAAGAGATCCAGAAAACGACGAATAAAGCCTCGCTGGCCGATATTATTGTGCTGGCGGGCGTGGTCGGTATCGAGCAGGCGGCCGCTGCTGCGGGTGTCAGCATCAGCGTGCCTTTTGCGCCGGGCCGGGTGGATGCGCGTCAGGATCAGACCGACATTGAGATGTTCTCGCTGCTTGAACCGATTGCCGATGGATTCCGTAACTATCGTGCGCGTCTGGATGTGTCGACGACCGAATCGCTGTTGATTGATAAAGCGCAGCAGTTAACGTTGACCGCGCCGGAAATGACAGTACTGGTTGGCGGGATGCGTGTGCTGGGAACCAACTTTGACGGCAGCCAGAACGGTGTCTTTACCGACAGACCGGGCGTGCTCAGCACAGACTTCTTCGCTAATCTGCTGGATATGCGTTACGAGTGGAAACCGACCGACGAATCTAATGAGCTGTTCGAAGGCCGGGATCGTCTGACTGGCGAGGTGAAATACACGGCGACCCGCGCCGATCTGGTGTTTGGTTCCAACTCCGTACTGCGCGCGCTGGCGGAAGTTTACGCGTGTAGCGATGCGCACGAGAAGTTTGTGAAGGACTTCGTCGCGGCATGGGTGAAAGTGATGAACCTGGACCGTTTCGATCTGCAATAATCTGATAGGTTAATTCGTCAGCGGCTGCTATTCGGTAGTCGCTGACTTTTTCCGCGTTTAATGCGAAAAATAACGAAAATGCCCCGTTACTTTCCAGTTAAATAATACATCTTCCTCCTGTGCTCCCGCGCCTATGTTATGCACAACCAGCGGCACCCCTTCAGGCGTGACGTTCAGGGATACCACGCCAATATGCGCAAGGCCGTTATCCAGTCGCCAGGAGACAATATCTCCCGGTTGATAATCGCTATATTTATCTGTCACCGGCAACGCTTTGTTGTGGCGCTGAAACCAGGTTTCCAGATTCGGAACGCGGCGATGGTCGATATTGCTGTCCGGGCGTTTCAGCTTCCAGTTATTCGGGTAGGCAGAGAAATGCGCCTGCATGTCTTCATGTACCCGTTTCTGTAAATCAACCTGCTGACTGCGCAGCGCGCGGATGACGACATCTGCACATACGCCACGCTCCAGCGGAAGATCGCCATTCGGATAATCCAGACGAACATAGGCAGCATCATAAAATAGCGTCTTACCTATTTGCGTCCCGGCACTTTGGGCGATTGCAGCATTAGTTTGCGCCTGAACGGTTATTGGTCTGGTATCAGAGCGTGGCGAATGATGAGAGATATGGCTAATAAAAAAAGCAGCAAGAATACCGATAAGCGCCTGTGCGAATTTCATCTTCTTCGTCCGTGAAGTGTGTCAGTACGTCATTTGACTTTCCGCGGAGAGAATGGTGCGTGATAAAAAAGTCTATTTCAGGACAAAATGGACTGATTCCAGGCTATGGAATACCTGATGATGGCGCTTCGCTTACCCGGCCTGGATGATTGGATAACAAAGCCAGATAAGGCGCCTGTGTCGATATTCAGCAAATGAATTCTGTTGGGTCAGCAAGCTGAAATACTCCTGACTATCGTCAGGAGTATTGCTCAGACCTTATTCCCATTCCTGCAAGAAGCGTTGACCGTACTGGTCGGCGACCAGCAGCGCGGCGTACACTTCATCCGGCGTTGCGCCGCCAGGCATGTTATGAATAGTTTCACCTTCTGCGCAGGAGGCTTCCGCGACGGTGCGCATTTTTGCCGGAATATCCTGTTTAATATCCAGTTGCGCCAGCGTAATCGGCAGGCCAACGGAATGGCACAGCGCCGCAACGGTTTCGATTTCTTCGACCGGCGCGTTTTCCAGCACCAGTTGCGTCAGCGTACCGAAAGCGACCTTCTCACCGTGATAATAGTGGTGCGCATCCGGAATCGCCGTTAAACCGTTATGAATCGCGTGCGCTGCGGCCAGACCGCCGCTTTCAAAACCGACCCCGCTCAGGTAGGTGTTGGCTTCGATGACGCGTTCCAGCGCTGGCGTGACGACGTGCTGTTCGGCGGCCAACATGGCTTTTTCGCCTTCTTCGATCAGCGTGTTATAGCATAGCTCCGCCAGCGCCAGCGCGGCCTGTGTACACTTGCCGCCCGCCATTGTGGTGGCGCCGCTGCGTGAGCAGGCGCGCGCTTCAAACCAGGTCGCCAGCGCATCGCCGATACCGGCTGCCAGCAGACGCGCCGGCGCGCCCGCCACTATCTGCGTATCGACAATGACCATATTCGGGTTATGCGGCAGCAGCAGATAACGGTCAAACTCACCGGCATCCGTATAAATAACCGAGAGCGCGCTACACGGTGCGTCGGTAGAGGCGATGGTCGGCGCGATAGCGACCGGGACGTTCATAAAATGCGCCAGCGCTTTGGCGGTATCCAGCGTTTTACCGCCGCCGATACCCAGTACGGCGCCACACTGACTTTTCTCGGCGACGGCGCGCAGCCTGTCGATCTCATTTTGCGAACATTCGCCGCCAAACGGGGCGATTTCTACTGACAAACCGGCACCCGTCAGGCTTTTGCGCAGCGTCTCTTCGGCAAATCCCAGCACGAATTTATCGCCCACAACCAGCCAGTTGTTCGCCATTGGTTTTAAATAATCGCCAAGACGCGCGATGACGTTTGCACCCTGAATATACTTACCTGGTGACTGAATAATGCGATCCATACATTTCTCTCCTACAGGTTCAGATTACCAAAAGCGTTTTTCCAGTCTTGCTCAAACTTCTCTATTGCTGACTCTACCGCAGGCGTATTGAGCATTTGTTGCGCTACATCTAAAGGAAGGGTAATCGCCTGGCAACCTGCCAGTAAGCAATCCAGCGCCTGCCGCGGTGTTTTAAAGCTGGCCGCCAGCACCATGCTGTCGGGAGCGTGATGTTCCAGTAGCGTTTGCAGCTCCTGAACCATACGAATGCCATCGCCGCCCTGCGCATCAACGCGGTTGACGTAGGGAGCGACATATTTTGCGCCCGCCAGCGCCGCCAGCAGGCCCTGCGACGCGCTGTAGACGGCGGTGCCCAGCGTCACGATGCCTTCTTTTTTCAGCAATTTAATCGCTGCAAGACCTTCGGCGGTCACCGGAATTTTCACCACAATGCCGGGGATGGCGTTATTCAGTCGTTTGGCTTCTTCCACCATCCCTTTCGCGTCGCGGCTCATGGTCTGCGCAAATAAAGTGCCTTCTTCGCCGATGGCGTTTTGCAGCCTGGGCAGCACATCCCAGATAGATTCTTTGCTGGCTGCCACAATGCTTGGATTGGTGGTGACGCCGGCAATCGGGAAAATGCGCGCCAGACGTTCAACTTCCGCCACGTTAGCGGTATCCAGATAGAGTTCCATAGTCTTTCTCTTCGTGAGTTTTCGTTATGGACAGGATAAAGGAGCGTGACCCGGATGCGCTATGTGACAAATCTGCCAAAAACTGGACAAATGTGATGCTCTTGGTAAAGTGTGATTTACTTCACAAGTTGGTGATGATTAACGTATAACGTGCTGTTGTATGCCATGTGAGAGAGTGAGGTTTTTGCATTGATATTACAATAATCCAGTAAATGCGCGTTTTATCTACTGTATCCTCTTTACTGGCGTGTGGATTATTTTTCCGTTAGCTGGCTGTGATACTGGCGGCGATACTCCGACGGCGAGCGTTCCGTATTTTTGCGAAACAGGCGGCAGAAATAGTTACTGTCGACAAAACCGCAACGGTGCGCCACCTCTTTCACTTTCAGGTCATAGCCCTTCAGCAACGTTTTGGCGTGTTCCAGTCGCGTATGGTTCAGGTATTCGTTAAAGCCGATGGCCCCCGTTTTCTGGAACAGGTGCGAGAGGTAATTTGGCGAGATATAAAACGCCTGTGCTACCGATTCGCGCGTCAACGGCGCGGCGTAGCGTTCATCAATATACTCCCGAATGGCTTCAAAAAGCGCGCGGCTGCGGGAGGCGGTCTGGATTTGGCTGCCGAGCAGATCGCGGCAATGGCTTAGTAGGCTGGCGACAATCAATCTGGCCGTTTGCTGCTCTTGCGGCTGCATCTGCATCTCATTAAGCGTTTGTAACAGGAAAGAGCCGATACGCGGGCCGCGGCGCGCAACGTGCTGTTTCGTGAGGTTTTGATGCTGCTGACCATCCCAGTGGACCACGCTGAAACCTAACTGCTGTTTGCCAAACAGAATGCTCAGGGTGGTGACGGGCGTTTGCCATTGCGGGATGTTCCAGCCGCCAGCCGGAACGTAGAGAACATCGCAAGGAATGAGCGGGGCGGTAATGCTCATGTCAGTAAGCTCGCCCTCCAGCACAATCTCCAGCCGCGGAAAATCCACCTGGTACGCCAGTTCCGGCGCTGGGCCGCTGGCGCTGGCAAAATAAATCTGGCGCAGCGGCAGCGGACCGTTGATGAGACGGGTGAGAAGGTGGCTGACGTCGTGATACATGATAATCCCCTGCCGATCGCAAACAGAGGAAACAGTAACGTCGAAAACCGATGTCCTCAAGCGATTATTGCCGGATAGCGGCGCTTTGCGCCTTATCCGGACTACGGGAGAGAAGAACGCCAGGCCCGATAAGCGTTAGCGTTATCGGGCAGCATACAGGCTATTGATTACCGACCTGATCGCCATACGGCAACGTATCATAATCAATCAGCGCGTTTTTCTTATACGGGTTGCCAATCCAGCGCGTGGTCTCTTTGAACTGCGGGTTGGTGATGGAACGCGTCGGGTCGTAACCATCATAGGTCAGGCCCGCTAAGTCCGACCAGGTATGGATAAGCTCGGAACTGCTGTACTTACGATCGACATCCTGTGAGAAGTCGCGCGGATGCGCCGCCTGCCATTTCTCTGAGGTCCACAGCAGGAACGGCACCGTATACATATGACGGGTTGGCGAATCTTCGTTTCGTCCCTGCGTCTTATGCGGCGGCGTGTCATACACTTCTTCACCGTGATCGGAGAAGTAGAGCAGGAAACCGTTCGGATCGGTCTCTTTATAGTCCTTAATCAGGCTGGCGACAACATAGTCGTTATACAGGTTCGCGTTGTCGTAATCGTTATACGATTCCAGTTCGTCGCTGCTTAATCCCGGCGGAACATGGTCGGTTTTACCATCAAACTTGCCCTGGTTTTCTGGATAACGGAACTTGTATTTAATGTGCGTTCCCAGCAGATGCACAATAATGAATTTTTTCGGCGCCGGGTCGGCTAACACCGCTTTAAACGGCGCCAGCACGTTGCTGTCATATTCGCGTGCGCTTTGAGTGCGCTGCTGGTTCATATAGAACTGCTTATCAGTCTGCTTAGAGAACACGGTCAGCATGGTATTACGCGCCGTCATCGTCTGCTGGTTAGTGATCCAGAAGGTTTTATACCCGGCCTGTTTCATCATATTCATCAGCGATGGCTTCGTCAGATACCAGTCCGGGTTCTTTTCGTCCGCGAACGTTAGCGCCTGTTGCAGAATCTCAATGGTGTACGGTCGCGAAGTTACCACGTTATTAAACACGGTCAGCCCGGGGTCGGTTTTATGCAGCGCGTCCAGTTCCGGCGTGGTTTCGCGCGGATAACCGTACAGACTCATACGGCCACGCTGGGTCGATTCGCCAATCACCAGTACCAGCGTGCGCGGCGCATCGCCGGAGTGGTCCTGGAAGTTAGCCAGCGGCGGCAGGGCATCGTTTTCATTCAGCAGTTTATTCAGCGAGGCGAGCTGTAAACGGTACTGATAGTAGCCAGTAATAAATTGCCACGGCGCAGCGGGTTCCATTCGTGACGCCAGGCTATCCAGCGTTTTCTCCATCGACTTATGCTTGATAAAGGTATTCATCGCGATGGGATGGAGGATCAGCCCGTACAGCAGGGCAAACGACACCAGATAGCGCCAGGGAGATGGAATATAAACCGGGCACAGACGTGTCCACAGCAGAATCGCCGCTACCGTATAAGCCAGGGCGACAAGAACAATTTTCAGACTGAAATATTGGCTTAAATATTCGCTGGCTTCATTGGCGTTGGTTTCAAACATCACAAACAGCACGCTTTGCGAGAACTCCTGCCCGTAGATTACGTAATAGCTCAGCGCCGCCAGCGAGGCGGCCCAAAGTACGACGCCAATAACGGCAGCAATAACCCGGATGCGGCCTGGAAACAGAAAGACCGGGATCAGCCACAGTGAGCTGTACAGTAGCGAATCCCGCAGACCGTTTGTCCCGCTGTATCCGGTGAGATAAATAATGGCCTGCAGGAGGGTGGAAAAGAACCAAAAGTAGAGCAGTGCCCAGCCCAGGGCTTTCCAGCTAAACGCGGGTTTAGTCTGGAGTAATGTGGATTGCATAATGAGAGCCTGTCTTTAATCGTAGCGCCAAACGTAACGCCTGAACCTTAAAAGAATCTGAAGCAAACCTGCTTTATGCCGCACGTTTTGCTAAGAAAGATTTACAAATGCATAAAATGCAGACAGGAATATATTGAAAAAATGACGAGGATGACAGCAGTATTTCATGCCGCCCCCACATAACTGCGTGAGGGCGGCTTTCTTTTGGCGTTAGCCGGTGTTGCGCATACCGGCGGCGACGCCCGCAATCGTGACCATCAACGCCTGTTCGACGCGAGGATCGGGCGATTTGCCCTGCTCTTCAGTCAGACGGGAACGATACAGCAACTCGGCCTGCAACACGTTTAATGGATCGGTATAAACGTTTCTTAACTGAATGGACTCCGCAATCCACGGTAAGTCGGCCATCAGGTGCGAATCGTTGGCAATCGCCAGCACCACTTTAATGTCTTCTTCCAGCAGGTCTCGTAGCTCTTTGCCCAGCGGCCATAGCGTTTTCGCCACCAGACGCTGATCGTAATAGTCGGCCAGCCACAGGTCGGCTTTCGAGAATACCATTTCCAGCATCCCAAGACGCGTGGAGAAGAACGGCCAGTCGCGGCACATGGCTTCCAGTTCGCTTTGTTTACCGTCTTCCACCACTTTTTGCAGCGCAGTACCCGCGCCCAGCCAGGCTGGCAGCATCAGGCGGTTTTGCGTCCAGGCGAAGATCCACGGAATCGCGCGCAGCGATTCGACGCCGCCAGTTGGACGACGTTTCGCCGGACGTGAGCCGAGCGGCAATTTGCCCAGCTCTTGTTCCGGCGTCGCGGAGCGGAAGTACGGTACAAAGTCTTTATTTTCGCGCACGTAGCCGCGGTAGGTTTCACAGGAGATGACGGAAAGCTCATCCATAATATGACGCCAGCTGTCTTTCGGTTCCGGCGGCGGCAGCAGATTTGCTTCCAGAATTGCGCTGGTGTAGAGCGAGAGGCTGCTGACGGTGACTTCCGGCAGGCCGTATTTGAAGCGGATCATCTCGCCCTGCTCGGTCACGCGCAGACCGCCTTTCAGACTGCCTGGCGGTTGCGAAAGCAGCGCCGCGTGGGCTGGCGCGCCGCCACGGCCAATAGAGCCGCCGCGGCCGTGGAAGAGGGTGAGCTCGATGCCGGCTTTTTCACAAGTTTTAATCAGGGCGTCCTGCGCCTGATACTGCGCCCATGACGCGGCCATAACGCCGGCGTCTTTCGCCGAGTCGGAGTAGCCGATCATGACCATCTGCTTACCCTGAATCAGCCCGCGATACCAGTCGATATTCAACAACTGGGTCATCACGTCGTCGGCGTTGTTCAGGTCGTCGAGGGTTTCAAACAGCGGCGCGACCGGCATGGCAAAGCCGATACCTGCCTCTTTCAGCAGCAGATGCACAGCCAGCACATCAGACGGCGTTTTCGCCATTGAAATTACGTAGGCGGCGATCGACCCTTTTGGCGCTTCGGCAATAACCTTGCAGGTTTCAAGCACTTCGCGGGTATCGTTGCTCGGCTCCCAGTTACGCGGCAGCAGCGGACGTTTGGAGTTCAGTTCGCGGATCAGGAAGGCCTGCTTGTCGGCTTCCGACCAGCTTTCGTAGTCGCCAATACCAAGGTAGCGGGTAATTTCGCCCAGCGCTTCGGTATGGCGGGTGCTCTCCTGACGGATATCAATACGCACCAGCGGTACGCCGAAACACTTCACGCGGCGGAGCGTGTCGAGTAACTCGCCGTTGGCGATAATGCCCATGCCGCAGGCCTGTAACGACTGGTAGCAGGCGTACAGAGGTTCCCAGAGCTGCTCGTTTTGCGTCAGCAGGCCAGCCGGTTTGGGCAGCTTCTCGCCTTTCAGACGCGCTTCCAGCCAGGACTGGGTCGCCATCAGACGGGCGCGCAATTTTTTCATCAGGTAGCGATACGGCTCAGACGCGCCTTCTTCGCCCACTAACGCCAGCAGCTCCGGCGTGGCGTCGACCATCGACAGTTCTGATACCAGAACATGAATGTCTTTCAGGAACAGATCGGTGGCTTTCCAGCGGCTTAACAAGAGCACGTGGCGGGTGATATCCGCCGTCACGTTCGGGTTGCCGTCACGGTCGCCGCCCATCCAGGAGGTAAAACGTACCGGCACAAAATCCACCGGCAATTTGTAGCCGAGATTTTCTTCCAGCTGTTCGTTCAGTTCACGCAGATAGTTAGGTACGCCCTGCCACAGGCTGTTCTCAACCACGGCGAAGCCCCATTTGGCTTCATCCACCGGGCTTGGACGCTGCTTGCGGATCTCATCCGTATGCCAGGATTGGGCAATCAACTGGCGCAGGCGACGCATTACCTGGTGGCGTTCGTAGTCGGCGATATCGGTATTATCAAGCTGTTTCAGACAGTTGTTGATTTCACCCATCTTGTGAATAAGCGTACGGCGGGTAATTTCTGTCGGGTGGGCGGTTAGCACCAACTCCAGAGACAGCGACTCTACCGCTTTTTTGATGGTTGCGTCGTTGAGGTCCGGTTGGTTTTTTAGTTTACGCAGAGTGCGGGCAATCACTTCCGGGTTGCTGGCAGCTTCGCCTTTTGGCGAAATGCTGTGGTATTGCTCGGCAGTATTGGCCAGGTTCAGGAACTGACTAAACGCGCGCGCAACTGGCAGCAGCTCGTCATTAGACAAATTTTGTAGCGTGGTGAGCAGCTCCTGGCGATTAGCTTCATTGCCGGCGCGTGAAGATTTGGATAGCTTACGGATTGTTTCTACGCGATCAAGAATGTGTTCTCCCAGCGCATCCTTGATGGTTTCTCCCAGCACCTTGCCGAGCATACTGACATTACTACGCAACGCGGAATATTGTTCGTTCATATGATCCCAGACACCCCATCTCTGTTGTAATTGTCCTGCATCTTTCACGCTGCGGCGGCGTTGGCTGCGCTCTCCCACCCAGGTCACTTACTTATGTAAGCTCCCTGGGATGTGCTCGTTTGCCGTCTTGCCGCAACGCGAAATCTTTCGGACCAAGCTTTTTCACATCACTTCTCATCTTTATAAAGCCACGTAAAACCCGTGGCGTCAATTACTGCGAAATCGGTTCAGCAAACGAAGAAATGACGGTAATTTATTAAAGTTAATTCGCATCGTGCCAAATAAGAAATGCTTATGAACATGTGGCGTAGAGATGCCGGATGGCGCTGCGCTTATCCGGCCTACAAGACGGGGGAGGCCCGGTAAACATCGCGTCACCGGGCAATATGCATTAATGCCAGCAAAAATGGTGTACTACCTGGGTAATCAATTCCCGGGTTGGCTTAATAAAACGCGTTTCGAGATATTCATCCGGCTGATGCGCCTGATTAATTGAGCCCGGACCAAGCACCAGCGTTGGGCATAATGTCTGCATAAACGGCGCTTCAGTACAGTAGTTCACCACGTCGGTTTTCGTTCCCAACAGTTTTTCTACTACTTCAACCAGTTGGTGGTCCGGTGGACACTCATAACCTGGAATCGGCGGATGTAATTCCGCCACCGTCAGGCGGCCCGGCCAGCGTTCGCTTACCGGGGCCAGCGCGTCGTTAAGCAGTCCATTAAGGTCGTTTAACGTCATGCCCGGCAGTGGACGAATATCCATATGCAATTCGCAGCAGGCGCAGATACGGTTTGAGGCATCGCCGCCGTGAATATGGCCCAGATTCAGCGTTGGATACGGAACGGTAAACGCCTCGTAGTGATACCGCGCTTTCAGCGAGTCACGCAGTTGCATGATATGGCCAATCGCATCGTGCATCAGTTCAATGGCGTTAACCCCACGCGCCGGGTCGCTGGAATGACCGGACTGCCCCAGGACGCGAACGACATTAGAGATATGCCCTTTGTGCGCGCGTATCGGTTGCAACGACGTCGGTTCGCCAATGATCGCGCAGTCCGGACGTAATGCCGTGGTTTCGGAAAAATAACGCGCCCCCGCCATGCTGGTCTCTTCATCGGCGGTCGCCAGAATGTAGAGCGGCTTTTTCAACTTTGTGACGTCAACGTCACGTAGCGCGTCCAGAATAAAAGCGAAGAAGCCTTTCATATCCGCAGTGCCCAGACCATAGAGCTTATTGTCGTGCTCGGTCAGCGTGAACGGGTCGCGCGTCCAGCGTCCGTCATCAAAGGGAACCGTGTCGGTATGGCCGGTCAGCAGCAAACCGCCCGCGCCATGTCCGGTGCTGGCGAGCATATTAAATTTGTTTCGCGTTCCTGGAACCGGTTGAACCTCTACGTTGAAACCAAGATCGCTGAACCAGCCTGCAAGCAAAGTGATTAAAGACGCATTACTTTGATCCAGGGATTCTTCGGTTGCGCTTATCGACGGTGTGGCAATCAGAGCGCGGTAAATCTCGATAAATGGCGGTAAAACGTTTTTCATTGTTGACACACCTCAGGTCATGATAGTATCAATATTCATGCATTAATTATGAATAAAAATACATTAACGTTGAGCATAAAGGAACCCGATGTTGAATACGCTGATTGTAGGCGCTAGCGGTTATGCGGGCGCAGAGCTTGTAAGCTACGTAAATCGCCACCCACATATGACCATAACCGCTTTGACCGTCTCAGCGCAAAGCAATGATGCAGGAAAGTTAATTTCTGATTTACATCCGCAGTTAAAAGGGATTGTCGACCTGCCATTGCAACCGATGTCGGATGTACGTGATTTTAGTGCAGATGTTGATGTGGTGTTCCTGGCGACAGCGCATGAAGTGAGCCACGATCTGGCGCCGCAATTTTTACAGGCCGGATGCGTCGTATTCGATCTTTCCGGCGCGTTTCGGGTAAACGATCGCGCCTTCTATGAAAAGTACTACGGATTTACTCATCAGTATCCTGAGCTGCTGGAGCAGGCGGTGTACGGTCTGGCGGAGTGGAATGCCGATAAACTGAACACGGCGAATCTGATTGCGGTTCCTGGTTGCTATCCAACCGCAGCGCAGTTGTCGCTAAAACCGCTGATTGACGGCGGGCTTCTGGATCTGACGCAGTGGCCGGTAATTAATGCCACCAGCGGGGTGAGCGGCGCGGGGCGCAAGGCAGCAATTTCGAACAGTTTCTGTGAAGTGAGTTTGCAACCGTATGGCGTGTTTACGCATCGTCATCAGCCGGAAATCGCCGCCCATCTGGGTGCGGAGGTCATCTTCACCCCGCATCTGGGGAATTTTCCGCGCGGGATTCTGGAAACCATTACCTGCCGCCTGAAAGCGGGAGTAACCCATGCGCAGGTCGCCGACGTGTTGCAAAAAGCCTATGGCGACAAACCGCTGGTGCGCCTGTATGACAAAGGCGTTCCGGCGTTAAAGAACGTCGTCGGGCTGCCGTTCTGCGATATTGGTTTTGCCGTCCAGGGCGAACATCTGATTGTGGTGGCAACCGAAGACAACTTGTTGAAAGGCGCAGCGGCGCAGGCGGTGCAGTGCGCTAATATTCGTTTTGGCTTCGCTGAAACGCAGTCTCTTATTTAAGGGTGAAATGATGAATCCATTAATTATCAAGCTGGGTGGCGTATTACTGGATAGCGAAGAGGCTCTGGAACGTCTTTTTACCGCGCTGGTCAACTATCGTGAGTCCCATCAGCGTCCGCTGGTGATTGTTCACGGCGGCGGTTGCGTGGTGGATGAGCTGATGAAAGGGCTGAATTTGCCAGTGAAAAAGAAAGACGGACTGCGCGTGACGCCTGCCGATCAGATTGGCATCATTACCGGCGCGCTGGCGGGAACCGCTAACAAAACTCTGCTGGCCTGGGCGAAGAAACACCATATCGCCTCTGTTGGTCTGTTTCTGGGCGATGGCGACAGCGTAAACGTGACCCAACTCGATGAAGCGTTAGGCCACGTCGGGCTGGCGCAGCCGGGGTCGCCGAAGCTGATTAACATGCTGCTGGAAAACGGCTTTCTGCCGGTGGTCAGCTCCATTGGCGTAACAGACGACGGCCAACTGATGAACGTCAACGCCGATCAGGCGGCAACCGCGCTGGCGGCGACGCTGGGGGCCGATCTGATCCTGCTTTCTGACGTGAGCGGTATTCTGGACGGCAAAGGCCAGCGTATCGCCGAAATGACGGCGTCCAAAGCCGAGCAGCTTATCGACCAGGGCATTATTACCGACGGGATGATTGTGAAAGTGAATGCGGCTCTCGATGCTGCGCGGGCGCTGGGTCGCCCGGTGGATATCGCTTCCTGGCGTCATGCGGAGCAACTGCCGGCGCTGTTTAACGGCACGCCGATTGGCACGCGTATTCTGGCTTAACTATTTGTTCGCCCGATGGCGGCTGCGCCTTATCGGGCCTACGTGAACAGAAATTGTAGGCCGGATAAGCGTAGCGCTATCCGGCAGTGAAATTCGAAGAATTTAAGGAAGTCTATTATGGCACTTTGGGGTGGGCGTTTTACACAGGCGGCAGACCAGCGGTTTAAACAATTCAATGATTCGTTGCGCTTCGATTACCGTCTGGCGGAGCAGGATATTGTCGGTTCTGTGGCCTGGTCCAAAGCATTGGTCACGGTAGGCGTACTGACTGCCGATGAGCAACGACAGTTGGAAGAAGCGCTGAACGTGCTGCTGGAGGAGGTTCGCGCGAATCCGCAGCAAATCCTGCAAAGCGATGCGGAAGATATCCATAGCTGGGTGGAAGGTAAGCTCATCGACAAAGTGGGTCAGTTGGGTAAAAAGCTGCACACCGGGCGCAGCCGTAACGATCAGGTGGCGACGGACCTGAAACTGTGGTGCAAAGAGACGGTGAGGGAACTGCTTACCGCTAACCGCCAGCTACAGAGCGCGCTGGTGGAAACCGCGCAGGCGAACCAGGACGCGGTAATGCCGGGATATACCCATCTGCAACGCGCGCAGCCAGTGACTTTCGCCCACTGGTGTCTCGCGTATGTCGAAATGCTGGCGCGCGATGAAAGCCGCCTGCAGGACACGCTTAAACGTCTGGACGTGAGTCCGCTAGGTTGCGGCGCGTTGGCGGGAACGGCCTATGAAATTGACCGTGAACAATTGGCAGGCTGGCTGGGCTTTGCGTCTGCGACCCGCAACAGCCTGGACAGCGTGTCCGATCGTGACCACGTACTGGAACTGCTTTCTGATGCGGCTATCGGCATGGTGCATCTGTCACGCTTCGCGGAAGATCTGATTTTCTTTAATTCTGGTGAAGCGGGTTTTGTAGAGCTTTCTGACCGCGTGACTTCCGGTTCATCGTTAATGCCGCAGAAGAAAAACCCGGACGCGCTGGAGCTGATTCGCGGTAAGTGCGGTCGCGTACAAGGGGCGCTAACCGGCATGATGATGACCTTAAAAGGTCTGCCGCTGGCGTATAACAAAGATATGCAGGAAGACAAAGAAGGGCTGTTCGATGCGCTCGATACCTGGCTTGACTGCCTGCATATGGCGGCGTTGGTGCTGGACGGTATTCAGGTGAAACGCCCACGTTGTCAGGACGCGGCGCAACAGGGGTATGCCAACGCCACGGAGCTGGCGGATTACCTGGTCGCGAAAGGCGTGCCGTTCCGCGAAGCGCACCATATTGTCGGCGAAGCGGTGGTAGAAGCCATTCGCCAGGGTAAGCCGCTGGAAGCGTTGCCGCTGGCCGATTTACAGAAATTCAGCCACGTGATTGGCGACGATGTGTATCCGATATTGTCTTTGCAGTCGTGTCTGGATAAACGGGCGGCAAAAGGCGGCGTTTCTCCGCAGCAGGTGGCGCAGGCCATCGACGATGCCAGGGCGCGCCTCGCGTTGTAGGCCTTATAAGCGTAGCGCTATCAGGTAATACTGCCCGGCCGAGCATCAGCGACGCCGGGCTTTTTACGCAAAAAAAAGCGGACCAGAGGTCCGCAAAAGTTCACGTTGGCTTTAGTTATTTCGGGTTCGAGAGATACCCTCTGAACGGGCGGTGTCTTCAAGGGTTAAACGAGAAACCGCTCCGTTCTGTGATGTATTATTAATCAGAAAGGTTGATAGGGATAATCGTTCGTTGCTATGCTACCTATCGCCATGAACTATCGTGGCGACGGAGGATGAATAATGAATATTCGTGATCTTGAATATCTGGTGGCGTTAGCCGAACATCGCCATTTCCGGCGAGCGGCGGACTCCTGTCACGTCAGCCAGCCAACCCTTAGTGGGCAAATACGTAAGCTGGAAGATGAGCTGGGCGTTATGCTGCTGGAGCGTACGAGCCGTAAGGTGCTGTTTACCCAGGCGGGCTTACTGCTGGTGGATCAGGCGCGTACCGTACTGCGTGAGGTCAAGGTGCTCAAGGAGATGGCAAGCCAACAAGGCGAGACGATGTCCGGCCCGCTGCATATTGGTTTAATCCCAACAATTGGTCCCTATTTGCTGCCGCTTATCATTCCAATGTTGCACCAGACTTTCCCGAAGCTGGAAATGTATCTGCATGAGGCGCAAACGCACCAGCTGTTAGCGCAACTCGATAGCGGCAAGCTTGACTGCGCTATTCTGGCGCTGGTGAAAGAGAGCGAGGCGTTTATCGAAGTGCCGCTGTTTGATGAGCCCATGATGCTGGCTATTTATGAGGATCATCCGTGGGCGAATCGCGATCGCGTGCCGATGTCCGATCTGGCGGGCGAGAAATTGCTGATGCTGGAAGATGGCCACTGTCTGCGCGATCAGGCGATGGGGTTCTGTTTTGAAGCGGGAGCGGATGAAGATACCCATTTCCGGGCGACCAGTCTGGAAACGCTGCGCAACATGGTAGCGGCGGGCAGTGGTATTACACTACTTCCCGCGCTGGCCGTACCGCAGGAGCGTAAGCGCGACGGCGTGGTTTATCTGCCATGCATTAAGCCGGAGCCGCGTCGTACCGTGGGGCTGGTTTATCGCCCGGGATCGCCGCTGCGTAGCCGTTATGAGCAACTGGCAGAGGCCATCCGTGGCGCAATGGATGGCCATTTCGACAAGGCGTTAAAACAGGCGGTTTAAGCCGTTCAACGCCGCAACCCGATAAGCTTCCGCCATGGTTGGGTAGTTAAAGGTGGTGTTAACGAAGTATTCGATGGTGTTACCGCCACCTTTCTGCTCCATGATCGCCTGGCCGATATGAATAATTTCGGCGGCGCGTTCGCCAAAGCAGTGAATCCCCAGAATTTCTTTGGTTTCGCGGTGGAAGAGAATTTTTAGCGTGCCGACGTTCATGCCGACGATTTGCGCTCGCGCCAGATGCTTAAACTGCGCGCGGCCCACTTCGTAAGGCACTTTCATTGCCGTTAACTGCTGCTCGGTTTTGCCGACAGAACTGATTTCCGGAATGGTATAAATCCCGGTGGGGATATCTTCGATAAGATGCGCGGTCGCTTCGCCTTTCACCAGCGCCTGCGCTGCAATACGCCCCTGATCGTAGGCGGCGGAGGCCAGACTGGGATAGCCAATCACGTCGCCCACCGCATAGACGTGCGGCAGGGCGGTCTGGTACATACTGTTGACTTTGAGCTGTCCACGGCTGTCTGTTTCCAGACCAATATTCTCCAGCGCCAGCGAATCGGTGTTACCGGTACGGCCATTAGCATAGAGCAGGCAGTCAGCCTTCAGTTTTTTGCCGGATTTCAGGTGCATGATGACGCCATCATCGCAGCCTTCGATTTTCTCATACTCTTCATTGTGGCGAATAACCACGCCGCTATTCCAGAAATGGTAAGAGAGAGAGTCGGACATCTCCTGATCGAGAAAGGCCAGCAGGCGATCACGGGTGTTGATCAGATCCACTTTCACATCCATACCGCGGAAGATGGACGCATATTCGCAGCCGATAACGCCGGCGCCGTAAATAATAACGTGGCGCGGTTCATGGTGGAGACTCAGGATTGAGTCGCTGTCATAAATGCGCGGATGCGAGAAATCCACATCATTGGGATGGTAAGGACGCGAACCACAGGCAATAACAAATTTTTCTGCCGTCAGGGTTTCAACCGTGCCGTCATGGCATTCCAGCGCCAGGGTATGTTCGTCAATAAAATGGGCGTTGCCCTGCAAGATTTCACAGTGGTTACGCTCATAAAACCCCTGACGCATACGCGTTTGTTGATTAATCACGTTATCGGCATGATTAAGGATATCGGCGAAAGAAGAACGAAGGAGACGGGAGTGGTCGCTATAGAGCGGGTTTTGATTAAATTCAATAATGCGGCTGACGGCGTGGCGAAGGGCTTTGGATGGGATGGTGCCCCAGTGGGTACATCCGCCGCCAACGTTATGATAACGCTCAATCACCGCGACGCGTGCTCCTTGCTTAACCAGACCCATTGCAGCACCTTCACCGCCGGGGCCTGACCCTATGACGACTGCATCATAATCCCAGGAATGTGGCATGGTATTACTCACCTGTTTTTATACATAAAATAAACACGATGATAACATTTGCCCAGCTTTAACCCAATTATCGTTGTGCTTTTTTGCGAAGCCGGAGCACAAACTGTCTGTAAACAATCATTCACAATCCAGTGTGAACCCGTTACTTTTATTCTCTGGTATAGTGCCGAATAAGGCATATGGAAGGATTCAGACATTGTGATGGGTGTTAGAGCGCAACAAAAAGAAAAAACCCGGCGTTCGCTGGTGGAAGCCGCATTCAGCCAACTGAGCGCTGAGCGGAGTTTCGCCAGCCTGAGTTTGCGTGAGGTGGCGCGTGAAGCGGGCATTGCGCCAACGTCGTTTTACCGTCATTTTCGCGATGTCGATGAACTCGGTCTGACGATGGTGGATGAAAGCGGTCTGATGCTGCGTCAGTTGATGCGTCAGGCGCGACAGCGTATCGCGAAAGGCGGCAGCGTCATTCGCACGTCGGTCTCCACATTTATGGAGTTTATCGGCAACAACCCCAACGCCTTCCGTCTGTTATTGCGTGAGCGTTCCGGCACTTCAGCGGCGTTTCGTGCCGCCGTCGCGCGGGAGATTCAGCATTTTATTGCGGAACTTGCCGACTATCTGGAACTCGAAAACCATATGCCGCGCGCGTTTACTGAAGCCCAGGCCGAAGCGATGGTGACTATTGTCTTTAGCGCGGGCGCAGAGGCGTTGGACATCGGCGCTGAACAGCGTCGGCAATTAGAAGAGCGGCTGGTATTGCAACTGCGCATGATTGCGAAAGGGGCGTATTACTGGTATCGCCGTGAGCAAGAGAAAATAGCACATCATTCCGAATAACGTGAAGGACGAGTAATGAAACAGTCAGGTCAAGATAAAGGTACGCTGTTGCTGGCGCTCATCGCTGGCTTATCAATTAACGGCACATTCGCGGCGCTGTTTAGCGCTATTGTGCCGTTCTCCGTATTCCCGGTTATCTCGCTGGTGCTGACGGTATATTGCCTGCATCAGCGCTACCAAAATCGTACTATGCCGGTAGGTTTGCCGGGGTTGGCCGCCGCCTGTTTCATTCTTGGCGTTTTACTGTATAGCACCGTGGTGCGTGCAGAATATCCGGATATTGGCTCTAATTTCTTCCCGGCGGTGCTGTCGGTGATTCTGGTATTCTGGATTGGCTTTAAGCTGCGTAACCGCAAGCAGGACACCGCAGAGTAGTGTGCGAAGGCCGGATGGCGGTATAACCGGCCATCCGACGTACATTTTACCTTGCGGTGAGTAATACTCCGCATTCCATATGATGCGTATACGGGAACTGATCGAATAGCGCCAGGCGAGACACCGTATGCGTCTGGCTTAACGTTTCCAGGTTTTTGCACAACGTTTCCGGATTGCAGGAAATGTACAGGATACGTGGATAAGCCTGCACCATTTTTTCCGTTTCGCTGTCCAGACCGCTGCGCGGCGGATCGACAAAAATGGTTTCGCACTGATAGCGCTTCAGGTCGATCCCCTGCAGGCGGTTAAACTCACGAACGCCATTCATCGCCTGGGTAAACTCTTCCGCCGCCATGCGAATAATTTGCACATTATCAATATGATTAGCGGCAATATTGTACTGTGCGGCAGCGACGGACGGTTTGGCGATTTCGGTTGCCAGCACGCGGTTAAAATTGCGCGCCAGCGCTAAAGAAAAATTGCCGTTGCCGCAATACAACTCAAGCAGATCGCCTTTTGAGTCTTTCGTCACCTCCAGCGCCCACTCTAACATCTGAATATTCATGGCGGCGTTTGGCTGCGTAAAGCTGTTTTCGACCTGGCGGTAGATCATCTCTGTACCTGCCACAGGCAGACGCTCATCAATATAATCCTGATCCAATTCGATTTTAGTTTTAGTGGCCCGGCCAATCAGGTGTACGTTCAGACCTTGCGCGCGTAAAGCATCGCGTAACGCAGTGGCGGCTTCACGCCACTCTTCGTCCAGCTTCTTATGGTACAGCAACGACACTACCGCCTGGTTGCTCAAGGTCGTGAGATAATCGATCTGGAACAGCTTATGCCGCAGTGCATGATTATCGCGCACGCCGGCAATCATCGCCTTCATTAAGGTATTAATCAGTTGGCTGGCCGCCGGGAAGGTGTCAACGCGAATCCGGCTTTTGGTCTGCTGATCAAACATAATGTGGTACAGGTCATCGCCGTCATGCCACAGGCGAAATTCCGCACGCATACGATAGTGACTGACCGGCGAGCGAAATACTTCCGGAACCAGGTCAGAAAACGGCGCCATCATACTCTGCAAGCGCGCCACTTTTTCGGCCAGCTGCGCCTCATACTGTTCTGTCGGAAGATGTTCGGGGGTCATATCGCATCCTGAATAATAAAAGTACGCGGGGATTGTAGGGATTGCTCAGTGGATGTCCAGCTATTGATGATTTCTGATTTGTGATGCGCGGTCTGGACAGGGTGTTGTGACAGACGGTAGCATCCGTGGGCCGGTCCTGTGAGTTAATAGGGAATCCAGTGAAAATCTGGAGCTGACGCGCAGCGGTAAGGAAAGGTGAGATGAGAGCGTAAGCAGACACTGCCTCCGGCGGGAAGTCATCATTTCTGCTATCCAGTCAACGGATAACCCTCCAAGCCCGAAGACCTGCCGGCTAACGTCGCATCTGGTTTTTCATCATCGCGTACTATCGATGAAGCCTGCGGCATCCTTCTTATATTGTGGATGCTTTACAATGATTAAAAAAGCTACGCTGCTGACGGCGTTCTCCGTCACGGCCTTTTCCGCTTGGGCGCAGGACACTAGCCCGGATACCCTGGTTGTCACCGCCAACCGTTTTCAGCAGCCTGTAAACTCTGTTTTGGCGCCAACCGATGTCGTCACCCGCGAGGATATTCAGCGCTGGCAGTCAAAAGATCTTAATGACGTAATGCGCCGTCTTCCTGGTGTGGATATTTCACAGAGTGGCGGAATGGGGAAGAGTTCCTCGCTGTATGTTCGTGGCACCGAATCGCGGCATGTCCTGGTACTGATTGATGGTGTGCCGATGGCGCGGGCGGGCATTAGTAACGCGATTGATATTGGTCAGCTTCCGGTGTCGTTAGTGCAGCGCATTGAATACATTCGCGGACCGCGTTCAGCGGTGTACGGTTCTGGCGCGATTGGCGGCGTCGTCAATATTATTACGATGAGCAATGACGAGAAATCACAGATCAACGCCGGTATGGGATCGGATAGCTACCAGACCTATGATGGGATTATGAATAAACGGTTTGGCGATACGATTGTAACTGCTGCCGGGGCGTATGAGACGACCAGGGGTTTTAACATTCAGCCTGACTCTCCCTATAACGGGGACAGTGACCGGGACGGCTACCGCAATAAGTTGTTCTGGGGAGGCGTACAGCATAAGTTTAACGATAACGTCTCCGGTTTCTTTCGCGGCTATGGTTATACGGCGAATAGCGATTACGATCAGGGTTCATATGGTTATGTTGGCGGCAATGATGAGGCCCAGAATTACACCCAATCTTGGGATGCTGGCCTGCAATACAGTTCTGGCATCTATTCTTCTCAGCTGATCGCCAATTATCAACATATTAAAGATTACAACTACAGTAACGATCTTGGTCGGTATGCGGGGGATGCCTCGCTGGATAACATGGAGCAGCGTTATATTCAATGGGGTAATAGTGTTGAAGTTGGGCACGGAGCGGTTAGCGGTGGGGCTGACTGGAAACAGGAAAAACTGACCTCCAGTAGTACAACGAAGGCCGATACTTACAAACGTGATACCACCGGGCTCTATCTGACCGGACAGCAACAAATCGATAGTGTCACGTTGGAAGCTTCTGGCCGTGAAGATCATGATGAGCAGTTCGGCTGGCATGGGACATGGCAGACCGCAACGGGCTGGGAGTTTGTTGATGGTTATCGGGCAACTCTCTCCTATGGTACGGGGTTCCTGGCACCGTCCCTTGGGCAGCAATATGGCGCGACGCGTTTTGCATCTTCTTATGGGCCTGGTATTGCCGCTAACCCAAACCTAAAGCCGGAAGAATCCAGGCAGTGGGAGGCCGGCATTGATGGGCTGACCGGACCGCTGGATTGGCGCCTTTCTGCATATCATTATAAGGTTCAAAACCTGATCGATTATAAAGATAATCAATACGTTAATCTGAAGTCGGCCACCATTAAAGGTCTGGAGTGGACCGGAAATATCACCACTGGCCCGGTAGATCACCACCTGACGCTGCAATACGTCGATCCGCGTGATGATGAAACCAATAAGGTTCTCTATCGCCGTGCTAAGCAGCAGGTAAAGTATGAGCTGACCGGACAGATTTTTGAACTCGGCTGGAATGTGATGTATCAGTACCTCGGCGAACGTTACGATAAAGACTACGACAATAATAGAGATGTAAAAATGGGCGGCTTGAGCTTGTGGGATATTGGAGTTTCATATCCGGTCACCTCACATCTGACAGTTCGTGGTAAAATAGCCAACCTGTTCGACAAAGATTACGAGACAGTTTATGGCTACCAAACTGCAGGACGAGAATACACCTTGTCTGGCAGCTACACCTTCTGAACCACGTCCCACCGTGCTGGTATTTGATTCCGGCGTCGGTGGATTGTCGGTCTATGATGAGATTCGGCGGCTCCTGCCGGATCTCCACTATATATATGCTTTCGATAACGTGGCGTTCCCCTACGGGGAAAAGAGCGAAACGTTTATCGTCGAGCGCGTTGTCGAGATTGTGACTGCGTTACAGCAGCGCTATCCCCTTTCACTGGCGGTGATTGCCTGCAATACCGCCAGTACGGTCTCACTTCCCGCATTACGTGAAAAGTTTGCCTTCCCGGTGGTGGGCGTTGTGCCTGCGATTAAACCAGCGGCGCGGCTGACCGCCAATGGCGTCGTCGGGCTACTGGCGACGAGAGCGACGGTCAAACGTCCTTATACTCACGAGCTGATTGCGCGCTTCGCCAATGAATGTCAGATAGCGATGTTGGGGTCGGCAGAACTGGTGGAACTGGCGGAAGCTAAACTACATGGCGACTCGGTATCGCTGGAAGAGCTGCGTCGCATATTACGCCCATGGCTACGAATGCCGGAGCCGCCTGACACGGTCGTTCTGGGGTGTACGCATTTCCCTCTATTACGGGACGAGCTTTTGCAAGTCCTGCCCGAAGGGACGCGGTTGGTGGATTCCGGCGCGGCGATAGCGCGTCGTACAGCCTGGCTGTTGGAACATGAAGCGCCGGATGCGAAATCAACCGATGCCAATATTGCTTATTGCATGGCAATGACGCCAGGAGCTGAACAATTATTACCCGTTTTACAGCGTTATGGCTTTGAAACGCTCGAAAAACTGGCGGTTTAATGGCGTTTTGGGTAAATACCAGGCACTTGAGAAATTATTTTAAATTTCCTCTTGTCAGGCAGAAATAACTCCCTATAATGCGCCACCACTGACACGGAACAACGGCACACAGGCCGCCGGGTCAGCGGGGTTCAGACCAGAACCTCACGGAGAAAAGCGAAAATAAACGCTTGACTCTGAAGCGGGAAAGCGTAATATGCACACCCCGCGCCGCTGAGAAAAAGCGAAGCGGCACTGCTCTTTAACAATTTATCAGACAATCTGTGTGGGCACTCGAAGATACGGATTCTTAACGTCCTCGGACGAAAAATGAATACCAAGTCTCAAGAGTGAACACGTAATTCATTACGAAGTTTAATTCATTGAGCATCAAACTTTTAAATTGAAGAGTTTGATCATGGCTCAGATTGAACGCTGGCGGCAGGCCT
>NZ_JBEUKJ010000011.1:52357-134125 GCF_043357055.1 Salmonella sp. SJTUF15570 | reverse complement strand
AACGGTTCTCAGTTGAAAACCACCAACGACAACGTGGCAACCAACACCACTAATATCACCAACCTGACCGGCGATGTTGCTAACAACACCACCAATATCACTAATCTGACGAATGACGTTGCCGCCAACACCACCAGTATCACCAACCTGACTGATACGGTGACTAACCTTGGTGAAGATGCACTGAAATGGGATGACGCCTCAGGCGTATTCACCGCTGCACACGGCACCAATGCCACCAGCAAAATCACCAACGTCACCGCTGGAACAATCTCATCTACCAGTACCGACGCCGTTAACGGTGGACAACTCTTTAGCTTAAGTGATTCACTGGCTGACTATTTTGGCGGTAACGCCTCGGTTGATGAAAACGGTGTATTTACTGGCCCGTCCTACACCATCGGTAGCAACAGTTACGATAGCGTAGGTGATGCACTGGCGGCAATTAACACCTCCTTTAGCACTTCACTGGGCGACGCTCTGCTGTGGGATGAAACTGCAAGTGCATTCAGCGCCGGCCACGGTGGCAATGCCAGCAAAATTACCAATGTCGCAAACGGTGCTATTTCTGAAACCAGCACCGATGCCATCAATGGTGGACAACTCTATGGTGTGAGCAACTCTGTTGTTGATGCCCTGGGCGGCAATGCCACAGTAAATGCTGACGGTAGCATCAGTGCGCCGACTTACTCCATTGCCAACACCGATTACAATAACGTAGGTGATGCCCTGGACGCGATCGACTCCACCCTGGATGATGCGTTGCTCTGGGACGCAACCGCCGGTGAAAATGGTGCGTTCAGTGCCAGCCGCGACGGCAAAGCCAGCGTAATCACTAATGTTGCTAACGGTGATATTTCTGAAACCAGTACTGATGCGATTAATGGTTCCCAGTTGTTTGCCACCAACACCTTGATCAATCAGCAAAATGAGATCATCAACCAGATTGCCGGTAATACCAGCGAGACGTACATCGAAGAGAATGGCGCGGGTCTGAACTATGTGCGTACTAATGACACCGGCTTAACCTTTATTGATGCCAGCGCATCGGGTACTGGCGCTACGGCGGTGGGTTATAACGCTGCCGCTTCCGGCGAAAGCAGTGTCGCGATTGGTCAGAACAGCAGCAGTACCGTTGATACCGGTATTGCGCTGGGTAGCAGCTCTGTTTCCAGTCGTGTGATAGCCAAAAGCTCTCGTGAAACCAGCGTAACCGAAGATGGCGTGGTGATTGGCTACGACACTACTGACGGTGAACTGCTCGGCGCTCTGTCGATTGGTGATGATGGTAAGTACCGTCAGATCATTAACGTTGCCGATGGTACTGAAGCCCATGACGCCGTGACTGTACGTCAGTTACAAAATGCCATTGGTGCGGTCACTACTACACCGACCAAGTACTACCACGCAAACTCAACGGAAGAAGATTCACTGGCTGTCGGAACTGACTCACTGGCAATGGGTGCGAAGACCATCGTCAATGCTGATGCAGGTATTGGTATTGGTCTGAATACACTGGTGATGGCTGATGCCATCAACGGTATTGCTATCGGTTCTAACGCACGCGCCTACCATGCAAACAGTATTGCAATGGGTAATGGTTCTCAGACCACTCGCGGCGCACAGACTGACTACACCGCCTACAACATGGACACACCGCAGAACTCTGTCGGTGAGTTCTCTGTCGGCAGTGAAGACGGTCAACGTCAGATCACTAACGTCGCGGCGGGTTCGGCAGATACCGATGCCGTTAACGTGAGTCAATTGAAAGTCACCGACAGCCGTGTTGCCGCGAATACCGAAAGCATCAATAACCTGAACACGCAGGTGAGTAGTCTTGATACTCGCGTCACCAATATTGAAAACGGTATTGGCGATATCGTCACTACCGGTAGCACCAAGTACTTCAAGACCAACACCGATGGCGCAGATGCAAATGCCCAGGGGGCGGACAGCGTCGCGATTGGCTCTGGCTCTATTGCTGCCGCTGAAAACAGCGTGGCGTTAGGCACAAATTCAGTCGCAGATGAAGCTAATACTGTGTCTGTTGGCTCTTCTACTCAGCAACGTCGTATTACCAACGTTGCCGCAGGGGTGAACAACACTGACGCGGTTAATGTGGCGCAACTGAAAGCCTCAGAAGCAGGCTCCGTGCGTTATGAAACCAATGCAGATGGCTCGGTTAACTATAGCGTGCTCAACCTGGGAGACGGGAGTGGCGGCACCACTCGGATCGGCAATGTTTCAGCGGCGGTGAATGATACGGATGCGGTTAACTATGCGCAATTGAAACGCAGCGTCGAAGAAGCAAACACCTATACCGACCAGAAAATGGGGGAAATGAACAGCAAAATCAAAGGCGTAGAAAACAAGATGAGCGGCGGTATCGCTTCAGCGATGGCGATGGCCGGTCTGCCACAAGCCTACGCCCCGGGCGCCAACATGACCTCGATTGCTGGCGGTACGTTTAATGGTGAAAGTGCCGTCGCCATTGGTGTCTCCATGGTAAGTGAAAGCGGGGGCTGGGTGTATAAACTGCAAGGAACCAGCAACAGCCAGGGCGATTACTCTGCAGCCATTGGCGCGGGCTTCCAGTGGTAATGAAGTAACAACACTCCCGACATCAAAGGCAATGGCATAATGCCATTGCCTTTTCACTTCCCTTTGTGGTCCTCTCCTCTCAATTGGCCCTACCAATTTTAGCCAGTTACCACAGCCTACTCACATTTCACTAAATTAACTCTACAATACCGTTGCCAATAAATAACATCTGGTTAACTATTTGTTGTCATTATCCATACACAACAATATTGGCAGGACCACTTTTACACATAATGTGACCCCAACGAGATGAGCAAAGATTCATCCCATTATGCGTGTGGTTCTCAGGAGACCTGCAATGAACCTCTGGCAACAAAACTATGACCCGGCGGGTAACATCTGGCTTTCCAGCCTGATCGCATCGCTCCCAATCCTGTTCTTTTTCTTCGCCCTGATTAAACTCAAGCTGAAAGGCTACGTTGCCGCTTCGTGGACGGTGGTTATCGCGCTCGCCGTCGCGCTGCTGTTCTATAAAATGCCGGTCGATCACGCGCTGGCATCGGTCGTGTATGGCTTCTTCTACGGGCTATGGCCGATTGCCTGGATAATCATCGCCGCGGTCTTCGTCTATAAAATTTCGGTCAAGACCGGGCAATTCGACATCATCCGTTCATCAATACTCTCCATTACCCCGGACCAGCGTCTGCAAATGCTGATTGTCGGCTTCTGCTTCGGCGCGTTTCTTGAAGGCGCAGCAGGTTTTGGCGCGCCGGTGGCGATAACCGCCGCGCTGCTGGTGGGTCTGGGCTTTAATCCGCTGTATGCGGCAGGGCTGTGCCTGATTGTAAACACCGCGCCAGTCGCCTTTGGCGCGATGGGGATCCCGATTCTGGTTGCCGGACAGGTCACGGGCCTGGACAGCTTTGAAATCGGTCAGATGGTCGGTCGTCAGCTACCGTTCCTGACCATTATCGTCCTGTTCTGGATTATGGCGATTATGGACGGCTGGCGCGGCGTGAAAGAAACCTGGCCTGCGGTGATGGTCGCTGGCGGCTCGTTTGCTATCGCCCAGTATCTCAGCTCCAACTTTATCGGGCCGGAACTGCCGGACATCATCTCTTCACTGGTGTCTCTGGTGTGTCTGACGCTGTTCCTCAAACGCTGGCAGCCGGTACGCATCTTCCGCTTCGGCGATATGGGCGCGTCGCAGGTCGATCAGACGCTGGCCCGCACCCGCTATACGACAGGGCAAATTGTTCGCGCCTGGTCGCCGTTTCTGTTCCTGACCGCCACGGTCACTCTCTGGAGCGTACCGCCGTTTAAAGCGTTGTTTGCCCCCGGCGGCGCGCTGTATGACTGGGTAATTAACGTTCCGGTACCGTATCTCGATAAACTGGTCGCCCGTATGCCGCCGGTCGTACACGAAGCGACCGCTTACGCGGCGGTGTATAAATTTGACTGGTTCTCCGCCACCGGCACGGCGATCCTGTTTGCCGCGCTGTTGTCTATCGTCTGGCTGAAAATGAAACCCTCAGCCGCAATCCAGACCTTTGGCAGCACGCTGAAAGAGCTGGCGTTGCCGATTTACTCCATCGGCATGGTGCTGGCGTTCGCGTTTATCTCGAACTATTCCGGGCTTTCTTCCACGCTGGCGTTAGCGCTGGCGCACACCGGCAGCGCCTTCACGTTCTTCTCGCCGTTCCTCGGCTGGCTGGGGGTATTCCTGACCGGCTCGGATACCTCATCTAACGCGCTGTTTGCCTCTCTACAGGCTACCGCGGCGCAGCAAATCGGCGTCTCTGATGTACTGATGGTGGCGGCGAACACCACTGGAGGCGTAACCGGGAAGATGATCTCGCCGCAGTCTATCGCCATCGCCTGCGCGGCGGTGGGACTGGTAGGGAAAGAGTCCGATCTGTTCCGTTTTACCGTCAAACACAGCCTGATCTTCACCTGTATGGTGGGCGTGATCACTACGCTTCAGGCCTATGTTTTAACCTGGATGATTCCGTGATTGTGATGCCAAAACGCCTGTCAGACGAGATTGCCTCTCGCGTGCGGGCGCTGATTGAAGAACAAAACCTGGAAGCGGGCATGAAATTGCCCGCCGAGCGCCAGTTGGCTCTACAGCTTGGCGTATCACGCAACTCTTTACGCGAAGCGCTGGCGAAGCTGGTCAGTGAAGGCGTGCTGGTGAGTCGTCGCGGCGGCGGGACATTTGTCCGCTGGCAGCACGAAACCTGGTCTGAACAGAATATCGTGCAACCGCTGAAAATGCTGATGGCGAACGATCCGGACTACAGTTTCGACATTCTGGAGGCCCGCCACGCCATTGAAGCCAGTACGGCCTGGCACGCCGCCATGCGTGCCACTGCTGCCGACAAAGAGAAAATCAGACTCTGCTTTGATGCGACGCTCAGCGAAGACCCGGATCTCGCCTCCCAGGCCGACGTGCGCTTTCATCTGGCGATCGCGGAAGCCTCGCACAATGTGGTGCTGTTGCAAACCATGCGCGGTTTCTTCGACGTCCTGCAATCCTCCGTCAAACAGAGTCGCCAGCGTATGTATCTCGTTCCGCCCGTATTCTCAAAGCTGACGGAACAACACCAGGCGGTGATGGACGCCATTCTGGACGGTAACGCCGAGGGCGCGCGTAAAGCGATGATGGCGCACCTCAGTTTTGTCCACACTACGATTAAACGATTTGATGAAGACCAGGCCCGCCAGGCGCGTATTACCCGCCTGCCCGGCGACCATAATGAGATGACCAGGGAGAATAAATCATGATTATTTCAGCAGCCAGCGATTATCGCGCCGCAGCTCAGCGCACGTTGCCTCCTTTCCTCTTCCACTACATCGACGGCGGCGCGTATGCGGAATATACCCTGCGCCGAAATGTGGAAGACCTGTCGCAAGTCGCTCTGCGCCAGCGCGTGCTGAAAAATATGTCCGATTTAAGCCTGGAAACGACCCTGTTTAACGAAACGTTGTCGATGCCGGTGGCATTAGCGCCGGTAGGCCTGTGCGGCATGTACGCCCGTCGCGGCGAAGTACAGGCCGCCGCCGCCGCAGACGCAAAGGGCATTCCGTTCACCCTTTCCACCGTCTCCGTCTGTCCGATAGAAGAAGTTGCACCAACCATTAAGCGCCCGATGTGGTTCCAGCTTTATGTGCTGCGTGACCGGGGCTTTATGCGCAACGCGCTTGAACGTGCGAAAGCGGCGGGCTGCTCCACGCTGGTCTTTACCGTGGATATGCCAACGCCGGGCGCGCGCTACCGTGACGCCCACTCCGGGATGAGCGGCCCAAACGCGGCCATGCGCCGTTACTGGCAGGCGGTGATGCACCCTAAATGGGCGTGGGATGTCGGCCTGAACGGTCGCCCGCATGATTTAGGCAATATTTCCGCCTATCTGGGTAAACCGACCGGCCTTGAGGACTATATCGGCTGGCTGGCAAATAACTTCGATCCGTCCATCTCCTGGAAAGACCTGGAGTGGATACGCGAATTCTGGGACGGCCCAATGGTGATCAAAGGGATCCTCGATCCAGAAGATGCCCGCGATGCGGTACGTTTCGGCGCTGACGGTATCGTGGTGTCGAATCACGGCGGCCGCCAGCTCGATGGCGTGCTCTCTTCCGCCCGCGCCCTGCCCGCCATTGCCGATGCGGTGAAAGGCGATATCGCCATTCTGGCGGATAGCGGGATTCGTAACGGGCTGGATGTCGTGCGTATGATTGCGTTGGGGGCCGATACCGTACTGCTGGGTCGGGCCTATCTCTACGCGCTGGCGACGGCAGGAAAAGCGGGTGTCGCCAATCTGCTGGACCTGATCGAGAAAGAGATGAAAGTCGCCATGACCCTGACCGGCGCGAAATCTATTAGCGAAATCAGTGGCGATTCACTGGTGCAGGAACTGGGGAAAAGTTTGCCCGCCGCGCTGGCGCCAATGAGCAAAGGCGATGCCGCCTGAACGCCTGGCGCGTGAGAGCCCGGTAAATTTCTGCTATTCTGCCCCCGCATTTAAGGGGGCATCATGCTTAACATCGTACTCTTCGAACCAGAAATCCCGCCGAATACCGGCAACATCATTCGTCTTTGCGCCAATACCGGCTTTCGTCTGCACATCATCGAACCGATGGGGTTTACCTGGGATGATAAGCGCTTACGCCGCGCAGGGCTGGACTATCACGAATTCGCCGCGGTTCAGCGCCATCACGATTATGCCGCCTTTGTCGCCGCCGAAAATCCACAGCGCCTGTTTGCGTTGACGACAAAGGGCACGCCCGCCCATAGCGCCGTAAGCTATCAGGATGGCGATTATTTGATGTTTGGCCCGGAAACGCGCGGCCTGCCCGCCAGCATTCTCGATGCGTTGCCTAAAGAGCAGAAGATTCGCATTCCGATGATGCCGGATAGCCGTAGCATGAACCTGTCGAATGCGGTGTCGGTGGTGGTGTATGAAGCGTGGCGCCAGTTAGGATACTCCGGCGCGGTATTACGGTCGTAATATATTCAATGCCGGATGGCAGCTGACGCCTGATCCGGCCTGGCCGATCCCGATGGCATGTTCCCGTTTATGCGGACTCTCGCTCAATCAAATGAAAGCCAATATCCACAATAGCTTCTGCGCACGGTTTCTGTTCAATACGATCGGCCAACAGCGTAGCGGCGCGCTGGCCAATGGCGCGTCTGTCAACGCTTACGGTAGTAATTGACGGTCGATTGCTGGCGGCAAAATCAAGATCGCCAAAACCAATAACCGCTAAATCATGCGGGATGCGCAAACCACGGCTTTCCGCCTCCATCATCGCCCCCTGTGCCAGGGTATCAGAACTGCAAACAATGACATCAAACGTCCCTTCGTCAAAAAGCTGGCTTAAACCTCTGCGCCCCAGCGAAAGCGATGCCGGAAGGGGGACATCTACCTGCGGTACGGCATGAATAGCGTGGCGTTGAAGAACACTACATAACCCCTGCTTGCGTTGCGCGGCTCGGCGATCGGCGGTCCACAACAAGCCGGGACGACGATAGCCCTTACTCAGAAGATACTCCCCCGTCGCCTGCCCGACTTTTTCATGGGAAAAACCGACCAGCATATCAAGCGGCGTGGGCGTTAAGTCCCAAATTTCCACCACCGGAATAGCCGCGTTCAGGATGACCTTTTTCAGTTCTATCGTGTGATGGATCCCGGTAAGCACCACGCCATCGGGGCGGCGGGAAAGCAGTGTCGCCACCAACTCCGCTTCCGTTTGTTCGGTATATCCCGCCACGCACAGCAATATGTGATATCCGCGTCGGGCCAGTTCATCGCTCAGCGACTGGATGGTATCGACAAACATGTTGTTGTTAATTTGCGGCACGACGACAGCGATTAATTTACTCCGTCGCGACGCCAGACCACCGGCTAACGCGTTGGGTATGTAGCCTGTGACGCGAACCGCCTGCATGACTTTCTCAACCGTTTTGGGGCGAACCAGTTGTGGCGAATTCAATGCCCGGCTGACTGTCATCGGAGACAGCCCGGCGCTACGTGCTACATCTTCCAGCGTCGGCGCACGAGGTGATTTGGTTCTCTTCACGTCTGATGCCCCTGCAAAGATTGGCTGATTTATCCGCGCATTATTCATCATGCCTGCGGCTATTGCCAGCTTCGCATCAGGAAAGGCCGTAAATACAGTAGCTTATCAAGCTCAGTCATTACAAAATGATAGCGCCATCATTTTGTATTATGCATTTCCCCAGATATTTTTGGATCGTGATCCATTTTGCAATAAATCCTGCTTTTTATACGACATATGTGATCAAATGTTCAAATCAACATCAACTTTCTGGATCCTGCGTTCGCTTAATAATAAAAATGTTAGCGCAATCATTTTGTGATTATCAGGAGAAAAAAAATGGCTTTAAGCGCGAATTCCGACGCCGTAACGTATGCAAAAGCGGCGAATACCAGAACCGCGGCAGAAACCGGCGATCGTATCGAATGGGTGAAGCTATCACTGGCTTTTCTACCGCTGGCGACGCCAGTGAGTGACGCGAAGGTACTGACCGGGCGCCAGAAACCTTTGACCGAAGTGGCAATCATCATTGCCGAAATCCGCAGTCGCGACGGCTTTGAGGGCGTTGGTTTTAGCTACTCCAAACGTGCTGGCGGCCAGGGTATTTATGCTCACGCCAAAGAGATAGCCGATAATCTACTGGGCGAAGATCCCAATGATATCGACAAAATATACACCAAGCTGCTGTGGGCCGGAGCCTCGGTGGGGCGTAGCGGGATGGCGGTACAGGCTATCTCCCCTATCGATATCGCCTTATGGGATATGAAGGCTAAACGTGCCGGTCTGCCACTGGCAAAACTGTTGGGCGCGCACCGCGACTCCGTTCAGTGTTACAACACCTCAGGGGGGTTCTTGCATACACCGCTCGATCAAGTGCTGAAAAATGTGGTGATTTCCCGCGAAAATGGCATTGGCGGTATTAAGTTGAAAGTCGGACAACCCAACTGCGCTGAGGATATTCGCCGCTTAACCGCAGTACGTGAAGCGCTTGGGGATGAGTTCCCGTTAATGGTTGACGCTAACCAGCAGTGGGATCGCGAAACGGCTATCCGCATGGGGCGTAAAATGGAACAGTTCAATCTTATCTGGATTGAAGAACCATTAGATGCTTACGACATCGAAGGCCACGCCCAGCTTGCTACCGCGCTGGATACGCCTATCGCCACCGGGGAAATGCTGACCAGTTTCCGGGAACACGAGCAGTTGATTCTGGGCAATGCCAGCGATTTCGTTCAGCCAGATGCGCCGCGTGTCGGCGGTATCTCTCCGTTCCTGAAGATTATGGATCTGGCGGCGAAACACGGGCGTAAGCTGGCGCCGCACTTTGCGATGGAAGTACACCTGCACCTTTCCGCAGCGTATCCCCTGGAGCCGTGGCTGGAACATTTCGAGTGGCTGAACCCATTATTCAACGAGCAACTTGAGCTGCGCGATGGCCGCATGTGGATTTCCGATCGTCATGGTCTGGGTTTCACGCTCAGTGAACAAGCGCGCCGCTGGACACAATTAACATGTGAATTTGGCAAACGCCCTTAACCCGACTGGCGGGAATCCGTCCCGCCTCTCTTACCTTACAGGATGCATTCTGCCCTTATCTGAGGAGTAGATAATGAACACAATAATAAAGCGCACAAAAGTGCGTCATACCATTCTTATATTTTTATTTCTTGCTACCGTATTTAATTATGCGGATCGCGCAACTCTATCCGTAGTTGCCCCAATAATGAGTAAAGAATTAGGTTTTGATCCGGAAGCGATGGGCCTGGCCTTCTCCTCATTTGGTATCGCCTATGTCATTATGCAACTACCCGGTGGTTGGCTATTAGACCGCTACGGTTCACGACTGGTTTACGGTTGCGCATTGATTGGCTGGTCGTTAGTAACCATGTTTCAGGGAACGATCTATCTGTATGGCAGCCCATTAATTGTACTGGTTATTCTACGTCTGCTGATGGGCGCGATTGAAGCGCCTGCCTTTCCGGCGAACAGTCGTTTAAGCGTACAATGGTTTCCCAATAATGAACGAGGTTTCGTTACTTCAGTTTATCAGGCTGCGCAATATATCTCGCTGGGCATTATCACCCCGCTAATGACGATCATTCTGCATAATTTAAGCTGGCATTTTGTCTTCTATTATATTGGCGCTATTGGCGTGATGCTCGGTATATTCTGGTTAATGAAAGTCAAAGATCCGATGCACCATCCAAAAGTTAATCAAGCGGAAATTGACTATATTCGTAGCGGTGGTGGCGAGCCCTCTCTGGGCTGTAAAAAGGAGCCGCAGAAAATAACGTTCGCGCAGATTAAAACCGTCTGTGTTAACCGGATGATGATCGGTGTTTACATCGGGCAATTCTGCGTCACCTCTATCACCTGGTTCTTCCTGACCTGGTTCCCGACCTACCTGTACCAGGCGAAAGGCATGTCGATTCTGAAAGTCGGTTTTGTGGCCAGTATTCCAGCCATTGCCGGTTTTATTGGCGGCCTGCTCGGCGGCGTGTTCTCCGACTGGCTGCTCAAACGCGGCTATAGCCTTACCGTCGCGCGGAAGCTGCCTGTTATCTGCGGTATGTTGCTCTCTTGCGTAATAGTGATCGCCAACTACACCTCTTCAGAATTTGTGGTCATTGCGGCGATGAGTCTGGCCTTTTTTGCCAAAGGGTTTGGTAACCTGGGCTGGTGCGTACTCAGCGATACCTCGCCGAAGGAAGTTCTGGGTATTGCCGGCGGCGTATTTAACATGTGCGGCAATATGGCAAGCATCGTTACGCCACTGGTCATCGGCGTGATTCTTGCCAATACTCAGTCGTTCGACTTTGCCATTTTATACGTTGGCTCGATGGGACTTATTGGTCTCATTTCATATCTGTTTATCGTCGGCCCGCTGGATCGCATCACGCTGACATCATCCGCAGCCTGATTGTCCACATTGCGAATTCTTCGCTCCGCTGTTCCGGGATTGCACTCCATCGGAACAGCGTTTTTTAGTTGTACCGCGCAATTCAGATGCCGTCGCCATACTCAAACGTATGGTGTAGCCCGTTGAAATGCTGGTCCATATCCATCGACGGCTTATCGCTGCCCGGCTTGCCGACAATACGCGCCGGAACGCCTGCGGCGGTAGTGTGCGGCGGGACAGGCTGTAAAACGACGGAACCTGCGCCAATTTTCGCGCCGCGCCCCACCTCGATATTGCCGAGAATTTTCGCGCCCGCGCCAATCATCACGCCTTCGCGGATTTTAGGATGACGATCGCCGCTCGTTTTCCCGGTACCGCCCAGGGTGACGGATTGCAGGATCGACACATCATCCTCAATAACCGCCGTCTCCCCCACCACAATACCGGTGGCATGGTCGAGCATAATCCCGCGGCCAATTTTCGCTGCCGGGTGAATATCTACCTGAAACGAGACCGAAACCTGATTTTGCAGGAAGATAGCCAGCGCGCGGCGACCTTTATTCCACAACCAGTGACCAATGCGGTAGGCCTGTAGCGCATGAAAGCCTTTCAGATATAACAGCGGCGTGGAGTATTTATCCACCGCCGGATCACGAGTGCGCACGGCCTGAATATCGCAGGCTGCCGACGCGATCATTTCCGGGTCGGCGGCATAGGCTTCTTCAACTACTTCACGGATAGCGATAGCGGGCATGATGGGCGACGCCAGTTTATTTGCCAGCATATAGCTCAGCGCGCTGCCCAGATTTTCATGCTTGAGTAGCGTGGCGTGATAAAAACTGGCCAACATAGGCTCACAGTCAGCTAAAGCGCGGGCTTCAGCTTTAATATTCTTCCAGACGATTTCCAGTTCTTCACACGGCATGGCTTACTCCAGACGGGCAGAAAACGACCAACCCGTTCTGTGCGGGTTGGGTCGTTTATGCAAACAGTTCCTTACGGCTAGTGGCGACTCAGCTCTTCCTTGCGGGCGCGACCTAATAACGTTAATGCTGCCTCGCGCGCGTTTTTTCCGCAATACAATACTTGATAAATTTCCTCGGTTATTGGCATTTCAACACCAAAACGGTGCGCCAATTCACGAACTTCTTTCGTATTGCGATAGCCTTCGACCACCTGGCCAATCTTATCCTGCGCGCCTTTAACGTCCATGCCCTGGCCAAGCATCATGCCAAAACGACGGTTGCGCGACTGGTTGTCGGTACAGGTCAGCACCAGATCGCCTAAACCCGCCATCCCCATAAAGGTGGCGGGATCGGCGCCAAGCGCTGCGCCAAGCCGCGACATTTCGGTCAGCCCACGCGTGATTAGCGCCGTGCGGGCGTTCGCGCCGAAGCCGATGCCGTCAGACATCCCCGCGCCAATCGCAATCACGTTTTTCACCGCGCCGCCAAGCTGCACGCCGATAAAATCCGCATTGATATAGACGCGAAAACTTTTTCCGCAGTGCAACAGTTGCTGGAGATCGTCGGCAAAGGTCTCATCGGTTGAGGCCAGCGAGATTGCCGTCGGCAAACCCGCCGCCAGCTCTTTAGCGAACGTCGGACCGGAAATCACCGCCAGCGGGATTTGATCGCCTAACGCCTCGCGAGCGACATCCTGCAACAGGCGCCCCGTTTCCGCTTCCAGGCCTTTGGTCGCCCATACCAGACGCGCATCCGGACGCATCAGCGGTTTAATCTGCCGCAGCACGTCGCTGAAAACATGGCTTGGCACCACCACCAGAATGTTACGACTGGCCGCCAGCGCGGTTGCTAAGTCGCTTTCCAGGTGTAACGTATCGGGAAAAGGCACATCGGGAAGGAACGCGACGTTGCAGCGATCGTGCTCCAGGGTCGCGATATGTTTTGGATCGTGGCCCCACAGGACAACCTGGTGGCCGTTTCTCGCCAGAGTGATGGCAAGAGCGGTGCCGTACGAGCCGGCACCGATGACTGTCATTGACGCATTACTTTGGTTCATCAGGCATCCTGATGTTCTTCAGTACCTTCGCCAGCCTGCTGCTGCAAATAGTTCATGAACAGCGCATCAAAGTTGACCGGCGCAAGGTTCAGTTGCGGGAACGTACCGCGTGAAACCAGGCTGGTGATGCACTCGCGAGCATACGGGAACAGAATGTTCGGGCAGTATGCACCCAGGCAATGCGCCATCTGAGTACCTTCAATACCGCTGATGGAGAAAATACCGGCCTGCTGAACTTCGCACAGGAACGCGGTTTCTTCCCCCAGGGAAGCCGTTACGGTAACACGCAGCACAACTTCATAAACGTCATCCGCCAGTTGGGAAGATGCCGTATCAAGATCCAGTTTAACCTCTGGCTGCCAATCTTTCTGGAAAACATGCGGTGCGTTTGGCGCTTCGAAAGAAACATCCTTGGTATAGATACGTTGGATCTGGAAAGCCATTTCAGTGTTATTTTGTTCTGACATGTGTAAAACCCTTTAGTGTTGTCCTTAAATACTTGAGTACGCCTTAACGCAACAGCGGATCCAGTCCACCACGCGCATCCAGCGCATACAAGTCGTCACAACCGCCAATGTGCTGTGCATCAATAAAAATTTGCGGAACCGTCGTTCGGCCACTACGTTTGATCATCTCTTCACGCTTCACGGCGTCGCCGTCAATCGCAATTTCCTGGAAACTCACGCCCTTGCTGTTTAACAGCGCCTTTGCACGATGGCAAAACGGGCAGGTTGCTTTGGTGTAGATTTCAATATTGGCCATGACTTCGCTCCTGTTTTTTACCCGATGGATTTCATGTCGACGCAAAGGCAAGTCATTCCCCTTGCGCCATGAAAACGACGGGTAATCACTTACCGCGCACCAGAGGCAGATTCTCGCCGCTCCAGCCTGCTACGCCTTCTTTCAACACAAAGACCTTTTCAAAGCCGGCTTTTGTCAGCGCGTTAGCGGATTCCTGGCACTGCATACCAGAACCGTCGACCACGATAATCGGCTTGTCTTTGTGCTTTTCCAGTTCGCCAACATTGTTGGCTTTGATTTCGCTCGGCAGCAAATTGGTCGCGCCAGCGATATGGCCTTTACGGAAATCGTCACGTTGACGTAAATCCACAACAACGGCGTCCTCTTTGTTGATAAGGCGCGTGGCTTCGCCGCGTGTAATCACCTTAACTTTTGAAGTCAGACCTTTGAACGTGGTAAATAAAACCGCCACCAGTAACGCAATCCAGGCGATACTCAGTATGGGATGACGGCCAACAAATTGCATAATTTCTTGCATGGGGGGTAACAACTCCCGACGTAGTGATTAAAAAACCAGGAAAGGAGTATACCTGTGCAGTGGCGCAAATACAGCCAGAGCGTGCACTGGAATGCATTTTTGCGGGGCGCTACGAAAAAAAATCACGCTATTACTTGCCTTCTCACGCCAGCGCGATCCCTTTCTTTGATCTTCTGAGGCTATTTTATCGATTCAGCTGTAGTAAAATTACGCAATTATTTTGTCTATTGAGTATGAGGTTGTCGCAATGTCGGTTTCTAAAAAACCTATGGTACTGGTGATTCTGGATGGCTACGGCTACCGTGAAGAACAGCAGGATAACGCTATCTTAAACGCCAAAACCCCGGTGATGGATGCTCTGTGGGCAAAACGTCCGCATACCCTGATCGACGCATCCGGTCTGGAAGTGGGTCTGCCTGACCGCCAGATGGGCAACTCCGAAGTGGGCCACGTTAACCTGGGCGCAGGTCGCATCGTTTATCAGGACCTGACGCGTCTGGACGTTGAAATTAAAGAACGTACTTTCTTTGCTAACTCAGTCCTGACCAATGCGGTAGACCAGGCGAAAAACGCCGGTAAAGCGGTTCATATTATGGGTCTGCTGTCCGCGGGCGGCGTCCACAGCCACGAAGATCACATTATGGCGATGGTGGAACTGGCCGCAGAGCGCGGCGCAGAAAAAATCTATCTGCACGCCTTCCTCGACGGTCGCGACACGCCGCCGCGCAGCGCTGAAGCCTCGCTGAAAAAATTCGAAGACAAATTCGCCGCGCTGGGCAAAGGCCGCGTGGCGTCTATCGTCGGTCGTTACTACGCTATGGACCGCGACAACCGTTGGGATCGCGTGGAAAAAGCGTATGATCTGATGACCCTGGCCCAGGGCGAATTCCAGGCGGATACCGCTGTGGCTGGCCTGCAGGCCGCTTACGCTCGTGATGAAAACGATGAGTTTGTCAAAGCGACCGTTATCCGCGCCGAGGGCCAGGCTGATGCGGCGATGGAAGACGGCGACACGCTGATTTTCATGAACTTCCGCGCTGACCGCGCGCGCGAAATTACCCGCGCTTTCGTTAACGCTGATTTCGACGGCTTTGCGCGTAAGAAAGTGGTTAATCTGAACTTCGTGATGCTGACCGAATACGCCGCCGATATCAAAACTGCCGTTGCCTACCCACCAGCGTCGCTGGCGAATACCTTTGGCGAATGGATGGCGAAAAACGACAAAACTCAGCTGCGTATTTCCGAAACGGAAAAATATGCGCACGTAACCTTTTTCTTTAACGGCGGCGTAGAAGAACCGTTTGCTGGTGAAGAGCGCATTCTGATCAACTCCCCGAAAGTGGCCACTTATGACCTGCAACCGGAAATGAGCTCTGCAGAATTGACTGAAAAATTGGTCGCGGCGATCGAAAGCGGTAAGTACGACACCATCATTTGTAACTATCCAAACGGCGATATGGTCGGTCATACCGGCGTGATGGAAGCCGCCATCAAAGCGGTGGAAGCGTTGGATAACTGCATTGAACAGGTAACAAAAGCGGTTGAGTCCGTTGGTGGACAACTGTTGATTACCGCGGACCACGGCAACGCGGAGCAGATGCGCGATCCGGCGACCGGTCAGGCGCATACCGCCCACACCAACCTGCCGGTGCCGCTGATTTATGTCGGCGAGAAAAACGTGAAGGCGGTCGAAGGCGGCAAACTTTCAGACATTGCGCCTACCATGCTGTCGCTGATGGGGATGGAAATCCCGCAAGAGATGACTGGTAAGCCGCTGTTCATCGTGGAATAATCCCTCCCCATGAGGGGAAAGGCGATTAACACCATTCAACAGGCCGTGAAACCAAGAACGTTTTCAGTCAGGCCTTTGTTCTACGCCAGCGTACTTAGCGCTGGCGTATTGTTGTGCGCCTTTTTCGCCCACGCGGATGACCGCGATCAACTCAAATCTATTCAGGCCGATATCGCCGCGAAAGAACGCGACGTACGCCAGCAGCAGCAACAACGCGCCAGCCTCCTGGCACAACTTAAAGCCCAGGAAGAGGCCATCTCGGCCGCAGCACGTAAGCTGCGCGAAACGCAAAGCACCCTGGATCAGTTAAACGCGCAAATTGATGAGATGAACGCCTCAATTGCCAAACTGGAGCAGCAAAAAGCCAGCCAGGAGCGTAATCTCGCCGCACAGTTGGACGCCGCTTTCCGCCAGGGCGAACACACCGGCATTCAGCTTATTCTTAGCGGAGAAGAAAGCCAGCGTGGGCAACGCCTGCAGGCCTACTTCGGCTATCTGAACCAGGCGCGCCAGGAGACTATCGCCGAACTGAAACAGACTCGCGAACAGGTCGCCACGCAAAAAGCCGAGCTGGAAGAGAAGCAAAGCCAACAACAAACGTTGCTGTATGAACAGCGCGCTCAGCAGGCGAAGCTGGAACAGGCGCGTAATGAACGTAAGAAAACGCTTGCCGGACTGGAGTCGTCTATTCAGCAAGGCCAGCAACAGTTAAGCGAACTACGCGCCAACGAATCACGCCTACGCAACAGTATCGCGCGGGCGGAAGCGGCGGCCAAAGCGCGAGCGGAGCGTGAAGCCCGCGAAGCGCAGGCGGTACGCGATAAGCAGCAGGAAGCCTCGCGTAAAGGCAGCACCTATAAGCCGACGGAAAGCGAGCGTTCGCTAATGTCCCGCACCGGCGGTCTGGGCGCGCCACGCGGTCAGGCATACTGGCCGGTACGCGGCCCGATATTACATCGCTATGGCGAACGGCTGCAGGGTGAGCTACGTTGGAAGGGGATGGTGATCGGCGCGTCGGAAGGCACCGAGGTCAAAGCCATCGCCGACGGCAGGGTGATTCTGGCGGACTGGCTGCAAGGCTATGGCCTGGTGGTGGTCGTGGAGCATGGTAAAGGCGATATGAGCCTTTACGGCTATAACCAGAGCGCTCTGGTCAGCGTAGGCGCGCAGGTGCGCGCCGGACAACCTATCGCCCTTGTGGGCAGTAGCGGCGGTCAGGGCAGACCTTCGCTTTATTTCGAAATTCGTCGCCAGGGTCAGGCCGTCAATCCACAGCCGTGGTTGGGAAGATAAGTTTTGCCTCAGTTTCGTCGCTCCATTCTCACGCTGGCCACTTTGCTGGCGTTTGCACATCCCGTTTTCGCTGGCAAGCTCGCCATCGTGATTGATGATTTTGGCTATCGCCCGCATACGGAAAACCAGGTTCTGGCGCTGCCGCCAAACATTTCCGTCGCCGTACTGCCCAACGCGCCGCACGCGCGCGAAATGGCAACTAAAGCCCACAATAGCGGGCATGAGGTGTTAATCCATCTGCCGATGGCGCCGCTAAGCAAACAGCCGCTGGAGAAGGATACGCTGCGACCAGATATGAGCAGCGATGAGATCGAGCGCATTATCCGCGAGGCGGTAAACAACGTGCCGTATGCCGTCGGGCTTAATAACCACATGGGCAGTGCAATGACTTCCAGCCTGTTCGGTATGCAAAAAGTTATGCAGGCGCTGGAACATTACAATCTCTATTTTCTCGACAGCATGACGATTGGCAATAGCCAGGCGATGCGCGCGGCATCCGGTACGGGTGTGAAAGTGATCAAGCGCAAAGTGTTCCTCGACGATACGCAAAACGAGGCGGATATCCGCCGTCAGTTTAATCGCGCTATCGAACTGGCCCGTCGCAACGGTTCCGCTATCGCGATTGGTCATCCGCATCCCGCAACGGTTCGCGTGCTGCAACAGATGGTTTATCGCCTGCCGGCGGATATCACCCTGGTACGTCCAGGCAGCCTGCTCAACGAACCGCAGGTAGATACGTCCCGACCGGGTGTGACGCCGCAGAAAATTGACGCGCCGCGCAATCCCTTTCGCGGCGTGAAGATGTGCAAGCCGAAAAAACCGCTGCAACCGGTCTACGCTACGCGCTTTTTCAGCGTCATCGGTGAGAGCATTACGCAAAGTTCCGTGGTTGTCTGGTTTCAGCACCAGTGGCAAGGCTGGGGGAAAATCGCCGCGCCTAAAAACATGAGCGCTAAGACAGATTGAGCGCCTTACGGGCCATACGACGGTGCGACAAAGTTTTGTCGCGCCATTGCCACAGCCGGAAGGACCAGAGCAGCGTCTGATAAGCCGCTTTCGCGCTGCAGACGTTAGCCATCATCCGTCTATACATGCCAGAAGTAAAAATTTCGGCAATCATACGCTGGCGGGTCAAAATATCAGGCTCTTTACGTACCGCATGACAAACGCGTAACGCTTCCCAGGTAATTTGCTGGCGAAATTCAGGGTAAATCGGAATACGACGGGCATAATCACGATTGAGCTTTTCTAATAAGCGCGTAATTTTAATATAATGCCGCTGATAATTAAGATTTTTATTGCCTTGTCTTTGCAAACGGCTTACCGAATTATCATGCAGGAAATATTTATATAATGATTGTTCGGTATAACGTACGCGCGTGGCATTAAACATAACTTCCGTCGACCATAATATGTCCTGATGATGTAGTCCGGGAACGAAAGTAATATTGTTATCGATAATCAGCGCACGTCGATAAACGCCCATCCAGACAACATGCGTCCAGCGTCGCGAGGCCAACGCCATACGCAACCAATCCGGTCCGCTTAATACCCCGGTGGAACGCAGACGATCGGTCGGAATAGATTGCCAGGCGTGCCCGGTTTTTCGGACGCACCAGTCCGCATTACACTGCGCAACGTCCAGATCATCGTTAAGCGCCATAGTCATCAGCGTTTCATACATCTTCGGGTAGACCTGGTCATCCGCATCGACAAAGGCGACATAATCGCCGGTCGCCGCTTGCAGGCCAAGATTACGGGCGACAGATGCGCCAGCATTGGCCTGATGAAGCAGTCGAACATGTGGGTAATGTTCCGCGTAATGTTTTGCTATCTCAACGGAATGATCTGTCGATCCATCATTCACAATAATAATTTCCAGCGCCGACCACGTTTGCGCGATTAACGACGCCATGCAAGCATTAAAATCCGCTCCCGCATTATATAACGGGACAATGATACTCACTTTGGTTTTACTATTTTTCATAACGATTACCAGAAAAACCTTAATTTACCCTGCCTTTATACTGTGGCTCTATTAAGAAACTATTAAGCCGCCATAATTAATTTTTACAGTAAAAAGCAAGCACAAAACTCAGAGTAGAGCGTGACGTTAGCGAGTAAAATAAGAGTAAAGCGCAATTACGAATGCTTGATGTCTATGACAATTCTTTACGGCTTTCCAGATTTTCCCTAACAAAAAAGGTTGGCGAATGACACCAACCTTTTACGATGAAACGAATATCAGACCCGATAAATATCATCGGGTCTCTATACATATTAATCCCAGCTCAGAATAACTTTTCCTGACTGGCCTGAACGCATGGCGTCAAAACCTTTCTGGAAATCATCAATAGAGAAACGATGGGTGATAATCGGTGACAGATCCAGACCGGACTGGATCAGCGCCGCCATTTTGTACCACGTTTCGAACATCTCACGACCATAAATACCTTTAATGAACAAGCCCTTAAAGATAACTTTTGTCCAGTCGATAGACATATCTGATGGCGGAATCCCCAGCATCGCAATACGACCGCCGTGATTCATGGTGTCCAGCATGGTACGAAACGCCGGCGGCGCGCCGGACATCTCCAGACCCACATCGAACCCTTCGGTCATTCCCAGCTCCGCCATGACGTCGTTCAGGCTCTCTTTCGCGACGTTGACCGCGCGGGTGACGCCCATTTTACGCGCCAGCTCCAGACGGTATTCATTGACGTCAGTAATCACCACATGACGCGCGCCGACATGTTTCGCCACTGCGGCGGCCATTACACCGATTGGCCCCGCCCCCGATACCAGTACATCTTCGCCGACCAGATCGAAAGACAGCGCCGTATGCACCGCATTACCAAACGGGTCGAAAATAGAGGCTAAATCATCAGAAATGTTATCCGGGATTTTAAACGCATTGAACGCCGGGATGACCAGGTATTCCGCGAAGCAGCCGGGACGATTGACACCCACGCCGGTGGTGTTGCGACACAGGTGAGTACGACCGCCACGGCAGTTGCGGCAATGACCGCAGGTGATATGACCTTCGCCGGAGACGCGATCGCCGATTTTAAAGCCTTTCACTTCCTGACCGATGCCGACCACTTCGCCGACATATTCATGCCCCACGACCATCGGAACCGGGATGGTTTTTTGCGACCAGTCATCCCAGTTATAGATGTGAACGTCAGTACCGCAGATGGCTGTTTTACGGATTTTAATCAGCAAATCGTTATGGCCGACTTCCGGTTCCGGAACGTCGGTCATCCAGATGCCCTCTTCCGCTTTCAGTTTGGATAACGCTTTCATCTTACATCCTCAGGCAATCACGCCCAGTTGTTTACCAATACGCGTGAACGCGTCTACCGCACGCGTAATTTGCTCAGGCGTATGCGCCGCAGACATCTGGGTACGAATACGCGCCTGACCTTTTGGTACGACCGGATAGAAGAAACCGGTAACGTAAATGCCCTCTTTTTGCAGTTCGCGGGCAAATTTCTGCGCGACAACCGCATCTCCCAGCATTACCGGGATGATGGCGTGATCCGCGCCTGCCAGCGTAAATCCCGCGGCAGACATCTGCTCACGGAACTGCCGGGCGTTCGCCCACAAGCGATCGCGCAGTTCTGCGCCCGCCTCCACCATCTCTAACACTTTAATAGAAGCCGCCACGATCGCCGGCGCCAGGGAGTTGGAAAACAGATATGGGCGGGAACGCTGACGCAACCACTCAACGACCTCTTTGCGCGCCGCGGTATAGCCGCCGGATGCGCCGCCTAACGCTTTGCCCAGCGTACCGGTAATAATATCTACGCGGCCCATTACGTCGCAGTATTCATGGGAACCGCGACCGTTTTCGCCGACAAAGCCTACCGCGTGAGAATCATCAACCATCACCAGCGCATCGTATTTATCGGCCAGATCACAGACGCCTTTCAGATTGGCGATGACGCCATCCATTGAGAACACGCCGTCGGTGGCGATCAGGACATGACGCGCGCCGGCCTCACGCGCCTCTTTCAGCCGCGCTTCCAGCTCTGCCATGTCGTTGTTGGCATAGCGATAGCGCTTCGCTTTACACAAACGCACGCCGTCAATGATAGACGCGTGGTTCAGCGCGTCGGAGATAATGGCGTCTTCCGCGCCCAGCAACGTCTCAAACAAGCCGCCGTTAGCATCGAAACAGGAGGAATACAGAATCGCATCTTCCATGCCGAGGAAGCTTGCCAGCTTTTGCTCCAGCGCTTTGTGGCTGTCCTGGGTGCCGCAGATAAAACGCACGGACGCCATACCGAAACCGTGGCTGTCCATGCCCGCTTTTGCGGCATTAATCAGCTCAGGGTGATTCGCCAGCCCGAGATAGTTATTGGCGCAAAAGTTAATAACGTGGCTTCCATCCGCCACGGTGATATCCGCCTGCTGCGCAGACGTAATAATGCGCTCTTCTTTAAACAATCCTTCCGCCCGGGCGGTTTCCAGATCGTTGGTTAACTGTTTGTAAAAATCCCCACGCATTGCGATTCTCCAGACTGGGCAAATTTCAGCACATATTACCCAAAGCGATACGTTGATACGAGATGACGCGTCATCACTTCTTTAAAATGCAGCATAAATCACGCGTATCCTCACGGGTTATCAGTGAATGGATGAATAGTGTTATGATAAGAGCATTCATGTCTGAGACAGTCTCTGACACCATAATTCAAAGGTTACAGTTATGATCATCGTTACCGGCGGCGCGGGCTTTATCGGCAGCAATATCGTTAAGGCCCTGAATGATAAAGGTATCACCGATATTCTGGTGGTGGATAACCTGAAAGACGGCACCAAGTTTGTAAACCTGGTGGATCTGAACATTGCTGACTATATGGATAAGGAAGATTTCCTGATCCAGATTATGTCCGGAGAAGAGCTCGGCGATATCGAAGCTATTTTCCATGAAGGCGCCTGCTCTTCCACCACCGAGTGGGACGGCAAGTATATGATGGATAATAACTATCAATACTCCAAAGAGCTGCTGCACTATTGTCTTGAGCGCGAAATCCCGTTCCTCTATGCCTCTTCTGCCGCCACCTATGGCGGTCGCACGTCTGATTTCATCGAATCGCGCGAATACGAAAAACCGCTTAACGTTTACGGCTATTCTAAATTCCTGTTTGATGAATATGTGCGCCAGATCCTGCCAGAAGCGAACTCGCAGATTGTCGGTTTCCGCTATTTCAACGTCTATGGACCACGTGAAGGCCATAAAGGCAGCATGGCAAGCGTGGCATTTCATCTGAATACACAGTTAAACAACGGCGAAAGCCCGAAACTGTTTGAAGGCAGCGAAAACTTCAAGCGCGACTTCGTTTACGTGGGCGATGTGGCCGCCGTTAACCTGTGGTTCCTGGAAAGCGGCAAGTCCGGCATCTTTAACCTGGGCACAGGCCGTGCGGAATCTTTCCAGGCCGTCGCCGACGCGACGCTGGCATACCATAAAAAAGGCAGCATTGAATACATTCCGTTCCCGGATAAGTTGAAAGGTCGCTATCAGGCGTTTACGCAGGCGGATTTAACCAATCTACGCAACGCGGGCTACGACAAACCCTTTAAGACCGTCGCCGAAGGCGTCACGGAGTATATGGCCTGGCTGAACCGCGACGCGTAAGTATGAAAATTTTGGTCATTGGCCCGTCCTGGGTGGGCGACATGATGATGTCGCAAAGTCTCTATCGCACGCTTAAAGCGCGCTATCCCCAGGCGATAATCGACGTGATGGCGCCAGCCTGGTGTCGTCCGTTGTTATCGCGTATGCCGGAAGTTAACGAGGCGATACCCATGCCGCTGGGCCACGGCGCGCTGGAAATCGGCGAGCGCCGCAGATTGGGCCATAGCCTGCGAGAGAAGCGCTACGATCGCGCCTGGGTGTTGCCAAATTCGTTTAAATCGGCGCTGATTCCTTTCTTTGCCAATATCCCGCACCGTACCGGCTGGCGCGGCGAAATGCGCTATGGCCTGCTGAACGATGCGCGCGTCCTTGATAAAGACGCCTGGCCGCTGATGGTGGAGCGCTACGTGGCGCTGGCCTATGACAAGGGCGTGATGCGCACGGCGAAAGATCTGCCGCAGCCGCTGCTCTGGCCGCAGCTCCAGGTTAGCGAGGGTGAAAAGTCGCTGATGTGCAGCGACTTTTCACTATCTTCTGAACGTCCTCTGATCGGCTTTTGCCCCGGCGCGGAATTTGGCCCGGCAAAACGTTGGCCGCACTATCACTACGCCGAACTGGCAAAGCAGCTCATTAACGAAGGGTACCAGGTCGTACTGTTTGGCTCGGCAAAAGACCATGAAGCCGGAAATGAGATCCTGGCGGCGCTGAATAGCGAGCAGCAGGCATGGTGTCGCAACCTGGCGGGGGAAACCCAGCTGGAACAGGCCGTCATTCTGATAGCCGCCTGTAAAGCCATCGTCACTAACGATTCCGGACTGATGCACGTCGCGGCGGCGCTCGACCGCCCGCTGGTCGCGTTGTATGGCCCAAGTAGCCCGGATTTCACGCCACCGCTGTCTCATAAGGCCCGGGTGATTCGTCTCATTACGGGTTACCACAAAGTGCGTAAAGGCGATACGGCGCAAGGCTATCACCAGAGCCTGATCGATATCACGCCGCAGCGGGTTCTGGAAGAGCTTCATTCGCTGTTGTCGGAAGAGGGCGTTTAATGCGGGTTTTGATCGTTAAAACATCATCGATGGGCGACGTATTACATACCCTGCCTGCGCTTACCGACGCGCAACAGGCGATTCCGGGGATTCAATTTGATTGGGTTGTCGAAGAAGGGTTTGCACAAATTCCGTCCTGGCACAGTGCTGTCGATCGCGTGATTCCCGTCGCTATTCGCCGTTGGCGCAAGGCCTGGTTTTCCGCGCCCATTAAAGCGGAACGCACAGCCTTTCATCGGGCGGTATGCGCATACCAATACGACGCTGTGATTGATGCGCAGGGGCTGGTGAAAAGCGCGGCGCTGGTGACGCGTCTGGCGCATGGGATAAAGCACGGTATGGACTGGAGTACCGCCCGCGAACCGCTGGCCAGCCTGTTCTATAACCGTAAACACCATATCGCAAAGCAACAACATGCGGTTGAACGGACGCGCGAGCTGTTCGCCAAAAGCCTGGGATACGATAAACCGCAGTCGCAGGGCGATTATGCCATCGCAAAACATTTTCTGCATTGCCAGCAGGCGGTTAGCGATCCGTATGCGGTGTTTTTACATGCCACGACCCGCGATGATAAACACTGGCCGGAAGCAAACTGGCGCGAGCTTATCGGTATGGTGGGCAACACCGGATTACGGATAAAACTTCCCTGGGGCGCGCCTCATGAGGAGGCCCGGGCTAAACGACTGGCCGAAGGCTTTGACTATGTGGATGTGTTACCGCGCATGAGCCTGGAGGAGGTCGCCAGAGTGCTGGCTGGCGCAAAATTTGTCGTATCGGTTGATACCGGCCTGAGCCATCTCACCGCCGCGCTCGACAGACCGAATATTACGCTATATGGCCCAACGGACCCTGGGTTAATTGGAGGTTATGGGAAGAACCAAATGGCATGCTGCTCACCAGAACAGAACCTGGCGAATTTAGATGCCACAAGCGTATTTGGAAAGATTCATTAAAGAGACTCTGTCTCATCCCAAACCTATTGTGGAGAAAAGATGCTAACCACATCATTAACGTTAAATAAAGAGAAATGGAAACCGATCTGGAATAAAGCGCTGGTTTTTCTTTTTGTTGCTACGTATTTTCTGGATGGTATTACGCGTTATAAACATTTGATAATCATACTTATGATTATCACCGCGATTTATCAGGTCTCACGCTCACCGAAAAGTTTCCCCCCTCTTTTCAAAAATAGCGTATTTTATAGCGTAGCAGTATTATCATTAATCCTTGTTTATTCCATACTCATATCGCCAGATATGAAAGGAAGTTTCAAGGAATTTGAAAATACGGTACTGGAGGGTTTCTTATTATATACTTTATTAATTCCCGTACTATTAAAAGATGAAACAAAAGAAACGGTTGCGAAAATAGTACTTTTCTCCTTTTTAACAAGTTTAGGGCTTCGCTGCCTTGCAGAGAGTATTCTGTATATCGAGGACTATAATAAAGGGATTATGCCATTCATAAGCTATGCGCATCGACATATGTCCGATTCCATGGTTTTCTTATTTCCAGCATTATTGAATATTTGGCTGTTTAGAAAAAATGCAATTAAGTTGGTTTTTTTGGTGCTTAGCGCTATCTATCTTTTCTTTATCCTGGGAACCCTATCGCGAGGGGCATGGTTGGCGGTGCTTATAGTAGGTGTTCTGTGGGCAATACTGAACCGCCAATGGAAGTTAATAGGAGTTGGTGCCATTTTATTAGCCATTATCGGCGCTTTGGTTATCACTCAACATAATAACAAACCAGACCCAGAACATTTACTGTATAAATTACAGCAGACAGATAGCTCATATCGTTATACTAACGGAACCCAGGGCACCGCGTGGATACTGATTCAGGAAAACCCGATCAAGGGCTACGGCTATGGTAATGATGTGTATGATGGTGTTTATAATAAACGCGTTGTCGATTATCCAACGTGGACCTTTAAAGAATCTATCGGTCCGCATAATACCATTCTGTACATCTGGTTTAGTGCAGGCATATTGGGTCTGGCGAGCCTGGCCTATTTATATGGCGCTATCATCAGGGAAACAGCCAGCTCTACCTTCAGGAAAGTAGAGATAAGCCCCTACAATGCTCATCTCTTGCTATTTTTATCTTTCGTCGGTTTTTATATCGTTCGTGGCAATTTTGAACAGGTCGATATTGCTCAAATTGGTATCATTACTGGTTTTCTGTTGGCGCTAAGAAATAGATAAAAAAAACGCGCTGATACTTATTACGGTATCAGCGCGTTTTCCATCGTCCGGACTCAATCACTTATCAAACCAGCTTTTCATTTGTTCCTCGAAACGCTGAGCTACATTTTCCCAACTGTATTTTGAAAACACCAGGGATTTTGCTTTTTCGGCAATCTGGTGGCGTTCCTTATCAGCAAGCGCACGGTTAATATCATTAATTATACTGTCGCTCGACATAGGTTCTGCGAGGTGATAGCCCGTTATGCCATCTAACACAAATTCGCTAATCCCCCCTTTTTTGCTGGCAAGAACCGCTTTTCCTGCTGCCATCGCTTCTACAGCCACCATGCAAAATGCTTCTTCAACCTGAGATGGCACAATAACCAGATCGGCTATATGATAGAAGTTATGCATCTGGTCAGGAGATTGCCCCCCAGCCATAATACAATCAGTTCCAATCTCTTTTGCGGCGTCCAGTACTTTCTTTTGATACTCTGCTTTTTCACCCTTGCGGCTTGCATAAGGATCGCCAACAACGACAAGTTTAATATTACTTCTTAAGGTACGTAATTTTTTGAACGCCTGCAAAAGCAACAGGATGCCTTTATCAGGCGAAATTCTCCCGGCATATAAGAGAACGGTGGCATCTTCCGCAATATTTAATTGCTGACGAAGATTATCTTGTGGGTTTCTTTTATAAGTCTCAGCACAAAAACCATTAGGCACAATACTAACAGCAGCGGCGGGCAATCTTTCTTCATAAAACGCTTTAAGAAACTGACTGGGCACGATAATTTTTGCATCGTTATCAGGAAGTTCTGGTTCAAATGCGTTATGCATGTGCATAACCAGTTTTGCATTCGGATTGCGCTCTCTGATCTGCCGATACAGTTTCATACTATTATGAATAACAATGACGCTATCTTCCTGGGTAGTCACTTTATCTCTAATATTAAGGATGCGCTGGGAATAGGGTAATGGGTCGAGACGAGTCCATTTCTGAAAAAGACGCTTATAAACTTTACTAAACCCAATGTAATGAATATCACAGTTATCGTTTATTTTATTATATTCAGGATAGCCAGCATTCTTTATACAAGCAATAGCACTCGGTATTGATAGTCGTTTTGCAACCTGGTAAATCCAGGTTTCTACCGCAGCCGCACCACGAGGAGGAATTGAAAATATAGGAGTAACAGTAAATATGATTTTTTTAATCATAATAGCTATAATCCAGAATAGTTAACTTTATAGAAAAAGAAATATTATAGAAAAAGAAATGCGTGCCGAAGCAACGCAAAATAATGATTTATCTAGTGTCTAGACAATTTTATCGTAATATATTTCATCCTCAAGTTCCGAGGCTGTAATATATGGAATAATATCGTAATGAATTGCAGTATCATCTGATAAATTAAAGATATTTAAATCACTCACATTTTTTCTCATAAAAGTAAAAAATGGCAGTATTTTAAACAGATCTTTACTAAGCTCAGATGGCATAGGGCTGGTAGATTCGTCATAGAAACGTGGGCAACTTCCTGTTAAGTCAAGCCCAGAACATATAATACGGCCATACTTGAGGGAATAGGCAACCTGAATAGCGGTATAAGCAATAGTATGGCAAGAGCAATACCCGATGCTGATATCCTTGCAAAATCCAGCCAGTCGCCCTCTTTTCGAAAGAGGAACTGAAATAAGTAATGCTTTATGAACCCGCTTGAGGATATTAAATTTAATTTTCTTTAAAAAGCCCCCTTTTTCTCGGCGATAAAAGGAGCGAATAATTAAACAGTTTTCTTCAATATATTTTTGATCATCCACTGAAGCCTGTTCGTACACATCAAGATTGACGATAGTAAACTGACTGTTACGGCTAAAGTTATAAAAATCTTCGCGCCGACGATGGAGGAAGCGAACATCCGTCAGAAGGTACAAAAATGGCTTGACGTTATTGTTTAGCAAATATTGAACAGAACCATTGACTGCAATGACATCTTTCATTCGTAACAAGGACAGCGGCGTCTTTCTGGACGTAGGACCAGAAAGAAAAATAATACAATCTTCAGCCGTTCTTTTCGCAATAAGTTGCAGAACATCGGCGTGAGTTATGAAGTTAACGCTGCCCATAAAAAACTCGTATGTTTATCTTGCAACCTATAAATAAATGTTATATTCAATAACTAATATTACATCTCAAATTCTCTCAAGTATGTCATAACGCTGCAGCAAATAAAAGTCAGTCAGCCCCTTAAATTAAACCAAACGTGCTACATTGATCAGCGCTTTTCCTTACCCTTAATACGACGCAAGAAATTTCGAAGTTTTTTCTTATAAATCAATAAGTAAAATCCGATATCTCTCACATTATTTTTGATACCATAATGTCTTTCTAAATCAATACGATCCTTTGCTTTTCGTTGTCTGGAAGGTCTTTTTCCGGACAAATCGATAATTCTGATCTCATTGCCTTGCAGGATAAAGTTACCTTTATGGGGATCGCCCGAAACCATACCATGCTGATGCAGAGAATATATCGACTGTTTGATTTTCCCTCTCACCTCGTCAGAAATTTCTGGCATATCAACAAGTTCAATACCTTCAATATACTCAATTATCATCACGTATGTTTTTACATAGCGTAATGTTTTAATTTCCGCCAGCAGGTAAAAATCATTAAGCGCCGCAAACCCTTCACGCCGCACACGATCTGTCTGATGAAAAAGCTTTTCGTAGTAATCTCCTTTTACTAACGATTTGAAAAAGCGTTCTGTATTTTTTACTTTTGGACTAAATACTTTGAGAATATATTTTCCGTAGTCTGTATTAATCAATACAACTTTTGTATCTTCTATATTACGGAAGACTTTAATAACCTGATGATTATAAGATAGAAAATCTTTGAATATCTCAATGTATTTTTCACCGTCTTTTTTGACAAAGACGGTATAGTTTTTAATCTTTTTTTCAATAATCATAATGGAGATTTAGGGAGGGGAATTATTTGTGGAAAAGTTTACGATAAAGATATGCGCTTCCAGCCAGCAGGCCTTTAAAATAATGCCCCTGCACAAGAAGATGTTTATATCGCTTCTTAAATTCAACTATGGTACGCGCATCTTTTGCAGGAGAATCTTTCCAGGGCGAGTTCAGTCGTGCATTTTTATAATAGATAACTGAAGGATAATTTGCCCAGGCATGCCATGGTTTTGTAGCGCCCGTATAATGAATTAAAATAGTATTATCATTAATTATACTTCTATATTTTTTATGTGACTTATCTTTCAACTCACTTTTAATAGTATAAATGGTATTATACGGTCGCGGTAGAAAAATGACTTTATCCTGTAGGAGAATATTCAAAACATCCTGATCGGGATATTTAAAAGAGTCAGCCTCTTTACCTGCCAAAAGTAAAAATGCCTTTTTGGTTAAGGCATTCTCTTTCCATAATTTCAGGTTAACAAAAACCACGCCGGAGTTAAAATAACCACCTTGTAAATTAAAAGCGCTTAATCTCTCATTTACCTTATTCTGGATGGAATCAACATCTTTTACGACCGCAGCAATCTTCTCTGTCAAATCAAGCTGTAGAAGATCTTGCAAAGATCCTTTGCATACAACATCGGCATCCAAATAAAGTAAGGTGTTTACCTTCTTGCTGAGATAATCGAAAGCAAATAAACGAAAATACATTGCTCTCGACCATACTTTAGTTTGAGGCAATACCTCAAGGCTTTCTACTTTAATAAGATAAAGAGAAATTTTTATATGATGCTGTACGGCTAAACGCTCTATGTATTTTACAAAACACGGGGAGTATGAATCACAAATAATGTGAAAAGCGAGCGGGATATTATTGTTTAATACAACTGAAGCGATTGATACCCCCACACCATCAAGATAGTTTTCATCAACGCCATAAGAAATGTTTAATACGTTATCATCATTATTATTACTTTCATCAAAAACTTTATATTCAGCTATTTCTATCTCAGGAAATGAATCCATTACATCACCTATGGGTTTTATTCAAGAAGTTTACGTTTAAAGTAGGCTATATAATAATTTACACCCGAAGTATAATGCTTCTGATTAAACATATGCTTTGCCGCATAACGTAACTGATGGCTAGTCACTGGATTTAAAAGTGCACAATGAGACCATGGTGAGTTGCTCTTAGCCTGTAAAAAATATTGTGACACAGGGTAAGCCCCCCAACTATGCCAGGGCTTCGTTGGTCCGATATAATGAACAAATACAGTCTCAGCATCGACTGGATTAATAACTGAATCTTTTAATTCATAGTTAAGACTAAATTGTGTATTAAATTTTTTATCAACAAAACGCGCTTTATTCACTAACAATATATTTAATACATCCTGATCAAGGTGCGTTATGCGCTGTACTACCTCCGGATCTTTTAGCATTTCAATCGCTTTCTTAGAGATATTTTCTGCGGTCCAAAGAGGTATGTTAATTAAAATAAAACCGGCATTAAAATAGCCAGAAACCAGCCCAGGCGTTGCCAGGCTAACCGAGCGCTTAGTCCACCATTCCAACTCGCCTTCAGCAACGACAGCAGCAATCTCATTTTCAGCGAAATTAAGATCAATAAGTTCCTGAATACTCCCCTTACATGCAATATCTGCATCCAGATAAAGTACTCTATCTGTTTTATCTGAAAAATAATCGGCGATAATGAATCTAAAGTATGTTGCATAGGTCCAGTTTTTGGTACTGGGTAGCGATTTTAAGCGCTCACAGTCGATTAGGTAAACAACAATCTGCGTAGCGTACTGTTTTGCTAATGCCTCAAATCGCTGCTGGTCTTCAGAGTCAAAGAAATCGGTAAAAACATGGAAAGCTAACGTCTTATCTGGGTTAGCGAGGAGAACCGATGCAATAGAGACACCACAGCCAAAAAGAAAGTTTTTATCAATCCCATAAGCTATATTAAATTTATCAGCATCACTATGTTGTGCATAGTTATAATCTAAAGTCTGTTGAATGACTTCTTCTTCAAAATATTTTCTGCTCATAGTGATCACTTTTGTAATTTCGAGAATATCGCATTATTAAAATTTTTAAAATATAGCACATCGTAAAATCTCTCAATCGTGCCGGGAATAATATCATGCTGATATTTTACTTCACCAGAAATAACACGATTAAGGTGTCCTACAAAATCATCTATAGCCCCCGGGATGTAAAGCTCACCATTCAAACCGGGTTTAATCATATCGCGCGGACCAGACATACAATCAGAACTAATACACGGAATTCCATATGACATTGCTTCCAGCAGGGTCATAGGAAATCCCTCAAACGCAGAGGTAAGTAGTAACGCGGTGACATTTTTTATTTTTTGCTGTACGACTTGCCACGGCGCTCTTTGCCAACCATACCAGATCACACGCTGCTCAATACCAAGCTCCCGACTATAGGCCTGGCACTTTTCAAAATCTGAGCCATCACCAATAATATGTAGCTGCCATTCCCCTGTCGTACGAGCTAAGCCATCAAATAAATCTTTAACTCTTTTCTGCCCTTCAAATTTAAGACGCCCTACATAGAGAAATACAGCAGGTTTATCGCGCTCAGGCGGCGGCACAATGATTGTTTTAATAGAGACAGGATTATAAACGACGCTAATATCTTGCGCTGAGATACCCCGTGCCATCATCTGTTCTTTAATACCACTACTGATGGCCAGATGATAATCCGCGTACGTTATACATTCTGCATGTTTTTTATGGTCGAGCGAAAAATGCGGCCACGAGAAAATAATAAACTGTTTACCACTTTTCTTTCGTGCTTTATTGGCATAAAGACATGAGATGACATCAATACATATCACAATATCCGGTGACGTTTCTTTCAGCCACTGACTAAAATTATAAACATGCTTAGCTCGACGAAGAAAACTTAATTTTATATTTGAGAATGATTGCGCATATTTAATCTCTTTTAGCCATGCTTTATCCATTTTGTCATTACGACAAAAGAAAAACATTCCACAGTTGATTTTCGGAGAGCTATTTTCAAACGTATGGATAACGTTGCTAATAACGGTTTCCATCCCTCCAAAACCGGATACCGCTTCGCCAATAAAAGCTATTTTCATATATACCCCAGAGTTAAAACCTTAATCTAAAGACTTTAGATATTAAATAGCAAAAATAGTAATATAACCCTATAGAGTAATTTTTACCTGACATCTCTCTATTTGCTTTAAGGCGTAGTCAATATCTTTATTATTTTCGATAATGGAATATATTGCCACACCTGCTGGCATTATAAATGCCATGATCAAAGCAAAGAGCAATGTCCAGTCTTCTTCCAAAAAAATCATCATGTTGAATTATGTTTTTTTGGTTTGAAATATAACTTTTAATGTCAGACATTCTGTCTATCCTTGTCTCACTCATAAATTACTCACTGAGTGCATAATTATTATAATTACAGATTTTTTCTTATTGTCCTTTCTTTAATTCGAGCGGCTTTAACATCCGCCTGATGAATCAACCCCGATTCTTTTTGCAAAATCTCTCGTAGGGGGAGAGAGAAATACTCACGCATAAACCGGAATATATCTCGCTGAGTCAGGCCAATATTCATTGAAGAAAAATAAAGCCCAATTAAATCTTTGTCACGCCAGCGAAGGGGAACGTGCTGACGTATCTGCGCGCGATGCAGGTCGATTACGGAGATTTTTAAATCCTCTTCGCGACCAGTGAAAGGTAAATGCAGAAGAAAGTGGCAAATATAACAGTCGCGATGGTTAATTCCCCCGGCGTGCATTTTACGTACCATAGTCGCAACACGCTTAATGATCATCCACTTCACCTGCGCGTCCGGTGGATTAACAGCCCAGTCAGCACAGTAGTCTTCAAGGCTAATGGTGGGCGTTAAATCTTCGGTGATAATAAATGATGTTCTGGTTAGCGGGTTTACGCCTTTTTCACCAAAACCAACGCCGTGCATCGTATCAACGCCCAGCTCATGTAGACGATGAATGGCGTGCCATTCTCTGTCAGCGCCCAGAACAGGCATACGTAACGAAATCAGGTTCTTCACAATTTCTTTCAGCGAAGTGCCTTTATGCCACTTCAGGAAGTAACTTTTGCCGTCCAGCTCAAACCGCAATGTTCGACGCGTCTCCAGCTCTCTGAACACTTCGCCCTGTAACGTTTTCACTTCCTCAAAAGCATCTTTACCGCGCCATAGTGTGGTTAACGGCGCTTTCAGCTCAACCATCTAAATCACCTGTAATAATATCTGCGGCCTTCTCCGGTAAGCTGTATAAATCCTGGGTATCAGCATAATACCGCGCATTTTCAGCCCAGGCGTTGCGTAAGGAAGGCTGTGTCAGCGCTTTGAGTAAAACCTCATTTAGCGCATCCTGGCGAAAAGGTTCAGTCATCGCTTCGCCACAGTTTGCATCCACAATATAATGTGCATAACCGCACACCGCAGTTGTCAGCACCGGCAAACCAGCAGTAATGGCTTCCAGCAAAACAATACCTGCAGCTTCCTGATAGGCTGGATGCAGTAAAAGGTCGGCTGCCGCCATTAACTCCGCGATATCATTACGTCCGGAGAAAAAATGCACATTCGTGCCGACGCCGCTTCTTTCAGCCAGTGCTGCAAACTTCTTCGGCTTATCCTGCCCGACAACATAGAGCACCGTATTTTGCCGTAAAGATTCGGGTAGCGATGCCAGCGCTTCAATAGAGCGATCCACACCTTTACGGGTGAAGTCAGACCCTACTTGCAACAGTAATTTTTGCTGTTCTGAGATACCATTTTTCTGACGATAAATTTGACGACTGTTCGGGATCTGTTGGCTATATTTTCTGTCCGGGTAAATCCCCGGAGGAAGAATATGGAAACGCTCCGCTTCAGTCTGATAATGTTTTTGGAAGTCAGCAATCTGCTTATTCGTCAGCATTAATAGTTGCGTCTGCTTGCCGTGTTCAAACGTGGCGCGTTCAAAAGCAGCATAATGCCGATAGCGTGATGTCAGGCGATAGAAAAAACCTTTTTCCTGTGCGACTTTTTCGGCGTAACACACGTCTGCGGCGTAATACACATCAAGGCCTGGCATCTTATTGAACCCAACCACCCGATCGACAGGATGGTCGCGCAAATGGTGTTGCACCCAGGCATAATATTCTGCGTTACGACCGTGGTTCGTCCGGGATTTAACCGGCACGCGGATTAATTCAAAATTATCCGGGCATTCCCCTTCCCATGACTGAGTATAAACACGAACCTGATGACCTCGCGCCGCCACGGTTTGGGCAATGCGCATAAAATCACGCTGCAGACCGCCAAAAGGAAAATACTTATATAAGCAAAAGGCAACTCTCATAGCAGGCTGTCCAAATCTATGGTGCGTGCCTCATGCGGCAGCATTTTTTCCGTCGCGGCGATAACATCTTCAGCCGGAATCACGGAAAGGTATTTTTTATTACGATCAAGCTCATGCCGTTCAGGCATCGGCTGATAATTTCCTGCCCAAAACTGAATGATGTCGTCGGTCCAGGGACGCCAGAACACATGATCCGTCGCGCCGAAAAGGCAAATGACCGGCGTTTTGACTGCTGCGGCAATATGACCAGGGGCCGAATCAACGCCGATAAAGAGATCCGCATGGTCAATCAACGCGCCCAATTCAGGAAAGCGAGTTTTACCCGCCAGACCAGTAACCGGTTTTGTCTCACAGCCGCGTGCAATAGCATCCACGCAGGCCATCTCGTCTGCGGCCGGGCCTGACGTCAGTACAACTTGATAACCGCGGCGCTGCACGGCATCAATAACCTGAGAGAATTTATCATTATCCCAGCACTTAAATAGCTGCCGTGCCGTAGGCTGAATAACAACATATTGTCGGGTCACACCAAGTTGTTTGAGCTGTTGTCGCATGTTTTCCCAATGTTCCGGGCGATAGCTCATGGTGGTTTCCGTGACATACTGTTTTAACGCTAACGGCTTTAGCGCGGATAATGTGCGCTCAACAGCATGTTCTCCCGCATAAGGTACTAAATGCGTAAAGCTCTTTTTCCATAAAGCAGACTGACGATTACCGAAATCCTGCGAGATTTTTATTTTTGCGTTTAAAAAACGCACAATAAGCGCCACGCTCCACTGATCGGTGAGGTTGACGACCAGATCATACGAGTTAGCACGCAATTTTTTGATTAGCGATAGCGCGTTTTTGATCTTCTCTTTTGTTCCTGCGCCTTTGTTACTGATGCCGTAGAGTGCATTAATCTCCGGATTTTCCGACAATATCGGTATGGTGTTCTGGTAAAGAAGCACATCGATTTTTGCATCGGGATAATTCTGCTTCAGCGTACTGATGACAGGGGTGGTAAGTAACATGTCTCCATGAAAACGCATTTTTATAATCAGAATTCTTCGAAATGGCTTTTCCACAAGCGACTCTTTGGTTGAAATTGTCCGGATAAATAAGCAGAAAAAAGCACGCTACCGCCCCAGGCTTCACAGCAACCCGATGGCTAATACCGCACTCATTTTAGATGCGCTAGTGTAACACTTCTTTCGCAGCAATCCGATACGAATAATTTTTATACACAATCATTTTTTTAATCATAAATTCAAAGAGATATTAATTTATCCCTCTCTTGTGAATGGTCATTCCCATTGTCTGGGGCGACAAGGGCGGCAAATTTCAATGGATTGCGTAAAAATGCAAAAATAATGGGGTTCAGCGCCTGGAATCCTCGCTTCTGAGCCAATTTGGCGCAAAAATGGGAAAAGTAATGGTAAAGCCCAGGCTAAATACATAGAATCCCCAGCACATCCATAAGTCAGCTATTTACTATGCTCGAATTGCTTTACACCGCTCTTCTCTACCTTATTCAGCCTCTGATCTGGATACGGCTTTGGGTGCGAGGACGTAAAGCGCCGGCCTATCGTAAGCGCTGGGGTGAACGCTACGGATTCTACCGCCGTCCGTTGAAACCGGGCGGAATCATGCTGCATTCCGTCTCGGTGGGCGAAACTCTGGCGGCCATCCCATTGGTCCGCGCTCTACGTCATCGCTATCCCGATCTGCCTATTACCGTAACGACCATGACGCCGACCGGCTCGGAGCGCGTCCAGTCCGCCTTTGGCAACGATGTTCAGCACGTTTACTTGCCTTATGATTTGCCCGATGCGCTCAATCGTTTCCTCAATGAGATTGATCCTAAGCTGGTATTGATCATGGAGACTGAGCTCTGGCCAAATCTGATTGCTGCGCTACACAAACGTCATATTCCGCTGGTTATCGCTAATGCGCGGCTTTCCGCCCGCTCCGCCGCGGGTTATGCGAAGCTTGGCAAGTTTGTCCGTACGCTCCTGCGCCGTATCACCCTGATTGCCGCGCAAAACGAAGAAGATGGCGAACGCTTTGTGGCATTGGGCGCGAAGAACAATCAGGTCACGGTCACCGGCAGTCTGAAATTTGATATTTCAGTTACGCCGCAGCTGGCGGCTAAAGCCGTTACGCTACGCCGCCAGTGGGCGCCGCACCGTCCGGTCTGGATTGCCACCAGCACCCACGATGGCGAAGAGAGTATCGTTATCGCCGCTCACCAGGCGTTATTACATCAATTCCCGAATTTATTACTGATTCTGGTGCCCCGCCATCCGGAGCGTTTCCCGGATGCTATCAATCTTGTGCGTCAGGCAGGGTTAAGCTACATCACTCGCTCTTCGGGCGAAGTGCCGTCCGCCAGCACCCAGGTCGTGGTAGGCGATACCATGGGCGAATTAATGTTGCTCTATGGCATTGCCGATCTCGCCTTTGTTGGTGGTTCGCTGGTTGAACGCGGCGGTCACAACCCGCTGGAGGCCGCCGCTCATGCGATTCCGGTACTGATGGGTCCGCATACCTTTAACTTTAAAGATATTTGCGCCCGTCTGGAGCAGGCGAGCGGACTTATCACGATTACCGATGCGGCTACGCTGGCAAAAGAAGTTTCCTCTTTACTGACCGACGCTGATTATCGTAATTTCTACGGACGTCACGCAGTTGAAGTGCTGTATCAAAATCAGGGCGCGCTTCAGCGTCTGCTGCAACTGCTGGAACCTTATCTGCCACCGAAAACGCATTGAGGACTGTCATGCAAAAACGGGCGATTTATCCAGGCACGTTTGATCCGATTACTAACGGTCATCTCGATATTGTGACGCGCGCAACGCAGATGTTCGACCATGTCATTCTGGCTATCGCCGCCAGCCCCGGCAAGAAACCCATGTTCACCCTGGACGAACGTGTGGCGCTGGCGCAAAAAGCGACCGCACACCTGGGTAACGTAGAGGTGGTAGGCTTTAGCGACCTGATGGCCAATTTCGCCCGCGACAGACAGGCGAATATCCTGATTCGTGGTCTGCGCGCGGTGGCGGATTTTGAATATGAAATGCAGTTGGCGCATATGAATCGCCATCTGATGCCGCAACTGGAAAGCGTTTTCCTGATGCCGTCCAAAGAGTGGTCGTTTATTTCATCGTCGCTGGTCAAAGAAGTGGCGCGCCATCAGGGCGATGTGACCCACTTTCTGCCGGACAATGTGCATCAGGCGCTAATGGATAAGTTGAAATAAGTTTCCTTGCCTGGCCTGGCGTTTTACTTCTGACAGTGACGGCAATAGAACGTCGCACGCTGTGCGTGTTTCGTTGCGACTATCGGCGTACCGCATACCCGACACGGCTCGCCTTTGCGCCCGTACACCTGCAACTCCTGCGCAAAATAGCCCGGTTTCCCATCGCTTTGCAGAAAATCCTTCAGCGTTGTCCCGCCTTGTTCAATAGAGCGCAGCAAAACGGCTTTAATCACCCGTGCCAGCAGGTCGCACTCCTCTGTCGAGAGTGACGACGCCAGGCGGTCAGGGTGAATACCAGCGGCAAACAGCGACTCGCTGGCGTAGATATTCCCCACGCCGACCACCAGCTTGTTATCCATCAGCCAGGGTTTAATCGCCGTCTTCTTCTTCGCGCATTTCTGCTGCAAATATTCGCCATTAAACTCATCGCTTAGCGGCTCCGGTCCCAGATGCGCCAGTACGTTATGCCCTTCCAGCTCTTTGGTCCATAACCAGGCGCCAAAGCGGCGAGGATCGGTATAACGTAGAATTTTGCCATTGCTCATCACCAAATCGACATGGTCGTGCTTTTCCGCCGGCAGCGCTTCCGACAATATCCGCAAGCTTCCCGACATCCCCAGGTGAATAATTATCCAGCCGTCAGGCAGCTCCAGCAGTAAATATTTAGCACGACGCTGAACGCTAAGGACGGGTGTATCGCTCAGACGATAAATTTCATCTGAAACCGGCCAGCGCAGACGGCCGTTACGGATATGGGCGTGCAGGATAGTAGCGCCAACTAAATGGGGTTCAATACCCCGGCGGCTGGTTTCAACTTCGGGTAATTCAGGCATAACGTCTCCGGCTGTGTGGCAGGTCTCATTAATATGGGGACGGCCAGAAAACAAAAAACCCCGCCGAAGCGAGGTTTTTGTTACATCAAAGCGAGAATTATTTGATTTTCGCTTCTTTGTAGATCACGTGCTGACGGACAACTGGATCGAATTTTTTCAGTTCCAGTTTTTCCGGTTTAGTACGTTTGTTCTTCGTAGTGGTATAGAAGTGACCAGTACCAGCAGAAGAAACCAGCTTGATTTTCTCACGAATACCTTTAGCCATGATTTATTTCCTCTTAGTACTTAGTACTTTTCGCCACGGGCACGCAGTTCAGACAGAACTGTTTCGATGCCTTTTTTATCGATGATACGCATACCTTTAGCAGATACACGCAGGGTGACAAAACGCTTCTCGCTCTCAACCCAGAAACGGTGAGAGTGCAGGTTAGGCAGGAAACGGCGTTTAGTCGCGTTCAGTGCGTGGGAACGGTTGTTACCGGTCACCGGACGCTTGCCAGTAACTTGGCAGACTCGGGACATGTCTATTCTCCAAAAATCAAATTAGCTCGAGCTTCGTATGGGGTATCGGCGCCTCGTCAGGCTTTACAGCCTGGTCATCGCGCAGTTCTATTGAACTCTCGATTGCCAGGCCCAAATGCCAAACCCGAGATTCTCAAAGGTGGCGTAGTATACGCTGACCCGGCGATATGCTCAAGTCCCGAACAGACAAAGATCCCGATGGATCGCGCAAAGAATCTTAAATCCAGCCGCGTTCGGCAAAAGAAACGTACTCTCCGCGCCCAATTATCAGGTGATCGAGCACCCGGATATCCATAAACTGGCAACACTTTATCACGCGCTCAGTGATAAGTTTATCTGCTTTACTTGGCTCTGCGCAGCCTGAAGGGTGGTTATGCGCCAGAATGACCGCTGAAGCATTGAGTTTAATCGCTTCCCGAACAATCTCACGCGGATGCACCTCTACGTGGTTAAGCGTGCCGGAAAACAGGCGGCTGTGCTGAAGCACCCGGTGCTGGGCATCGAGGAAGATCACCAGAAAGATCTCACGCTCTTCGCCCGTCAGTTGGCTTTGCAGAAATTCCCGCGTCATTTCCGGACTCAGCAACGCACTTTCCTCATTCATGCGCACGCTGTAATAGCGCCTTGCCAGCTCAGCAATGCCTTTCAACTGCGCGAATTTCGCCAGGCCGATGCCGTTTACGCCGCGAAACTGCGCAAAGTCCGCCGACAACAGGCCATACAGCGACCCAAAGTGCTGCAATATCTCTTTTGCCAACGTCATAACATCTTTTCCCGGCGTGCCGGTACGTAAAAAAAGCGCCAGCAGTTCCACGTCGCTGAGGGAAGCAATGCCGGATCTGAGCATTTTTTCACGCGGTAATAACTCGTCCAACGTATCCATACGCGCACCTCCTTTTTTAAGGAAGCGGCATAGTGGCACAGCCTTTGGGAGAGATCGACGCCCCGATTTTGTTCTTGCGTAGCGCCTCGCAAAGTGGAGCGCAGGCAAAGACACGACGCCGTAGAGATTGTGATAAAATAGCCGCCTTTCAAAGTCACCCAACAGGAAAGACATGATGAGCCTGGCCGGTAAAAAAATTGTTCTCGGCGTTAGCGGCGGTATCGCTGCGTATAAAACGCCGGAGCTGGTGCGCCGTTTACGTGAGCGCGGCGCTGACGTGCGCGTGGCAATGACCGAGGCGGCAAAAGCCTTTATTACCCCCCTGAGCTTACAGGCAGTGTCGGGCTATCCCGTATCCGACAGTCTGCTTGACCCTGCCGCCGAAGCCGCGATGGGGCATATCGAGTTGGGGAAATGGGCCGACCTGGTGATTCTTGCTCCCGCGACCGCCGACCTGATCGCCCGTGTAGCATCGGGTATGGCTAATGATTTAGTCTCCACCATTTGCCTGGCGACGCCAGCCCCGGTGGCCGTTCTTCCGGCCATGAACCAACAGATGTACCGCGCTGCCGCCACGCAACATAATCTGGAGGTGCTCGCCTCTCGCGGCCTGTTCATTTGGGGGCCGGATAGCGGCAGTCAGGCGTGCGGCGACGTAGGCCCAGGCCGAATGCTGGACCCATTAGTTATCGTTGATAAGGCCGCCGCGCATTTCGCTGCCGTCAACGATCTGCGACATCTTAATATCATGATTACGGCAGGCCCGACGCGCGAACCGCTCGACCCGGTGCGTTATATTTCCAACCACAGCTCAGGTAAAATGGGCTTCGCTATTGCGGCGGCCGCAGCGCGTCGCGGCGCAAATGTCACGCTGGTCTCCGGTCCCGTTTCGTTACCAACGCCGCCTTTTGTAAAACGGGTTGATGTCATAACCGCGCTGGACATGGAAGCCGCTGTTCAGGCCGCCGTTCAACAGCAGCACATTTTCATTAGCTGCGCCGCTGTGGCTGACTATCGCGCAGAGACTATCGCCAGTGAAAAAATCAAAAAACAGGCGGCGCAAGGTGATGAATTACTAATAAAAATGGTCAAAAACCCGGACATTGTCGCCGGGGTGGCCGCACTCAGTGACAATCGCCCCTATGTTGTTGGGTTTGCCGCGGAAACGAATAATGTGGAAGAATACGCCCGGCAAAAACGTATCCGTAAAAACCTTGACCTGATTTGTGCAAATGATGTTTCTCTTTCAAATCAGGGATTTAATAGCGATAAAAACGCTTTACACCTTTTCTGGCAGGATGGAGATAAAGTCTTACCGCTTGAGCGAAAAGAACTCCTGGGCCAATTATTACTCGACGAGATCGTGACCCGTTATGATGAAAAAAATCGACGTTAAGATTCTGGACCCGCGTGTTGGTCAGCAGTTTCCGCTGCCGACTTATGCTACTTCTGGTTCTGCCGGGCTTGACCTGCGCGCCTGTCTCGACGACGCCGTAGAACTGGCGCCTGGCGCAACGACGTTGGTGCCTACCGGATTGGCCATTCATATCGCCGATCCATCACTGGCGGCAGTCATGTTGCCGCGTTCTGGCCTGGGCCATAAACATGGTATCGTGCTGGGCAACCTGGTCGGGCTGATTGATTCCGATTATCAGGGGCAACTGATGGTTTCGATCTGGAACCGTGGTCAGGACAGTTTTACCATTGAACCGGGCGAACGTATCGCGCAAATGGTGTTTGTTCCGGTCGTTCAGGCCGAATTTAATCTGGTGGAAGCATTTGACGCCACCGAACGTGGCGAGGGCGGCTTCGGTCATTCTGGCCGTAAGTAAATTTTACGCATCCCCATAACGTCATAATACTGCCGCAAGCGCTGAGTTTGCGGTTATAGCGTGGGTGCTCGCCTGGCAAGTGCTTATTTTCAGGGGTATTTTGTAACATGGCAGAAAAACAAACTGCGAAAAGGAATCGTCGCGAAGAAATACTTCAGTCACTGGCGCTGATGCTTGAATCCAGCGATGGAAGCCAACGCATCACGACGGCAAAACTGGCGGCCTCGGTCGGCGTTTCCGAAGCGGCGCTATACCGCCATTTTCCCAGCAAGACCCGCATGTTCGATAGCCTGATTGAGTTTATCGAAGATAGTCTGATTACCCGTATCAATCTGATTTTAAAAGATGAAAAAAACACCAGCACGCGTTTGCGCCTGATTGTGTTGCTGATTCTGGGTTTTGGCGAACGCAACCCTGGCCTGACGCGCATTCTTACCGGGCACGCGCTGATGTTTGAACAGGATCGCCTGCAGGGGCGCATTAATCAGCTTTTTGAACGCATCGAAGCGCAGCTCCGTCAGGTGCTACGAGAAAAAAGAATGCGTGAAGGCGAAGGCTACACGACGGATGAAAATCTGCTGGCAAGCCAGCTGTTAGCCTTCTGTGAAGGTATGCTTTCACGGTTCGTGCGTAGCGAATTTAAATACCGCCCAACGGACGATTTCGACGCCCGCTGGCCGCTCATTGCCGCTCAGCTACAGTAACGCTGACTGGATAGTGGCTCACGCCTTATCCAGGCGACAGAAACATAGGCCCGGTAAAGCGCCACCGGGCAATTCGCTTACACGCCAAATTCTTCCCGGTATGCTCGCACAGCCGCCAGATGCTCAGCCATATCAGGTTTTTCTTCCAGATAGGCAATCAGGTCTTTCAGCGTAATGATGGAGATAACCTTACAGCCATAGTCGCGCTCCACTTCCTGAATCGCGGAAATCTCGCCGCGGCCACGTTCCTGACGATCCAACGAAATCAGTACGCCAGCCAGTGTAGCCCCGTGCGCCTGAATAATCTCCATCGACTCGCGAATCGCCGTACCTGCGGTAATCACGTCATCCACCAGCATCACGCGGCCCTGTAGCGCGCTGCCCACCAGGCTCCCGCCTTCACCATGATCTTTTGCCTCTTTGCGGTTAAAGCAGTACGGCAGGTCTTTATCGTGATGTTCCGCCAGCGCAACCGCCGTCGTCGTCGCGATCGGAATACCTTTGTACGCGGGGCCAAACAGCAGATCAAATTCAATACCGGAATCCACCAGCGCTTCGGCATAAAAACGGCCTAACAACGCCAGGTCGCGCCCGGTATTAAACAGCCCGGCGTTGAAGAAATAGGGGCTTTTGCGCCCGGATTTCAGCGTAAACTCGCCAAACTTTAGTACCTGCTTGTTAAGCGCAAACTCAATAAACTGGCGCTGATACGGTTTCATGGATTCGCTCCTTTTCTTACTTTCATCATTTACGAAATTTACGGACAAAAAAAAGGCGACTTTTCAGTCGCCTTAAAATCAATTTTCTAACGCCGCCTTCTGCGTCGCCACAATGGATTCAATTCCCCCTCGGGCCAGCGCCAACAAAGTGAGAAGTTCTTCATGGCTGAACGGCTCGCCTTCTGCGGTACCCTGTACTTCAATAATGCGGCCGTCTTCAGTCATCACGACGTTCATGTCGGTTTCTGCGGCGGAATCTTCAACATATTCCAGATCGCAGATCGCTTCGCCGTTAACGATGCCTACGGAAACCGCCGCCACCATGCCTTTCATCGGATTGGTTTTCAGCTTACCGTTGGCAACCAATTTATTCAGCGCATCCGCCAACGCCACGCAGGCACCGGTAATAGACGCTGTACGCGTGCCGCCATCGGCCTGGATTACATCGCAGTCCAGCGTAATGGTAAATTCGCCGAGCGTTTTCAGATCGACCGCCGCACGCAGCGCACGCGCGATCAAACGCTGAATTTCCATAGTACGGCCGCCCTGCTTACCCTTTGCCGCTTCGCGCGCGTTACGGGTATGGGTAGCGCGAGGCAACATGCCATACTCTGCGGTGATCCACCCCTGGCCTTGTCCTTTCAGAAAACGTGGAACGCCTTCTTCAATGGAGGCGGTGCACAACACTTTGGTATCTCCAAATTCGACCAGTACCGAGCCTTCAGCGTGTTTTGTATAGTTACGGGTCAGGGTTACGGGACGCACCTGATTAGCGCTACGGCCTGCTGGACGCATATTGAGATCTCCGGCTTAAAACGAATGTGGCTGCGCATTATACGGACTTCCGATGGTTATTCCTATCCTGACAAGGCCTGGATAGCTATAATCCTCTCATCTCTCCTTTAAAAACGGGAACATCTATGATCCGCAGTATGACCGCCTACGCCCGGCGTGAAATCAAGGGTGAATGGGGTAGCGCGACCTGGGAAATGCGCTCGGTAAACCAGCGTTATCTGGAAACTTACTTTCGTCTGCCGGAACAGTTCCGTAGTCTTGAACCCGTCGTGCGCGAACGCATTCGTACACGCCTGACGCGTGGCAAAGTCGAATGTATGCTGCGTTTTGAACCCGATGCCAGCGCGCAAGGCGAGCTTATTCTGAATGAAAAGCTCGCGAAACAATTAGTTAGCGCCGCAAACTGGGTCAAAATGCAGAGCGACGAAGGGGAAATCAATCCGGTTGATATTTTGCGCTGGCCAGGTGTCATGGCGGCGCAAGAGCAGGATCTGGACGCGATTGCCGCAGAAATTTTAGCCGCACTGGACGGTACGCTGGATGACTTTATCGTCGCGCGCGAAACGGAAGGCCAGGCGCTGAAAGCGCTGATTGAACAACGTCTGGAAGGCGTCAGCGCCGAAGTAGCGAAAGTCCGCGCGCATATGCCGGAAATCCTGCAATGGCAGCGTGAACGCCTGGTCGCGAAGCTGGAAGATGCTCAGGTTCAGTTGGAAAACAACCGTCTGGAGCAAGAGCTGGTGATGATGGCGCAACGCATTGATGTGGCGGAAGAGCTGGATCGTCTGGAAGCGCACGTCAAAGAGACTTACAACATTCTGAAGAAAAAAGAGGCGGTAGGTCGCCGTCTGGACTTCATGATGCAAGAATTTAACCGTGAGTCGAACACCCTGGCCTCCAAATCCATCAACGCTGATGTAACTAACTCCGCTATTGAATTAAAAGTGTTGATCGAGCAAATGCGCGAGCAAATCCAGAATATTGAATAATTCTGGCGCTCAATATGTCACAGAGCCCGCCTTATGCGGGCTCTCGCGTTTATCGGTAGTACGTTTTTAATTTCCGGCGAATAGCGTCGATAAGGCGTCGCTTCCACTCTACCGTTGAAGCCCGATACTGCATAAAAATAGCGCCTTCCGCCTGCTCCCCGGCAAGCGGCAGGACAAAAAGACCGCGCTTATCGGATAAATTTTCATACCAGGGGCGCGGTACAATCGCCATTAGCGGCGCCGACTGGACAGCAGGCGCCAGTTGACTGTAATCATGACAAACAAACGCCAGCGGACGTTCAAACCCGGCACGAGCCTGCTGCCTGTCCAGTTCGTTGTTCTCTTTTGTCCACGGCAAACAGTAAATGTGTTGATAATGCTGTAGATCAGCAAAATTCAACGCTGTGGCATTCTCCAGACGTGAACGCAATGGCGCGCCATAAACCGCGATCAAACGCGTAGTCCCCACCCGCTCGTAATGCAGAGCGCTGACCTGCTTTTGATGGTCGCCAATTGCCAGCACCAAATCAACCGAGCTATCCAACAGTTCATCACGCCAGGGTCGGCGGGCAAAAGGAAGGCACTCGATCACCGCCTGATGAAGATGACCTTTCTCTGCGAGAACGGGCGTAAGCAGCGCGTTCAATGCGGGAGGAAGTACCACCCGAAAACAACGGGAGCCGTTCTCTTTATCACCAAATAGCTCCTCATTAAGCGAAACAAACACAGGCGCCAATTTGTCACGCAGCGCCTGCGCATAAGGCGTAGCAATCTGGCGGTTCCCTTCCCGTCGAAACAACGGATCGTTTAGCGCATCGCGCAATCTCATTAGCGCATGACTTACCGCAGAAGGCGACAAAGCCAGCTTTTGCGCCGTTTTCCCCGTAGAGCTCGTCTCCAGCAGCACATACAGTACTTTTAACAGGTTCATATCCATTTGCAGCAAGTTCATTAAACGTCTCTCTTATTGAACCTGGCTAAATTACTGCCAGGTATACTGCGGGCGCTTCAATCAGGAGAACATTATGAATCGCTATGCATTATTCTTTGTATGTATATTTTCAACATCAGCACTTCCTGCCATGGCGGCATTAGATCCTTCACAACCGTTATCACCCGCGCCTCCGTTATCACTGTTTAAAGCGTGGGCTAAGCCTATGAAGCCGTTTCAAATCACTGAAGGCGTGTGGTATGTCGGCACGGAAAATCTCTCTTCTATTCTGCTGACCACCCCGGCAGGGCATATTCTTATTGATGCGGGATTGGATGAAAGCGCACCGCAAATTAAAGCGAATATTGAAGCGGCAGGATTCCGCCTCACAGACATACGCTATCTATTGAACAGCCATGCGCGGCTGGATCAAGCGGGGGGCATGGCACGTTTGAAAGCGTGGAGCGGCGCACAATTGGTCGCCAGCCAACCCAACGCCGATCAGATGGCGAGGGGTGGACGAGAGGATTTTGCGCTTGGCGATGCGCTCCCCTTCCCGCCCGTCACCACTGATAAAATTATCCACAACCAGGAAAGCATCAGCCTCGGAGGGATAACCGTGACAGCACTATTCACGCCTGGACATCTACCCGGCTCAACCTCCTGGCGCGTAACGCTTCGCAACGGCAAGACGCTAATTTACGCAGATAGTCTCGCCACGCCCGACTATCTGCTGATTAACAACAAAAATTACCCTGACCTGGTTACTGATATTCAGGGTAGCTTTAAGACACTGGCCGCCCAGCATGTTGATATCTTTATTGCCAACAAAGGTGACCGCTTCGGGCTACTGGAGAAACGACAGCAACTTCGCAACGGCGATACACAGGCATTCTTTGATTCCAATGGCTTGCAACAGTATGTGGAACGCTCGCGCCAGCGCTTCATCACACAACTTACCGCACAGCAGCCACAATGAAATGACTCACTGGCGGCGCGTCCAGGGCGCCGTTCAGGTAATTTATCTAAGTCAAAACAGAAAAACCTCGCATACAATAAACCACAAAAATTGCTTTCAATTTATTGATATTTATAATAAATAATTATTAATCATAAATTTAAAATCATTACTAAAATTTATTAATCGTGTAATGCCTTAGAAAATCTCAATCGTGATACAGCGCACAAATCGTTAATCTTCGCCCCCAGTAAATTAGGGGGAAATCATGCTGTTGCACGTTCTTTATTTAATTGGCATCACTGCCGAGGCCATGACGGGCGCACTCGCTGCGGGTCGTCGTCGCATGGATACATTCGGCGTAATTATTATTGCTACCGCCACCGCCATTGGTGGAGGCTCGGTTCGCGACATTCTGCTCGGTCACTATCCGCTGGGTTGGGTGAAGCATCCCGAATATGTCATTATTGTGGCGACTGCCGCTGTATTGACCACCATTGTTGCCCCCGTCATGCCCTATTTACGCAAGCTTTTCCTGGTACTTGACGCGCTGGGGTTGGTGGTTTTCTCTATTATTGGCGCTCAGATAGCCCTTGATATGGGCGAAGGGCCAATTATCGCCGTGGTAGCCGCCGTCACTACCGGCGTCTTTGGCGGCGTGCTCCGCGATATGTTCTGCAAACGCATTCCACTGGTGTTTCAAAAAGAGCTATATGCCGGCATTTCGTTCGCCTCGGCGGTGCTCTATATTGCGCTGCAACATTACGTCATGAATCCGGATGTCGTCGTTATCTCTACACTACTGTTTGGCTTTACAGCAAGGTTATTAGCGCTACGTCTTAAACTTGGCCTGCCGGTATTTTATTACCGCCATGAAGGGCACTAAGACCCAAATCCGGGAATATGCTGAGCAGCCAGCCATCTGCTCAGCGTTTTGATCTGCGGATTATCCCGCCAGTCGATAACTCTCCCGGCACGACGCTCGCCCGTCACTGGTAACTGCCGCCAGTGTTGCTCTGTTCGCATTAATAACTGCTCCCATGAACGATCGCCACTGGCTTGTAATGCGGCCTGCGTTAAGGGGATATCCATCGCCATGATCCAGCGGGTAAACGACTGCCGGCGCGCCAGGTTAAATTGCCGCCATATCTGCTCGCTTTTTCCTTTAGCAAAGCCTGGCGTGTTGGCTATTTGCGCTGACGTCAGGGCAAGCCAGGAGAAGATATGCTCAAAGCGATGCGTCTGATGCAAGGCCCGCCAGCTGGCTTCGCCCATTCCGTCCAGACCCAACGCCGACCGTGACCCCAGCCATACCAGCCTGGAGATAAACTGCTCCTGACACGTTGCCGACGCGTAAAAGCAGGTCAGCGAGTTGAAATGGCTATCAGGCGGTACAGGCTTACTCCGCTCACGACTCCGCCAGACGACCTCATCAAGCCGGGGAATGCCTTGCCCGGCCAGACTCACCAGGATTTGATCGCCCGGCGCGATATCCCACGCTTCCCAACGTTTCACAGAGCCGATATTGACCCGCTGAACCCGCTTATCATCCAATATAACGGGGACAAGCGACGCTACTACGGTAATTTTGCCGCTTTTCCCCACCGAGAACTGAATAGCGCTCACTTGCGCGACCTGCGCTACTGGCGGATATTTCCATGCTGCCAGCCAGTCGCCCTGCCCGGGTCGCCAGTATTGTGACGCGGGTTCTTTAGCCATGCGTATCACTACGCCATCCGTCACAAAGGGTAACGCTGACGTCAGCCATGACTGGCGCGCCCGCTCGACCTCGCTGGCATCTTTTACCACCAAGGAATATTTCTTCGTCAGACTGAATCCAGCCTTAGCAAGTTGGCTTAATCTTTCGGGCATATTTGCCGGACCGTCCGGCCACGCCCAAATAAAAATACCCAACGAATTTAGCGCGGAGGCGTTATCCTGGCGCATTAACATTCCTGCGACTTTCGAGCGCGCATTCATCCCGCCCATCCGTTGCTGGATATGCCCCTCGCGCTGTAGAAAGATTTCGCCCTGCAACACCGCGTTAGCTAGCGCGCCTTGTGTTGTCTGCGGTATAGAGGGGATCAGGCGAATTTTTGGCGTCCAGTCCTCGCCTTGTAGTCCGTTACCCCGGCTAATAGCCCTGGTCAGTTTACCGTTTTGATAAACCAGCGTTACCGCTACGCCATCCACTTTTGGCTGTACCCAAAGCTCGCTGCGCCCGCGCATCCACTGTTCTACCGCCTGTCGGTCCGCGAGTTTGCGTACGCCCGTATGCGCAACAGGATGCATTGTTGTACCGTTTAACGGCGGTGAAACCGGAGTAGATGAAACATCCTGACCAACACAGCGTTGCCACTGAACCAGCCTTGCGCTGAGTTGGTCGTACACACTATCGTCAACCGCGCTAACACCTTGTTTCCAGTAGATGTCATTCCAGTCAGCGAGCTGTTGCTGTAAACGGGCGATTTCTTCAGCGGCCCTTGCTGGCGGCCAGGCCGGGCAAAGCGCCCCACTCTGCGAATGCCACAATAAAATTCCCCACGCCATACTTTTCCATAATCTCATCACGACCTCCTGCGCACATTGCCCGGCAGGTATAGCGCTTTAGTGAATAAAAACCGACAGGTAAAAATGCATCATCCGAGCCGCTTTCCAGATTTTTTGGTGGGTTGCTGCAACGACGCGATAAAAGCGGAAAAAGGGACGCAAAATGCAATAATCTGGCGCAAAAAGTGTGACAAAGACTACGTCGCATAACGGCGATGTGTATAATAAGCCCGTATCAAGGCTCTATTTCGATAATCACAGACGTAAGATACTCATGGCTCAAGGTACGCTTTATATTGTTTCTGCCCCCAGTGGCGCGGGTAAATCCAGCCTGATTCAGGCTTTATTAAAAACCCAACCGTTGTATGACACTCAGGTTTCCGTTTCACATACCACGCGCGCGCCGCGTCCTGGTGAAGTGCACGGTGAGCACTATTTCTTTGTAAATCATGATGAGTTTAAAACCATGATTGGCAGGGAGGCGTTTCTGGAGCACGCGGAAGTGTTTGGCAATTACTACGGCACTTCGCGCGAAACCATTGAGCAAGTGCTGGCAACCGGCGTTGATGTTTTTCTCGATATCGACTGGCAGGGCGCCCAGCAAATTCGCGAAAAGATGCCGCAAGCACGCAGCATTTTTATTTTGCCGCCGTCAAAGATCGAATTGGATCGCCGTTTACGCGGCCGCGGGCAAGATAGCGAAGAAGTCATTGCCAAACGAATGGCGCAAGCGGTTGCAGAAATGAGCCATTACGCCGAATATGATTATCTTATTGTGAATGACGACTTTGATACCGCGTTAAGCGACTTGAAAACCATCATTCGCGCTGAACGTCTGCGTATGAGCCGCCAAAAGCAGCGTCATGACGCTTTAATCAGCAAATTGTTGGCAGACTGAACCCACTTTCAGTATCATGCCCAGTCATTTCTTCACCTGTGGAGCATTTTAAGTATGGCACGCGTAACTGTTCAGGACGCTGTAGAGAAAATTGGTAACCGTTTTGACCTGGTACTGGTCGCCGCGCGTCGCGCTCGTCAGATGCAGGTAGGCGGAAAGGATCCGCTGGTACCGGAAGAAAACGATAAAACTACCGTTATCGCGCTGCGCGAAATCGAAGAAGGTCTGATTAACAACCAGATCCTCGACGTCCGCGAGCGCCAGGAACAGCAAGAGCAGGAAGCCGCTGAATTACAAGCCGTTACCGCTATTGCTGAAGGTCGTCGTTAATCACAAAGCGGGTCGCCCTTGTATCTGTTTGAAAGCCTGAATCAACTGATTCAAACCTACCTGCCGGAAGACCAGATTAAGCGTCTTCGGCAGGCGTATCTCGTTGCACGTGACGCTCACGAGGGCCAGACACGTTCAAGCGGTGAACCCTATATCACGCACCCGGTAGCGGTGGCCTGTATTCTGGCCGAGATGAAACTCGACTACGAAACGCTGATGGCCGCTCTGCTGCATGACGTGATTGAAGATACCCCCGCCACCTATCAGGACATGGAACAGCTTTTCGGTAAAAGCGTTGCCGAGCTGGTAGAGGGGGTGTCGAAACTTGATAAGCTCAAGTTCCGCGATAAGAAAGAGGCGCAGGCCGAAAACTTTCGCAAAATGATTATGGCGATGGTGCAGGATATCCGCGTCATCCTCATTAAGCTTGCTGACCGTACCCATAACATGCGCACGCTGGGCTCGTTACGCCCGGACAAACGTCGCCGCATCGCCCGTGAAACCCTCGAAATTTACAGCCCGCTGGCACACCGTTTAGGTATCCATCACATCAAGACCGAGCTTGAAGAGCTGGGTTTTGAAGCGCTGTATCCCAACCGTTATCGCGTCATTAAAGAAGTGGTAAAAGCGGCGCGCGGCAACCGTAAAGAGATGATCCAAAAAATCCTCTCTGAAATCGAAGGACGTTTGCAAGAGGCGGGAATTCCGTGTCGCGTTAGCGGTCGCGAAAAACATCTTTACTCGATCTACTGCAAAATGGTGCTCAAAGAGCAGCGTTTTCACTCGATCATGGACATTTACGCTTTCCGCGTCATCGTTCATGACTCCGATACCTGCTATCGCGTACTCGGCCAGATGCACAGTCTCTATAAGCCGCGTCCGGGACGGGTGAAAGACTATATTGCCATTCCGAAAGCGAACGGCTATCAGTCTTTGCACACCTCAATGATCGGCCCGCACGGCGTTCCTGTTGAAGTCCAGATCCGTACCGAAGACATGGATCAGATGGCGGAAATGGGGGTCGCGGCACACTGGGCGTATAAAGAACACGGTGAGACCAGCACCACGGCGCAGATCCGCGCCCAGCGCTGGATGCAGAGCCTGCTGGAGCTACAACAGAGCGCCGGTAGTTCGTTTGAATTTATCGAAAGCGTAAAATCCGATCTCTTCCCGGATGAGATTTACGTTTTCACCCCGGAAGGGCGCATTGTCGAACTGCCCGCTGGCGCTACGCCGGTGGATTTTGCCTATGCAGTGCATACCGACATCGGCCACGCCTGCGTCGGCGCGCGTGTCGACCGGCAGCCTTATCCGCTGTCGCAGCCGCTTAGCAGCGGTCAGACCGTCGAAATTATTACCGCGCCGGGCGCACGTCCTAACGCCGCCTGGCTGAACTTTGTCGTCAGCTCTAAAGCGCGCGCTAAAATTCGTCAGTTGCTGAAAAACCTCAAACGTGATGACTCCGTAAGCCTGGGCCGTCGTCTGCTTAACCATGCTTTAGGCGGCAGTCGTAAGCTGGCGGAAATTCCGCAGGAAAATATTCAGCGCGAACTGGATCGTATGAAGCTGGCAACGCTTGACGATCTGCTGGCGGAGATCGGTCTCGGCAACGCGATGAGCGTAGTGGTCGCGAAAAATCTGCAGCAAGGCGAAGCCGTGGTGCCGACCGTTGCGCAATCGAATCACGGCCACCTGCCGATTAAAGGCGCGGATGGCGTGCTTATCACCTTTGCGAAGTGTTGTCGTCCGATCCCAGGCGACCCGATCATCGCTCACGTAAGCCCAGGTAAAGGACTGGTGATCCACCATGAATCCTGCCGTAATATCCGTGGATACCAGAAAGAGCCAGAGAAATTTATGGCGGTCGAATGGGACAAAGAGACGGAGCAGGAATTCATTACCGAAATCAAGGTGGAAATGTTTAACCATCAGGGCGCGCTGGCTAACCTGACGGCGGCGATTAATACCACCACCTCCAATATTCAAAGCCTGAATACTGAAGAGAAAGATGGTCGCGTCTATAGTACCTTTATTCGCCTTACCGCACGCGATCGCGTACATTTGGCGAATATCATGCGCAAAATCCGCGTGATGCCAGACGTTATTAAAGTCACCCGTAACCGAAACTAGCGCTATGAATCCAAAACGTTATGCGCGTATATGCGAAATGCTCGCCAGGCGTCAGCCTGATCTCACGGTCTGCATGGAGCAAGTCCACAAACCTCATAACGTTTCTGCAATCATTCGTACCGCAGATGCCGTTGGCGTCCATGAAGTCCATGCTATCTGGCCAGGTAGCCGGATGCGCACCATGGCTTCCGCGGCGGCGGGCAGCAACAGTTGGGTACAGGTGAAAACTCACCGTACCATTGGCGATGCGGTAGCCCATTTGAAAGGACGGGGAATGCAGATTCTGGCAACCCATCTTTCTGATAAGGCCGTAGACTTTCGCGAGATTGATTACACGCGCCCGACCTGTATTCTGATGGGTCAGGAGAAAACCGGTATTACTCAGGAAGCATTAGACCTGGCGGATCGGGATATCATCATTCCTATGATCGGCATGGTACAGTCGCTGAATGTTTCCGTCGCCTCCGCGCTCATTCTTTATGAAGCCCAGCGCCAGCGACAGAACGCGGGCATGTATCTGCGTGAAAATAGCATGTTGCCGGAAGATGAACAGCAGCGCCTGCTGTTTGAGGGTGGTTATCCGGTGCTGGCGAAAGTCGCTAAACGTAAAGGTCTGCCTTATCCTCGCGTCAATCAGCAGGGCGAAATCGACGCCGATGCTGACTGGTGGGCGACGATGCAGGCGGCAGGGTAATCACCATGTCAGGCCGCTTGTTAGACGCTGTTCCGCTCAATTCCCTGACAGGCGTCGGCGCAGCGCAAAGCAGTAAACTGGCGAAAATTGGCCTGCACACCGTGCAGGACCTCCTGCTCCACCTCCCTCTGCGTTACGAAGACCGCACCCATCTCTACCCCATTGGCGAACTGCTGCCTGGCATCTACGCCACCGTTGAAGGCGAAGTGCTGAACTGCAATATCACTTTCGGTGGTCGTCGGATGATGACCTGCCAGATTAGCGACGGTTCCGGCATTCTTACCATGCGCTTTTTCAATTTTAACGCGGCGATGAAAAACAGCCTGGCGACGGGACGACGTGTGCTGGCCTACGGGGAAGCGAAGCGCGGCAAGTATGGCGCAGAGATGATCCATCCGGAATATCGCCTGCAGGGCGATCTCAGCACGCCGGAACTTCAGGAAACGCTCACCCCCGTCTATCCGACCACCGAGGGCGTGAAGCAAGCGACACTGCGCAAGCTTACCGATCAGGCGCTGGAGTTGCTCGACACCTGCGCCATTGCCGAACTACTGCCGCCGGAACTGGCGCAGGGTATGATGAGCCTGCCGGAGGCGCTACGTACCTTGCATCGCCCGCCGCCGACGCTCCAGCTCGCCGATTTAGAAACCGGCAAACACCCGGCGCAGCGGCGGCTTATTCTTGAAGAGCTACTGGCGCATAATCTCAGTATGCTGGCGCTTCGCGCAGGCGCGCAGCGCTACCACGCTCAGCCGCTAAGTACCAACAACATATTGAAAGACAAGCTGCTGGCGTCGTTGCCGTTTAAACCCACCAGCGCGCAGGCGCGGGTGGTAGCAGAGATCGAACGTGATATGGCGCTCGATGTGCCGATGATGCGTCTGGTTCAGGGCGACGTCGGTTCAGGGAAAACGCTGGTTGCCGCCCTGGCGGCGCTACGCGCCATCGCTCATGGTAAGCAGGTGGCGCTGATGGCGCCGACCGAATTGCTGGCTGAACAGCACGCAAATAATTTCCGCAACTGGTTCGAACCGTTGGGCGTTGAAGTGGGTTGGCTGGCGGGTAAGCAAAAAGGTAAAGCGCGTCAGGCGCAGCAAGAGGCTATTGCCAGCGGTCAGGTGCAGATGATTGTCGGCACCCACGCTATCTTTCAGGAACAGGTGCAGTTTAACGGGCTGGCGCTGGTCATTATCGATGAGCAGCACCGCTTTGGCGTCCACCAGCGGCTGGCATTGTGGGAAAAAGGCCAACAACAGGGCTTTCATCCGCATCAGTTGATTATGACCGCAACGCCCATTCCGCGCACCCTGGCGATGACTGCCTACGCCGATCTCGATACCTCGGTGATTGACGAGCTACCGCCGGGCCGTACCCCTGTCACTACCGTTGCGATTCCGGATACCCGTCGCCATGAAATCATTGATCGTGTGCGCAACGCCTGCACAACCGAAGGCCGTCAGGCCTACTGGGTCTGTACGCTGATTGAAGAATCTGACCTGCTGGAAGCGCAGGCGGCGGAAGCCACCTGGGAGGAGCTCAAGCTGGCGTTACCGGAGTTGAATATCGGCCTGGTACACGGCCGCATGAAGCCCGCCGAAAAACAGGCGGTGATGCAGGCCTTTAAGCAGGGTGAACTGCATCTGCTGGTCGCCACTACGGTGATTGAGGTGGGGGTCGATGTTCCTAACGCCAGCCTGATGATTATTGAAAACCCGGAGCGACTGGGCCTGGCGCAATTACACCAGCTCAGAGGGCGCGTTGGCCGTGGCGCGGTCGCATCGCACTGCGTGCTGCTCTATAAATCGCCGCTGTCGAAAACGGCGCAGAAGCGTTTACAGGTATTGCGCGACAGCAACGACGGCTTTGTGATTGCACAAAAAGATTTAGAGATTCGCGGCCCGGGGGAATTACTGGGCACGCGCCAGACGGGTAACGCCGAATTTAAAGTAGCTGATTTGCTACGCGATCAAGCCATGATCCCCGAAGTTCAGCGTATTGCCCGTCATATTCACGAACGTTATCCGCAGCAGGCACAAGCGCTGATTGAGCGCTGGATGCCGGAAACCGAACGTTATTCCAACGCCTAGTGAGCACGGCGGCTTTAATGCCGCCGTACAAACTATTATTGCGCGAAAATCGGTAACAGCAGGTACAGCTTGATCACCAACGCATTGACGATATCGATAAAGAACGCGCCGACCATCGGCACCACCAGGAACGCCATATGCGAGGGGCCAAAACGGTCGGTAATCGCCTGCATATTAGCAATGGCGGTCGGCGTCGCGCCCAGGCCAAAACCGCAGTGACCCGCCGCCAGCACCGCCGCATCGTAGTTTTTCCCCATCATGCGCCAGGTGACGAAGATCGCGTACAGCGCCATGAAGATGGTCTGTACCACCAGAATCGCCAGCATCGGCAGCGCCAGCGACGCCAGTTCCCACAGCTTCAGGCTCATCAGCGCCATTGCCAGGAACAGTGACAAACTCACGTTCCCCAGCACCGAAACAGCACGCTCAAATACGCGATAAAAACCCACCAACGCCAGGCCATTGCTGAGGATCACCCCAACAAATAGCACACAAACGAAGACCGGCAGTTCAAGCACCGTTCCCGCCAGTAGCTGCGCTACGATTTTGCCCACGGTCAGACAGATAGCAATCAGGGCGATAGTTTCGATTAGCACCAGAGAGGTGATCATACGACCCACATCCGGCTTTTCAAAGGCTGTCGGCACGGCCTGATCGTCAGGCATTCCATCCGGCGTGGTGGAGTGTTTCACCAGATAACGCGCTACCGGGCCGCCAATCAACCCGCCCAGCACCAGGCCAAAGGTTGCACATGCCATTGCAACTTCGGTGGCATTGGCAAAACCATAACGTTCGACAAACAGTTTACTCCACGCCGCGCCGGTACCGTGTCCGCCGGACAGCGTAATTGACCCGGCAATCAGCCCCATTAACGGGTCCAGCCCCAACAGACTCGCCATGCCGATACCGATGGCATTCTGCATCAGCAGTAATCCGACCACGACGACCAGGAAGACGCCAACAACGCGTCCCCCCTTGCGCAGGCTGGCAAGGTTAGCGTTAAGGCCGATCGTCGCGAAAAACGCCAGCATCAACGGATCGCGCAGGGTCATATCAAAGTTGACTTCCCAACCGACGCTTTTTTTCAGTACCAGCAGAGCAACCGCGACCAGTAACCCCCCTGCCACCGGCTCCGGAATCGTATATTTCTTCAGTAAGGAGACAGACTGGACCAGCTTGCGACCCAGTAGCAGCACCAGCGTGGCGGCGACAAGGGTCGATAAGGTATCGAGTTCAAACATTTAAAGCTCCTGTAGTGCGCTGTGACACGTGCGCACAAATCATTTCCTGAGTCAGTTTTTTAGCTCTTTGCGAGTCTTCGGCATGGATTTTAAGCAGAAAAAGGCAAAAAGTTATATAAAAAGGTGCATTTATCTTTTTTAAATATTAAGAATATTCGCTCGCAATCGTTTGCTTTTACCATCTGGTCAGATAAAATCACCGCTTTTCCACCACGAGAATGTCCCTGATGTCCGTTAACGCCATCGAGCCGGCAGATGCGCAACCGGTTGCGCAGACGCAAAACAGCGAATTAATTTACCGTCTTGAAGATCGCCCGCCGCTCCCTCAAACCCTTTTTGCCGCTTGTCAGCATCTGCTGGCCATGTTTGTCGCGGTAATCACGCCAGCGCTGTTAATCTGCCAGGCGTTGGGTTTACCGGCGCAGGATACGCAGCACATTATCAGCATGTCGCTGTTCGCCTCCGGCGTAGCCTCTATTATTCAAATCAAAGCGTGGGGGCCGGTAGGATCGGGGCTGTTATCCATCCAGGGAACCAGTTTTAACTTTGTCGCCCCGCTGATTATGGGCGGTACCGCGCTGAAAACCGGCGGCGCGGACGTCCCGACGATGATGGCGGCGCTGTTCGGCACGCTGATGCTGGCAAGCTGCACCGAGATGGTGCTTTCTCGCATTCTACATCTGGCGCGCCGGATTATCACGCCGTTAGTCTCCGGCGTCGTGGTGATGATTATTGGCCTGTCGCTGATTCAGGTGGGGCTAACCTCCATCGGCGGCGGCTATGCCGCCATGAGCGACAACACCTTTGGCGCACCGAAAAACCTGCTGCTGGCCGGCGTCGTCCTGGCCATTATTATCCTGCTGAATCGGCAGCGTAATCCCTACCTGCGCGTGGCTTCTTTGGTTATTGCCATGGCGGCTGGCTATCTTTTGGCCTGGTTTATGGGCATGTTGCCTGAGAATAACGCGCCGGTCTCACAGGACATCCTGATGGTGCCGACCCCGCTGTATTATGGTCTGGGCATTGACTGGAACCTGTTACTGCCGTTGATGCTGGTCTTTATGATTACGTCGCTGGAGACCATCGGCGACATCACCGCCACCTCTGATGTCTCCGAGCAGCCGGTATCCGGCCCCTTGTACATGAAACGGCTAAAGGGCGGCGTACTGGCTAACGGCCTGAACTCATTTGTTTCAGCGGTATTTAATACGTTCCCGAATTCCTGTTTCGGTCAGAACAACGGCGTCATTCAGTTGACCGGCGTCGCCAGTCGCTATGTGGGATTTGTCGTCGCGCTGATGCTGATTGTACTCGGCCTGTTCCCGGCGGTAAGCGGTTTTGTGCAGCATATCCCGGAACCGGTGCTCGGCGGCGCCACGTTGGTGATGTTCGGCACCATTGCCGCCTCCGGGGTGCGTATTGTCTCGCGTGAGCCGCTGAACCGCCGCGCGATTCTGATTATCGCCCTGTCGCTGGCCGTGGGTCTTGGCGTCTCGCAACAGCCGCAGATCCTGCAGTTCGCGCCGGAATGGGTGAAAAATCTGCTCTCATCCGGAATTGCCGCTGGCGGCATCACGGCTATCGTGCTGAACCTGATTCTCCCGCCGGAAAAACCGTAAAAACCCTGCGGCGGCGACACGATTCGCCGCTGCTGTAACGCTCTTTCACCATTCCTGTCTTGAGGATTGCACGCAAATCGTGCATAAATCCCCTATGTGCATTTCACGGGATGGAAGACCATGAAATTGATTGGGAGGTTGCTTCTCTACGTGCTGATCGCCTGTTTAGTGGTGATTTTCGGCTTTTATTTTCTGCTGCAAACGCGCTGGGGCGCAGATCACATCAGCAACTGGGTATCAGAGAACAGCGGTTATCACCTCACATTCGACGTGATGGATCATCGTTTTTCCGCCCCATCCCATCTTTTACTGGAGAATGTGACCTTTGGTCGTGATGGTCAGCCTGCTACCCTGGTCGCGAAAACCGTAGATATCGGTCTGAGCATTCGCCAGTTAACCGCGCCGCTGCATGTCGACACGATTCTGTTACAGGACGGCACGCTGAATATTTCAGTGCAAACCGCCCCTTTCCCGTTTGAGGCCGACCGCCTGCAACTTCGCAATATGGCGCTCAATAGTCCCGGTAGCGAATGGCGGTTGAGCGCCCAGCGCGTTAACGGCGGCGTTATGCCCTGGCGCCCCGAAGCCGGTCGGGTATTGGGCAATAAAGCCCAGATCCAATTGAGCGCCGGTTCGCTGACGTTAAACGACGTTCCCGCCACGAATGTGCTTATTGAAGGCAGTATCGACCATGATCAGGTGATGTTAAACACCGTTGGCGCCGATATGGCGCGCGGAGCGTTAACCGGCGTCGCCCGGCGTAACGCTGATGGTAGTTGGGTCGTTGAAAATCTGCGGCTGAATGATATTCGGTTACAAAGCGATAAATCCCTGAGCGAGTTTTTCGCGCCGCTTACTACGGTTCCATCTTTGCAGATTGGTCGTCTTGAAGTGACGGACTCCAGCCTGCAAGGACCAGACTGGGCAGTCACCGATCTTGACCTGAGTTTGCGCAATCTGACTCTGCGCAAAGAAGACTGGCAAAGTCAGGAAGGTAAATTATCGATGAACGCCAGCGAGTTTATTTACGGCTCGCTGCACTTGCTCGATCCAATCCTGAACGCCGAATTTTCACCACAGGGCGTTGCGCTACGCCAGTTCACCACCCGCTGGGAAGGCGGTATGGTCAGAACCTCCGGCGCCTGGTTACGCGAAGGCAAAGCGCTTATTCTGGACGATACCGCTATCGCCGGGCTGGAGTATACGCTGCCGGAAAACTGGAAGCAGTTATGGATGAAGCCGTTGCCCGACTGGCTGAACAGCCTGACGCTGAAAAAATTCAGCGCCAGCCGCAATCTGGTGATTGATATCGACCCGGCCTTCCCGTGGCAAATCACCGCCCTGGACGGCTACGGCGCAAACCTGGAGCTGGTACAACATCATCAATGGGGCGTCTGGAGCGGCAATGCGACCCTCAACGCCGCGGCGGCAACCTTTAACCGTGTGGACGTGCGCCGCCCGTCGCTGTCGTTGACGGCTAATGCCAGCACGGTCAACATCAGCGATCTGAGCGCGTTTACTGGAAAAGGGATACTGGAAGCCACTGCCAGCGTATCGCAACTGCCGCAGCGTCAGACGCAAATCAGCCTGAACGGACGCGGCGTACCAATGGATGTGCTACAGCAGTGGGGCTGGCCGGCATTACCGATTACTGGCGATGGCAATATTCAGCTCACGGCCAGCGGCAATATTCAGGCCGATGCGCCGTTGAAACCGACGGTAAACGGGCAATTACACGCGGTCAACGCACAAAAGCAGCAGATAACACAGACGATGCAAGCGGGCGTGGTGTCCGGCGGTGAAGTTACGTCAACGGAGCCAGCGCTGTAATTGAGGGCTTGCCCGGTGGCGATGGCGCTTACCGGGCTTACGGTTCTTGCTCATTTGTAGGCCGGATAAGCGCAGCTCACGGCGCCATCCGGCGATTCAGATTTAAAGCGTAATCACCACTTCATTTCCCTGCGGGGTGATCACTACGCCCAGTTCACTTTCCGCATATGAACCGCATTTGGTACCGCTAATCTGCGTAATATTACGCAGACACAGCGTCCAGTTGCGCGCCTCGCCTTCGCCGCTCACCGTAATGGTATTGCCTGTGCGTTTCGCCTGCAGCGTAAAGATAGTCGAACCATCCGTAGCAGGGACTTCGCAGACCGCTTCGCAACCGTCATCCAGATGGAATAACTGGAAGGCCGTACCCTCATGCCAGGCGTAATCGGGCTTCTGGCTATTGTTGCCCAGCGCCAGTAGTGTATTGTCACGCACGTACACTGGCAGGCTCAGGAAGTCATGCTGCTGTTTATGCCAGCGGCTGCCCTGCACTTCATCGTTGCGCCACAGGTGCGTCCAGCGGCCTTCTGGCAGGTAGAACTCCACGTCGCCCGCTTCACTAAATACCGGCGCTACCATGACCGCATCTCCCAGCATGTACTGGCGATCAAGATAATCACACGCCGGATCGTCCGGAAACTCCAGCATCATCGCCCGCATCATGGGCGTACCGGCTTCGTTGGCGCGCGCCGCTTCCCGATACAGATACGGCATCATCCGGCACTTCTGTTCGGTGAAGAAGCGCACCACGTCACAGGACTCGTCGTCATAGGCCCACGGAACCCGGTAGGATTTGCTACCGTGCAGGCGGCTGTGGCTGGAGAGCAAGCCGAATGCGCACCACCGCTTGTAGACATGCGCCGGCGCGGTATTCTCGAATCCGCCAATATCATGACTCCAGAAGCCAAACCCTGACAGGCCGATGGACAGCCCGCCGCGCAGGCTTTCCGCCATCGATTCGTAGTTGGCGTAGCAGTCGCCGCCCCAGTGCACCGGGAACTGTTGCGCGCCCACCGAGGCGGAACGGGCGAACAGCACCGCCTCTTCAACGCCGACGGTCTCTTTCAGCACGTTCCACACCAGTTCGTTGTAGATGTAGGCATAATGGTTGTGCATTTTCTGTGGATCTGAACCATCAAACCACTGCACATCCGTTGGAATGCGTTCGCCGAAGTCAGTTTTGAAGCAGTCCACTCCCATCTCCACCAGGCCCTTCAGCTTGTCGGCATACCATTCGCAGGCTTGCGGGTTGGTGAAGTCGTAAATCGCCAGTCCCGGCTGCCATTTATCCCACTGCCACAAGGAGCCGTCCGGGCGTTTAAGTAAATACCCTTTCTCTTTCAGCTCCTGGAAAACCGGGGATTTCTGGCCGATGTAGGGGTTAATCCACACGCAAACTTTCAGCCCTTTCGCTTTCAGACGGCGAATCATCCCTTTCGGATCGGGGAAAGTCACCGGGTCCCATTCAAAATCGCACCACTGGAAGGCCTTCATCCAGAAACAGTCGAAGTGGAAGACGTGCAGCGGTAGATTGCGCTCGGCCATACCGTCGATAAAGCTGTTAACGGTCGCTTCGTCGTAGTTGGTGGTAAATGAGGTGGTCAGCCACAGGCCAAACGACCAGGCGGGCGGCAGCGCCGGACGACCCGTAAATTGGGTATAGCGGTTCAGCACGTCTTTCGGGGTCGGGCCGTCGATGACGAAGTATTCCAGATACTCGCTCTCGACGCTGAACTGAACTTTGGAGACTTTCTCGGAGCCAATTTCAAACGACACGCACTGCGGATGGTTTACCAGCACACCGTAGCCACGGTTGGTGATATAGAACGGGATATTCTTGTACGATTGCTCGGTGCTGGTGCCGCCGTCGCGGTTCCAGGTCTCCACCGTCTGACCGTTACGCACCAGCGCGGTAAAGCGCTCTCCCAGCCCGTAGACGGTTTCGCCCACGCCGAGATCCAGACGCTCGAACATGTAGTTGCGCCCGCTATTGGTGTCCTGCACATAGCCGTTATTTTTCAACTGACTACCGGTGATACGTACACCGTTACGCAGAAAATCCAGAGACCAGAGCTCGCCTTTGGTGACGCGCACGCTCAGGCTGCCGCTCTTGAGTTCGGCAAATTCAGCGTTGTTCTGCATCTCTACGTTGATATCTTGCAAGACATTGAGTGGGTAATGTGGGCCGTTATCCAAAGCGCCCTGGAAGTGTTCCATCCGTACACCTATCACTCCTTCCTGCGGCGAGAAAAAGCGCAGGGTAAACAACGGGGTATCCAGTTGCCAGGTTCGTTCGCGGACATCGCGCGGCGCGGCATAGATCACCATCTCATTCCCGTGCTGTTCAACGTCGAACACCTGAACCGGGTGAATCAAATTAAGGCCAGGCTGGATCAGCCAGTTTCCGTCGCTAATTTTCATAGTCTGTTCCTTTAGTTTTGCAATTCTTTATGGGTAAATTCTTGTTCGTTGCGGTGTGCGCCCTGCGCCAGTTGTTCCAGAATGGTTTTCAGGAACGGGCTTTTCAGGGTGTAGTAGCGTTTAGCGATCGCGGCGCTCAGCAGATAACAGATGGCCGGAACGATAGTGAACAGAGCGATGATGATGCTGATCGTGGCGCTGTTTTGCGTTTTCGCCGCCGCGTCGTAACCGCCGCCTGCCAGCATCCAGCCAATCAGCGCCCCGCCGAGGGCAAGACCCAGTTTCAGCACGAACAACGTGCCGGCAAAACTGATCCCCGTCAGGCGTTTGCCGTTACACCATTCGCCGTAGTCGACGGTGTCAGACATCATCACCCACTGGATAGGCGTGACTAACTGGTGCAATACGCCAATCACAAAGATAAAGACGAACATAGCGATCGTGGCGTGCATCGGTACGAAGAACATCGCCACGCTGATTACTGCGAGTAAAGCATTGGTCCAACAAAAAACGCTCACTTTGCATTTCCAGTCGGTCAACGGTTTTGCCAGCGCCGAGCCAATCAGGTTGCCGACGCAATAGGTGGTGAGGAAGGCGACAAACACGCCCGGTTTGCCCAATATCCAGGTGACGTAATACATCATCGCCCCGCCGCGCACGCATACCGCCAGAATATTCAGGATGGTGAGCAGGCCGACTATGCGCCACTGGTCGTTGTGCCAGATATCACGCAGGTCTTCACGCATGGAGGTATGGGTGGCAGGCGCTTCAACGCGCTCTTTGGTGGTAAAGAAGCAGAACGCCAGCATCAGGAACGCCACCACCGAGAGCGCCGCGATACCCCCCTGGAAGCCCAGCGCCTTATTCTCGCCGCCAATCAGTTTCACCAGAGGCATCATCAGTACGGTAGAAAGCATTCCGCCCGCCGTTGCCAGCACAAAGCGCCAGGATTGCAGGGAGATACGCTGCGTTGGGTCATTGGTTATTACACCCCCCAACGCGCAGTAAGGGATGTTGACCACAGTATACAGAAGGGTGAGCAACGTGTAGGTGATGGCGGCATAAATCATTTTGCCGTTCAGACTGAGATCCGGCGTGCTATAAGCCAGCACACAAACGATACCAAACGGCAACGCTCCAAACAGCACCCAGGGTCGGAATTTGCCCCAGCGAGAGCGGGTGCGGTCGGCCAGCAGGCCCATGCAAGGGTCGGAGATGGCATCAAGCGCACGCGCCAGTAAAAACATGGTGCCAACAAAACCAGCGGGAATGCCGAAAATATCGGTATAGAAGAACATCATATATAACATGACGTTATCAAAGATGATGTGGCTCGCGGCATCGCCCATACCATAGCCAATCTTCTCCTTAACGGAGAGAATCTCACTTTTCATTACGCATCCTTAACGCTCACAACGCTCACTGATACCGGTTACAGTTTTTGTAAACCTTCCCTGCGAGCGTGAATATTCCGTTATTTGGTTATCAAATTACGATTCTTGTTTTCTGTGATCAGGGTAGCGCCAAAAAGTGTGATGAAATGTAACTAATGGATTTTATGGGGCTTTATATGAAACCGATCATGGCAGAAGGAAAGGGAAGTTAAAAAAGCACGGGAGGGGATGTGGAAACGTCAGGAAGTAGCTATAATGCGCGCGCCTCCATGTAGCAATCGAGGCGCGGAAGATCGTCGTCTCCGGTGAGGCGGCTGGACTTCAAATCCAGTTGGGGCCGCCAGCGGTCCCGGGCAGGTTCGACTCCTGTGATCTTCCGCCAATTAACCTCTTCTGAACTCTCCTGACGTCAACAAAACCCTTTATAATTCCTTATATATCAAGCATTCCTTGTATTCTGAGGTCAACCGGAGTCTATTGGTATCAATATGCCTTTGGGGGCACAATTGGGCATACCAACTATTGGAAGTAAAATGACATGCCACCAAAAGAAAAAAATCATTAATAATCAAATAATAATATCACTTTGAAACCGTAGTAAACCTTACAAATTTTCTATCGGCAGGGGCTCTTTTTGCTGGTGAATCCAACGGGGTCAACGTGCTGGCGGAGGAAGTACCGAATAGAGGGGAAGGAGAAAAGCCCCACATCTGGAACATGGCCGGATGTGGCTATTAACGAAGCCATCAAGCCAGGGTGTGTCCCGTAACTATTTTTATACAATCTGACGCATGATTTGATTACAAAGCGTCACTGAATTTGGCTCGTTACGATTTCCCTGAAGAAGCGTGGGCGCTCATTTCCCTTATGTTGCCACCTGAAAGGGGCTCTTCCAGAGGTGGACGTCCTTACTTTGCTCATCGACATGTTATGAATGGCATATTTTGGGTGCTTTGTTCAGGCGCTCCATGGCGGGATTTACCTGCGCGCCTCAGCGACACGTTCAGAGAAAACGGCAAGAAACTACCAGTGCATGTTAAAACCGGGAGCCATCAAATTGTTTTTGAGGCGATTGTTAGGTTAAGGACACACCCTAATACCCCATTTGTTTCTGCTATCCTCAAACAACGATTTATTGCACCAATATCATGCCGATGAAGTTAATCTGCTGGCTCACAATTCAATAATCTCTGAGCACGATAAATTGAAATATACTCTAAAGGCGGTATATTATTTAACTTCTATATATTTCTTTCTATTTTACTCATGATATTCCAACGCACGCTTATCAGGCTGATTGAACCATTGACGTCAATAACCATATGATATTATTTTTGGTTTGTAGCAATCCGGTTATTGACATAGCCATTATTTGTTATAAGCCAACCTATTGTGGTGCCTACATGCATATACATATCAATCGTGACAAAGAATTTACCCCATAGCGACCTGGAATTTATATACAATAAAGAGGTCATTCATACCGAACGACCATCTTTATGAAAAAGATCTAACACCGGGCTCTATCGAATATGTTTCCTGCCCCAGTAGTAGATCTACAGGTAAAGATATTATGGATAGTTGATGGTAAATCTACCCGTAGCTTTAAATTCACCTGCATTGATAACATTACTGCCATCCTGTTTTAAGGTAGCCCGAAAATTCATTGTTTGGGTACTATTTCCAATATCGCTGTTGGTATAATCAGGTGTATTGGTAAATTTATAAACTGAAGTACTGTCTCTGGGCTTGAGCAATGTCCAGTCGCTGGTGCTGAGTGGGTTCTTCTCCCCCTCAATCATTACACCAATCCCACTGGCAGCACTACTCGTCAATGTATTACTTAGTAAAGTTTTATCTTTTGTACCAATATTGGTAGAATCCAGCGTCACATTCAGGTTTTTAACATACTTACAGTTACTGAGTTCAATAGAAAATGTTTTCTGCATCGTTGTGCTTCCATTAACAATATCTTCAGCAGAAACACGTCCAAACGGCACGGTGGCATTACTAACGCCCTCACCGGTAACGGCACTGGCTGTGCAGGTTGGATAATTGATATTTAGTGTACCACTATTGAACACGTAGCTCACAGAATGTTGTGCAGCATCTGAGGTGTACGGTGTATTAAATTTAAGATCATATATACTACTTTTCAGAAAAGTGATGGGGAGGGATGTTGCGCCATTAGGATTAAATTTATCATCAATATAAATATGATATTTAATCCATAAAACAATGCCACCATAGGCATAATACTTCCAGTTGGTAGCCCTATCGCACATTCCATTTTTTGTACGCTGATCGGCCCCCATTATAGTATGCATATTAAAGGATTTAGCTGCACTATCACCGCTGGCCCAGTTGACCCAAAATTGCTCACTGTAATATTGACCACCAAAGTTAATATTAGTAAATTCAAGAGCAAAATAGAGCCCGGTAATATTTGTCTTCCAGAGCTTATTGCCATTATAAGTTAATCCAGAATCGATATACCCATGATGCAAATCAGCCTGACCTTCGTTACCATCTTTATTACAACTCAGGCCGGTATGAGGATCAAGATCTCTTGCAGCATCCGTCACAGCAATTTCCCGTAAACCGTTTCCTTCATGCATTGCCAGAGGTTTTACAAAAGTTGTCGGGTTGAAATCTACAGTGATATCACTGATGCTGCTTGAAATATTACTACTATTTACGTTGCCATAATCTCCAACAAAAACAGACCATCCATAGGAGGCTGGTGAAAATAAAGAAAGAGTCGACAACAACAGACATAACATGCGAAATTTAATCGTCATTATTTTATCATCCTTGTTTTTATTTACTGGTAAGATATATTCACCAGCACTCTGGCAGTTACCAGCCCTGATGACACATCTTCCATGCTGACAATTTTTTGCATCCGGGCGTAGAATGTCCACTGTGAATTACTGTAATTGCTATCCGGCAAGCTATAGATAGCTTTTGACATCCCATTGACATCCAGCACATTAAAACGTGTAGCGTTGCTCTGAGCGGAAAAAATTACCACGCCAACATTTTTCGCACCATCGTTATTTTGCGCCAACTCATTAGCAAATACCTGTAAGTTATCCGCAGGCAAGGCCCCCTGTTGCGGGGAAAAGGTAAATAACACCTGAGAAATCTTATCATCGCTGACCGGACAATCAACCAGACGCAGAGTAAAGTTTTGCCCCCCGGCATAATCAGTTTCAGCTGTAATCTCATTCGAGAAATAGTCCAGCTTAACGGTGGGCAGTCGCACCACACCGTTATCATTGACTTCCAACCGACAGGTATTATTAATCACCGTTGCAGTCACATCGACGTTATGGTCGGCGTATCCCGGTCGCGATAAAAAGGCCGTTGCCAGCCCTGAACAAAATAGAAAATAACACTGTCTGCGCGTCAGCATGGCTATTCCAGAGCCTTAGTTATAAGAGATAATAAAGGTGGTTTCACCAAGAAATGACCCCGCCTGAATATCAGCCAGGGATTTACCCGACGGCATGGCTAACCTGGCGCTCATATCATAATCAACCGTAGTAGAACCTGTTGCTGCTGAGACATTAATCTCCTGTGTGGTGGTGTCCGGCGTGTAGCAGTGGAACTGCGTTCCCTGACCTGCCGAGCTACCCGTCCATAGCTCCAGGGCCGTAGCCGTAGCGCCACCACTTGCAGCGGCTGTACTATTGGCAAAACCAGCCTGGTTTGAGTTGCCCCCTGCACAGCCATTGGCCCGCTTAACAATTTTCAGATTAGCCTTGCCGTTTGGCAAACCAGAACAGTCAGAAAAACGTATTTTAAAAGCTTTGCCTGCATTACTTTGATAGTTCACTACCTGTGAAACTGGCACGTTACCCAGTGCGATAGTGTTGGTTTGAGTGGTACCGTCGTAGATAGCCGCAGTACAGGTACCTACTTCGATAGTACTTTTTACTTTGAGATCAAGGGTTGAGGTTCCGGCCCAGGCTGGAGAAGCAACTCCTGTGCTTAATAAACTACCAAAAACCATCCCGGCGAGTAATTTCCTGTTCATTATCATCATCCTTGTTAGTTATAGGTGAAGTTGAAGGTGGCGGTAGACTCAAACTCACCGGTAGACGTTGTACCACTGCTGTTAACGATGCGCAGGGCAACGGTCAAGGGTAAACCTGCTGACCTTTCATCAGAACTCCATGTGATAGTCGTGGCGTTATCCGGAGTAATAAAGTTATTACCGCTATCGCTCTGGCGTTTAAAACCCATGCCGATATTAGTTGCCGCAGTACTGTTTGACAGACTGTTGTTAATCAGGTTGCCAGTGCGTCCTGCGGAACTGGTGATTTTTGTGCTAATGGCAGAAATCCCAGGGCTGCAATTATCAGTCTTCAGCGTAAAATTAGACTGCGCCGCAGGGTCTTCGCTAATGATTTTATCCAAAGAAACATTAGGTATAGTCAATGTATACTGACTATTACGCGTATTTTCCTTAACAGCCGGGCTGACGGCAGTATCAATAATAAAATTACAGGTGGTCTCAATCACCGTTGCGGTAAAATCAACATTAATTTCGGTAGGGGTCGCAGCCCCCTGGCTGGCTAGTGGTAATATCAGCCCCAATAATGGTGCGGTAAGTACAGATTTATTCCGTTTCATGATCTATTCCATCTTAGTTACGGTTGGAGATACGGCAGATGACATTACTCAACACCAATGTCTGACTCCCCGGTAGAGTGGCTGGCTGAGCCGGGAATTGATAGGCTGCGCGACAGGACTGCGGTCGACCTTCTTCATACCAACGAACGATGAGTTCACCAGCATTGTTAATACCACGCACAAATGCCTGACCATCCTGGCCCATATTGCCAATTGGCGCATCACCTTCATAAACCTCAGCAGCAAACGGCAATGTCTTATTATCGCTGCGGCTCATATTTATGATGGCTGAACGCCCCTGGTCGGTTTCGAAGTTGGCGAAGAGAATCGCGCCATCGCGCGGTACGGCAATGGTACTGGTACTTTTCAGTTCCACGTCACCATCCATGTCCTCAATATCCAGTGAAATGGTATTTTCACGGTATGGTGACAGCGAAGAGGTTACACCGTAGCCCCAACGGTCTACGCTACTGCCGCTACTGTTAATACGTGCACCTTTGGCCCCTGGCGCTTTCACCAGCACTATGGTGTCGCTGGAGCTAAAACTGTCATTACTGAAGGTCAGACCACCGCTATGCAGCACAAAACCACCATCTGTACTCAGTGAATATTGTCGACTCTTATCAGTATCAAATGAGCTGGATGCAGACCAACTGCCCCATTGTGAATCATAGCTGGCATAACCGCCTACTGAGGCAAGATCGCTACCGGTCTTATTCATCGTATAACCGGTGTTAACACTGTAATTCAGCAAATTATCTTCGCTATTACCGCTTGAGTTCATATTCACCATATGGGTGCCGTTAAAATCAGTATTAATATTGGCGTTAAGGCTGGTAAAACCTGAACGGCGGTAAGTACCACCAAAAAGATTACTCAATGGAATGCTAAAGTTAATATACATCGCATCGTCTTTATTACCATATTCGTTCCATGTACGCTGAACGGTAATACCCGCACTCCCCCAACTGAACCCTTTGCTATAGCCGACGTTGTACTCACTGCGACTATGCTCACCCGCCCAATAATCACTCCAGGATCCGGAAAGATAGAATGAACCGTAATCCTCTTTCTCAAATTGCAACGGCTGGCTGATACTGACGGTAAACTGATTTTTGAGTCGCTCGTAAGTATTCATTTTCGTACTCACCACGCCATGTGCCGCATCATCAATCAGGCGTTGTGCATCGCTCAGCCCAAGATATTTTCGGGTAGAATAGCGATAAGCAGCAACGTTGATCGAGGTCTCTGTCGGCTCCAGCAGTTTGTTCCACGTCAGGCGGTAACTCTGTCCGGCATAAGACTCATCATCGGTGATTTCCGCCTGCGATTGGGTGACATCCACTGCAATGGCGCCAAATGGTGTGTTAATCCCCACACCTAATAACCCAGCTGAGTAATCATTATCGGTGACTTGCAGGCCTGCATAACCAGTCACATAGTTGTTGATACCGTAGTAAAACGATCCCTGAATCAAATTAGGTTCATGACGCAGACTGTCGTCTTTCATCTGTCCAATGCTAAAATCCCAGCGGGCGACGCCAGGTCGCTGCATCTGCATCACTGAAGAAAACGGCTGGCTAAAGGTTCGCCTGGAGCCGTCAGCCTCTTCAATAGTAACGATCAAATCGCTACCGAAACCGGATGGGCTAAGATCGTCAATGATAAAGGCTCCTGGCGGTACGGTAGTTTCATAGATTTTATAACCCCCCTGGGTAATAGTGACCCTGGCGTTGCTGTTAGCAACTCCTCGAATAATAGGCGCATAGCTGGCCTGCGAGGATGGCAACATTCGGCTGTCACTATAGAGGCGAGCACCGCGAATATTAACCGAGTCAAAGGTTTCGCCCGTCGTATAGGCCTCACCCATAATGAGCTGAGATCGCAATGCGGTAATATCACGCTGAACGTAGCGGTTCTGAAAATCGAGGTTACTACCACCATTTTTGGCCCAGTTATAGTTACCGGTGGCACGAAAGCGCCAACCCGCAAGGTTAACACCGCTGTTAAATGCACCATAAAAGGTGTCATTATTTCCATTGTCATATTCACTGTGATAGGCATTGAGTGAATAAGATAAAGTGGCGGCATTAATCCCATTGTCCCACAATGAAGGGTCGACATAACCTTGATAGCTACGATTCTGCCAGGCTTGCGGTACAGTAATGTATAAACGTTGATCGCTGCTATCGTAGCTAATATTCGAATTGTCTATTAGCGTTGTCAGATTCAGGCAATCGCTATTTTCATCCTCTTTCTTTAGCAAAATATCGCTATTTTTTATCTTCTCAGGCTGATTAATATGCAACTGCGCAAGATTTTTTTTGCTGATACAGGCTTCAGCATCATTTTTTCCGACATCAATAAACGGAATTTCCAGATTAGTTGTGATTTTATCATTAACAAAAACGCTGACATTGTATACCCCCGGCGGTGTAGGGTTACCGTCGGCATAGCGGCTAATATCAATAGACGACTTACCATCACCCATTAGAAAAGTTTCATCAAACTCAATGCTTTCCGCAGCATAGCCCCTATTAACAGCACACAATGCCAGGCAGATAGCAATGGTAGTGCGCGATAAGGGATGAGGGCAATTGATAAAGGTGTACAACGTTATAATCCTTCTTATTTTTATTGTAGAGAGGCTGTAGCGTTGATAATTCCGCCAAAATCATTGATAAAACTGTAGTTAATTTTGCCACTGCTGGTCGTAGTCGCGGTTTTGAGAGTAAAACTGGTCTCAGTTAGCGGAGCAGCCATTTGACCGTCGACGATATATTTTTTACCAGTCGACTCCAGTTCAATACTATTAAACGAGACAAAATAGGGCGTTGGATTATTAACGGTCACAACGGACTTGCCCTGTTCATGCTTCATTCTCCAGGTTAACTTTGCCGGAGCCTCACCCGCCAGATCGCCCAATCCTTGAGGGCGGTAAAACAGTTTAATGCGTGTGCGAAACGCTAACTGCAGCGTGTTCTGCGCAGCTGAATTCTCATTTTTATTAGCTTTTGGCGGCACTTCCAGTACGTTGAACCAGAATACACTTTCCCGGTCACTGGGAAGAGTTTGACTACCGGTATACATAATTTTTATCGTCTGGCCTTTTTTGGGATCGATACGAGAAACCGGCGGAGTGGCGTTAAATGGTACCTTAATTGCACCAGGTTCCGTATTATCATTACCGGTATCCAACCAAGTTTGTACCAGCAATGGCCGCGAGCCTTTATTCTCCAGGCGCACGTTAACATCTTTTTGTGCGCCACGATAAACGATACGCGTACCTGAAATAACAATATCAGCCCAGGCGACATTACTTAGTAACGTCCCGGTAAGCGTGATGACCGTAAATGCAGTTCTCAGATGACATAACATAAGCATTCCTTGCGTGCTTAAATATCGCCATTAATCCATCGCGGTATGGGCAGGATATTTTATTGATAATAAGCGTACCGAAAAATATCGGCACGCATGCTCGCATGACAATTCGCTAAATAATCTTCACGGGTAGGTGTAGATTAATTATAAACGATAGAGTAAATAGAGTTAGTGGTGACCGCGCCGGAGGTCACTGCATCGCTGGTGACACCAGGAGCCATAACGTAGGAAGCGCGCAGATTATAGGTACCGGCGCGGGTAGTATCATCCAGTGCCAGTTCGTGTTTGTCAGAGTGGTTAACCATATTCACCAGAGTCAGACCGCCGGCAGCTTCAACTTCGTGTACTGCGATACTTACGCCATTGGCCATTTTAATGCCTGAGCCCAGAGTGATATTGGTATTGTTAGCCAGAGTACCGTCGCTGTTGGCGAAGTCTGCAGAACTCATATACAGAGCTACGTTTTTCAGATCAGCATCAGCGCCAGTGCAGTCCACGGTGATAGAGAAATCTTTAGGATTCAAACCAGTGGTGTTTTGCGCAACGGTTGCGGCAGCTTTCATATCTGCCAGAGTGACGGTTTTCAGTGTAACAGTACCGTCAGAACCGATACTGGTTTTACCGCCGTCAACAACTTTAGCGATACAGGTCGCTGGATCGACCTGGCCATTGAACGTGATCTGGCCAGCCGCTACTGGAACGTCGGCAGCCATTGCAGAACCCGCGCCCATCGCCATAACCATAACTGCTAACGATAATGTTTTTTTCATTATTACATACATCCTTAATGTGAATAAAAATTGTCATCTATGATTAAATGAGAGCGCAGTATGAGCGAGGGAAATATAATATGTAAAATAAAACACATGTATTATCATTTAGAAACAATTCACGTTAACTATAAATAAGGATATCCGTATAAAATATATTGAAAATAAATATATATATGATTAAATATTATACTTTTAGGTATAAAATTAGTTCATTCAAATCATGTAGCTGATTACAAGAATAATTTTTTTATATTTTCTTAAAAGTAAAATTAAAAAAACTAAATGGATTTATTTATTTCATAAAATAATATTAAAAAAGAAATAAATGTCAATGACTGCATTATGGTGTATTACCAAGAACGCTATTGTTGTGTCCGCTCATTCATTGAGCGCTGATGGCAAAAATCGCCGGGAGCATGTTTTACCAGCTCACGTAATAACGTGCAGATATGCTTAAAAGGCCAGCGACGGGTTCGTCCGGCAGGTAATGATTTCAGTCCTGCAACACTCGACTGCGTGAACCAGTTAATCCAGCGTCCGACGGAGGAACTGGCACAGCAGAGCGTTCTGGCAACATCGCTGACGCGGTCACCCTGATGCAACATCAGCATGGCCGTCAGCCTGCGGATGCGTTTTATGGATTACTTACTGCATCAGGCGTCGTTCGTCACGGGGAATGGGTGCTATGATCGGCATCGCTTAGTCCGGTTGGTGATTTGTTTTGATTTGGCGATTGATCAGATCGCACCATCCGGACTGGGTTCCCTCAAAGAGATTTACTATTCCGCGTAGCTATTTAGAAAAAATTTTTGATGCAAACATAGGAAACAGAATGGCTGCGCTCAATAATCTGTTCTACCGCTTTAATTTTAAACGCTTCGGGATAACGTTTACCGCTCATGGGCTCCTCTCTTTAAGTCATTTTAAATGACTCTGCGGCGTCTGTTAAACCTGTGGTGATTCACTCCTCCGTTTTATCCGGACGAAATTATCCTGATAATGTGCTGTAGCGGCTGAATGACTTAATGTCACATTAACCTAAACACTGAATAGTTTCTCAGTTACCTGATTTTTCATTGTTATCTATTAGATACTGCAAGCATTTTACCTTTATACCCTTTCTCTCCCATACGTCCTGTTTATTCGTAATCCCTCCCATTATTATATTTCAGCAGCAAAATACCCGTATACATTCTTATACCAGGTACTCATATTACTGGCAGTTAGTTTAACTTTTTTGTACGTATCCCACATAATCGTGCCATTCACATTTAGAGATCACGTCGTCGATCTGCTGACGAAGGAATCTCTATGCGTAAAGCCCGTCTCACTGAGCATCAGAACATCGCCGTAATTAAGTTGGTCGAAGCTGGACGAACGGTTAAAGATATCTGCCAGGAGGCGGATATTTGTGAAGTGACTGACAACATCTATGGACATTAGGTTTGACCACATCCTGTTTCTCACTAATGTGCTCCGGGAAAGAGTTTTCATCAGATGAGCGATTGAAAAGAGAAGCCAGAAGCTGAGGTTGCTTCGACCGATAAGTCTGTCGGTTGCTCAGACTGTCACGATCAGAATTAAATCAGATCAACTTATTGGCAAGGTATAACTCCCAGCGTTAAGTTACAAGATTTTCTCATGGCATTAGCATTACACCCCCTTAAAGTTTACATGCGTCTCTATAAAATAGTCTTAAATTTGTATATAAGAAGTTGATGAGAGCACAAATGCCACCATTAAGTCATTGAATAATAATGCAATAAAAGAAAAAACCTTAAATTAGGTTTTAATAATAAGAATTCATTACAGGTTTACAGGAATTACTTTTATATTTCATCACATCACCCCGATAGTGACGAGGGCAGCAGACAGATGATATTGATAACCGTTATTTATCACTCTCATGGTTTAGCAAATAGTGCTGTTTTAAGATTTTTTATGATATTGGAGATACTGTATAAAAATCTCAATGAGTGAAATACAAATCCGAAATGATGTATTACGACTGTCGGTTCTGTCATGGTTCCTTAAAGCTGTATTTTAGGTCTTTCCAGGAGTTTATGACACTGACAATAATTCGCGACCTTTGACAGCCGTAGCACGGTATATTATCTGGATTGACACATTTATTTACCAATGAAATATTAATAGAAACATCGACGGGAGTCGTTCAGGATGATGAGAAAGCCTTCACAAATTGTCCATTGCATTAGTTGCGATTTATCCTGTCAATTATTCCCTGACAGCGCAGTACGGGTGCAATACTGTCATAATGCGGCATTTTCCATCTGGCCAGATGGTAATGCTTTCCTGAAAAAAGGGTTTATTGAAAAGTTATTGCTTGATAGACACAACCATTTATCCAGCGGTTTTATCTTTGTTGATTTTTCTTTCCCGAATCTTCGACGATTTACCGATTTACAATGGGCTGACAGTCTGGCAAACAGTGGTATGCATATTGTCCTGATTTCTGACAAAAGTTTAACTCCGCTGGCCAATTACTGGATTTTGAAAAGCAATAAAATACAAGGAATTATTTATTCCGATGACGATGATATTGTGCAACAGCAAAAGATGCACCGCTTGTTTACCGGTCGGCTTGCCAACAGTAAACGTGGACGAACGCTTAACTATACGGAATTTATATTACTGAAGCGCTTTGTATCAGGAATAAGTATTCAGCAGATTGTAAATATTGACAATATTGATATTAAGAAACTTTATGTGCATAAGCTGCGGCTTGAAAATAAGCTAGGGCATAGCATTCATAAAATAATATCAAATATTTTATAGATCCGTTTCCATTTTTATTATTTCCATATTATTGCGATGTGGAAGACGCTTTACGCCATAATGCAGGAGGCAGAATGCCAACCCCCCAAAATTACTCATTCATCGCCATAGCGGTATCAGCAGCGTTAGCCTCTATGGTATTTCCCTCCCAGGCGGCCTGGGTTGACGTTGATAGTCTGCCATCCAGTGGGCTAGTCAGCCAGTTGCCGCCGGAATTACAGGCCATTATTCCCGCTCAGGCCAGTACCGGTTTCACCAAAGTCGGTACCATGCCCAACTACGTTTATCAGTGGAACACCGGCACCATCCCGGTTTATGGCAATGGCCTCACGCTTAATGGGCCGGGCGCGGAGGCGTTTGAACACACTGTCACGGTTATTCAGAACAGCGGGACGGGAAGTCCGGGCGTGATTTTTGGCAACGACCTGACCATTCGGACGCAGTCGGCGAATGCCGCGAATAATGGTAGAGACGTCGATGGCATCCGTACTCACGGCGCAAATACTCCGGATAACCCGGTATTTATTATTACCGGTGACCGTACCAACATCTACGTGGATGGTCAGGATGGTGACGGTATTAACGCCGGATATAACTCACTGGGCCAGGGTTGGACCGGATCGGCCAATATTTACGTCGGCGACGATCTGTATATCAAAACAACAGGTAGCCAGGGACGTGGCATTACAGCTAACGCCATGCGGGATGCGTCACGTGCCAAAAATACGATTGTCGTCGGCAATCGTGCACATATTGTTACTACCGGCGACAGTTCGGAGGGGCTGCGTACCGGACAAAGCGGTTCTTTGATTCGTCTGGGTGACGATGCAACCATCGAAACCTCCGGCGTATCCTCAACGGGGATTTACGCAGCATCCTCCTCCAGAACCGAGCTTGGCAACAACGCTACTATTACGGTGAACGGTGCCAGCGCACACGCGGTATATGCAACTAACGCTACCGTTAATTTGGGAGAGAATGCCACTATTAGCGTTAACAGCGCCAGTAAGGCTGCATCCTATAGTAAAGCCCCTGCCGGTTTATACGCCCTCTCCCGAGGCGCCATTAATCTGGCAGGCGGTGCGGCTATTACTATGGCGGGCGATAACAGTAGCGAAAGTTACGCCATCAGCACGGAAACTGGCGGCATTGTTGACGGTTCTTCAGGAGGTCGTTTCGTCATCGACGGTGATATTCGTGCTGCTGGCGCCACCGCTGCCAGCGGTACGCTACCGCAGCAGAACAGTACGATTAAGCTCAATATGACGGACAACTCGCGGTGGGACGGGGCATCATACATCACCAGCGCTACGGCGGGCACAGGCGTTATCTCTGTACAAATGAGCGATGCGACCTGGAATATGACCAGCAGCTCAACGCTCACTGACCTGACGCTGAATAGTGGCGCAACCATTAACTTCAGCCATGAAGATGGCGAACCATGGCAAACGCTCACCGTTAATGAAGATTATGTAGGCAACGGCGGTAAGCTGGTCTTTAATACTGTGCTCAACGATGATGATTCCGAAACGGACAGACTGCAGGTTCTCGGCAATACTTCAGGCAACACATTTGTTGCGGTAAATAATATTGGAGGAGCCGGGGCTCAAACCATTGAAGGTATTGAAATTGTTAACGTTGCTGGCAATTCCAACGGTACTTTCGAAAAAGCAAGCCGTATTGTTGCCGGAGCCTATGACTACAACGTGGTGCAGAAAGGTAAAAACTGGTATCTGACCAGCTACATTGAGCCGGACGAACCGATTATTCCCGATCCGGTAGACCCTGTTATTCCCGATCCGGTAGACCCTGATCCAGTAGACCCGGTTATCCCTGACCCTGTTATTCCCGATCCGGTGGACCCTGATCCAGTAGACCCTGAGCCAGTAGACCCGGTCATCCCTGATCCGGTCATTCCTGACATAGGGCAATCTGACACACCGCCGATAACAGAACATCAGTTCCGTCCGGAAGTGGGCAGCTATCTTGCCAACAACTATGCGGCAAATACGCTGTTCATGACGCGTCTCCATGACCGTCTGGGTGAAACCCAGTACACCGATATGCTGACGGGTGAGAAGAAGGTCACCAGCCTGTGGATGCGTAACGTCGGCGCCCATACTCGCTTCAACGATGGCAGCGGGCAGCTAAAAACCCGCATCAACAGCTATGTGTTACAACTGGGAGGCGATCTGGCACAGTGGAGCACTGACGGTCTTGACCGTTGGCATATTGGTGCAATGGCAGGTTATGCCAACAGCCAGAACCGCACGCAGTCGTCTGTGAGTGACTATCATTCCCGTGGTCAAGTCACCGGTTACAGCGTCGGCCTTTATGGCACCTGGTATGCTAACAATATTGATCGGTCTGGGGCTTATGTGGATACCTGGATGCTGTACAACTGGTTTGATAACAAGGTCATGGGTCAGGATCAGGCCGCTGAGAAATATAAATCCAAAGGAATTACCGCCTCGGTTGAAGCCGGTTACAGCTTCAGGTTAGGTGAAAGCGCGCATCAAAGCTACTGGTTGCAGCCCAAAGCGCAGGTGGTATGGATGGGCGTGCAGGCTGACGACAATCGCGAAGCCAATGGTACCCTCGTCAAGGATGATACCGCCGGTAATCTGCTAACCCGCATGGGCGTAAAAGCCTATATTAACGGCCACAATGCTATTGATGACAATAAATCTCGAGAGTTCCAGCCGTTCGTGGAGGCGAACTGGATCCATAATACGCAGCCTGCCAGCGTGAAGATGGACGATGTCAGCAGCGATATGCGTGGTACGAAAAATATTGGTGAACTGAAAGTGGGTATTGAAGGACAAATTACCCCGCGCCTGAACGTATGGGGTAACGTGGCGCAACAGGTGGGTGACACAGGTTATAGTGATACCCGAGGAATGTTGGGGATGAAATACAGTTTCTGATTCAGGTAACAACAGAGCCGCTGATCTTCAGCGGCTTTTACCCGGAAGCGCTTTCATTTGGCTGATACGTTCCATGAACGGTTCCCAAAACCGCTTAATGTGTACAGAAAAATATCGGGCGTTTCCCGATGGTGAACATAAAGCCACGATGGCCCTGAGTCAGGATGGTGTAACTGATACTTTTCCCTGGATAGACATAAAAATCGGGTAAAACCGTCTCGATAACCGCATCGGACAGTGTTTCGTCACGCGTGACTTTGTTGATATCCGTCGATATAAAATGGGTGCTGTCTTTATTTTCACTCCATACATAGGAAACATCACGGCGGATCACGCCGCTCATTTTATTATCGACGTAATACGTTCCGCTGATGGAAACCACCCCAGTGCGTTTTTTCAGCGAATACATAAAGTCCAGCGTCAAGTTAGCCTGAGTGTTGTTATAAAACACAATCACAGGCGCCGTACATTTCTCTGGATCCCGGTTCTTTTCCGTATATAAATGAACAAGATGCCCAAGCCCTACTCCCAGAAACAGTAGCATCAGGCAGGCTAACATCAGTGCCTTTTTACCCATGTGTCACCCCGCGGAAAAAAAGCGTCACGCAGCCTGTATCACCGCGCGTTTTATAAGGTTGCTGACAAATCAATGCCGTAACCGCTGGGGTGCGACTGCTGGAAGGGAAATAGACCCATGGGTATTTCTGACAATCCATACCGGTTTTTAGAATCATTGACTTATAGCTTGCAAAGCGGCTACCGCTTTCGATATCTTCATTCCGCGAGAAAAAATGACAACCCTGGGTTGTTTCAACCAGCGTGTAGCGATCATAAAAATCCTTATCAGGAACGGTTTGCCAGCTTATGGTGCCAAGCAAAATACCGACAGCAAATGTCCCGGTCATCCAAAGTACAGGTACATAATGTTTAAACCAACGCCCTGACGTACGCGGCGGCGTCTCACCCTTTTTTTCTATTGTCTGAGCGAAGTCTTTGCGGATGGTCATGAGGCTCACGCCAGGCTCAATCTGAAAGCCTCTACGCGGAACCGTGATTATCAGCGTATCTTCATTTTCGCCAACGGTACGTAATCCGCGGCGAATAATGGAGATATTCTGATAAAGCGTATTTGCCGACACCACCATGCCGTCTTCTTCCCACACTTTTTGAAAGAATGTTTGTTGTGAGACGACGGAGGGGGCGTTTTCCAGCAGAAGGCGCAAGCAGCGGCTGGCGGGCGTTGTCAGAATAATGTTGAGATCTGGCCTCGATAATGACGCCAGGCGATTCATTTCTGGATTAAATTCAATATTATCGTTAATTATCCATAACATCGCATTGTTACCATGCCAAAACATAACGTAGTTGGAGAGGGTTAATAGACACCACTGAGTATAGTCTGATGCTGTGGCTGCGTAGCAGGACATGGATTGTCCCCTGCACATACCGATCATATAGAAGAGCGAGAGGCATAAGACATTAACAGGTAAGCGTAGACACCGCTTTTCTCATTATAGCAGACTCAGGAGTGAAAGTACGTTTGGTTTTCTTGTTCGTTAAGTCTCCTGTTTTGTATTGAGGTGAGAATATCACCTTTAATCAGGTGGCCAAATTTACTGTGCCGCTACGCTTTAATATCTCATAGATAAATCATGAGAAAATATATCCTGACAATCTATATCATATGAAAGAGAGGGTTTTATTGAACGCGTTCTCTATAATGGCTTGTAATATCCAAAAAAGCAGCACTCGTTATGTAGGGATAGTTTCCAATTTATTAAGAGTTACAGTAGCTATACTTAATAGCAGCACGCTTCGCACTTAATATTTAAGCTGTGCTTTATGTTATTTTAATATAAATAAGTTAACTCTTAATTGATATATTTCAAACTTATACTAAATAATTTTAAAACTATCCATCAGAAACAATTTGTAGGGACATAGTTTGTTTTTTCAATCAATAATCCTCTCTGACATGTAAAATAGAAACATTTATTCATAATATGAATATTGTTGTGATAACAAATTCGCGTGAAAGTAAATCGACTGAAGGTGATGCCGATGAATATTCCTTCAGAAAGAACTCACCAGGGTAATCCAGGATCGGCAACGGATTACTGTCATCAGCTTAAAAACGGAAATCGCCCCGGCGATTAATGACTTTAACACTGATAGTGATTATCAGTGAAAGGCAACAACAAGGAATGAATTATGTCTACACCCGCGAATTTTAACGGTCAACGCCCTGCCATTGATGCTAACGACGCAGTAATGCTGCTGATTGACCACCAAAGTGGCCTGTTTCAGACCGTCGGCGACATGCCGATGCCGGAATTACGCGCGCGCGCCGCGGCGCTGGCTAAGATCGCTACCTTATGCAATATGCCGGTCATTACTACCGCATCCGTACCACAGGGACCAAATGGTCCGCTGATTCCGGAAATCCATGCGAATGCGCCCCACGCGCAATATGTCGCGCGTAAAGGGGAAATTAATGCCTGGGATAATGCCGATTTTGTACAAGCGGTAAAAGCGACAGGCCGTAAAACGCTGATCATCGCCGGTACTATTACCAGTGTCTGCATGGCTTTTCCAGCCATCAGCGCCGTCGCGGAAGGGTACAAGGTATTTGCGGTAATTGATGCCTCCGGTACGTACAGTAAAATGGCGCAGGAAATTACGATGGCCCGCGTGGTGCAGGCGGGCGTAGTACCAATGGATACCGCGGCGGTAGCCTCTGAGCTGCAACGTACCTGGAATCGGGAAGATGCCGCAGAATGGGCGGATGTATATACCAAAATATTCCCGGCCTATCAGCTACTGATTGAAAGTTATACCAAAGCGCAGGAAGTAGTAAAAAATAATGAACTGCTGGATTCTCAACGCGCATAAATAACGCCCTGAAGAGACTAAATAGCCCCATTTAATGGGGCTATTTTACTTGCCATTTTGGACCTGGGCAGTGCTCGCCAAAACGCGTTAGCGTTTTGAACGCCGCT
>NZ_JBEUKJ010000011.1:0-52347 GCF_043357055.1 Salmonella sp. SJTUF15570 | reverse complement strand
TGCGGCGGCCCGAAGGGCGAGCGTAGCGAGTCAAACCTCACGTACTACGTGTACGCTCCGGTTTTTGCGCGCTGTCCGTGTCCAAACTGGCTGCGCCAATAACGCCTGGTGGGATAGGCTCTTAATCAAATACGCCATTAATAATCGCCGTGACCACCGCGGTACTGAGCGCGATCAGCACCAGATTATCCCCAACGATTTTCCACTCATAGCCCGGATAATAAGGTAATTGTCCCAGCATAGACTCCGGCACCGTTTTTTTAGCGATTCCCGGCGGCAGCGGTTTTCCTCTCGCCAGATTTTTCGCAATCCCCGGAGGTAAAGACTGATAACCCGTCAGCCCTAAATTCACTGCCAGTTGCCTGGCGACAGCGTAGCTAATGTCCGACTCGACGTGATCCGGTTTACCGCCATTTTTACGGTGTTCCGTTTTTTGCCCGGCATTTCCTTTATGTCCGTTACCGTTATTACCCTGATTAGCCGCGTTATTACCATGTCCGCCGCCATTGCCATTTCCCGGATTCGCCAGCACAGGCGTAGCGCTCAGGGAAAACGTAATCAACGTCGCCAGGACGGCGGTTAAACCACGACGATTATTCATGATATTGCCCTTCTGATGTGGGATACCATGAAAATAGCGCCCCACCATAAAAAGAACAACTACATCGATTCTTATTTTAAGCGGGGCTCGCCAACAGCAGCTTATCGTATCCAGATAGTCAGTAAAATCAGGATGATTGCTATCAGGACAACCTGATAAAAAATTTTGTCCAACCCTTTTTTTTGCATGGCGTCACCTCGTTATAAAACGATTTGCCAGAGGGCTAAACACAACACCAACAGGCTAATCAGTAAAAATATCAGCGCGATGATTTTATCGGGTGAGCGATTCATCTGGGCGATCCTCAAACATCATTAAAACCACTGGCCAAAGCGTTTGATATAAAAGCGCTTCATGCCTTGCGCCACCAGACAGTAGCTCAATAGTGTCGCCACCAACCACGGGAAGTAGCTCAGTGGCAGCGGCTCCAGTCCAACCATCGCGCCCAGAGGTGAGAATGGAATATAAATGCCTATCGCCATAATCAAGCCGGTCGTCAATAATACCGGCAACGTCGCCCGACTTTGGATAAACGGTATTTTCTGCGTCCTTAGCATATGCACAACCAGTGTCTGCGAGAGCAGACCCTCAATAAACCAGCCGGACTGAAAGAGCGCCTGCGCCTCTACGTTATTAGCCGCAAAGACGTACCACATCAGCGCAAAGGTTGTGATATCGAAAATAGAAGACGTTGGGCCAATCCATAGCATAAAACGACCAATATTTTTCGCGTCCCATTTCCGCGGCTTACGCAGGAACTCTTTATCCATTTTGTCCCACGGCAACGACAACTGCGAAATGTCGTACATCAAATTCTGGATCAACAGATGAATCGCCAGCATCGGCAGAAATGGAATAAACGCGCTGGCTACCAGTACCGAAAAAACATTGCCGAAATTAGAGCTGGCGGTCATATTCAGATATTTAATGATATTGCCAAAGGTTTCCCGCCCTTTGATAACGCCTTCCTCAAGCACCATGAGATCTTTTTCCAGCAGAATAATATCTGATGACTCTTTAGCAATATCGGCGGCGCTATCGACGGAAATTCCCACATCCGCATCACGAAGCGCGGGCGCGTCGTTGATCCCATCCCCAAGAAAACCAACGGTATGACCATTTTTCTGTAGCGCTTGTAAAATACGTGTTTTTTGTAACGGCGTCAGCCGGGCGAATACTGCGCGTTTCTCCACTTCAGACGCCAGTTCGGCATCCGACATCGCCTCAACCTGGGTTCCGGTCAGGATATCGTGCGTATCAATACCCACTTCCAGACAGATACGCGCCGTCACGACCGGATTATCGCCGGTGAGGACTTTGACCGCCACGCCGTTATCCCGCAACGCGGCAATCGCTTTACCGGCGCTCTCTTTCGGCGGATCGAGAAAAGTGAGCATCCCTTCGATGGTAAGTTCGGTCTCATCCTCCACACTTAATGTCGGATTGTTCCCGGAGCCATCCAGCTTACGTGTCGCTATCAGCAATACACGGAATCCCTGCGCATTGTAATCTTCGGTTTTCGCCAGCAGCAGCTCGCGGCGTGTTTCCGTCAGCGCCACTACACGATCGCCTTCGCGAAGATGGGTGGCTACCATCATCATCTCTTCAACGGCGCCTTTGCAGATCAGGCATCTGTCTCCATGCTGCGTATCCTCCACCAGTACCGATACCCGGCGACGTACAAAGTCGAATGGCAGTTCATCGCGTTTAATGAAGCGCGCTTTTGTCGATGGTGCGATTCGCCCCTCGCCAAAACGCAGTATGGCGCGATCCATCACATTCCGGGCGCCGCTCTGGCTGCTACTATTCAGCCAGGCCAGCATCAATACCCGGCTGCTTTTTACACCGCTCACATCCAGATGATGCTCCAGAAAAATATTGTCCTGGGTTAAGGTGCCGGTTTTATCTGTACACAGCACATCCATCGCGCCGAAGTTTTGAATAGCGTTCAGGCGCTTGACGATCACTTTGCGCCGCGACATCGCAATCGCGCCTTTTGCCAGGTTGGAACTGACAATCATGGGCAACATTTCCGGCGTCAACCCCACCGCAACTGCCAGCGCGAACAGCGAAGCCTCTACCCAGTCTCCCTTACTGAAACCATTGATCAGCAGGACAACCGGCACCATGATCAGCATAAAGCGTATCAACAGCCAGCTCACGCTGTTGACTCCGCGATCGAAAGCCGTCTGGGTACGCGTACCCACAATGGATTTCGCCAGCGAGCCGAACCAGGTACGGCTTCCCGTCGCGACCACGACCGCTTGCGCTCTGCCGCTGGTTACATTGGTTCCCATCAGACAGATATTGCCCAAATCTAGCAGGCTTTTATCTTTATCAGGCAATTGCTCGCTGTCTTTACCTGCCACATCAGCCATAACATCGTATTTTTCTACGGGTAATGATTCACCACTAAGAATTGACTGACTGATAAAGAGATCGCGCGACGCCAGCAGTCGAACGTCGGCGGGCACCAGATCGCCTGCGGCCAGAAAAACCACATCGCCCGGCACCAGTTCTTCAATGGGAATCTCTTCCTGCACCGCGCCTATATTGCCCGGCCCACGACGCAACACCGTGGCGGTGGTGCGCACCATCTTTTTCAGCGCCTGTGCTGCTCTGTTAGTGCGAAACTCCTGCCAGAAACGCAATAACCCGCTCAAACTGACCATCGTCAGAATAATCAGCACGCCGGTGAGATCGGTCTCTTCGCCACGGCGTAACGGGAGCCAGTAATCCGTGATGAAACTGACCCCTGCCAGTGCCATCAGAACGTAAATAAACGGGTTATTGAATGCCTGCAGAAGCTGAACCAGCACCGGAGGAACTTGCTCATGCGCCACTTCATTGCGCCCATACACTTTCAACCGTTCGCTGGCCTCTTCTATCGTGAGGCCCTGACGATGGCTGTTCAGCCGCGCCAGTGTCTCCTCCGGGCTATGAAAAGCTTCCGCTTCGATCGGAAATACTTTTTTATGCTGCTTATCATTTTCTGACGCCGGGCGATTGAGTTTCCGGTTTTCAATGTTCATGTCAGTCATGATGAATCCCCAAAATTAAGGTGTAGTGTTTCCTGCATATCACGCCCAGGGAATAGCAAACTCACGATTTGAAGGTGAATGCCCCGGGAGAATTATCTATGCATAAAAAAGGTTATTGCTTACTCACTATTTTGAGTGGGTTTTATTTTATCGACTCGGGAATATCCATCATTCCCTCCTTATACGCCTGGCGTAATGTTGCAATTGAATAAAAAACTATTATTGACTATCAATGCTCCAGTGAATTGCGGTGATATTATCGTTATCACCTATTCTGGATATAATCAGTTCTCGCGTTTTACGATAATCAGCATGACCCACGAGCTCGGCACGAATTTCTTTATAGCCCTGTTCCTGAGCGGGGACCGAACCTAACCCTTGTAAACAGATCGCGGCCTCTTTTACGATATTCAGTAACCACTGACGAACCGCGCTCTCATCTTCTTTATTACAGGTTACTTTCAGGATATAACGTTTTTCTCCCTCGGCGGATACCGGGAGTTGATTTATACGCTGCGCCGCTTCACGCAATAAAATATTGGCACAAAGAATAATGATCGTCGCCGCCAGCGCATTTTTGAACTGCCCTAAGCCGCATAACACGCCGATGCCCGCCGAACACCATAGCGTTGCCGCAGTGTTCAGTCCGCGCACATTCATCCCTTCGCGCATGATGACGCCCGCCCCCAGAAAGCCAATACCAGAGACAATCTGCGCCGCAATTCTCCCGGGGCTGTCTGGCGATGTCGTCATGGAACTCAGAATAAAAACGGCGGCGCCTGTCGCCACCAGCGCATTAGTGCGTAATCCCGCCATACGTTGACGCCATTGTCTTTCCGCGCCAATCAGTGCGCCCAACAGCATAGCGGCCAGTAAATTCAAAATATAAGGAAACATTAACATACGTTCCTCCATTTTTTCTGGAAGAATAAGTACGTGCTATATTTAGCACACGACAAATTTCTGCCCTGAGGCAATTAGCGTCGTGTTGACGGCGGAGGAAATAAAGCGTGTTTAAACATGAACATGACGATTACCTCGCGACAATGCGCGTGTTGTAACATTATTGGGATGACAATCGTCACAAGGGGAGATTGCTGCCCACCGGTTCGGCAAGCAGCGCAGGAATAGCGTGCGTTAACTTGCCAGATGATTTACGTAAAAGTGACTGTCCAACATATTACTCCTGAATGAATTTGCGCTTATTATAGTCAGTCAATATGTTCTGTAAAGTGCAAAGGCGGGGATAGTGACGATTTGTTTAAGTTTGTTTGATATTTCCTATGGCAAAAAAATGACAATATTATGTCAATAACAGGCTCGTCTGAAATCATTAAACAATAAATTCCTGCTTAATACCGACGATAGCTCTGTTATGATGCCTGCACGTAAAAAAATAAAACAACATGACGAGGAAAAAATGGGTTCCACCAGAAAAGGGATGCTAAACGTCCTGATTGCCGCCGTATTGTGGGGGAGTTCAGGCGTTTGCGCGCAGTACATCATGGAGCAAAGCCGTATGTCGTCACAGTTCCTGACGATGATACGTTTGTTATTCGCCGGGCTGATACTGGTGACCTTCTCCTTTATGCACGGCGATAAGATATTTTCAATTCTTAAAAACCGCAAAGATGCCCTGAGTCTGCTGATTTTCTCCGTGGTGGGCGCGCTCACCGTTCAGCTAACCTTCCTGCTCACGATTGAAAAATCCAATGCCGCCACCGCGACAGTGCTGCAATTTTTATCGCCGACCATTATTGTAGCGTGGTTTGCATTAGCGCGAAGAACACGACCAGGCATTCTGGTCTTAACCGCCATTCTTACATCGCTTATCGGCACCTTTTTACTGGTGACTCACGGCAATCCAACATCGCTGTCGATCTCTTCAGCCGCGCTGTTCTGGGGTATCGCCTCCGCATTTGCCGCCGCCTTTTATACGACCTGGCCTTCCAGGCTAATCGCCCAATACGGCACGCTGCCAGTGGTCGGCTGGAGTATGTCCTTTGGCGGCCTTATTCTGCTGCCCTTCTACGCTAAAGAAGGAACGCACTTTGCGGTGAGCGGCAGCCTGATTCTGGCCTTTTTCTACCTGGTGGTGATCGGTACGTCGCTGACGTTCAGCCTGTATTTGAAAGGCGCGCAACTGATTGGTGGCCCCAAAGCCAGCATTTTAAGCTGCGCGGAACCGTTAAGCAGCGCCCTGCTGTCGCTACTGCTGTTGGGGATTAGTTTTACCTTGCCGGACTGGCTGGGCACGCTGCTCATTCTCTCGTCAGTGATTCTGATCTCTCTCGATTCCCGTCGACGCGCGCGGGCCGCTTAACGCCGTTGATAATCACGATGACCGGGCGGAAAAGGGAAAAGTTTAATGGCGCTTTGCCTTAATCTCTTCGTCAGAAAGCCCGGTAATCATCAGCACCATCTGCCGATCTATCCCCTGTTCCAGCATCGTATGCGCAATACGCAAGGCTTCCTCCTGCTTACCTTGATGTATACCTTGCTGTATGCCTTGTTGCACGCCTTCACGCTTACCTTTTCTGCGCCCCGATTCACGTATTCTGTCTACGATCGTCATTAATCTCTCCTTGTGTTGGGGAACACGACGCGCCACCTCGCGGATAAACTTGCCAAAACGAGGCGTGCTGCCATGCTGTATTAGCAAATAATTAAACAGCGCTTTTAGCTGACTGTCATTAGCGTTTCCCGTAATCAGAAGTACCGCTAAGCGCTCGACCAATCCCATCAGGTCGCGCTGACGTATATGCTTTTGTACCAGCTCCAGCATCGCGATACGTCGATGCTGCATAATCTCGTTATCCGGCACCACCGTAATGTCTACCAGTGGAAATGCCGTCGCATAAAGCTGACGCGCCAGTGCAGGATCGTCAAACTCATCCAGCCAGCACAGCGAAAAGGGATACGGGCTTTTCGCGCCATGGTAAAACAGCATGGGAATCACCAGCGGTAACGTTTTATGACCAGCATCCAGATGGCGCTGCATCGCGGCAGTCGCGTAACGCATTAACCGGAACGCCATATGCGCGTCCGGCGTACTCTGATGCTCTATAACGACATAGATATAACCGTCGCCTTCACACGTTTTTAGCGACCAAAGGACATCGGAATAAAACGCGCGTAAATTTTTCTCGATAAAACTGTCCGGCGCCAGTTTCAACGTCGTCAGATCGCAACGTATTCTTAGCGAATGGGGAAGATGAATATTGAGAAAATCCCGCACGGTATCCGGATGGCGTAAAAACGTTTTGAATACCGCATCATGAGGCGTGGACGTGGGGCTTTTTTTCATGGCGATCCGTCACCTGAGGAATAAGATGACGCCACTGTACTCGCCAAAAATACAGACAGCATTCAGGAAAATTTAACCCTGCGAGGAGGCTCGAAAGGGAATCACTGACGGCTGCAATACGTACATTTTTGCCCAGCCTGCTACGCATTATCGCCCGGTAGCGTAACGCTAACCGGGCCTACAAATACACGTCATCTGTAGGCCCGGTAAACGCAGCGCTCTTCGGCGATAAATCTCACACCAGAGCTTTGACTATCTCCATCAACCGAATGATGTCTTCGGGGCGCGTATTGCCGGTTTGCGGATCGATAATCGAGCTGTAAACATGCGGCATGACGCGCGGCACGCCTGCTTCCAGGCAGGTTTGCAGGATAATACCGAAATTATCCAGTGAGATACCGCCGGTCGGCTCGATAAGCGTCATGCCGTGGCGGGCGGCGGTTGTCGCCAGCGCATAGAGTTCCGGTAACGACTTCTCGCCGCCCATCGGGAAAAACTTCGCCGCATGTGCGCCCATATCCTGCATCATGCGTACCGCCGCTTCACAGGAAACGCGGGCTGGCGTTCCCTGGCTGCTGCTGACGCCGGTAGAAATCACCACCTCGCCAGGCGTTCCCGTCGGGCTGACCAGGGCGTTAATATGTGTTTGCTCGCCGCCTGTCGCCGCCAGTGCGCCCGCTGCGAAGCCGCTGCCGGTAAAGGTCTGGTTAACGTGGGCCGGGTGAGTATGGGCGGCAATCATCGCCGCTTTGTAGTACTGCGCCGGGTCGCCTGCGCCCAGTCCCACCGAGATAGACGGCACCTCCGCCATCCAGCGTTTCACCTCCGGCACGCCCTCTTCTACCGTAGCGAACTGCGCGGAAAGTACGCCGATGACCGCATGGCCTTCGGCGGCTTCATAGATAGCCTTCGCGTTGGCGATATCCTTTGCCAGTACGTTAATCGCTACCCGCTGACGATAAAAATTAATCTGCTGCATGTTCTGCAATCTCCCTGAGTCGCGCCACAATCAATGCCATTTCCCCTTCGGCTACCGTGCGTGGATCGAGGCTAAAAACCCCCTGATGAAGCTGATATTTGCGGGCGTAAATCGCTATCTCGCCGCCGCGCAACTGCGCTTCGACGTCCTGCGCGTTCAGTCCCAATTCAGATGCGTTCACCCGCACACGAATACGCCAGATTGCACGCCCGGCCTCATCCTGTTCGATATCGGCATAAAGCCCATGGATGGCGGAAATCGCTTCCGCGACCGGCTGTAACTGTGCTGCGGTCACGGTCGTCTGGCCCTGGTGGTAATTCTCCAGCGCATACACCAGCCCAACCATGTTTTCCTTGCCGATTTTCATTGCTCTGGCAATGCCATGATGCTGCGCTTTGCAGGCGGCAATCCACGTTTTCTTACCAGTGATAAAGCCGGAGGTTGGCGCATTAAAGGCTTTCGCGCCGCTATAGATAACCATATCCGCGCCGCTCGCCACCCAGCCGTGCAAATCCTCTTCCGCCGCGGCATCGACAATCAACGGCAGGTGGTTGGCCTGCGCCACCTGTACAAAATCGTCAATGCTCAACATGCCTTTCTGTACGCAATGGTGTGATTTCACATAGAGTAGCGCGGCGGTCTTTTCATTAATGGCGCTTTCCAGTTGCCAGCGGGCCGCCAGATTGCTCGACCCCACTTCCACTATGCGCCCGCCGCCAAGACGAATGGCGCTGGTGACTGGCGCGCCGTAGTCCACATTATGCCCGCGCAGCATCACTACCTCATTGGCCATACCGGTACTGTCCGGCATCAGGGCGACGCGCGCCCGATCGCCGTGGGTGATAGCGGCAGCGACGGCAATGGCAATACCCGCCGAGGCGCACGAGGTGATATAGCTATCTTCAGCACCCGTATAGCGCGATACCAGTTCGCCGGTTTTTTCCACCAGCGCGTCAATCTCGACAAAAGCGGAAGCCGCGCGCGCGGTGGCCTGCATGACCTCCGGCGCGACGCTTGAGACGCCCAGAATGGTCATTTTGCCGCAGGCGTTAATGACCTTTTTCAACCCCAGTTGTTGATAGATATTCGGCGTCATGATTTACAGCACTCCCAACAACGAACAGACTATGCTCAGTGCGACAATCGACAGCAAAATGGTGGTGTAGCGCGGCCCTTTTTTTACCAGATAGAAGTAGATGGCGAATACCGCCGCCAGTGGCAGTAAGCCCGGCGCGATAGAGTCGAGGATCTGCTGAACCACCACTTCAGATCCTTTCAAAGCGCTAATTTTTAACGGCGTGGTGATTTTGACGTAGCTGGCGGAAAGCGCGCCCATCATGATCAAACCCAGCACGTTGGCCCCGTAGATCAGTTCTTTGATTCGCCCCCCTTGCAGCAGGCCGATAATCGAATCACGCCCCAGCGTATATCCCTTGTGGACCATACCGTAGCTGATCGCCAGGGTGATCGCCGGGTAGAGAATCAGCGGGATAATACCGCCCATCGCGCTGCCATTTGCCGCGAACGGAATAAAGATCGCTATCAACAGCGGCATCACCGCCGCCCAGATAATCGAGTCGCCCATCCCGGCAAGCGGCCCCATCAGGCCAGTTTTAATGCCGGTGATAGACGAGTCGTTAATCGGCTCGCCGCGCGTTTTTTGTTCTTCCATGGCAATAGAGATGCCCTGAATCACCGCGCCGAAGGTCTGCTCGGAGTTAAAGAAGTTAAGGTGGCGTTTTAGCGCTTCTACCTGCTCCTCTTTTTGTGGGTAAAGTTTTTTGATGATCGGCGTCATCGAGGCGCAGAAAATCAGGCTTTGTAAGCGCTCATAGGAGCTGGAAACCTCGGCGCCCAGCCAGTAGATAAACCAGGCTTTGGTGATATCTGCTTTGGTCAGCGCCCCGCTTTCCCGCGCGCGCTCAACCAGTTCATGTTGCATTACGTCACTGCTCATCATGCTACTCCTTCATTTTTCGCCAGGCCTTTAATCAGGAAGGCGACACAGGTGCCGAAGATGGCCATCGCCATGATGTCGACCTTGAGGTATAACACCGCGAAGAACCCGCCGATAAACCACGGCAACAGGCTCTTTTTACCGATCACCATAATGGTGATGGCAAAGCCCAGCGCCGGCAGAATGCCGCCCATGATTTCAAAGGAGTGGGTTAACCAGTGCGGCATCAGTTTAAGGAAACTTTCCACCACATCCTGGCCAAAGTAGTTAGCGGCAAAGACCACCGGGAAGCGCAGCACCAGCCCCAGCAATGCCGGGTAAAGAAAGGCGCAACGCATGATGCCCGCCATGTTTGCCGTTTCCGCGTGTTTATCCGCCATATGCACCCAGGCGGCGTTCAGCGTGCGCCTAAGCTGATCGAGAAACACGCCAATCACGCCAAACGGGATTGCCAGCGCGATCGCCAGGTTTGGGTCCATACCGGCCTTCACCGCGATAGGAATGGAGATACAGGCCGCCAGCGCCGGGTCCGACGGCACGTTGCCGCCCGGCGTTGAGGTCACGCCCAAATAAACGAGCTGCATCCCTGCGCCGATGATCATCGCAGTCTGCATATTGCCAAGCAAAAGCCCGACAAATACCGCGATCACCACCGGTTGTAACAGCATCGCGGAGAAGGTGTAGCCGAGGCGTAAACGGGCAAACCAGTAATACAACCCCATCAGGCTTGCAAAAAGTAAGGTATCCATAGTGTTATCCTATACACTTCATCCTTCAGGCTGCCTCTTTGTTGGCTGCCTTCGCTCACCCCAGTCACTTACTTTAGTAAGCTCCAGGGGATTCACTCAGTTGCCGCCTCGATGCATCCAGAATGATTTTGTGTCTATTAAAGGGTTAGAATTTTTTCAGGATATCGTCGAGCGGCTGCGGCTTATCTTCCAGAATGGTCTGGAAAAATACCTGAACGCCACGGTTTTTCAGGTCGTTAAGAATGCCGACGTCTTTTTCATCCAGCGTAATATTCTGAAAAACCGCCTTGCGGTTTGGCCCGCCGCCGAGACCGCCAACCTGAATGCGGGTGACGTCAAAGCCCAGTTGTATGGCGTCCTGCACCGCCGCCAGTGAGGGAAAAAGCACCAGCACGTTACCGTCGCCAAGCTGATTTTCTTTCCATGCGGCGGCAAAACTCTGGTTGCCGAAGCAATCCACTTTGATATTTGGCGGCGCCGCCATCAGGTAGATATTTTTCATAAACGGATCGGCGTCCAGTTCATCACTCACAACGGCTATCCGGTTCGCCTGAGATTGTCCGACCCACTTCGTGACAACCTGCCCATGAATGAGACGGCTGTCGATGCGGCATAAAACGATATTGGCCATGATGTTTTCCTTAGAGTGATTGTTGTAGCTGACGTACATGGGCGACCACATCCAGGCAGCTACTGCGCCCGGCCTCAACTAACTCGTCCACGCAGGCGGTTAGCATCCCTTGTTCGCGCCTGTCCAGCGCCTCCAGCAGTAGCGACGCATTCAGTCCGGCGATCACCGCCACCGGATAATCGGCGCTTAGCCGCGCCGCGACGTTGGACGTCGTGCCGCCGACAAAATCCGTCAGGATCAGCGAGCCTTCCGGCAGCGTTTTCACCACGGCCTCGACGCGTTGATAAAACTCGCCCAGCGTATCGACAGGCATTAGCGCGATTTCCGTCACGCCTTTAATTTCGCCCGTGACCATACGCAGGCTGTTGCAAAGCGATTGTCCCCAGCCGCCATGCGTCAGCAGCAGGATGTGGGGCAACGGTTGTGTGGTAGTCAAAATGGCCTCCTGGCGCAATTACATGAGAACACCGGCATATATTGCCCGGTGGTACTGCGCTTACCGGGCCTACAGAACGCTCCCGTTAGGCCGGATAAGGCGTTTACGCCGCTATCCGGCATAACGCATCATCAGAAGAGCAAAGGTTGTGCCAGAATTTGTGTCACGCGAGAAAGAAGAAAGGTCTGGCGAGGCGCGAAGCCCCGCCAGTAAAAGGATTAGCTATAGAGCAGTTCGTAGATATAAAAATATTCCGCATCCGATAAACGGATGGCGTAGGCGTCTTCGATCGGCAGAAAAGCGGATTTGATGACACTAAACGCGCGCGCGTCCAGATTCGGCTGACTTTCCAGCGCCATCTGTAACGGTTTACGGTTAATCACAATACGCTCTACCATACAGCAGCAGTGGATCAGGAAGCGCAGTGTCACCTGGCGGCTTGGTTTCAGGGAAAGCGAAGACGTCAGATGGTTAAAAACGCCCTCCATCTCTTTCAGAATACGCTGCGGGTTAAGCACGGAAATATGGTTGATGATGCTCTCCATCGTTAGCGCGCTGATAAAGCGCATGGCGCTGCGCTCCATCTCCAGACGGCGTTCAGCGTTGGACAGATCGGGTGTTAACAGGCTCAACACCAGTTCCGGCCCTTGTTCGGAGAAAAGCTCTTCCAGCGAAATAAACGGAATATCCGGCAACCCCGGCTGGAAAGTGCCGACAATCCCCGCCAGCCGCTCGCTGGCATTCAATGCCTGCTGAACGCGCTCCAGACTACGTACCTCGTTATAATCAAGGATCACCATCCTGGTGTCCTGCGACATCAGCTCGCCAAAGCTCTCCTCCAACACCTTTTTGATTTTTTCCGCCGTTCCCATGCCGGTAATACAGGAGATGACCAGCACTTTGCCGCCGTTCTCCTGCTGCGGCGTACAAAGCTGGCAGGGGATATTTTTACTCTGCAGGAGCGCCGTCAACTGTGGTAAGTCGCTGGTTTCATAGCTTAAATCCAGCCCGACTTCCAGCAGACTGGTCAGCGTGATGTTCGGCATGAGCAAAACATCTATCTGGAATAACTTACTGATCGTACTGCCGAAATGGATCAATGAACCGATGTCCACCAACAGGATAAGCCGCCGATATTGGCGGGTTTGAATCATTTGGGTCAGCGTTTCCAGCGTGTCATGCACCGACTGTTCAAACGGCATGTCGATGGCGCTGAACAGCTCGCGCTCCAGCACGCGGTTAACATATTGCGCCTGGCTGGTGGCGGTGGTCGCGCCGTGGGCGATCAAAATGACCCCGCAGTCGGGGCTGGCATCGATACGCTGACGATAATGGCGGCACTCTTTCAGGAACAGGCATAGCCAGACCACTTCCGTCGCCGGACACTGAATATGCAGCAGTTCGTTGATTTTCCGACACAGCAGCGTGGCGTTGTCATATTCGTCTTTGCAGCGATCCAGGATCAAACTGGAAGAGTAAAGCTGCGGGATCAGGCCGCGCTGCACGTAGCCTATCAGCGCCAGGAAGTGTTTACGCAGTGGGTTAACCAGATTTTCCGGCAGCGAAAAACCCAACACCTGCTCTACGCAGCCAATCAGCAGCGTCACGCGCTCTTCAATCTGGTCGCCATAGCGCGGCGGATGCGCCACGCTGTCGCGGCTGTAGAGACCGTATTCAAAAATCGAGCTGAGTTTATTTTTCAGGATCGCCAGCGTCTCCGCCGGGGGGACGTTACTGTTGCGCAAATTAACATATTCGCGCGTCAGGAAGCTGTAAAAGAGGTCGCTCTCTTCAATTTCCGCCCCGGTCGCCAGCGACGTCTTCAATGCGGGCAGCGTGCGCGCGTCTATATTTAGCCGCGCTTTACCCTCAAACAGAGTATCCACCAATAGACGCTGTTCCGGCGTCGGGTTAACCGACATTTCCGCCAGCCGCTTATCCAGCTGTAGCGTGTCGTTATGCTCGGTCATTCCCGATGCCCACGCCTGAGCGCAGAGAAACTGAATATCGCTTTTAAGCTGACCGATATTGCCTTCCAGGGGTTTATTCAGCAACCAGAGCAACAACGGTTTATCAATGCTGACCGTGCGTTCTATTTTGCGGCTTTCCCGTTGTAAGAACCCCACGATCAGTTCGATCTGTTCTTCAACGGAGCGCTGGCGAATACCCGGCAAATCAATGCATACCTGAATACGCCGCTGGAAAGTACGTAACAGCGCCGACCCGACCGGCTCGGTAGTGGCGCAAATCAGGCGTACCGAAATTGATCGCGGCTGGCTGCTCACGCCAAGCGGACGGTACTCGCCTTTATCCAGAATAGAGAACAGCTTTTCCTGCCCTTCATAAGACAGACGGTGCACCTCGTCCAGCAGCAGATAACCACCGTCCGCCTGCTCCACGAGGCCTGTTTTATGTTCATTCGCGCCGGTAAACGCCCCCTGCCGATGACCAAACAGATGCGAGGAGAGCAGTTCCGGGTTATGGGCGTATTCCGCGCAGTTAAAGTAGACCAGCGGCGGGATAGCGCCGCTCGCCTGTTCACAGGCGAAACGGTGCATCAGTTCCGCAAAAAAGGTTTTACCGACGCCGGACGGCCCGGTAAGCAGAACGTGTAAACCGTGCGGATAGAGCACCGCCGCACGGCCTTTTTCTACCGCATCGCGCAGGCTGCGATCGTAACCAATCAGGCTGGTAAACGGATCGTCGGGCGCGTAATGCTCTTCATGCGGCAGCACATCCGCCACCGACCGCACCTCGCGTTCAGACTCTTCCAGCTGTCGTCCCAGCAACGTTTCCAGCGCCTGGCGATGCAGAAAATAGACCGGGCGGCCACGGCTTTTGATTGCCAGGCCGTCATTCCATAACTGATTGAGATCTTTGCTGACGGAGTTACGCGCCAGCCCAAGATTGAAACCTATCGCCTCCGCCGTAAACGCCGTCTCCTGCGCCAAATCGGCAAGGCATAGCCCGCGCGTCAGCCGTTCCAGCTCTCCCAGTACGATCTCAATACGTCTCATTACACTACCGCTTACGAAATAAAAGAGTAGTCAGAACATACACTATTCTGCCACGCAAGAAAGTGAAGGCGCAGCGAGAAACCGCCTTCCCACTTTTGCCTGACTTCAACGCCAACGGATAGCACGCCCCGATGAGTGAACGTCGCACGGTCTACACTTACTCTTGAAAAAGTGCAAACCGATAAGGATACCGTTTATGAAACGAAAAACGCTTCTGCTTATTGCCGCGCTTGTCGCGCTACCGGGCGTCACGTATGCCGACTCTCCGTTTAGCTCACTCCAGTCGGCGCATGAAAAAAATACGATTTTAAAGGATTTGCGCAAAATGTGTACGCCCAAAGGCGCGCTAACCGATGAAGCCTGGGAGAAAAAAATCATGGCAAGCGAGGGGAACCAGCAGCATATTCGGGAGGCGATGATCGCGATAGAGCGCAACAATCAGCATAACTACTGGCAGGCTCTCGGCAAGGTGGAATGCCCGGAGATGTAGCACAGCTTTTCCGCTTTTTGGTCGCGAAAATGCGGACTGTAACCGGTTTCTGTTCGCTAAAACCGCGTATTCTGGAGCGAATTTACGCGATCAAGGAGTACGACAATGCGATACCGTTTTCCCGATAACTTCTGGTGGGGCAGCGCCTGCTCAGCGTTGCAAACCGAAGGGGATAGTCTGAATGGCGGTAAAAGCCAGACCACGTGGGATGTGTGGTTCGAGCGCCAGCCTGATCGTTTTCACCAGGGCGTCGGTCCAGCGGAAACCTCAACGTTCTATCGCCACTGGAAGCAAGACATCGCGCTACTGAAACAGTTAAAACATAACAGTTTTCGCACCTCGCTAAGCTGGGCGCGGCTCATTCCAGACGGCGTAGGCGAGGTGAATCCACAAGCGGTGAGCTTCTACAATCACGTCATCGACGAGCTACTGGCGCAGGGCATCACGCCGTTTATTACGCTGTTCCATTTTGATATGCCGATGGTCATGCAGGAGAAAGGCGGCTGGGAAAATCGCGACGTCGTAGAGGCGTTTGGTCGGTACGCGCAAACGTGTTTTACCTTGTTTGGCGACCGCGTGAAGCACTGGTTTACCTTTAACGAGCCGATTGTGCCGGTGGAAGGCGGCTATTTGTACGACTTCCACTATCCCAATGTGGTGGATTTTAAACGGGCGGCCACCGTGGCGTACCATACCGTGCTGGCGCACTCGACCGCCGTGCGCGCCTGGCGCGCCGGGCGCTACGACGGTGAAATCGGCATAGTACTGAATCTGACGCCGTCCTACCCACGCTCGCAGCATCCCACCGATGTGCAAGCCGCGCACCATGCGGATCTGTTATTCAACCGCAGTTTTCTTGACCCGGTATTAAAGGGAGAATACCCGGCGGACTTGGTGGCGCTGCTGAAAACCTATGACCAGCTGCCTGCCTGTCAGCCAGGCGACCGTCAGCTTATTGCCGACGGCAAAATCGATTTACTGGGGATTAACTATTATCAGCCGCGCCGCGTGAAATGCCGTGATACGGCGGTGAATCCGCAAGCGCCGTTTATGCCGGAGTGGTTATTTGACTATTACGACATGCCGGGGCGCAAGATGAACCCTTACCGCGGCTGGGAAATTTACGCGCCAGGAATTTACGACATCATCACCAACCTGCGGGATAATTACGGCAATCCGCGCTGTTTTATCTCCGAAAACGGGATGGGCGTTGAGAACGAGCAGCGTTTTGTGCAAGCGGGACAGATTCACGATGATTACCGGATTGACTTTATTTCTGAGCATCTTAAATGGCTGCATAAAGGCATTAGCGAGGGCTGTCACTGTCTTGGCTACCACATGTGGACCTTTATCGATAACTGGTCATGGCTGAACGGCTATAAAAATCGCTATGGTTTTGTACAACTGGATTTAGCCACCCAAACGCGCACGGTGAAAAAAAGCGGAGAATGGTTTGCCGCCACCGCAGAGCATAACGGTTTTGATTAAGCGTTTATTATTGCCGGATAACGACTAACGTCGTATCCGGCCTAAAAATGGTAGCAATATCAACTCATTGGCGTAATACGGACTTTCGCCGCCACGACTAACGCCGTCAACAGCATCAGTCCGCCGGAAAGCGCCAGCGGCGAAAGCAGCCCGAAATTGTCGAGCGCATAACCGCCCACCGCCGCGCCACAGGTATTTGCCAGTTGAATCACCGCGACCTGGATGGAACCGGCTTTTTCCGCCTGATCGGCAAGAGAACGAGTGATCCACGTTGACCATCCCACCGGCACCAGCGCAAACGCCAGTCCCCAGATAATCGCTATTGCCGCCGCCACGGTTTTGTCGCTTCCCCACACAATGAGCGTCAGCGCGCTCAGCGCCAGTAGCAGCGGCGCACCGGCCAGCGCCAGCTTTACCGAACGTTTCAGAACGTAAGATGAGAAAGAAGTGCCAACGAAGCTGGCAATACCAAAACTGAGCAACACCAGCGTCAGACCATCAACGTCAAAGCCCGCCAGATTCATATAGACCGGGCGAATATAGGTAAAGAAAGCGAACTGCCCGGCAAAAGACATAAAGATGGCGATCATCCCGGCCATCACGCCAGGGCGTTGCAACAGGCTAAACATATTCTGTTTCTGGTGAGAAGGTTCGCCCGGCAGCGACGGCAGTGATTTCACCACCCAGATGACGCACAGTACGCCCATCACCGCAGCGGCGTTAAAGACATTACGCCAGCCAATAATACCGCCCAAAAAACTGCCCAGCGGCGCGGCGATCACTAACGCGATGGAAACCGCGCCAAAAATCACCGACAGCGCTTTCGGCACGGTACGCGCGGGAACCAGTCGCATGGTCAGCGACGCCGACATCGCCCAGAATCCGCCCAGCGCCAACCCAAGACAGGCGCGGCCCAGCAACAGCAGCGTAAAGCTGTTGGCAAAGGAGACCATCAGACAAGAAGCCGTCAGCAAAACGGCGAACAGAATAACGATATAACGCCTGTCGGTCGCCTGAATAATCTGGGTAATGAACAGGCTGGAAAACATCGCGACAAACGCCGTAACGGTGACCGACTGACCGGCGACGCCCTCGGAGATCCCCAGATCCTGCGCCATCGGCGTCAACAGACTAACGGGCAAAAACTCAACGGTAATCAGGCAGGCGACACAAAACGCCACGGCAAAAACGGCTGACCAGTTAGGCCTGGCAACCCCATCAGCGCGGAATTTTTCTGCGATATTTTCATTCATTGTGGTCACCTGCGTCGTTTTAGTGCGGAAAATCCACGCAGTGTAACATTACAAAATGTGATCTGATTAACGTTTTAGCAACTGACATTGTTGCGCTGCATTTTGCGAGGCTGGTCGAGCGTTGAGAATTATCTTCTCTCGCTGCGTGTAAAACCAAAAGGTAAGACATAGTGTATCACCTGGTGCTATACTTTAGATTACAGGATGTCAACCTGATGCGAATCTTCAAAACCAGGTGGTTTAACAGAGAAGCGAAGTCCCACACGATAAAAGACGACGAGTTAAGCGAGGCCATCAACGCCGTACTGCAAGGAAAAGCAGATAATCTTGGCGGCGGAGTTTATAAAAAACGTCTCAATCAAAACCGCGATCGCGCAATCGTGTTGGCAAAGGGAGGCGAACATTGGTTTTACACCTTCCTGTATGCCAAACAGGATATGGCCAACATTAGCTATCGCGAACTCGCGGGTTTCCGTGAGTTAGCAAAACACTATGCTTGCCTGACCGAAGATCAGATAACGGCACTCATTAATAACAAAGAACTGGTAGAGGTGCGCCATGTCAGCAAAAACTAAATTCAAAAGCCCTGCCTTTGAAGCGATTCATAGCGCGGCATCTGGATTATTTAGCGTGGATGCCATTCCCCAGGAGACAATGCGCAGTTTTGACACGGCCTGCTTAAGCAGCATCAAAGACCTGCAGCCACTTGAAATAAAAGCGTTACGAGAAGAACTCAACGTTAGCCAGTCGGTTTTCGCTCGGTACCTGAATACCAGCGTATCAACGGTTCAAAAGTGGGAAAGCGGCGCCAAGCGTCCCAGCGGGATGTCACTGAAACTACTTAATGTTGTCCAAAAACACGGGCTAAAGGTGCTGGTATGAGGGTTTTACCGATGGTCTGTTAAGGCTAAGTCGGATGTCTGGGGCTGGGCAAATTCAGTGTGCCACTACAATGTTTTCATGGTGCGCGCCTAAACATTTAGAGTTGTCTATAGACAATCATGTACAACTTCGAGTTTATGATAAGAAATTTTGAGACAGGAGGTATGGCAAGGAGTCACAGTTTTAGTGTTCAAAACAAGATCACATTTCCGTGATATATGTCACGGAAATGATGAACTATAAGTCTCTGACGTTTTGGTGTCGTTAGCGGTTATTCGGTGCGTTACTTCTGTGGTTCACCCTTAGCAAATACGATGGCGGCTACGCTTTATTTGGCTAACGATGAATCGCGTCTCCAGGCCGGATAAGCGCAGCGCCATCCGGCCGTTAATCGTGGCTCGCCGCCCTTGCCAGCCTCATTCATCTCGTCTTTTGTTAACGAGATAGTGAAGAGTATCAATGCAGCCAGTGGACACCCTCTTCCGGCTGAAAAAAGGCGTTATAGCGCAGTTGAAACGCGTTGATCTCCGGCATATCGGGTTCCATTTCGCGCAAAAAGCCCAGCGCCAGCCGTACCTGTGTGTCGGTGATCGGCGCGGCTAAACGCGCTTTTTGCAACAACCGATGCCACCGTTGCAAATTCTGATCGCCGCCATCGACAATCACCATTTGCCAGATCAGTAACACCTGAGCGGCATTTTGCAAATGCGACTCATCAGGGCGATGCAGATACTGTAAAAATTCACCGCCTGCCGTTTTACCCATCTGATCAATCATCGATTCTATCGGCACTACATCAATATTCAGACGTTCGCTCAGGCGGCGAATCGCCCGGCGGGTATCCGATGTCAGCACCCGAAAACCCACAATAAACACCACCACAAACGTGGCCAGAATCAACCAAACCATGCGCACATCCGTCACCAAACAGGATGCCCATCATAACGGTAAATTTATAACTGTCGACGTTCTGGCCTGTCAGGATGTGATTTATTAACGCCTGTCTTCATTTACGCCAGACGCCGGATGTCCTGTCTGACGAACGCAAGGCATAAAAAAGCCCGGCGTTAAGCCGGGCAAAACGTTACCAAATGCACACATTTAAGCGATATTAACTTGCTGAATTTTTTTCTCACGGCGGATTTTGCGCTCTTCCATCACGGCGACCATCGCCATCAGGCAGATACAGCCGATCGCGGCGGCGTCCAGCGCGGCGAAGGTACCCGCCCAACCGGTCAGACCAAAAATGGGGGTGCCGTCGGCAATCATGCCCAGACCCAGCTTGGCAAAGCTATCGCCGATAAGATAAGCGAAGGTTCCTTTGATACCGTCCGCAGCGCCGATGGCTTTTTTCGGTACGAAACCGACAGCCGCCACGCCAATTAATAGCTGCGGCCCAAACACCAGGAAACCGAGCGCGAACAGCGAGGCCAGATAGACATACTGGTTGCTGGCGTGCTGGTAGACGCCGAGGGTGGCGATGATTAACGCCAGCGCCACACAGGCTACCAGCGCACGACGACCGTTCGCCAGGTCAGAGAGCCAGCCCCACAGCAACGTGCCGACCAGCGCGCCCACTTCAAACAAGGTAAAGCCCTGAATCGCCACCTCTTTAGAAAGTTTCAGCTCCTGGAAGGCGTAGACGGTTGACCACTGGTCGATACCAATACGTACCACATACAGGAAGATATTGGAGAAGCACAGCAGCCAGATCACTTTGTTTTTCAACACATATTCAACAAAGATCTGCCACTTGGTCATTTCGTTTTCTTCAGTCTCTTTATCCTCTTCGCTGATCTCTTCGCCGAACAGTTCTTCAGCTTTACCCAGACCGTAAGACTCTGGGGAGTCGCTGCCAAAACGCAGACCGATAAAGCCAACAATCAGCGCGATAATCGACGGGAAGATAAACATGCCGATGACGTGACCGTCGAACAGGTAGTTGGCGCCGAACAGCGCCACGCCTGCCGCGCCCGCGCCGCCGAGGTTGTGGGAGATATTCCAGAAGCCGAGAAAGGTGCCGCGTTTACGACGCGGAGTCCATTTGGTGATGGTCGAGTAGCTGCACGATCCGCCGGTACTCTGGAAGAAACCGCTCAGGGCATAGAAAGCGATCATCAGAAACAGACTGGTTGACCCCGCGCCCATGCTGGCGCTGAAGCCGAGCATACAGATAGCGGAGAGGATCAACATAAACGGTAGAAACTGCTTGGTATTTTTACCGTCAGCATAGTAGGAAACCAGCGTTTTCCCCACGCCGTAGGTAATCGAAAAGCCCAGGCCAATCATCCCCAGCTCGGTCATGTTCAACCCGTAGGTAGAGATCATGTCGTTCTGCGCGATGTTAAAGTTTTTGCGGATCAGGTACATGGTCAGGTAGCCGATAAAAACCACCAGATAGGACTGCATGAACGGCTTGAACCACATTTTACGCCGCACATCGAGCGGCAGATCCAGGGTCGGCTTGCGCACCTGGTTTAAGAAGGCCAGCATGGATTACTCCTGAGCTAATTTTTATACCTGCGAATGGCAGGCATTGTAAAAATCCACAGGAAAAGTGGCCTGCGACAGCGTCCAGGCAAAACCGGGAAAATTTCTTAGTTTTGCCCCATTCAGCGCAAAAAGGTGAGGTGCATCACGCTTCGCTGGTCTCGCGCGGGGCCTGAGCGTTCAGAAATGGCAGCAGCAATAGCGCAGAGATCCCCGCCGCGATGGCGATGACCGCAAAAAAACCGGTCCAGTGCCAGATCTCCAGCACTTTCGCTAACGGCCAGCCGGAAAGCGACGCGCCGAGATAGGCGAACAGGCCGACAAAGCCGGTGGCCGCGCCCGCCGCCTCTTTATGCGAGCACTCCGCCGCCGCCATGCCAATGAGCATCTGCGGGCCGAAGACAAAGAAACCGGTGGTGAAGAAACAGGCCGCCTGCATGACGTAGCTGGCGAATGGCATCAGCCACAGCGACCCCACAGAGAGCAGAATCCCGGCAGCGAAGATTAAATTCATCGGTCCGCGGTTACCGTTGAAGAGTTTGTCCGAGCCCCAGCCCGCCACCAGCGCGCCGATAAATCCACCCAACTCAAACATCGATACTGCCGTGTTGGCCGTGACCAAATCCACGCCCAGCGTCTCGGACATATACAGGTTGCCCCAGTCGTTGATCGCCGCGCGCACCACGTACACTAAGACATAACACAGCGAAAGCAGCCAGATATAGGGATTCAACAGCACATATTTAGCGAGGATTTCTTTGCGACTTAGCCCCGCGCCCTCTTGCTGTTGGGCGACCTCCAGCGCATCGTGCCGCCAGTCGCCTACCGGCGGTAAACCAATCGCCTGCGGACGGTCGCGCAGCCGCCAGCAGAGGACCATGCCCACCCCGATGGCAAGCAATCCGGCCACCATCATCCCGACGCGCCAGCCATAATGCAGGGCGACAGCGGCCATAACGAGAGGGATCAGCGCCCCGCCGACATTGTGCGCGGTGTTCCATAACGCCCACCAGCCGCCGCGCTCGGTACGCGAGTACCAGGCGGTCAGCAAACGGGCGCAAACCGGCGATCCAAACCCCTGGAAAAAGGCGTTCAGCGCCCATAGCAGAGCAAAGGCCCACAGCGAGGTCGAGAAGCCGAACAGAATATTCACTACGCCGGTCGCAATCAGCCCGATGCCCATAAAATAGCGAGCGTTAGAGCGATCGCTAACGATGCCGGAGACAAATTTCGACACCCCGTAGGTGATGTAAAACAGCGTCGCCAGCAGGCCGATATCGCTGCGACTCAGAATGCCGCTGGCAAGGATTTCCGGCGCGGCGGCGTTAAAGCTTTTACGGGTGAAATAGAACAGCGCGTAACCCAACCAAATGGTGATCAGGATGTGCCGCCGCCAGTAGCGATAGCGGGCGTCAACCTCATGCTTATCGGTGATGAGCGGCGCGTTGGCCGGGGCTTTTAAAAACGAAAGCATTATCCTTCCTTAAACGTAACGCTGGGGCAACGAGACGCTCACCCGCGTACCGTGGGTACAAGAGATGGTTAGCGTCCCGCCGAGCGCCGACACGCGTTCGCGCATTCCGGTCAGGCCGAAGCCCTGCTGGTGAGAGCCCGGCGGCAGGCCGCTGCCGTCATCCTCAATCACCAGCATCAGCCGCTCATCCTGCTGCCAGCCCTGGAGCGTCACCGCGCTGGCATTGGCATGTTTTACGATGTTATTCAGCCCTTCCTGACAGACGCGAAACAGCGTCACGCGCTGACTTTCACTCAACGCCGTTTCGTCAATTCGCCAGTCGAGGTGACTGACAATACCGCGGCTTTCCAGCTCCATTTCGCGCAGCAACGAACGGATGGCCTGCGCCAGCGTTAAGTCGTCTAGCTGACGCGGGCGCAAGCGCCCCAGCAGGCGACGCACGGCGTCATACACACCCAGCGAAAGCTGCTCGATAAGTTGCCCGCTCTGCTTCACGCCGCCGTTATCCGCCGCCAGTCGTTGCACAATGCCCGCCTGGGTTCGAATCGCGGTGATGGTCTGCCCGATGTCATCGTGCAGCTCACGCGCAACATCGCGCCGCACGCTCTCTTCGGTCTCCAGAAGACGCTCCGCCAGCCGATGGTTGCGCGCCAGCTCCTTTTGCAACGACTGGTTCAGCTCGCGCAGACGCTGAATGCCCGCGCCAAGCAGTAGCCCGGTCAGGCTTTGCGCCAACAGCGAAAGTAATAAATCGACGGGATGATCGTGCCAGGTCTGGCTGGCGATCAGCGCGATAGCATTCATCAGCGTGGCAATGAGCGCGCCCTGCCAGCCATAATGCCAGGCGAGCGCGATAATCGGCAACGCCAGGCAGAACGGCGTAAAGCGCGAAAGTTCAGCAGGTAAACCCAGTTGCAGCCACAGACTGACGATAAATAGCAGCAGATACCAGATCAGATGCCGCCCGCGCCAGTTTACCGGCTGCGATACCAGCGATGGTCCCAGCGGCAGCCAGGTAGTGCTGGTGAGATAGTGCCAGAAAACCAGGCAGATGGGGGCCAGCGTCAGACCACCCGTGAGGGTCAGCAGTAGCGCGTTCCATGCCGCTTCCCCCTGCCCCAGCCAGGGCAGGGATTGCAGTAGCGCCGCGGCGGTGAGGGCCGCGCCCTGAAGCAATAACGTGCGCCAGTCGCGCTGATGGCGGTAACGCGAAGTCAGCGCCACGGGCAGTAGCGTCAACACACCACCGATCATCAAAAGCGGCAGATGGGCCAGCGCAACTTCCTGCGCCAACCAGTACACCAGCAGCCACTCCGCGCCCAGCAATACTGGCCAGTATCCGCGCGGACATTGCAGCATAAGTCCCAGGCGCAGGCCGAAGGGAAAGAGTAGCGCCGCCAGCTCCGGGCGCTCTACCAGATGCAGGCTGATACTCCACAGGCAGAACCACGCGGCGGAGAAAATAAAAAAGCAGGCAACAACGGTGATTAAACGGGAAAAAAAGGTGTTCATTACCAACCGTCAAACATGCGATGCGCCAGTTCAACGTCATTGCTGACGCCTAATTTTTCCAGCAGATTCGCGCGATGGACATGCACCGTTTTTGGCGACAGCCCCAGCTCGGCGGCAATCTCTTTTACCGCCATACCCTGGGCGAGTTTTTCCGCCACTTGACGCTCGCGTTTGGTCAGCGGATCTTGCCGACCCGCCGCCAGTTTCACGGCAATATCGGGGGTCAAATAGCAGCCGCCCGTCGCCACCGTATGCACCGCGGCGATCAGTTCATCCGGACTACAGCGTTTAGAGAGGAAACCGCGCGCGCCGGCGTTCAACGCCTGTTCCACCAGCGCCGGGCTATCGTGAACCGAGAGCATGATCGTCGCCATCCCTTTTGGCAGTTGGCTTAGCAGCTCCAGTCCGGAAATATCCGGCATCGAGATATCGCAGATACACACCTGTACGCCGCGCCCCGGCAAGCCTGCCAACGCTTCGCGCCCGGAACCAAATTCGGCGACCACCTGCAAATCAGGTTCCAGCCCCAGTAGCTGTGCAAAGCCGGAGCGGACGATAAGGTGGTCGTCGATAAGGGCAACGGTAATCATGGGTTCTGTCCTGATGGATAAAAAAAACGCGCTTACCTTAACGATAAGCGCGCGGCTGTTCAAGCCTTGAGCGGTCAGACAATGCCTGTCGTGACGGTGAACGTCCGGGTTTGCTGCGGTTCCAGTTGAAGCAAGGTTCCATTTCGCTGCGCTGCGAGAAAACCTTCAGGCCGACAGGTCGCGGGCAGGGCAAAGGCGGCTACCTGCTGATCGCCGTTATAAAGAATCCAGCGGGTCACGTAATTCAGCTCCGCGCTGGCGAAACGTGTCACGAACGTAGTGCCATCCGGGGCGATCATACTGAATTCCGGGGTATCCGTGTACCTGTCCAGTTCATCGGCGAAGAACACGATTTCCGGGTCGTAAAAGCCAGGCTCGTTGAGCGTTGCCAGCGAGGCTTCACCCTGCAAAAGTCGTTGATTAAACGCCAGCCACTGCGCCGTGGGTTTGACATGCGCCGGCACCGACTCGCGTAGCTTCAGCGCGGTATCCGGGATATTCTGACGGAACGTGGCGTTCGGCACATAGGCATAGTTCATGTGGCACATGTACTGTAGCGGCATGGCGACTGAAGCCAGGTTAGTCACTGTCATCTGAATATCAAACAGCGCGCTTGCTTTACGCATTACCACCGCAGGTTGCGCCTGATAATGATGACCGAACCCCATCACATACTCGTAGCGCCCGGTCACGCGCAGACTGTCGCCCTCTAACTCCAGCCAGGCGTCGTCCATGGCAGCGCAGGGCATCTCGCCGTGCAGCGGATGTGTATCTTCCGGCGACGGGCAGCCATTCGCCAATAGTCCGGAATGGAAAGCAAAGCAACCATACGTTGCCACCACTTCCGCAGCCGGCTTCGGCTGGCGGAACATGTTGCGCATAGTCAGATCATGACCGTCAAACTGCGCGTCCCAAATCATCTGCCCCATCCAGGGCAGAATCACCAGATGACCGCGGCTGTTTTGTATTTTCAGTCCTTCCACGCCGCTGGCGTAACGAAACGCCGTAACCGTAAAATCATCATTTTCCAGCAAGATACGCGGCTGCTCGCTAAAAAGCTCCCGCCATAATGTAATACGTGTTGTCATGGTTGATCTCCTCAGGACGCGGCGACTTCAGCCAGGTTGCCGCGCACTTTGCTTTCGCGCCAGAAGTAAACGCCAACGTAAACAAAGCACAGCATGGAAACCAGGAATGAGAGCTGTAACGAGTGGAACATGTCCGCCACGTAGCCCTGAATCGCGGGAACCACCGCCGCGCCGACAATCGCCATCACGATGACCGCCCCCGCCATTTCGGTATGCTCGTTATCGACGGTATCGAGCGTTCCGGCATAAATGGTCGCCCAGCAGGGGCCAAACAGAACACTGACCAGCACCGCCACGTATACCGCGCTAAAGCTGGGCGCCAGCGCCACATAGGCAAGGAACAGCGCGCCGATCACAGAGTAAAGGATCAGGACTTTTTCCGGGTTAAAGCGTGTCATCAGAATGTTGGCGATAAACTTGCCGATAAAAAAGCAGGCGAAGCTGTAGACCATAAAGGTTGAGGCATCGCGCTCATTGATATCGCCTAACTCCAGCGCCAGACGGATAGTGAACGACCAGACCGCCACCTGCATTCCCACATACAGGAACTGCGCCACAATACCGCGACGGAAACGGGCGTTGCTGGCGAGATAGCGTAACGTATCCAGCGCCGAGGGGCGTTTATGACTCGCGGTTTGCGCGACTTTACAGGTCGGGAAACGCGTCAGCAGGAACAGTACCATCACCACTACCAGAACCATAATCATGTACTTATAGGGTTCCAGAGTGTTTTCCAGCATCAGCACCTTGAAGTTGTGGACCTGCTCGGCATTCATGCCCGCCATCTGTTTTTCCAGGCTTTCCCCTTCGGAAAAGACCAGATATTTACCCAATAAAATGCCTGCCGCCGCGCCGATCGGATAAAAGGTCTGGCTGATATTCAGCCGCAGCGTGGCGTAGGCTTTCGGCCCGATCATCGAACTGTAGGTGTTCGCCGCCGTTTCCAGGAAACTCAGGCCAATCGCAATGGCGAAAATCGCCGCGAGGAACATGGTGTAGGTCGCCATGTGCGACGCCGGGAAAAAGAGCGTACAGCCGACAATGTATAGCGTCAGGCCGATAAGTATCGCCACTTTATAACTGGTTTTTTTAATGACCAGCGAGGCCGGAATAGCAATTAAAAAATAACCGCCATAAAAGGCGCTTTGTACTAATGCCGAAGCAAAGTTGCTCAGCGAAAATACACTTTTAAATTGCGTAATCAGAATATCATTTAACGCGGCTGCGCATCCCCATAATGGGAATAAACAGGATAACAAAATAAACTGGAACAGAGGTGTCTTATTCAGATACCCGTCGGGCATCTGAACGATGTTTTTATCGTTCATAGTGCTACCTTTAACAGTGCAGGGTGATTGTTATTCGTTCAACGAAAGATACTCATTAAATTGCTCAATGCTTGGATAAGAGGATTGGGTGCCTTTCCCGGTGACGCTGAAAGCGGCAAAGAGGACGGCTTTTTTCATGGCGGCTTCCACATCCCCGCTCTGGACGTAGTAATGCGCGAAACAGCCGATAAAGGCATCGCCCGCGCCGCTGGTATCGACAGCGTTCACTCTAAACGCCGGGACATGGACTTCCTGGTCACGCGTCATCCACAGCGCGCCTTTCTCACCCATGGTGACGATAATATTGTTCAGCCCTTTATCCACCAGCGAACGTGCCGCTGCGCGGATATGGTCATAGGTATCCACTGGCATACCGGTTAATATTTCCAGCTCGGTTTCATTGGGTACAAAGAAATCGCATTTACAGGCATAAGACATATCTAATTCCCGTAATGCTGGCGCAGGGTTTAATAACACTTCAATCCCATGTTTCTTGCCAAATTCTATTGCGTGATAAACCGTTTCAAGCTGAACTTCCAGTTGCAGAACAATAAGCTGGCATTTTTTTAAATCTTCCGCCGCGCGATCGATATCTTCCGGCGAGAGAAACTTGTTGGCGCCTTTGATGATCAGAATGCTGTTGCTGGAGTTGGCGTTGACGAAAATCGGCGCTACGCCGCTGCTGGTACACGGTACTTTTTCTACATACGTCGTATTGATCCCCCAGGATTCGAGATTACGAATGGTGTTGTCGGCAAAAATATCGTCGCCCACTTTGGTCAACATCAATACTTTTGAATTGAGCTTAGCGGCCGCCACGGCCTGGTTCGCCCCTTTTCCGCCGCAGCCGATTTTAAACGCCGGCGCTTCCAGAGTTTCCCCTTCTTTGGGCATCTGGTTGGTGTAGGTGATAAGGTCCACCATGTTAGAGCCAATAACCGCGATATCCATTTTACTCCCTCTCAGAAATCGTCACACGACAATGATATTAAAATAACATTATCATGTTACTTCCGTATCATTTGTGACTATGATCGCGATTAGAGGATCATTTTGCCATTTACTTCGTGAACAATCCCTGGCGGAACATACGCGCATTAAATCATTTTTAGGGTTACAATTTACTGAAAATTAACTATTTATTGTTATAAAACGCGAATAAACCCACTTTTATTTCCTGACAGCCGGACGTATAGTAGTGCCACACTGTAATGTTCTCAGAAACACATAAATGTTACTGATGAAACATAACAACATGATTTGTGGAGAGGGTGAATGGAGACCAAGCAAAAAGAACGTATCCGACGCTTGATGGAGCTACTGAAAAAGACCGATCGAATCCATCTGAAAGACGCCGCGCGGATGCTGGAAGTTTCGGTGATGACCATTCGCCGCGATCTCAGCCAGGATGATGACCCTTTACCGCTGACGCTGCTCGGCGGCTATATCGTCATGGTAAATAAGCCTACGTCTTCAACCAATATGCCGCTGCCGGCGAAAAAGACGCATCATAGGGACGACCTTCCCGTTGCGATCCTGGCCGCCGGCCTGGTGCGTGAAAACGATCTGGTTTTTTTTGATAACGGTCCGGAAATGCCATTAGTTATCAGCATGATACCGGATGATATTACCTTTACCGGGATTTGCTACTCGCATCGGGTATTTATCGCGCTGAATGAAAAGCCTAATGCCACGGCGATTCTGTGCGGCGGCACCTATCGGGCCAAGAGTGATGCCTTTTATGATGCCAATAATCTTTCGGCGCTGGATTCGCTCAATCCGCGCAAAGTGTTTATTTCCGCCAGCGGCGTACATGAACATTTTGGCGTGAGCTGGTTTAACCCGGATGATCTTGCCGCCAAACGTAAAGCGATGGAGCGCGGTCTGCGCAAAATTTTGCTGGCGCGTCACGCCCTGTTTGATGAGGTCGCGCCTGCCAGCATTGGTCCGCTTTCTGCCTTTGATGTCCTGATTAGCGATCGCCCATTACCGACAGATTATGCCGCTCACTGTCGGAATGGTTCCGTCAAAGTCATCACGCCTGATTCGGAAAGTGAATAACTTACTCAAAAAAGACGGCAATTTTATTGAACATGGTGGGATCGGACTGGTTTCGTACCACCTTCGCCACGTCTTCCAGTTTATCGATCTGACTGATCATCTGTTCAAGCCGCTGATCGTCATTGACCAGAAGCCAGATGCGGCTCTGATCGCTACCCTGAATCGGTAAACAGAGAATACCCTCAACGTTGAAAGCGCGTCGGGCGAACAGCCCGCAGACGTGGGTCATCACGCCAGGATGGTTGCGAACGGTCAGCTCCAGAATAACGTTATCATATGATTGTTTCTGCATGGCTTATTCCCCCACCATCTCTGTATTTGCCGCGCCCGGCGGCACCATCGGATACACTTTTTCTTCTGCATCAATGCGCACATGGATCAACGCCGGTCCAGGACGACGAATGATAGCCTGCAACGCCGCCTGCGGATCGGCTTCGTTATTCAAATCACAGGTATCCAGACCAAACCCGGCGGCAATCTGCATAAAGTTGATGCTCCCCGGATAGGTCGCCGCAAAAACGCCCTGTTTATAGAACAGACTCTGTTGCTGATGTACCAGTCCCAGCGCGTCGTTATTCATCAGGATAATTTTCACATCCAACTGGTTTTCACTGGCGGTAGCCATCTCCTGAATATTCATCATCAAACTACCGTCGCCGGAAAAACACAGCACCTTGTTGCCCGGATTCGCCAGCGCCGCGCCAATCGCCGCGGGCAGACCAAACCCCATGGTGCCCAGCCCGCCGGAAGCCAGCCACTGACGCGGACGGTTGAGCGGATAAGCCTGCGCGGTCCACATCTGATGCTGACCTACGTCAGTGGTAATAATCGCGTTGTCGTCCACACAGGCGGCGACCGCATTAATCAGCCCATAGTGACTAAGCGGGTTATTTTCCTGGGGAATACTGCAAGGGAATTCTTGCTGCAAGTCCGCCACCAACTGATGCCATGCTTCCCGCGGCTGTGCCTCGATATGGGGAATTAACTGTGCCAGTACATCATCGACATCCGCCTGAATAGCCACATGCGGCTGCTTAATTTTGCCTAACTCGGCGCGATCGATATCCACATGGATGATTTTGGCGTTCGGACAAAACTGCTCCGTTTTGCCAATCGCCCGGTCATCAAAACGTGCGCCCAGGACAATCAGTAAATCGGCCTCTTGCAGAATAAAATTGGTACTGCGCGCGCCGTGCATCCCCAGCATTCCTAACGACAGAGGATGCGCCTTAGGCAGCATTCCCAGCGCCATTAAGGTCATTGTCGTCGGCAGTTGCGCTTTTTCCGCCAGTTCGCGCACGCGTGTCGGCGCATTGATCACGCCGCCGCCCAGATACAGCACCGGACGCTTCGCCGCGTTAATCATTGCGGCGGCCTCGCGGATACTCTCCGCGCTAAACTCCGGCGGGGGTGATTTTTCCGCCGGCGACGGTAACGCATCCAGCTCAATTGTCGCCGTCTGCACATCTTTAGGAACGTCTATCCACACCGGGCCAGGACGCCCCGACTGCGCCAGACGAAAAGCATCGCTCATCACCTGAGGCAGCTCGTTGATATTTCTGACCAGATAGTTGTGCTTGGTGATGGGGATAGAGATACCGTAGGTATCCACTTCCTGAAACGCGTCAGTACCGATCATGGACGCCGGAACCTGCCCGGTAATGCAGATTAACGGAATGGAATCCAGGCGTGCATCGGCAATGGCCGTGACCAGATTGGTCGCGCCCGGCCCGCTACAGGCCATACAAACAGCAGGTTTACCCTCCGTCCGCGCCATCCCCTGCGCAATAAACCCCGCGCCTTGTTCGTGGCGCGCCAGAATATGACGGATTTGCGTGCTTTGGCTTAACGCGTCGTAAACGGGGAGGATCGAACCGCCGGGAATGCCGGTGACGATACGAATCCCCTGGCGCTCCAGAAAATGAACAATAAATTCCGCGCCCGTAAAGCGCTGAGGTGTAGATGTTGTGCCCGAACTTGCCATGCTCCATTCCTTTTATTCTGAGCCGACGTTCCGGGAAGGTGTCTTAAACAAAAAACCCCGCCCGGTTTGCGCCGGCGGGGTTTTGGAATCGTGTGTGTTCCGGACCCTACGGCGCATTGCCGACGACCACCACCACACGCACGACGACCACTGCGCGAGATGGCGCAGTTGTTAGTAGGGTCGCGTTCAGCATGGAAGGGTTCATTAGGGGCCTTGTCTGTTTGTTATTAACACGTTTTATACAAGCACAGCGCTTTCAGCATGACAACGGAAAAATTTTCATCTGCACAAAAATGCGTCAGCGATCACATTTTTCTACGAATTTACACGTTTTGAGTATAGGCGTAATAAGCGTAGCGCCCTCCGGTAATCGCCGGGATTGATGATTACGCGTTTCACAATGCCGGAAAACAAAAAACCTCGCCGAAGCGAGGTTCTTACAGCGTAATGCGGGTGGTAGCCGCGAAGCACACTGTGTTATGTCAACAGCAGAAGTATACGCGTTCTGTGCAGAACGCGCAATTTCGGCGCGAATTTTGATGAATTTGAGTATGGATCAGAAGCTCCGTTCTGTCTATAAATTACTGTTCATTTATACAGTATTTAACTATAATGTCTTTGACACAATGTGTTATGCGGGGGCCGCATCGTAAACCGGCGCAACGAAGTCCTGGCTGAAACGGGTGGTGCCGTCAGCGCCTTAACCCCCTCGTGAGCACACTGTGTTATGTCAACACGCACACTATTCCTCGCAAAAGGGATCGCGTGCGCAACAGCTGGCAACAGGCAGCGGAAAGGTACGTCGGCTGGCAGTGCTCCTTAACCACAGGAGACGCGTATGAGCGTAGTGGATATCACCATTCTTATCCTGAAACTCATTGTTGCAGCACTGCAACTGCTTGATGCTGTTCTGAAATACCTTAAGTAATTCAGATTCAAGCCGCACCGAAGGGGAGCGGGCAACCGCTCCCCTTTCACCTTATCCGCTGGTCTTTCGCTTCCCGGGTATGTTACGTTTTTATGACACCCTCAACGACGCCTGACGCTATGACCCTTTCCGTTTTCTGCATTTTGCTGTTCGCCGCGCTGCTACATGCCAGCTGGAACGCTATTGTCAAAGCGGGAAACGATAAGCTCTACGCCGCGATCGGCGTCAGCGGTTCCGCGGCGGTCATGGCATTGATCCTTTTGCCCTTCTCGCCGCAGCCAGCTCACGCCAGTATCCCTTTTTTAGCGGCCTCTACCGCGCTCCAGGTGGTGTATACCGTCCTGGTGGCGAAAACCTATAAGGTCTCGGACATGAGCCAGACCTATCCTCTTATGCGCGGCACCGCGCCGCTGCTGGTGGCGCTCATTAGCGTTCTGTTTCTTGGCGACAGCCTGTCGTCGATGGCCTGGGTCGGCATCGCAGTGATCTGCATGGCGATACTTGGGATGGCCTGTAATGGCCGCGCCAGCTCTCAACGTGGTGTCGTGCTGGCATTAACTAACGCCTGTTTTATTGCCGGATATACGCTGGTGGACGGGACCGGCGTAAGACTCTCCGAAACGGCGCTGGGCTATACGCTATGGTCATTTTTTCTCAACGGCGCCTGCCTGTTAACCTGGGCGATGATTGCGCGGCGGCGGGAAGCGTCGCGTTATCTGGCGCAACAGTGGAAAAAAGGCATTTTTGGCGGGATTGGCACTATGGGATCTTATGGGCTGGCGCTATGGGCCATGACCCAGGCGCCGCTGGCGGTGGTCGCCGCGCTGCGTGAGACGTCGATTTTATTCGGCGCGCTGATAGCCTGGCTGTTGCTTAAAGAGAAAGTGGCCGGGCTACGTCTGGTGGCGGCTGGCGGGATTGCCCTCGGGGCGATTTTACTCCGTCTGTCATGATCGCCCAATAACAGCCGCAGACGTAACACATTCTCGGCAACATTTGTTGCCGCTTTTGTTTACATATCCTGCCGTTCCTTCGTCTGCCATTGCTGGTTGCTGTCTGGCCTTCTTTTTCTGGTGTGATAGATTCCTCTCGCATTTATGGGAATGCGCAGCAAGTTATTCTTATTTTTTCTTTTTTTGAAAAGTAATCAGCGAAATGAAAAGGCAGAGAAACGTCAATTTGTTGTTGATGTTGGTGTTACTGGTGGCCGTAGGGCAGATGGCGCAAACCATTTATATTCCCGCCATCGCCGATATGGCGCAAGCGCTAAACGTCCGGGAAGGCGCCGTCCAGAGCGTAATGGCTGCTTACCTCCTGACCTACGGCGTCTCGCAACTGTTTTACGGCCCGCTTTCCGACCGGGTTGGGCGCCGCCCGGTAATCCTCGTCGGCATGTCTATTTTTATGGTAGCGACCCTGATCGCCATGACCACGCATAGTTTGACGGTGTTGATTGCCGCCAGCGCCATGCAAGGGATGGGAACCGGCGTTGGCGGAGTAATGGCGAGAACGCTCCCGCGCGATCTGTATGAAGGAACGCAACTTCGTCACGCCAATAGCCTGTTAAATATGGGGATTCTGGTCAGCCCGCTGTTAGCGCCGCTGATTGGCGGTCTGCTGGACACCCTGTGGAACTGGCGCGCGTGTTACGCTTTCCTGCTGGTGCTTTGCGCTGGCGTCACCTTCAGCATGGCGCGCTGGATGCCGGAAACCCGCCCCGCCGGCGCGCCGCGCACACGGCTGATCGCCAGCTATAAAACGCTGTTTGGCAACGGCGCATTTAACTGTTACCTGTTGATGCTAATCGGCGGGCTGGCTGGCATTGCGGTCTTTGAAGCCTGTTCCGGCGTGCTGATGGGGGCAGTATTAGGTCTCAGCAGTATGGTGGTAAGCATTCTGTTTATTCTGCCGATTCCGGCGGCGTTCTTCGGCGCCTGGTTTGCCGGACGCCCGAATAAACGCTTCTCAACCCTGATGTGGCAGTCAGTTATTTGCTGTCTGCTGGCAGGCCTTATGATGTGGATTCCCGGCTGGTTTGGCGTGATGAACGTCTGGACGCTACTCATCCCCGCTGCGCTGTTTTTCTTCGGCGCCGGGATGTTATTTCCACTGGCTACCAGCGGCGCGATGGAGCCGTTTCCGTTCCTCGCAGGCACCGCTGGCGCGCTGGTCGGCGGGCTGCAAAATATTGGTTCCGGCGTACTGGCGTGGCTTTCGGCAATGCTGCCGCAAACCGGTCAGGGCAGCCTGGGACTGTTGATGACCCTTATGGGATTGCTGATCCTGGCGTGCTGGCTGCCGCTGGCGTCACGGATATCGCATCAGGGACAGACGGTTTAACGTTCCCCTCGCCCGGCTTTTTGCCGGGCGTTTCACACTCCGGCGCGATCATCGCATTGAGCAGGGGCTCCTGCGCCGGACGCCACGCTCCTTCTTCGCCGTCATAAAACTGAGTATCCGCGTTTATCGCATACGGGATATGCGCTTTTTTCAGCTCGCAGGCCATAAAACGGGCAAACGCGAACTGTGAAGCGACCGGCGTCATTTTTATCGACTCTCCCGGCGCCCATCCGCCCACCCAGCTTGCATGGCCGGTCTTATGCTGCCAGCGAACCGCGGCATTAATCCGTGCCCGAATCGCCGCTTTTTCCGCCGCCGTGCCTGATGTCCACGGATATTTACCGCCGCTTTTCAGGGGGCCCCACGGGAAGATGTGCCACTCCGCCAGTACATAGTTCTGGCTTTGCGCCGGCAGTTTAAGCGCCGACAAATCCTCCGGCGCGGCGCGCATGCGGGGGGCAACGAAAATCATACGCTGTGGATCAATGGCGTGAATCAGGCGGATGGTTTTGTCATATACGCGATTCAGCGACGCCATATTATGATTAAGTTTGTCGGCAGGCTCATAAATGAGATCGAACCCCAGAAGCGGGGATGTCTGGCCAAAATAGCGCGCGACCACGCTCCACCAGTTGATCAGCTCCTTTTCATGGCTGGCGCTGGGATCGGTTTTATACGCATCCGCCTGATAGGCAATAATGGGTATGACGCCATAGTATTCGCAGGCCTCTACCAGCTTACGCAAATGGATGAGGCGCGCTTCCGTCGGCGCGCCTGCCACACGAATACGGACATGCGTTAACCCTTTTGCCTTAAAATCCCGCACGACCAGCGGATCAAACTCGCGGATACCCCGTTCCGTTCGCGCCCAGTCAACATCCATCCCAACGCCAAGCTGCTGCGCATAGCGCGCCGCCGTCAAAGGCATCGGTTTCGCATAGACGACCGCGCTGGTCAGCATGAGAGAGGCAATAAGCGGTTTAAACACGACGCCCCCTAAAATTTTTACCACGGTGATAGCACGTATTTAGCATATTCACTCCCGGCAGGTGTAGCGACAAAGCGTAATAAATCTTCACACCTGTTCCTGCAACCAGCGAATAAATGCCTCGATTTTCGGCCACTGCCTGCCAGGCAGAGTGGTGACATAATAATGCTGATGACATTTCAGCCTCATGTCACCAAAAGGCGCAATCAGTTCACCGCTGTCGAGACGCTTTTGCACCAGCCGTTTACGCCCCATCGCCACGCCAATGTGGTTCATCGCGGCAATCACCGCTAAATCAGAACGATCGAAGCCAATGCCGGATGAATCCGGCAAATTTACTGCAAAATGCTGCGCCCAACTGTGCCACTCATCGGTGCCCGAATCGTTACTCCACGCCTGTCTGTCGTGTAAGAGCGTACAGTGCCGCAGGTTATTCAGGTTGTCCTGCAAGGCGAAACGACGGGCGTAATCCGGGCTGCAAACGGGCAAAATCGCCTCATCCATTAAAAAATGGTGCGTGAGCTGCGCCGACGGCGCATCGTCAAAATAGATAGCCAGGTCAATGCCGGCACGCTGTAGGTTAACGTTATCGTTGCCGGTCAGCATAGTGAGAGAAATTGACGGATAGCGACGGGTAAAGTCCCCCAGCGCGGGTACCAGCCAGCACTGGGCGATAGAGGGACGGGAATACACGGTCAACGTGCCGGACAGTTCCTGATTTTTGATATCAAGGATTTCCTGATTCAACGTATCCAGCGACGATTTCAGCGCCCAGAATACCCGTTTGCCTTCATGGGTAAGCTCCACTTTACGGTGAGAGCGGACAAATAGCTGGATTCCCAACTCGGCTTCCAGTTGATTGATACGATGACTTACCGCACTGGGGCTTAACGACAGCTCATCTGCCGCCAGAGCAAAGGACTGGTGTCTGGCCGCGACTTCAAAAGTATAGAGTTTGGATAACTGCCAGCCGTTGAGTAAGCGGTTTCGGGTATCGCGAAGGGGTTCCATGGCAACCTCAGTCATCTTTTAATTTCCCGAAGTGTAAAAAAACACGCTGAAAAAATCCGCACATAGATGAAGCAAAATGAACCATATCGCAAAATAAAAGCAATATTAGATGGAAATCACATAGTTGATTCAATTTACATCATGTTAATGGCAAATTATATCGTTTGTCAGGGGGTGCTGTTTTTCTGTCCAATAAGAACAGATTAATCACAGGGTAGGTGAGATATGCACGCTCAAATCTGGGTAGTGAGCACGCTGCTGATCAGCATCGTGTTAATCGTATTGACCATCGTGAAGTTTAAATTCCACCCCTTCCTGGCGTTACTGCTCGCCAGTTTCTTTGTCGGCGCGATGATGGGCATGGGGCCGCTGGAGATGGTCACGGCGATAGAAAACGGAATAGGCGGTACGCTCGGTTTTCTGGCCGCCGTTATCGGTCTTGGCACCATCCTCGGCAAAATGATGGAGGTTTCCGGCGCGGCGGAACGCATCGGGCTTACGCTCCAGCGCTGCCGCTGGCTCTCTGCTGACGTGATCATGGTACTGGTGGGGCTGATTTGCGGTATCACGTTGTTCGTGGAAGTGGGCGTCGTGTTGCTCATCCCACTGGCGTTTTCTATCGCTAAAAAGACCCATACCTCGCTGCTGAAGCTGGCCATTCCGCTGTGTACCGCGCTGATGGCCGTCCATTGCGTGGTACCGCCGCATCCGGCTGCGCTGTTTGTCGCAAATAAACTGGGGGCGGATATCGGCTCGGTGATTGTCTACGGTCTACTGGTCGGGCTGATGGCCTCATTGGTCGGCGGCCCGCTGTTCTTAAAGTTTCTGGGTAATCGTCTGCCGTTCAAGCCCGTACCGACAGAGTTTGCGGATCTTGAAGTGCGCGCCGAAAACACCCTGCCGTCGCTGGGCGCAACGCTGTTTACCGTTCTATTGCCGATTGGCCTGATGCTGGTGAAAACCGTCGCTGAACTGAATATGGCGAAAGACGGCACGTTGTATACGCTGCTGGAGTTTATCGGTAATCCGATCACCGCAATGTTTATCGCTGTCTTTGTGGCGTATTACATACTCGGTCTGCGCCAGCATATGGGTATGAGCGCGCTACTTACCCACACCGAAAACGGCTTTGGCGCCATTGCGAACATCCTGCTGATTATCGGCGCGGGCGGCGCGTTCAACGCCATTCTCAAAAGTAGCGGGCTGGCGGACACGCTGGCGGTGATCCTCTCAAATATGCATATGCACCCGATTCTGCTGGCATGGCTGGTAGCGCTGATTCTGCACGCGGCGGTCGGCTCTGCGACGGTGGCGATGATGGGTGCCACCGCGATTGTTGCGCCAATGCTGCCGCTCTATCCTGACGTCAGCCCGGAGATCATTGCGATTGTCATTGGTTCCGGCGCCATTGGCTGCACGATCGTGACCGATTCCCTGTTCTGGCTGGTCAAGCAGTATTGCGGCGCTACGCTGAATGAAACGTTTAAATACTATACGACGGCCACGTTTATCGCATCTGTCGTTGCACTGGCTGGCACATTCCTGCTTTCCTTTATCATCTGATCGTAAAGAGACGTACTATGGAAAACATACAAAAGCTCATCGCCCGGTATCCTTTGGTCGAGGATCTGGTCGCCCTCAAAGAAACCACCTGGTTTAACCCGGGCGCCACCTCTCTTGCACAAGGTCTACCGTATGTCGGCCTGACGGAGCAGGACGTAAACGCCGCCCATGACCGTCTGGCGCGCTTTGCGCCGTATCTGGCGAAAGCGTTTCCGCAAACCGCTGCCGCTGGCGGCATGATCGAATCTGACGTGGTCGCTATTCCGGCCATGCAAAAGCGGCTGGAAAAAGAGTATGGGCAAACGATCGACGGTGAAATACTGTTAAAAAAAGACAGTCACCTGGCAATCTCTGGTTCCATTAAAGCGCGCGGCGGCATCTACGAGGTGCTAACGCACGCGGAAAAACTGGCGCTGGAGGCGGGTCTGTTAACCACCGACGATGACTATAGCGTGTTGCTTTCGCCGGAATTTAAACAATTCTTCAGCCAGTACAGTATCGCCGTCGGTTCAACCGGCAATCTGGGGCTATCGATCGGTATCATGAGCGCCTGCATCGGTTTTAAAGTGACGGTACATATGTCTGCCGACGCCCGCGCCTGGAAAAAAGCGAAGCTGCGTAGCCACGGCGTGACGGTCGTAGAATACGAAGATGATTACGGCGTGGCGGTTGAGCAGGGCCGTAAAGCAGCGCAATCCGATCCAAACTGTTTCTTTATCGACGATGAAAACTCTCGCACGCTATTTCTGGGCTATGCGGTAGCGGGTCAGCGTCTGAAAGCGCAATTCGCGCAGCAGGGACGCGTCGTTGACGCCAGCCACCCACTGTTTGTTTATCTGCCGTGCGGCGTTGGCGGCGGCCCTGGCGGCGTCGCCTTTGGCCTGAAACTGGCGTTTGGCGACAACGTCCACTGTTTCTTTGCCGAACCGACCCATTCACCCTGCATGTTACTCGGCGTTTATACCGGTCTGCACGATGCCATCTCAGTACAAGATATCGGTATTGATAACCTGACGGCGGCTGACGGCCTGGCGGTAGGTCGCGCTTCGGGCTTTGTTGGTCGGGCAATGGAGCGTCTGCTTGACGGCCTCTATACCTTAGACGATCAAACAATGTACGACATGCTGGGCTGGCTGGCGCAGGAGGAAGGAATTCGACTGGAGCCATCAGCTCTGGCGGGGATGGCCGGGCCACAGCGCATTTGCGCCGCCGCCGCGTATCAGCAAAGGCATGGATTCAGTCAGACGCAGCTCGGCAACGCGACGCATCTGGTATGGGCAACCGGGGGCGGCATGGTGCCGGAGGATGAAATGGAACAATACCTGGCGAAAGGACGCTAATACTCGCTCAGTGCCGGAAAGACGGCTGCGCCATCCGGCACGCCATCGCCTGATGGCGCTACGCTTATCAGGCCTGTAACGTTAACGCAGCATCGCCATCAACTCCTCAGGCGAGCGATGCTGTTTCAGTAAATCCCGCATCACCCGCATATGCGGCGAGGAGTAGTTAAAAAAGGTCTGGTAGCCCTCGCAAAGCTGATTTTTCCCCTGGCTATCCCGATGCTCAGGGCATCCGCCGCCGCAAAATCGTAATAAAGAACACTTCTGACATTCAGCGCTTAACGGCGCCTTGTCCGGCGTTTTAGCACCATTCCTGCCGCCGCACCACTGCTGTAGCGTCTCATCAAAAAGGCGGACCGAGATACGCTGAATATCTTCACGTACCCAAATATCAAATACGCTATTTAAAAACCGCCCCCAGTCTGCTGAACACAATGAATCCTCGGTCAACATTCCGTTCCGGTCATGTTCCAACAATGGGATAAAATGGACATTGCGAATGCCGAGCCGTTGTAAGTTACGGTACAGTTGCTGAGGGCGCTGGCTATTCTGGCGATTTACGACGACCTGAATCTGGTCATCACTCACGACAATGTCCTGACGTCCTGTCATATAAAATTCCCGATAAATGCAATAAGTTGGCGAATATGGGTAACAGCAAACAGGATTGCGAGCGACAACACCGCGAGGGAGATCAAAAATTTGTCACGCACGACATGAGTTTCGGAAAAATCGCTATGCGCGACATCCATCAAATTACGACTCAGGGTATAACGCCAAAGAATCACCGCCACTATCGCCAGAACGCTGATTGACACCCAGAACAAGAACCCCGCCTGATGCCAGTGGTGCCTGACGGCTAACGCCATTAACGCCCCGTATCCCAGCAGCGTGCGAAACCAGGCCAGCGACGTACGCTCCGGTTGCAGTCCCGGATCGTTCTGCCGACGGGCTTTACGACTATCCGGCATACAGTACCAGCCCCATCACTATCACCGCGACAATCATCAAAATAACGCTGATGATCAACAGGCTATGGGTATAGGGCAAATCCTCTTTCAGACGCATCGCTTTTTCATTACGTAACCAGCGTAGATAGCCATAAATCGCCAGGCCGCCCGCAAACAGACACAACAGTAGCGCCAGCAGTTCACGGATCACCGGCGTGGCAAAATCCGGGGCGAGCTGATCAAGACCGACGCCTGCCGCCAGAAATCCCAGCGAGGTGCGAATCCACGCCAGAAAGGTGCGCTCATTTGCCAGTGAGAAGCGATAATCCGGCGCTTCTCCGAGGCGGGAAATCTTCATGACGACTCCTTTTACGTTCTTATGTATTCCCGTTCGTTTTCAGAATACCACTCACGTTGTTGCTGATATGCTTCACATTATCCCGCAGCAAGGGAATCTTATTGCAAAATAACTGTAGTTCACTGGTGATGCGTTTTGGCGCAACCACGCTCATTGCCGCTATTTTTCATTTCAGTTACGACCTTTTTCAACGCCACCGCCAGGAAAGGCATTATTGCCGAATTAAAAGCTGAAAAACCACCCGTCGCGACGAAAAAAAAGGCGAAGAAGATTGATAACTAGCTGAAAAAAATTGGAATTATGCTCGTTGGCATTACGCTGATTAGCGCGTTCATTGAGGAAAGAGATAAGAAGAAGAGCAGAAGTGTGGCCGGTGCGGCGCGCGTTATCCAGCCTGGATTTAACACAGTGCATAGGCCGGATAAGCAACGCGCCATCAGGCGCTAACCCATTCCCCAAAAAATCACCGCCAGCAGTTGTGGCGTGATAATACGCAGGAACATCACTAACGGATAGACGGTCGCGTAAGAGAGCGCCGCCGCGCCGCTGGTGGCGTGCAGATTGTTGGCAAATGCCAGCGCTGGCGGATCGGTCATCGAACCGGCCAGCATCCCGCACAGCGTCAGATAGTTCATTTTGGCAAAAATCCGCGCCAGCAAACCGACGGTAATCAGCGGAATAGCGGTGATGAAAATACCGTAGCCAATCCAGCTTAATCCTTCGCCCTGCGTCAGCGTATCGACAAAATCGCCGCCGGATTTCAGCCCAACGACCGCCAGAAACAAAACGATGCCTAACTCACGCAGCGCGAGGTTGGCGCTCGGCGGCATAAACCAGTACAGCTTACCGATGCTGCCGATACGCCCCAAAATTAGCGCCATGATCAGCGGCCCGCCGGCCAGCCCCAGTTTTAAAGCGACCGGGAATCCCGGCACAAACAACGGGATTGACCCAAGCAGAACCCCTAATCCGATGCCGATAAACACCGGCAGCATCTGCACCTGCTGGAGTTTTTGCTGCGCGTTGCCGACCACATTGGCTACCGCATCAATCGAGGCAGGACGCCCCACCAGATTGAGAATGTCGCCAAACTGCAGGCTGGCGTCGCTGCTGGCGACCAGCTCAACGCCCGCGCGGTTAAGACGGGAGATAACCACGTCATAACGCTCTTTAAAGTGCAAATCGCGGATACGTTTGCCGAGCACTTTTTCGTTGGTGACGACCACACGCTCGACGCGTAAATCCGTGCCGCGCGTCGACAACGAGGTGTCCACTTCCTTGCCGATCACCAGTTGCGCGTTATGCAGGTCGGTAGATTGGCCGACGAGGTGCAGCAGGTCGCCTGCCTGGATAATCGTCCCCGGCGACGGTACCATCAGCGTGTCATCGCGTTTCAGGCGTGAGCAAATGATTTTATCGCTGTTCAGGATCGGCACATCCTGGATAGCCATATTATTGAGGTTCGGATTCTCGACACGGATATTCATTGTTTGAATTAATGAATGACCGTTAGCGAGAGAGGATTCGTGCTTCTGCGCCTCCGCCTCGACGTTAACGCGAAAAATCAGCCGCATCAGCCACATGGTGAGCAAAATACCGCAGATGCCAAACGGATACGCCATCGCATAGCTCATCCCCATCTGATCTACCAGATCCACTGGCGTTCCCAGATCGCGCAGGATTTGCTGACCCGCCCCTAACGCAGGCGTATTGGTGACTGCGCCGGAGAAAATCCCCAGCACTACCGGCAGCGGAATAGCGAAAATTTTATGCAGAATCGCGGTGACCAACCCGCCCATAATCACAATCAGAACGGCAAACAGATTGAGACGTAGCCCGGAAACGCGCAGCGAGGCGAAAAACCCCGGCCCCACCTGTATGCCGATGGTATAAACAAAAAGGATCAGGCCGAACTCCTGGATAAAGTGCAGCATATCGCCGCTCAGCGTCACCCCAGCCTGATCGACGAAGTGGCCGACGATAATACCGCCGAACAACACACCGCCAATACCAAAGCCGACACCGCGCACTTTAATGTTGCCGATCCATAAACCGACAACCGCCACCAACGCCAGAACGCTGACCGTCAATGCGATATCACTCATCTCATCTTCTCTTCCCTGTGAGTAACATTTCAATTTATAGGGATTATGACTGAACCGTTAAGGCATATATACAGCATGGCGCACATTCTCATATTACAAAACCGCCCAGACGTCCTGACTTCGGCAGCGTCTTACCCTTTTTCGTGGCACAAAAAAGCCCCGCCATCTCTGGCGGGGCAAGGCAAGGAGCTCATTAGCTATTTAATGCGGAGCGTTCGTTAATGGCGATACGCTGCGGCGCAATGGTTTCCGGCTCGTTACGGGTTAAATCAATATGCAGCAGGCCGTTGGTAAACGTCGCGCCGGAAACTTCCATATTCTCAGCCAGCGTAAAGCTCAGGCTAAAAGGCTGCATGACCAGGCCCTGATGTAACCATTTGGGCTCGTTTTCCGGCTGTTCCGGCGTACCTTTCACCGTCAGGCGCGTGCCTTCCAGTTGAATATCCAGATCTTCCTGACGGAAACCGGCTAACGCTAAGGTAATGCGATAATGGTTATCGTCGCTTTTTTCGATGTTATAGGGCGGGAAGCTCTGGCTTTCGCCGCTGTTTTGCAGCGCATTGGCCAGCTTGTCAAAACCGATCCATTGACGCAGCAGTGGGGATAAATCGTAGTTACGCATAATCATTTCTCCTTCTAAGAAGCGAGTTTTTACCTTCACACTTTACGTGCGAATATGCTCCCTGACGGCGAGCATGGGATGACAGGCCGCGCAACGCGACCTGACGGAATCAGTTAATTTCGATACGGCGCGGTTTGTTCGCTTCCGGAATCACGCGCTCCAGTTCGATATACAGCAGCCCGTTGACCAGGTTTGCGCCGCGAACGTGAATGTTTTCCGCTAACTGGAACTTACGCTCAAAGTTACGCTCGGCAATGCCCTGATACAGGTAAGTACGTTCTTTCTGCTCGTCCGCATGAGCGCCTTTTACCACCAGTAAATTATCCTGGGCGGTAATCTCCAGTTCGCTTTCCGCGAAACCGGCAACGGCAATGGCGATGCGGTAGTGGTTTTCGTCTACCAGCTCAACGTTGTACGGAGGGTAGCCGCCATTACTTTGGCTTTGGTTATTTTCAAGCAGGTTAAACAGACGGTCAAAACCAATGGCAGAACGGTACAGCGGGGATAAATCAAAGTTACGCATAATCATAAACTCCTGAAATCAGCGAGAATGTCAGACCTTCCATCATGGACAGGCCAGGATTGCCAGAACACCCATCAGGCGTGCCCTTCTATTCACTACGTCTTATAAATGGGTCTGAATACGTACTTTTCAAGTATTTTAATCCGACTTTTTTTTGCAGTTTATTGGCTATTGCATAGACTGGTTGGGACAGCACTGATTGTTAAAGTGCGATTACCGCCACAGTGCCACGTACTGGTGATGTTATTTTTAGCAACGGATCGCTATAACTCATCATGCAAATAACGACAACCAATAGATGAATGAGTGATGATAAAAAACGTGTGGTTAACGCTGATAATATGGAATGGGATGCTTTTATTAAGCGGTTGTTCAAGCGTCATGTCGCACACCGGCGGTAAAGAGGGTACTTATCCTGGCACGCGCGCCAGCGCTACGATGATCGGTAACGATGAGACAAACTGGGGCACAAAATCGTTGGCCATCCTGGATATGCCGTTTACCGCCGTGATGGATACGATCCTTCTGCCGTGGGACATCTTCCGCAAAGACAGTTCGGTAAGATCGCGCGTCGAGAAAAGCGAGGAGGAGACGAAAATGACCAATGCCGTCATCCCCCCGGCGAAGATGCCTCCTCCCTGATTTATCGCCCGGTTTCCGTCACCCATAGCTGACGGAACCCTTTCACCTCTTCCATCCATGCGACGTGTCGCCCATCCGGTGAAAAAACGACGGCGTCCGCAGACGGCGGGTTGTCGTGCCTGGCGGTTAAGAAGTCGATCTTCCCACTTTGTGCGTCGCAGCAGGCAATCCGGTTTTCCAGCACCAGTCCCAGCCATTTACCCGACGGATGCCAGTTAAACGCTGACTGTACGCCGGTCGCATGATGCGTTAACTGCCGGGGCTCGCCTCCCTGAGGCGATATCAGCCACAGTTGCGCTACGCCGTTATCGTCCCGCATCAAAAAGGCGATCGCCGTCGCCTGCGGATTACTGCGGACCCAGTGGCGTGGTTCGTTAGTGAGTCCAGGATAAACACGCTGGTGAGTAAAGGTAAGACGCCGCTGAACTACGCCCAACGGCGGCGATGGCATTGTTGATTCGGTTCCCGTCAGCGGCGTGTCGCCTGCCTGTTTCCAGCCGTTTTCATGACACGGTAAATCGACAATAAACAGCTCCGGGACTTTTTTGCCCGTCAGCGACAGCGTATCGCCAATAAAGGCGATCTGGCGGTTGCCCACCCAGCCCTCTTCATAGGCGCGGTTAATGTCATCGCTGCCAGGTCTCGGCGCAGGCGTCGTGCGGCTAACCAGTACGCACCAGTGGCTACCGCTGTATTCGCGCGGATGCTGAGCCGGCACCGTAACCGGCCCATACGGCACGGCCACGCCGACATTACGCAGATCCAGCGCCGGATCTCGCTCATGCAGAACGTGGTCATTATAGGTAAAACTCACCAGCTCGCCGTTCGGGCTAAACACATGGACGTGGCTGCCGCCGCGCAGCGCGCCGGGAGTATACGGCGCAGTAATATCCATCGCATCGAGGTTAGTCACGCCCCCCGGCGTTGCAATAACGCCCCGACGGTGGTGGAAATCGTAATGCCACGTCTCATCAGGGTTTTCAGGGCCATGAATAAACACATAGTGATTGTCGGCAGGATGCACCGTCACCACACCGACATGCGCGCCCTGCACGGCGCGATAAATCACCTCCACGTCGCCGGTATGCACATTGACACGCTCAATAGTCTTGCCCGTAAATGACGCGCCTGAAGGCCGCACATCAAAGACCAGCCACTGGCTGTCAGGTGTCCAGGTATTGGTGTTGGTAAGCTGGTGATGGCGCGGCGTAAAGGTGATTTGTTTCATGGGATGTCCTGATAAGAGACGATGCTCGTCATCATACTGCACACGGGCTTCACTTTCAGGCTTTAGCGTATCGTTGGGATAGCCAGGCCCGGTGGCGCCACGCCACCGGGCCGTCAGGGTCTTATTTCTCCTGCGCCAGCCGGATACTGCGCTCTATCACCGCCCGCCGGGCGTCACCCGCCGGCAGCAGTTTCAGCATCATCTCCCAGGCCGCCACCGCCTCGCCAAAGCGCTGCTGCTCAAAGGCGTTAAACGCATACAGGCTTAACACCCGGATATCCGTGTGGTCGCGGCTCACCAGCCGGCGCAGCAGCTCCCCGCCGCGGCGGTTATCCTCCGGGTCGGACGAGCGCGTCAGCGCCTCCGCGTAGCCCAGCGCCGCATCGCTGTTTTTCGGGTCCAGGCGGTAGGCGTTCGCATACGCCCCGGTGGCGGTACCGGCATTACCCAGTACCATACCGGTGCGCCCCAGCATGAGCCAGCCCTCAACATTGCCGGCATCATTCTGCAGGCGGGTGCGCAGCCCCAGCGCCAGCCGCGCCATCTCCTCTTCATTCAGCGGCTGCGCCTGCGGGTCCAGCGCCCGCGCCAGCAGCCCGGGCGTCTGCGCCGTCGCCTGCTGCCAGACCCTGACCTGCTGATAGCTGCCGGTCAGGGCGTAGCTGCCGGCGCCGACCGCCAGCGCAATGACGGCCCCCGGCACGTAAACGCCCCACCCGGCGCGCGCGCCGCAAACCGGGGTGTCTGCCGGCAGCGGCTCCCGGCGCAGGCGCACCCGCCGGCGCGTGCGGGCGACGATTATCCACCCGCCCGCCACGATGGCGGCCAGCGGCAGCACCCACAGCAGCACCGTCAGCGGGGTCAGCGGCGGGTCGTAGGTGACAAAGTTGCCGTAGCGCGCCACCATGTAATCGATGATTTCCTGGCGGCTCTTCCCCTCCTGCATCAGGTCATACACCCTGCGGCGCATGTCAGTGGCTATCATCGCGTTCGAGTCCGCAATGCTGTTGTTCTGGCATTTCGGGCAGCGCAGCTGCTCCGTGAGCTGGCGGAACTGCTGCTCCTGCGCTTCATCTTTAAACGGCATCACGTCGGTGGTTGCCCGCGCTGACCCGGAGATAACCAGCACCAGCATCAGCATCACCATGCCCGGTAACAGTCTCATTGCGCCGCCTCCCGGCTGTATCTGTCCCACAGTGGTTTCAGTTCACTCTCCCATACCCGGGCATTCAAATCGCCCGCATGGCGGTAGCGGATAATCCCGTTGCCGTCGATGAGGAAGGTTTCCGGCGCGCCGTACACGCCCAGGTCCAGCCCCAGCATCCCGTCGCTGTCCGATAAACTCAGCGCATACGGGTTGCCCAGTTCCTTTAACCAGGCCACCGCCTTCGCCCGGTCGTCCTTATAGTTCAGCCCGACCACCCGGATACCCTGCGCAGAAAGCTGGTTCAGGTACTGATGCTCGGCGCGGCAGGTCGGGCACCAGGTGGCCCAGACGTTAAGCAGCACCGGTTTCCCCTGCGTCAGCACCTCCGCCTCATAGTACTGACCCGGCGTCTCCAGCGATTCCAGGCGGAACGCCGGCACCGGCTTCCCGGTCAGCGCCGATTCGAGATTCGTCGGGTCATCCCCCTGCGCGTTGCGCGTCAGCTGCCACAGCAGCGCCGCGGCAATCAGCAGAAAAATCAGCAGCGGTAATAACAGTACGTTGCGTTTCATCCGGCCTCCGGCAATGGTTTACGGCGGCGGTAGCGCGGGTCCGCCAGGCACAGCAGCCCGCCCAGCGCCATCAGCAGTCCCCCGGCCCATATCCAGCGGACAAACGGTTTGTAGTACAGGCGCACGGCCCACGCGCCGTTGTCCAGCTCCTCCCCGAGCGCGGCGTACAGGTCGCGGGTCAGCCCGCCGTCAATCGCCGCCTCGGTCATCACCATCCGGCTGGTGTTGTAGAGCCGTTTCTCCGCGTGCAGCACCGCCTCCGGCTCGCCGTGGCGCGTCACCCCGATGAGGGCCACCCCGCCGCGGTAGTTGGGGCCGGTGATGTCCCGCACCTCCCGGAAGGTGAAGCGGTAGTCGTGAATGGTCACGCTGTCGCCCGCCCGCATCCGCACGTCACGCTCCACGCTGTAATTCTGGCTGAAGGCGATGCCGGTAATCGTCACCGCCAGCCCGAGGTGCGCCGCCACCATTCCCCAGTAGCTGAGAGAGGTTTTCGTGCCGCGGGACACGCGCTGTACGGCTTCGGCCACCGCCAGCACCGCAATCCAGCAGGCCATCGCCATCCCCACCGCCGTCATGGCGATGATTTTATCTTCCAGCAGCCATGGCAAAAGTACCGACAGCACCAGGGTGGAGACCAGGGCGGTGAGCAGCAGCGTCCTGATGTTACGCGGCCGGTCCCGGCCCCAGCGCACTAAAGGCCCCACCCCCAGCAGCAGGGCAAAGGGGACCATCAGCCAGGTGAACATGGTGTTAAAGAACGGCTCCCCCACCGAAATGCTGCCCAGCCCCAGCTGTTTGTGCACCAGCGGCAGCAGGGTACCCAGCAGCACCACCAGCATGGCGGCCATCAGCAGGACGTTGTTGCCGAGCAGCAGCGACTCGCGCGACCACAGCGTGTTGTTCACCCGCGAACGCACCCTGTGCCCGCGCACGGCGAACAGCAGCAGCGAGCCGCCGGTGACCAGCACCATAAAGGCGAGGATAAACATTCCGCGCGCCGGGTCGGAGGCGAAGGCGTGCACCGACACCAGCACCCCGGAGCGCACCAGGAAGGTGCCCAGCAGGCACAGCGAGAAGGCGCAGATGGACAGCAGCAGCGTCCACGCCTTAAAGCCGGCGCGCTGTTCCGTGACCGCCAGCGAGTGCAGCAGGGCGGTGCCCGCCAGCCACGGCATAAAGGAGGCGTTCTCCACCGGGTCCCAGAACCACCAGCCGCCCCAGCCCAGCTCGTAGTAGGCCCACGCCGAGCCGAGCACGATGCCCAGCGTCAGGAACACCCACGCCGCCAGCGTCCACGGGCGGGCAAAACGGGTGAACGCGCTGTCCAGACGCCCGCTCAGCAGCGCGGCGATGGCGAAGGCGAAGGCCACCGAGAAGCCGACATAGCCCATGTACAGCAGCGGCGGGTGGAAAATCAGCCCCGGGTCCTGCAGCAGCGGGTTCAGGTCGCGCCCCTCCACCGGAAAGGCCGGCAGCGTGCGGGCGAACGGGCCGGAGGTGAACAGGATGAACGCCAGAAAACCGGCGCAGACCATCCCCATCACCGCCAGCACCCGGGCGACGATATCCGCCGGCACCTGCCGGCTGAACACCGCCACCGCCAGGGTCCAGCCGCTCATCAGCAGCACCCACAGCAGCAGCGAGCCCTCGTGCGCCCCCCAGGTGGCGGCCACCCGGTACCACACCGGCAGCTGCGTGTTCGAGTTGCCGGCGACATAGGCCACGGTGAAGTCGTTAACCACAAAGGCGTGCACCAGCACGAAAAACGCGCCCGCCACGCAGATAAACAGCAGCCAGGCGAACACCCCGGCCGACGCCATCATCCGCGCGTCGCCGCGCGCCACGCCCCACAGCGGGTAAACGGACAGCAGCAGCGCCACGCCGAGCGCCAGGCACAGCAGTGCGTGGCCGTATTCAGGCATCATGATGAGGTGTCCTTATCAGCGCGTTGCGGGCGGCGGTGGTTTTCCTGCATCGCCTTTTCCACTTCCGGCGGGGTGTAGTTCTCGTCATGCTTGGCCAGCACCTCGTGCGCCAGGACGTGGTTGCCCTTCTCCAGGGTGCCCTGCACCACCACCCCCTGCCCCTCGCGGAACAGGTCCGGCAGTATCCCCTCATAGCTCACCGTCACCGACCCTTCGGCGTCGTAAAGGCTGAAGTTCACCTTCAGCGAGTCCGGGTCGCGCCTGACGCTGCCGGGCATCACCATCCCGCCGACGCGCAGGCGCTGGCCCACCGCCGGCAGCTGCTGCGTCTCGCGCTTGCCGTAGAGGATTTCGCCGGGGGTATAGAACAGGTCGATATTCGCGCGCAGCGCGTACAGGACCAGGGCGGTGGTCAGCGCCAGGCCCGCCAGCACCGCGCAGACCACCCATAGCCGGTTTTTACGTCGCAGGTTCACGCCGCCTCCTGTTGCGCCTGTGCGGCACGCATCCGCGCCTCTCGCGCCCGCTGCTGCGCCACGCCGCGCAGAATGGCCCGGCGCTGCAGCACCGTGTGCAGCGCCAGCAGCACCAGCGGCGCCACGGTCATCGCCACCGCCAGCCAGACAAAAAAGGCGTACCCGCCCATGGCGAAAAAATCGCTCCACGATGAAAATGCCGGACTCACCGGTGCCCCCTTTTCAGTATCAGTTCGCTCACCCACGGGCGGCGTTTTTCCATCAGTAAAATCAGGTTGCGCATCCGCATCAGCGAAAGCGTCATAAAGAGCAGCAGGTAGCCGGCGATGGCCCAGCGCAGCGGCGAGCGCATCGCCGGGTCGATACTCTGCTGCATCCGCGTCGAGCCCTGGTGCAGGGTGTTCCACCACTCGACGGAATAGTGGATAACCGGCAGGTTCACCACGCCGACCAGCACCAGAATGCCCGCCGCGCGCCCGGCCATTTTACGGTCGTCAAAGGCGTGCCACAGGGCGATGACCCCGGCGTAGAGAAACAGCAGCACCAGCTCCGAGGTCAGACGCGCGTCCCACACCCACCAGGTGCCCCACATCGGTTTGCCCCACGCCGCGCCGGTGACCAGCGCGATGAAGGTGTACACCGCCCCCACCGGCGCCATCGCCGCGACGGCAAGGCTGGCCATTTTCATCTGCCAGACCAGCCCGGTAAACGCCGCCACCGCCATCGCCGCATAGATACCCATTGACCAGATGGCCGCCGGGACATGCAGGTACATAATGCGGTAGCCCTCCCCCTGCTGGTAGTCCGCCGGGGCGAAACCAAAGCCCCGGACCCAGCCGGTGGCCAGCGCGATGATGCCGGCTGCCGCCAGCCACGGCACGAGCCTGCCGCAAATCTGATACAGCCGGGGCGGCGCCGCCAGCTGATGAAGGGTTTTCCACATCGTTGTCACCTGACCTCCTGAAACCAGTAAAATGTCCGTCGCGCCGGGGCGCTACTGCACGCTGAGGCGCAGCGCCGCCGCAGTGGCGAAGGGGCTTAACGTCGCGCTGCCCGCCAGCAGCGCCCCCAGCACCGCCAGATAACCGTCAGCGGGTAAATGCATCGATGCCGCGTCCATCGCCGCGGCGGCGAAAATCAGCACCGGGACACTCAGCGGCAGCACCAGAATGCCCAGCAGGACGCCGCCGCGCCGCAGGCCGGCCGTCAGCCCGACGCCCGGCGCGGCGAGAAACCCCAGCGCCGGCGTGCCGAGCAGCAGCGTCAGCGCCATGATTTTCCAGCCGTACACGTCCATCCCCAGCAGCAGCGCCACCAGCGGGGAGAGCATAATCAGCGGCAGGCCGGTCACCGCCCAGTGGGCCAGCACCTTCGCCAGCACCACCGCCGGCAGCGGCACCGGCAGCAGCATCAGCTGCTCCAGGCTGCCGTCCTGCAGGTCGTCGCGAAACAGCCGCTCCAGCGCCAGCAGCGAGGCCAGCAGCGCCGCCACCTGGATGATGCCCGGCGCGATACGCGCCAGCAGCTGCGGCTGCGGCCCGACGCTTAACGGAAACAGGGTGATGACCATCAGGAAGAACCACAGCGGGCCGGCGATGTCCGCGCCGTGGCGGAACGCCACGCGCAGCTCGAGACAGAAGACACGCCACATCACAGCCCCGCCTCCCCGCCGGTCAGCGCCAGACGGCGGACGGTGTCCGCGGCCCCCGGCAGCGGCTGGTGGGTGGTGAGAATGACCATCCCGCCCTGCGCCGTGTGCGCCGCCATCCGCCGGGTGAGGCGCGCCACGCCGTTAACATCAATGGCGGTGAACGGTTCGTCGAGCACCCACAGCGCGGCGCGGGTCAGCCACAGGCGGGCCAGCGCCACCCGGCGCTGCTGCCCGGCCGAGAGCCGGGCGACCGGCACGTCCTCAAATCCCGCCAGCCCGGCCTGCGCCAGCGCCTCCGGGAGACGCGCGCCGTCGCCGGGGTGGAAGAAGTGCAGGTTCTCCCGCGCCGTCAGGCGGGTTTTAATCCCCGGCTGGTGCCCTATCCACAGCAGGCTGCGATGGAAGCTGTCGCGCACGCGGCGCAGGGGCTCGCCCTGCCAGTACACCTCGCCGCCGTCCGGGCGCGCCAGCCCGGTCAGCAGGCGCAGCAGGGTGGTTTTTCCCGCGCCGTTGCCACCGGTGACCTGCACCCACTCCCCGGCCTCCACGGTGAACGACAGCCCGCGAAACAGCGTCCTCTCGTCCCGCTCGCAGTACAGATCTCTGGCTTCAAGCAT
>NZ_JBEUKJ010000010.1:0-165936 GCF_043357055.1 Salmonella sp. SJTUF15570 | reverse complement strand
AATAAATATCCTCCGGCATAGCCGGAGGTTTTTCAGATGCGCCTGTAAGGCTCTCTTACCAGCCGCGCCCTAACAGGCGCATACGATCTGACATTTGCATCAAACTTCGTTACTTACGGCCCGTAAACGGGCTGCCCGGATAAGGGATCGATAATTGCTCACCCATTTTATCCTCTTCAAGCTGGTGCTTTATGTAGTCCTGTATCTTCGCCGTGTTCTTACCCACCGTATCGACATAGTACCCTCTGCACCAGAACTCCCTGTTCCTGTATTTGAATTTTAGATCCCCAAACTGCTCGTAAAGCATCAGACTACTTTTACCCTTCAGATATCCCATGAAGCTCGACACACTCATCTTCGGCGGGATCTCCAGAAGCATGTGAATATGATCTGCACAACATTCCGCTTCCAGAATTCGTACGTTTTTCCATTCACACAATTTTCTTAATATGCTGCCTACTGCCCTACGCTTCTCTCCATAGAACGCTTGTCTTCGGTATTTGGGCGCGAAAACTATGTGATATTTACAGTTCCATCGGGTGTGCGCTAAGCTCTTTTCGTCCCCCATTGGGACCCCCTTTTGATTTCTTGTTGAACTTTTGCAGTTGCCAGACCGCAAGATGTTTTAACAAATCAAAAGGGGTTTTAATAACTGACTTAAAGCTGAAAGCTTTCCGGAACCCCCAGCCTAGCTGGGGGTTTTCCATAGACAATAAAAAGGTGAGCGCAATGCTCACCTTTTTGATCCGTCTCAGAAAGAGATTAGAACGCGTAGTTAAAGTTAGTACCGAACAGCCAGGCTTTCCCTTCAGATTCAAACTGATAAGGGCCTTCATTAATTTTCACGCTCTGACCATGCATATAAGAGACGCCAACGTCGACAGACGCATCTTTGTTAAAGGCGTAAGTCGTACCGGCGCTCAGCCAGAAACGGTCCTGGTCCGGAATAGAGATAGAACGGTTTTGCGCTGGTACCGGGCTGTCATCGAAGGCGATACCGGTACGGAACGTCCAGTTGTCATCGTAGTAATAGGTGGTGCCCAACGCAATGCGGTAAGCGTCTTTAAAGCCTTCATGCTTCTCAAAGAGCGTATCGCCAGCGGTCGATTTTGCCTTCAATTCCTGGAACTGGCTCCAGCTGGTATAGGCCAGGCTATAGTGGATGGCCCACTGTGGCGCCACACGGTTATAACCGGACACTTCCCACATTTCCGGCAGATTCAGCGTCAGGTAGCCTGACTGCGTCGCGCCGCCGGTTGCCGTTGGGATAGGCAGGTTAAATCGGTTTATAGCGATGGGAAGATCGCTACTGTAGTTGCCTTTAAAGTCAATTTTGACTTCCGAGCGGTAGGTCAGCGCGTAGCGGTTATTTTTATCCAGTTCATAAAGGATACCGGCATTCCAGCCAAAGCCCCACTGATTACCGTTCAGGTGGGCAATCTTGGTGTCGCTGGGAATCTGACCCGCAACCGGCGCCAGCGCCGGATTCTGTGCCGCGACCAACTGGCCTAAATCGCCCGCAAAACGTTCGATTTTCGCGCGCGCGTATACCGCATCAAAGCCGAGGCCGAAGCTCCAGGCCTCATTTAAGCGATAAGCGCCGCTTAAATTCAGGTTCATGGTTTCAAGATCGGTCGTACCGCCAACCGAGCCGCCGGCGTATGTGTCGTTAAACTCTGTCGCCAGACCATAGTTAGAGGTAATAGAAGCCCCCCAGCCAAACTGGTCGTTAATCGGGGCGACAAAATGGACGTTCGGCACCCAGGCCGTCGGCGCGATGTTATCCGCATCTAACGTCCGACGAGATGGCGATGTCCCGCTAATATTAACATCAGGATCAATATAAACCGCGCCCGCTGAAAACGTCGGGCGGTCAAACATGGTAATTAACGCCGGGTTGCGGCTAACGTTACCCGCATCATCTGCGATTGCGCCTTCACCCGAATAGGCCCGGCCAAGGCCAGAGGAAGAAAATTCGTTTAACTGAAAGCCTGCAGACCAGGCCTGGGTGGAGATGATTGCCACTGCGACTGCGAGAGCAGACTTTGTAAACAGGGTTTTCTGGCTCATGACCATAACCTCATTGATTATTTTTATACAAACTATGTTACATGCTGTAACAGGAGCGCGAAGTGTAGGGTCTGCGGTACGACTTAGAAATCAGACCAGTGGCGAGAGTATAGGTCTGACCAGCTAGAATGTTGCAAGTATGTTTATAAGTTTTTTCAATTGTGATCTTAGAAACGAGATCTGGCTGGCAAAATCGGCGGGCTTAACGGTCACCCGATCGCGCGATTTTTGTTTTAGATCATTTTTAAGTGTGATTTCGGTCACTTAACGCGTTTCCCACCATTAACGACTGGAGAGGCGAATGCCGGGAGCGTAAAATATCCCCATCGTTTATCTGGCACCCTGGGTGCAAATACAGAGGAAATCTACAATGAGTAAATGCAGTGCTGATGAAACCCCGGTTTGCTGCTGTATGGACGTTGGAACCATCATGGACAACTCCGATTGCACCGCGTCATACAGCCGCGTATTCGCTACCCGCGCAGAGGCTGAAGAGACGCTGGCGGCGTTAACCGAAAAAGCGCGTAGCGTGGAGTCTGAACCTTGCCAAATTACGCCAACCTTTACCGAGGAATCCGAAGGCGTTCGTCTGGATATTGATTTTGTTTTCGCCTGCGAAGCAGAAACGCTGATCTTCCAGCTCGGCCTGCGTTAATCCGTTCATTCACGACGCCTCCGTCATCATCTGGCGGAGGCGTTTTCTTTTTTTGTCGTTTCCCTTCACTGTGCCTTAGCTCCCACTTTCTTTTCTCTCTGCTTGGCTAAATGTAAAAAATTGGTTAAGACTGTGATCAGGTCAGACCACTAATTTATTTTTTTACAGGGGAGTACTATGCGTCAGGCTTTACCGTTGGTCACCCGTCAGGGCGATCGCATTGCTATTGTCAGTGGGTTACGAACCCCCTTCGCTCGTCAGGCCACTGCATTTCATGGTATTCCCGCTGTTGATCTCGGCAAGATGGTGGTAGGCGAGCTGCTGGCGCGCAGTGAAATTCCAGCCGATGCCATTGAGCAACTGGTTTTTGGTCAGGTAGTACAAATGCCGGAAGCCCCCAATATTGCGCGCGAAATTGTGCTGGGTACGGGAATGAATGTTCATACCGATGCCTATAGCGTAAGCCGCGCCTGCGCCACCAGTTTTCAGGCGGTAGCGAATGTGGCGGAAAGCCTGATGGCCGGCACGATACGCGCCGGTATCGCTGGCGGCGCAGATTCGTAGTCGGTACTGCCAATAGGCGTGAGTAAAGCCCTGGCGCGGGTACTGGTTGATGTCAATAAAGCCCGGACGACCCGCCAACGGCTGACGATTTTTTCTCGTCTGCGCTTACGCGACCTGCTGCCCGTTCCTCCCGCCGTTGCTGAGTATTCCACCGGTCTGCGCATGGGCGATACCGCCGAACAGATGGCGAAAACGTATGGTATTACGCGTGAACAGCAGGACGCGCTGGCGCATCGTTCACATCAGCGCGCCGCGCAGGCATGGGCGGAGGGCAAACTGGCGGAAGAAGTGATGACGACCTATGTGCCGCCGTATAAAAACCCCTTTGCAGAAGATAACAACATTCGCGGCACCTCCACGCTGGCGGACTACGCTAAACTGCGTCCCGCTTTTGACAGAAAACATGGCTCCGTAACCGCCGCCAACAGTACACCGCTGACCGACGGCGCTGCCGCCGTTATTCTGATGACCGAATCCCGCGCTAAAGAGCTGGGGCTGCACCTGCTTGGTTATCTGCGCAGCTACGCCTTTACCGCTATTGATGTCTGGCAGGACATGCTATTGGGGCCGGCCTGGTCAACGCCGCTGGCGCTGGAGCGGGCCGGGTTGACGATGGCCGATCTGACGCTTTTCGACATGCATGAAGCGTTTGCCGCTCAGACTCTGGCGAACTTACAACTGCTGGGCAGCGAACGATTTGCCCGTGAGGTGCTTGGTCGTGCGCAGGCGACAGGGGAGGTGGATGACGCTAAATTCAACGTGCTCGGCGGCTCAATCGCCTACGGGCATCCTTTTGCCGCAACGGGCGCGCGGATGATAACCCAAACGTTGCATGAGTTACGGCGTCGGGGCGGAGGTTTTGGCCTGGTCACGGCCTGCGCAGCTGGCGGTCTTGGCGCGGCGATGGTTCTGGAGGCGGAATAATGACTACCACATCAGCTTTTATGCTTAACGTGCGTCTGGATAATGTCGCGGTTGTCGCTATTGATGTCCCTGGAGAAAAGGTGAACACCCTGAAAGCGGAGTTTGCCGCGCAGGTACGCGCCATCCTGAAGCAGATCCGGGAAAATAAAGCGTTGCAGGGCGTTGTTTTTATCTCAGCCAAAGCAGATAACTTTATTGCTGGCGCTGATATCAACATGATAGGTCACTGCCAAAATGCGCAGGAAGCGGAAACGCTGGCGCGTCAGGGGCAACAACTGATGGCGGAGATTCAGGCGTTGCCTGTTCCGGTTATCGCTGCCATTCATGGCGCCTGTCTGGGGGGCGGTCTTGAAATGGCGCTGGCCTGCCATCGGCGTATCTGTACCGACGACGTTAAAACCGTTCTTGGACTGCCGGAGGTACAGTTAGGGCTTTTACCGGGATCGGGCGGAACGCAGCGACTTCCACGGCTGGTGGGGGTCAGTACCGCGCTGGATATGATCCTGACAGGTAAACAGCTTCGCGCCAGACAGGCGCTTAAAGCCGGGCTGGTTGATGATGTGGTGCCGCAAACTATTTTACTGGAAGCGGCTGTCGAGCTGGCTAAAAAAGAACGCCTGGCGCAACGGACATTACCGGTCCGTGAACGTATCCTGGCGGGGCCGCTGGGGCGCGCGCTGTTATTTCGCCTGGTGCGTAAAAAGACAGCGCAAAAAACGCAGGGTAATTATCCGGCGACGGAGCGGATCATTGATGTGATTGAAACCGGACTGGCGCAGGGCAGCAGTAGCGGCTATGACGCGGAAGCGCGCGCTTTCGGCGAGCTGGCGATGACGCCTCAATCGCAGGCGCTGCGCGCTGTTTTTTTTGCCAGTACCGAGGTGAAAAAAGATCCCGGTAGCGATGCGCCGCCCGGCCCGCTGAACAGCGTGGGCATCTTAGGCGGCGGGTTAATGGGCGGCGGTATCGCCTGGGTTACGGCCTGTAAAGGCGGCTTGCCAGTACGAATTAAGGATATAAATACTCAGGGGATCAATCATGCTCTGAAGTACAGCTGGGATCTGCTTGAAACAAAAGTACGCCGCCGCCATATCAAAGCCAGCGAACGCGATAAACAGTTGGCGTTGATATCAGGTTCGACCGATTATCGTGGTTTCAGTCATCGTGATCTGGTCATTGAAGCGGTGTTTGAAGATCTGCCGTTAAAACAACAGATGGTGGCGGAAGTGGAGCAAAATTGCGCTGCTCACACCATTTTTGCCTCCAATACTTCTTCCCTGCCGATTGGCGATATTGCGGCGAATGCGGCCAGACCGGAACAGGTGATTGGATTGCACTTTTTTAGCCCGGTCGAAAAAATGCCGCTGGTTGAGGTCATTCCTCATGCGTCTACTTCCGCGCAGACCATCGCCACGACCGTTAAGCTGGCGAAAAAACAGGGTAAAACCCCGATAGTCGTCAGCGATAAAGCCGGGTTTTATGTTAACCGAATTCTTGCGCCGTATATCAATGAGGCGATTCGGATGCTGACTGAAGGCGAACGCGTCGAACATATTGACGCCGCCCTGGTAAAATTTGGTTTTCCGGTGGGGCCAATCCAACTTTTGGATGAGGTAGGAATCGACACGGGCACTAAAATTATTCCTGTGCTTGAGGCGGCGTATGGAGAACGTTTTAGCGCGCCTGCAAATGTTGTCGCTTCAATTTTGAATGACGATCGCAAAGGTAGAAAAAATGGTCGCGGTTTCTATCTTTATGGCGAAAAAGGGCGTAAAAGCAAAAAACAGGTTGACCCTGCTATTTATAAGCTTATTGGCGTGCAAGGGCAGAGTCGACTATCTGCGCAGCAGGTGGCAGAGCGCTGTGTCATGTTAATGCTTAACGAAGCGGCGCGCTGTTTCGACGAAAAAGTGATTCGCAGCGCGCGCGATGGCGATATTGGCGCCGTGTTTGGTATCGGTTTTCCGCCGTTTCTCGGTGGCCCGTTCCGCTATATGGATGCTCTCGGGCCGGGTGAAATGGTGGCGACATTACAGCGCCTGGCCGCACTTTACGGTCCTCGTTACGCGCCTTGTGAACAATTAGTGCGCATGGCGGAGCGCAGGGAGCATTTCTGGACGAATGGGGAAACTGACCAGGGAAATTGAGGTCAAAGAGAATATGAATCCGCACTGAATGCCTCCTTAGTGGCGAAATAATAATCAAGGATTGACTATACTTACGCCATTGAGGTAAAAAACAGCGTTTCATTCAGTGAATGGATAAGGCACAATGCCGGCCACCGCATTTTTGCCGCAGCCAATAGGGGCATGTGGTAAGCGTGTTGGTGAAACTGGTTAACAAAAGCGGTGCAATATGCAAGTTTTTATCATGCGTCACGGCGACGCAGCCCTCGATGCCGCCAGTGATTCGGTTCGTCCCTTGACCCCTTGTGGGTGTGACGAGTCTCGCCTGATGGCGAACTGGCTGAAAGGTCAAAAAGTGGATATCGAACGTGTTCTGGTGAGTCCGTTTCTTCGGGCCGAACAGACGTTAGATGTGGTCGGCGATTGTATGAATCTGCCGGCTCAGGTGGATGTCCTGCCGGAGCTAACGCCCTGTGGCGATGTCGGTCTGGTCAGCGCCTACCTGCAGGCGCTGGCCAATGAAGAGATCGGATCGGTGCTGGTGATCTCTCACTTACCTCTGGTCGGATACCTGGTATCTGAGCTTTGTCCGGGCGAAACGCCGCCGATGTTCACGACGTCCGCAATTGCCAACGTTACGCTTGATGTAAGCGGCAAGGGGACATTCAACTGGCAAATGAGTCCCTGCAATCTGAAAATGGCGAAAGCGATTTAATCTTTGCTGCCTGATGGCGCTTCGCTTATCAGGCCTACGACAGCGCTGGCTGTTCGTAGGCTGGATAAGGCGCTTGCGCCGCCATCCGGCAATTCCGCATCAGGGTAATTCGGGCGGTTGCCACTCTTCCACTTCAATCAACACCAGCAGCGCGGCGTCGCCGCCGTACTCTTTCGGCGCCTGATGAAAGGCCATCACATGCGGATGCTGCGCCAGCCATAACGGCGTTTGCTGTTTCAGAATATGTTTACCGTGTCCATGCATGACGCAGGCGCAAAAAATATGTTCCCGACGGCAGGCGGCAATCAGCGCCCCCAGTTCCTGCTTGGCCTGAAGCTGCGTTAAGCCGTGTAAATCCAGAAACAGTTCCGGCGAATAGTCGCCGCGGCGCATTTTTTTTAGCTCGAAATGGCTGACATCTTCACGGACATACTTTACCGGCCCTTCCGTATTGAGCAGCGGCTGGAACTCATCGGAAAAATAGTGGCTGGCGTCCGCCTGTTCCTGAATTAACCTTCGGGTAGGGACTTCCGTGATTTTCTTGCGCAGTGGCCGATGGACGATAGTATCCTGTTTAATCTTTCGGGTGCCGACCATCAGCTGACGGAACAGCGCCTGGTCCTCCTCGCTGAGCGATGTTTTCTTTTTCATTCGTGGGTCTCGTCTGATCTTTTGCCTTAGTTTACCCGACCTGGAGGATATCCGAACGGTCAAAACGGATTTTTCGTATTCTCCCGCCGCGTCAATGCTGATTTATCCCTGTCTTCGTGGCAAACTAGCCGCCGAATTTAATGCGAGCATGCCCTGGAGGAATACGTGGATAAAATTTTCGTCGATGAAGCAGTAAGTGAACTGCATACCATTCAGGACATGTTGCGCTGGGCGGTAAGCCGCTTTAGCGCGGCGAATATCTGGTATGGACACGGTACCGATAACCCGTGGGATGAAGCGGTGCAACTGGTGTTGCCGTCTCTTTATCTGCCGCTGGATATTCCGGAAGATATGCGGACCGCGCGGCTGACGTCCAGCGAAAAACACCGCATTGTCGAGCGAGTGATTCGTCGCATTAACGAGCGTATCCCGGTCGCCTACCTGACCAATAAAGCCTGGTTCTGCGGCCACGAATTTTATGTCGATGAGCGCGTGCTGGTGCCGCGTTCGCCCATTGGCGAGCTGATTAATAACCACTTCGCCGGCCTTATTAGCCAACAGCCGAAATATATTCTGGATATGTGTACCGGTAGTGGCTGCATCGCCATCGCCTGTGCTTATGCTTTCCCGGACGCAGAGGTTGATGCGGTCGATATTTCGCCGGATGCGCTGGCTGTCGCCGAGCATAACATTGAAGAACACGGTCTTATCCATCACGTGACGCCAATCCGTTCCGATCTGTTCCGCGATCTGCCGAAAGTTCAGTACGATCTGATAGTCACTAACCCGCCCTATGTCGATGCGGAGGATATGTCCGATCTGCCGAACGAATATCGCCACGAACCTGAGCTGGGGCTGGCGTCCGGCACTGACGGCCTCAAATTGACCCGTCGTATCCTGGGAAATGCGCCGGATTATCTGTCCGATGATGGCGTTCTGATTTGTGAAGTCGGAAACAGCATGGTACATCTGATGGAGCAGTATCCGGATGTGCCGTTCACCTGGCTGGAGTTTGACAACGGTGGCGATGGCGTTTTTATGTTGACCAAAGCGCAGTTGCTCGCGGCCCGTGAACATTTCAACATTTATAAAGATTAAAACACGCAAACGACAACAACGATAACGGAGCCGTGATGGCAGGAAACACAATTGGACAACTCTTTCGCGTAACCACTTTCGGCGAATCACACGGGCTGGCGCTTGGGTGTATCGTCGATGGCGTGCCGCCCGGCATCCCGTTGACGGAGGCCGATCTGCAACACGATCTCGACAGACGCCGCCCCGGCACCTCGCGCTATACTACCCAGCGCCGCGAACCGGATCAGGTAAAAATTCTCTCCGGCGTGTTTGATGGCGTGACGACCGGCACCAGCATTGGCCTGCTGATTGAAAACACCGATCAGCGCTCGCAGGACTACAGCGCGATTAAAGATGTTTTTCGTCCGGGACACGCGGATTATACCTATGAGCAGAAATACGGCCTGCGCGATTACCGTGGCGGTGGACGTTCTTCCGCGCGTGAAACCGCGATGCGCGTAGCGGCAGGGGCGATTGCCAAGAAATACCTGGCGGAAAAGTTCGGCATCGAAATCCGCGGCTGCCTGACCCAGATGGGCGACATTCCGCTGGAGATTAAAGACTGGCGTCAGGTTGAGCTTAATCCGTTCTTTTGTCCCGATGCGGACAAACTTGACGCGCTGGACGAACTGATGCGCGCGCTGAAAAAAGAGGGTGACTCCATCGGCGCGAAAGTGACGGTGATGGCGAGCGGCGTGCCGGCAGGGCTTGGCGAACCGGTATTTGACCGACTGGATGCGGACATCGCCCATGCGCTGATGAGCATTAATGCGGTGAAAGGCGTGGAGATCGGCGAAGGATTTAACGTGGTGGCGCTGCGCGGCAGCCAGAATCGCGATGAAATCACGGCGCAGGGTTTTCAGAGCAACCACGCTGGCGGCATCCTCGGTGGTATCAGTAGCGGGCAACACATTGTGGCGCATATGGCGCTGAAACCTACCTCCAGCATTACCGTGCCGGGACGTACGATCAACCGGATGGGTGAAGAAGTCGAAATGATCACCAAAGGGCGCCACGATCCGTGTGTGGGGATTCGCGCAGTGCCGATCGCAGAAGCCATGCTGGCGATCGTGCTGATGGATCACCTACTGCGCCATCGGGCACAGAATGCGGATGTAAAGACAGAGATTCCACGCTGGTAAGAAATGAAAAAAACCGCGATTGCGCTGCTGGCATGGTTTGTCAGTAGCGCCAGCCTGGCGGCGACGCCGTGGCAGAAAATAACCCATCCTGTCCCCGGCGCCGCCCAGTCTATTGGTAGCTTTGCCAACGGATGCATCATTGGCGCCGACACGTTGCCGGTACAGTCCGATAATTATCAGGTGATGCGCACCGATCAGCGCCGTTATTTCGGCCACCCGGATCTGGTCATGTTTATCCAGCGGTTGAGTCATCAGGCGCAGCAACGGGGGCTCGGAATCGTCCTGATAGGCGACATGGGGATGCCTGCCGGAGGCCGCTTTAATGGCGGACACGCCAGTCATCAGACCGGGCTTGATGTGGATATTTTCTTGCAGTTGCCGAAAACGCGCTGGAGCCAGGCGCAGCTATTGCGCCCGCAGGCGTTAGATCTGGTGTCCCGCGACGGTAAACACGTCGTGCCGTCGCGCTGGTCGTCGGATATCGCCAGTCTGATCAAACTGGCGGCACAAGACAATGACGTCACCCGTATTTTCGTCAATCCGGCTATTAAACAACAGCTTTGCCTCGATGCCGGAAACGATCGTGACTGGCTACGTAAAGTACGCCCCTGGTTCCAGCATCGCGCGCATATGCACGTGCGTTTACGCTGCCCTGCCGACAGCCTGGAGTGCGAAGATCAACCTTTACCCCCGCCGGGCGATGGATGCGGCGCTGAACTGCAAAGCTGGTTCGAACCGCCAAAACCTGGCACCACAAAGCCTGAGAAGAAGACACCGCCGCCGCTGCCGCCTTCCTGCCAGGCGCTACTGGATGAGCATGTACTCTGATGGACAATTTTTATGATCTGTTTATGGTCTCCCCGCTGCTGCTGGTGGTGCTGTTTTTTGTCGCCGTACTGGCAGGATTTATCGATTCTATCGCCGGGGGCGGAGGGCTGCTCACTATCCCTGCGCTGATGGCCGCCGGGATGTCGCCGGCAAACGCGCTGGCGACCAATAAATTACAGGCGTGCGGCGGCTCCCTCTCGTCTTCGCTCTATTTTATTCGCCGTAAAGTGGTAAACCTGGCCGAGCAAAAGCTCAATATTCTGATGACGTTCATTGGCTCGATGAGCGGCGCGCTGCTGGTGCAGCACGTGCAGGCGGATATTTTGCGCCAGATCTTGCCCATCCTGGTGATTTTCATCGGCCTCTATTTTTTATTGATGCCGAAGCTGGGCGAGGAAGATCGCCAGCGCCGCCTGTATGGATTACCGTTCGCGCTGATAGCCGGGGGATGCGTCGGGTTTTACGACGGCTTTTTCGGGCCTGCCGCCGGGTCGTTTTACGCTCTGGCGTTTGTCACCTTATGTGGCTATAACCTGGCGAAATCCACGGCACATGCCAAAGTGCTTAACGCTACCTCCAACGTTGGCGGCCTGCTGTTATTTATCATCGGCGGCAAAGTGATCTGGGCGACGGGCTTCGTGATGCTGGTTGGTCAGTTTTTAGGGGCGCGAATGGGGTCGCGTCTGGTGTTGAGCAAAGGCCAAAAGCTTATCAGACCGATGATCGTTATTGTCTCGGCGGTAATGAGCGCCAGGTTACTTTATGATAGCCACGGACAGGAGATCCTCCACTGGTTGGGGATGAATTAATGAACAATACGCACCATTACGAACAGTTAATTGAGATTTTTAACGGCTGCTTTGCCGAAGAATTTAATACCCGTCTGATTAAAGGCGACGACGAACCGATCTATCTTCCTGCTGACGCGCAGGTACCGTACCACCGTATCGTCTTTGCGCATGGGTTTTACGCCAGCGCGCTGCATGAGATTTCTCACTGGTGTATCGCCGGTAAGGCGCGCCGCGAACTGGTTGACTTTGGTTACTGGTACTGCCCGGACGGACGCGACGCGCAGACCCAAAGTCAATTCGAAGACGTTGAGGTGAAGCCACAGGCTTTCGACTGGTTGTTTTGCGTGGCGGCGGGGTATCCCTTTAACGTCAGTTGCGACAATCTGGAAGGCGATATTGAGCCGGATCGCGTGGCGTTTCAGCGCCGGGTTCATGCGCAGGTAATGGCGTATCTGGAGCAGGGCATTCCTGAACGTCCGGCCCGCTTCATCAAAGCGCTACAGAATTACTATCACACGCCCGAACTTAAGGCGGAACAGTTCCCGTGGCCGGAAGCGCTTAATTAAAGCCAGCGCCACGTTTACAATGAGGAAAGAAGATGATCGCGGAGTTTGAATCACGCATTCTGGCATTAATTGACGATATGGTAGAGCACGCCAGCGACGATGAGCTTTTTGCCAGTGGATACCTGCGTGGCCACCTGACGTTAGCCATTGCCGAGCTGGAGAGCGGTGATGACCACTCCGTTGAGGCGGTCTATGCCAACGTTAGCCAAAGTCTGGAAAAAGCGATCGGCGCCGGCGAACTGTCGCCGCGCGATCAGGCGTTAGTCAAAGCGATGTGGGACAATTTGTTCGACAAGGCAAAACAATAACGCCGTGGGCCGGAAGGCGACGCTTGCCGCCTTCCGTTATTGACCCATTACTTCACCGCTTTTCCCTTCAATAACTTTCTCACCCATAACCGATTCGGATTTAACGCCGCCAGCGTACCGGCATCCAGTGGAATCGGCTCGTTACTCATCTGCGCCGCCAGAATTTCTGCGCATAATGGCGCTGAGCACAAACCACGCGATCCCAGCGCGCCGAGCATAAATAAACCCGGATACACAGGCGCAGGCGCCGCCGACGTTTTATTATCGGCTAAATCGGCGTAATGCGTCAGCGTGGCATGGTAATCCGGGACATTGCCCACCATCGGCAGATGGTCGCGGGTGGCGCAACGCACGCCGCAACGGGCGCTGTTGCCGCTAACGTCAACCTCTGTGGCCCATTTCGCATCCGGAAAACAGTCAAGCAGACGCTGTCGGTTCTGACGCTGATCTTCTTCGCGCCAGACGGTGCTTTCGTCACCCCGGTGATAGCTGGCGCCAATACAGTGTTGCTGATTATGCGGATTTTGCGGCGTCAGATAGCCGTCGTAGCATAACACCTGACGCAACGCCGAGAGAGCGGGGGTGGTGGGAATATGACTGACCTGCCCCCCGACGGCATACACCGGCAGCGGCTGGGTCTGATCAAAACGGTTAATCTGATGGCCGTTCGCCAGGACGACGGTCTCATGGCTGACGGTTTCACCTGACGTAAAGCGCAGTTGCCAGCGCGACTCCTGCGCAACGAGCGACGTGAGCGTATGGCGAAAGCGCGTTTGTAAACCCTGTTCGGTCGCCAGTGCGATGACTGCGCGAGTTAATTGTTCCGGGCACAGCCAGCCGCCTTCCGGATAGGTAATTCCTCCGCAGCGTGTCGTCACGCCAACCGCCTGTTCCGCCTCTTCAGCATTGAGCGCCGAGGCCAGTCCGGCGGGCAGCGCCAGGGACAGCATCTGGGCAATTTTCTGCTGGCTTTTCTCATCCCATCCGAGCTGCGTCACGCCGCACCAGTCATGATCAAAAGAGACGGGCAGGGCATCATACAGGCGACGGGCAAAGGTGAATGCGGTCGGGAAAAAGCGATTAATGGCGGCGTCATGTTTGCTAAGGAGCGGATAAAGCGCGCCCTGTCGATTACCGGAAGCGCCCTGGGCGGGCTGATCATCTGCGCAATAGAGCGTCACCTGCCAGCCGCGACGCAGTAACGCCAGTGATAACAACGCGCTGGCGATGCCGCCGCCAATGATCGCCATTTCACGTTTTTCGCTTCCGCTGCGGTAAAACCAGGGCGCGGAAAGGGTCGGCATGAGGTGTTGTTCCATCACTCCGCAAAGCATCTCGCGTTTACGTCCGAAGCCTTTGCGTTTTTGCATGGTAAAACCGGCTTCCTGTAATCCCCGACGGACGAAACCCGCCGAGGTAAACGTCGCCAGCGTTGCGCCGGGCCGCGCCAGCCGCGCCATCGCGTTAAACAGGTTTGGCGTCCACATATCTGGATTTTTCGCCGGGGCAAAACCGTCGAGGAACCAGGCGTCGACTGTTTGATTCAGCGTGGCGTCCAGTTGGTCGGTCAGCTCATTAATATCGCCAAACCACAAATCCAGCGTCACCCGACCCCGATCCAGCAATAGGCGGTGGCACCCCGGGAGCGGCAGCGGCCATTGCGCCTGCAGCTGCTCTGCCCAGGGCGCGAGCTCCGGCCAGTGTTGGTGCGCCAGCGCCAGATCGTCGCGCGTTAACGGGAATTTCTCAAAACTGATGAAATGTAACCTTTGCAGCGTCGCCTGTGGGTGCGCAGAACGAAAGCTGTCAAACGCCTGCCACAGCGTCAGGAAGTTGAGTCCGGTGCCAAAACCGCTTTCCGCGACTATAAATAATGGATGTGAATGTACGGGAAATCGCTCCGCAAGACGATTGCCGCCAAGAAAAACGTAGCGTGTCTCTTCGAGTCCATTGTCATTAGAAAAATAGACATCATCAAAATCTCGGGAAACAGGTGTACCCTCAGCGTTAAATTCGAGTGTGGCGGGTTGTATGGCGTATTGTTTCACGTAAGTTACTCGTCTGACGGGCGGTATCGCGATCTTAACGATGTGTGCCTGACGGCGCAAATTTCCGTACTAAATGGCTGATCGGACTTGTTCGGCGTACAAGTGTACGCTATTGTGCCAATCGAAACTTAAAAATAGTGCGAATTACAGAGGTATTGAATGAAACGTGCAGTGATTACTGGCCTGGGCATCGTTTCCAGCATCGGTAATAACCAGCAGGAAGTCCTGGCATCTCTGCGTGAAGGACGTTCAGGGATCACTTTCTCTCAGGAGCTGAAGGACGCCGGCATGCGTAGCCAGGTATGGGGCAACGTAAAACTGGATACCACTGGCCTCATTGACCGCAAAGTCGTGCGCTTTATGAGCGACGCCTCCATCTATGCTTATCTGTCTATGGAGCAGGCAGTGGCCGACGCCGGTCTGGCGCCGGAAGTCTATCAGAATAACCCGCGTGTCGGCCTGATTGCAGGTTCCGGCGGCGGCTCCCCGAAATTCCAGGTCTTTGGCGCAGACGCCATGCGTAGCCCGCGTGGTCTGAAAGCCGTGGGCCCGTATGTGGTGACGAAAGCAATGGCATCCGGCGTTTCCGCCTGCCTCGCTACGCCGTTTAAAATTTATGGCGTGAACTACTCCATTAGCTCCGCTTGCGCGACCTCCGCACACTGTATCGGCAATGCGGTTGAACAGATCCAACTGGGCAAACAGGACATCGTTTTTGCTGGCGGCGGCGAAGAGCTGTGCTGGGAAATGGCCTGTGAGTTCGATGCGATGGGCGCACTGTCCACCAAATATAACGATACGCCTGAAAAAGCGTCCCGTACCTATGATGCGCACCGTGATGGGTTTGTCATCGCGGGCGGTGGCGGTATGGTTGTTGTCGAAGAGCTGGAACACGCTCTGGCGCGCGGCGCGCATATCTATGCGGAAATCGTCGGTTACGGCGCAACATCCGATGGCGCAGACATGGTTGCTCCGTCTGGCGAAGGCGCAGTACGTTGCATGCAGATGGCGATGCACGGCGTAGACACGCCGATCGACTACCTGAACTCTCACGGTACCTCTACTCCGGTAGGCGACGTGAAAGAACTGGGTGCAATCCGTGAAGTGTTTGGCGATAACAGCCCGGCAATTTCTGCAACCAAAGCGATGACCGGCCACTCGCTGGGTGCCGCAGGCGTGCAGGAAGCTATCTATTCTCTGCTGATGCTGGAGCACGGTTTTATCGCGCCGAGTATCAACATCGAAGAGCTGGATGAGCAGGCTGCGGGCCTGGACATCGTGACCGAAACGACCGAGCGTGAACTGACTACCGTAATGTCTAACAGCTTCGGTTTTGGCGGCACCAACGCCACGCTGGTGATGCGTAAGTTGTAAGCCTGACTATTACGTTGTAGTATCAACAATGAAACAGGTCGCTAATGCGACCTGTTTTTTCATTCAGGGAATAACAAATTATATGGATATTATATAAATGCCAACTAATACATTAGATAAAATTAGGCATAGTTTGAGTTGTGTGGCTGTTTTATTTGGTTTGTTCGGCATTTTTGTTTTTGCCTCATTTTCGCCTTCCTATGCCTGGCTTTATTTGGGAGGTCTGGCTGCGCCTTTTATATATAGTATTGTTTTTGTCTATGCGATTGCCGCCTGGAGTATTTATTCAAAGTATTACCCGTTTTTATCATTGGGTCGCTTATCATTCGTGGAGTGTTTTGTTCCGGCGCTGGCCCTGGTGTGCCTTACCGTTCTCTACAATGCTTTTAGTGGCCCGGAACCCTGGATGGCCGAGTTATCAAGGCAATTTTTTCTTCATAAATTTCTTAACACGCTGGCGATGTGCTTTCTGGCTCCTGTGGCGGAGGAAATTATATTCAGAGGGTTTTTATTAAACAGCAGTATCGGTTGGGGGCGGTACTCAAGAGCTTCCGGTATTATTATTACTTCACTCGCTTTTGCATTTATGCATACACAATATCTCTTTGCGGTGACTTTTGTTTATCTGTTTGTTTTTTCATCGATATTATGCGTTGTTCGAATGAGAAGCCGTGGGCTAATGATACCGATAACACTTCATATTTTAAATAATGCCTGGGTTGTTTTCGGCTTACTGTTTTCAGCGACGGAATAAGAGCCTGATGAAATAGGCGCTTTAACCTCTCCGGTACGAACAAGAGACCGATGGCGATTCCCTTTTTTAATGCTTCTTATATTCCGGCGCGACTTTTGCTGACCAGGCCTCAGCCTGGGTGATGGCGCCTGCGTCATAAATCGGCTGTTCATAATCCTTATCAGCATCCCGAACGCGGTAAATTTTCCAGCGTCCCTCTTCCCAACGGGTATAAACCTCCAGGTGGATGGGCGTTGACTCTGTAGCCAACAGAACATCCACTTTTTCTCCGCCGAGGAAAGGGTGTGCCTTCCCAACCCGTAACTGTGGAATCCACTCTGGCGCATAGTCCTGCGCATACATAAAATAATCTGCCCCCACAATCTCCTGTTCATAAAGGGACTGTATTAGCGCCAGGCGATGAATAACCTCTTTAGCAACGTAACGTTGCATTAAGGCGGTGGTGTCGTCAGGGGTATTCACATCGTTCGTGAACGTCGTCATCCATGAGGTATAGAACTGCTTCACGGCCTGCGTACTGTCGTGATGAGGCGCAGAGCAACTACAAAGCAACAGGATAAGCGCGACAAGGGAGAACGTTTTCATTAATTCTTCCTGTAGATGGTATATGAGGGCCTGGCTGCCCGGTAGCCCGGGCCGGCCCACATATCGCGTTGTTTAAAATCTGAATACCACTCTGCACCATCGTATATCGCCATGTGACCGCTCGGGTTTCCGCCAGCGTAAGGTTGAATAATAATGACGTCACCCTCGCGCGGCATTTCATAGGTACCAATAGCGGTGAATCCGGCGCTTCTTAACATTGGGCCATAATCTTTCGCATGATATGTATGCCCCAGCGTGATACCGCCCGCCTGAATTGCCTTTCGGGTAAATTCCGCACACCGGCCTGACGAGAAAGATCTCTGTGCGTAATACCTCTTTTTTCAAGTGCACTTTTAATATCTGCACGATGCCAGTCCTGGCTTTTTGGTTCCATTCTGTAATCCTAAGAAGATGTGTTATCGGCACCGATATTTTTAAGGTAAAAATTAGCGCGAGAAAAAGAAAGTTACTTTCTTTTTCACTCTGAGAATAGTGCCAGAAAGAAAGCAAAATTTCGCGAAAAAGAAGAAATATTTTTATTTCATCAGGGGAAAGGAAAGAAACCGATGGCAAAGGAATGGTTCACGGTTAAGGAATGTCTTGGCTTACCGGGGTTTCCGGGAAGCGAGCCTGCGGTTCGCGAACGTTTATATAAGTACAGTGAAGGGAAAGCGGGGGTCAGGCGTAAGCGTGTTAAATCAAAGGCCGAGGAGTTTCATATATCTGTTTTCCCTCTCTATGTTCATCGTTATCTGGACGACAGCGGAGAGGAACCGACGCCAGAACCCATTTCCTTACAGGAAGCGGAGCCTGAAGATATCTGGGAGATGATGTTCAGGTTACTGACGCCAGAACAGCGCAAGCAGGTGACCGGACGGTTTAAGGTGAGAGGGATGAAAGCGGTCTTTCCCTTTCTGTTTGATGACACGCCGCCACGTTGATACCCTGGCTGCAATTTCAAGGTTGACAAGTTTCGCGTCTCACAGGCAGACTTCACTTTCTACATTATCCTTCCGATAATGCGTAAGCGTTTAACGTTATCCAACGCACCTTAATCCTGACGTTCAGGTAGAGGGGGGCGTGGCATTCCCCCGCCTTACTCTGCATTCTGGAGTAATGCATGACAGCAGTTAGCCAAAAAACAACGACCCCGTCTGCGAATTTTTCGCTGTTCCGCATCGCCTTTGCGGTTTTCCTGACCTATATGACGGTCGGCCTGCCGTTACCGGTCATTCCGCTTTTTGTCCATCACGAACTGGGCTATAGCAATACGATGGTTGGGATCGCCGTGGGCATTCAGTTTTTTGCGACGGTACTGACGCGCGGCTATGCCGGACGGCTGGCGGATCAATATGGCGCTAAACGATCGGCGTTACAGGGGATGTTTGCCTGCGGGCTGGCGGGCGCCGCCTGGCTCCTGGCCGCGCTGCTGCCGGTTTCCGCGCCGGTAAAATTCGCGCTGCTTATTGTCGGGCGTTTGATCCTCGGATTTGGCGAAAGCCAGCTGCTGACCGGAACCCTGACCTGGGGACTGGGGCTGGTTGGCCCAACGCGTTCCGGTAAGGTGATGTCGTGGAACGGGATGGCGATTTACGGCGCGCTGGCGGCCGGTGCGCCGTTGGGCTTGCTGATCCATAGCCACTTTGGCTTCGCGGCGCTGGCGGGGACGACGATGGTTTTACCGCTGCTGGCCTGGGCATTCAACGGCACCGTGCGTAAAGTGCCTGCGTATACGGGGGAGCGACCTTCACTGTGGAGCGTGGTCGGGCTTATCTGGAAACCGGGCCTGGGCCTGGCATTGCAGGGCGTGGGCTTTGCCGTCATCGGTACGTTTATTTCACTTTATTTTGTCAGCAATGGCTGGACGATGGCGGGATTCACCCTGACCGCGTTTGGCGGTGCGTTTGTACTGATGCGCATGTTGTTCGGTTGGATGCCGGACCGCTTTGGCGGCGTGAAGGTCGCCGTTGTCTCATTGCTGGTTGAGACGGCAGGGCTGCTGCTCTTGTGGCTGGCGCCGACGGCCTGGATAGCGCTGGTAGGCGCGGCGCTCACCGGGGCAGGGTGTTCACTGATTTTCCCGGCGCTGGGCGTGGAGGTTGTGAAACGCGTACCTGCACAGGTACGCGGTACGGCGCTCGGCGGCTACGCCGCGTTTCAGGATATCTCCTACGGCGTTACCGGCCCGCTGGCGGGCATGCTGGCCACGTCATGCGGCTATCCTTCCGTATTCCTTGCGGGAGCGATCTCCGCGGTGGTTGGCATCCTGGTGACGATATTATCGTTCCGGCGTGGTTAAGAAACCAGCCAGAAAAGCGCCAGTACAATTATTAGCGCGATAAACAACAGGCCTGGTCGCGCAGACAGATTTTTCACGGTTTCAATCATCGGCGCAAACGGGCGGTAGATGGGTTGAATAGAGAGCGGTTCCAGCTCATCAGTCTCTCGCTCTACGCGACGCAGGAAAATATGGTTAAGTAAATCCTGTACCTGTGCGGTGGTCAGCACCGTTTGCGGCTGAATTTGATAAGTGTGTTGGGCATACTCTTTGATCGCTGTGAGCTCGTCTGGCTCAAGCGGTTGTTTTAACGCAGCCTGCAGCGTATGTAGCGTAGGCGCGTGTTGTAGTGACAGCGTCTGCCGCGCCTGTAGCCATGTCGCCAGATGAGTAAACTGTTTTGCCGGAATGAGCTCGCCGCTTTTCACGCCGGAGAGTTCCAGCATTGATTGCCAGATAAGTTTGTTTGACTCGCCGGTCGCGGCTGCCAGCTTCGTCACCAACTGATTCAACGTATTATGTTCAGCAGGCAATAATGGCCGATCCGTTGCCGGACGTTGCTGCGGCTGCGGAATGGAAAGCTGCCCCTGTTGCAGGAGCGTCAGCACGTTTTTGAGTTGATCGGGCGTAAGCTGGCTAAGCGCGGTTTGACCGTATTGCTGACGGATAAAATCGCTGACGGCCTGACGATTATTCCCGACGCCAAGCAGCTCTGTTAGCTGTGAAAGCACCTGACGATTGGCGTGATTTTGCTGCGCTACGCCCAGACGCTGGGTAAGATTCTGTTCAGCGGCGGGGAAGTGGCGCGACAGTAGCGGCGCGTCATTTTTTATCCCCAGATCGTGTTTCATTCCGGCCCATACTTCCGCGCTTTGCTGCTGGGTCAGTGAAATCAGGCGCGTGATCAGCCTTTCCAGTACCGTACGCTGTTGCATGGAAAGCGGCTGCTCGCTCGCAGCGGAAAGAGGATTACGCCCTTCGCCTGGAGGCTGTGCAGGGGCGCCGGAGATGGGATGCATAATTAATTATCCTTTAACCATAAATCTGAGCAATATATGCCTGGCGGCCAGATTATGGCACACTTGTCCGGTTAACTCTCGTTCTCAAACAGGTACGACAGTCGTGAAAATTCTCGTTGATGAAAATATGCCTTACGCCCGCGAATTATTTAGCCGCCTGGGTGAGGTAAAGGCAGTGCCGGGTCGCCCGATCCCCGTTGAAGAATTGAACCATGCCGATGCGTTAATGGTGCGTTCGGTCACGAAAGTGAATGAATCGCTGCTGAGCGGCACGCCGATTAACTTCGTTGGTACTGCTACGGCAGGCACCGATCATGTGGATGAGGCATGGCTGAAGCAGGCGGGCATCGGTTTTTCAGCCGCGCCCGGCTGTAATGCTATCGCCGTGGTGGAGTATGTGTTTTCCGCGCTGTTGATGCTGGCCGAACGTGACGGCTTTTCGTTACGCGATCGCACTATAGGGATTGTCGGCGTGGGTAACGTCGGAAGCCGGCTACAGACCAGGCTTGAAGCGTTGGGTATCCGCACGTTGCTGTGCGATCCGCCACGCGCCGCACGCGGGGACGAGGGTGATTTTCGTACGCTGGATGAGCTGGTGCAGGAAGCGGATGTCCTGACTTTCCATACGCCGCTCTATAAAGACGGACCGTACAAAACGCTGCATCTGGCCGATGAGACGCTGATCCGTCGACTGAAACCCGGCGCCATTCTCATTAACGCCTGCCGCGGTCCGGTGGTGGATAACGCCGCGTTGCTGGCGCGACTTAATGCCGGGCAGCCGCTGAGCGTGGTGCTTGATGTGTGGGAGGGCGAACCGGATCTTAACGTCGCGCTACTGGAAGCCGTGGATATCGGCACGTCGCATATTGCCGGCTATACGCTGGAAGGCAAAGCGCGCGGCACCACCCAGGTCTTTGAGGCGTATAGCGCGTTTATTGGCCGCGAGCAGCGTGTCGCGCTGGAGACATTACTGCCTGCGCCTGAGTTTGGTCGTATTACGCTTCACGGCCCGCTGGATCAACCGACGCTGAAAAGACTGGCGCATTTGGTGTATGATGTGCGCCGCGACGATGCGCCACTGCGTAAAGTCGCTGGAATTCCGGGTGAATTTGATAAATTGCGTAAAAATTATCTTGAGCGCCGTGAATGGTCGTCTTTATACGTGATGTGTGACGACGAAACGGCAGCCGCCTTGCTGTGTAAGCTAGGTTTTAACGCTGTTCATCACCCGGCACATTAATGTCTTCTTAATGCTCCCTGTCGAATAATGCGACAGGGACGCTTATGTATTTCTGGAGTAAATCACCATGTCTGAAGGCTGGAACATTGCCATTCTGGGCGCAACGGGCGCCGTAGGCGAAGCCCTGCTTGAAACACTGGCTGAACGCCAGTTCCCGGTCGGTGAAATTTATGCGTTGGCGCGTCATGAAAGCGCGGGCGAGCACCTCCGTTTTGGTGGCAAGTCGGTCATTGTCCAGGATGCGGCGGACTTTGACTGGACGCAGGCGCAGTTGGCGTTTTTCGTTGCCGGCGCAGAGGCATCGGCTGCCTGGATAGACGACGCGACCAATGCAGGTTGCCTGGTGATAGATTCCAGCGGTCTGTTCGCGCTGGAGCCTGATGTGCCGCTGGTCGTGCCGGAAGTTAACCCGTATGTACTGGCGGATTACCGCAACCGTAACGTGATTGCGGTCGCCGATAGTCTGACCAGTCAACTGCTCGCGGCGCTCAAGCCGTTAATCGATCAGGGGGGACTGTCGCGCATCGCCGTCACCAGTATGTTATCAGCGTCCGCACAGGGGAAAAAAGCGGTCGATGCGCTGGCCGGACAGAGTGCGAAGCTGCTTAACGGCATACCGATTGATGAAGATGATTTCTTTGGCCGCCAGTTGGCGTTCAATATGCTGCCGCTGCTGCCGGATCGTGAAGGCAGCGTGCGCCAGGAACGTCGTATCGTCGATGAAGTGCGTAAAATTTTGCAGGACGATGGCGTGATGATCTCCGCCAGTGTCGTGCAGTCGCCGGTGTTCTATGGCCATGCGCAGATGGTGAGCTTTGAAGCGCTCCGTCCGCTGGCGGCGGAAGAGGCGCGCGAGGCGTTTTCCCGCGGTGAAGATATCGTACTGTCAGAAGAGACGGATTACCCGACGCAGGTGGGCGACGCTTCCGGCAATCCACAGCTCTCTATTGGCTGTGTGCATAATGATTACGGTATGCCGGAACAAATTCAGTTCTGGTCAGTGGCGGACAACGTGCGTTTCGGCGGTGCGCTGATGGCCGTTAAAATTGCGGAGAAGCTGGTGCAGGAGTATCTGTACTGATGTCCGGACAGCAATCATCGCCGGTCTATAAAATTGCGCTGGGTATTGAGTACGACGGCAGCAAGTATTATGGCTGGCAGCGTCAGAATGAAGTGCGCAGCGTGCAGGAAAAGCTGGAAAAAGCGCTCTCGCAGGTGGCAAATGAACCTATTAACGTGTTCTGCGCCGGGCGTACCGATGCCGGCGTTCACGGCACCGGGCAGGTTGTCCATTTCGAAACGACCGCATTGCGCAAAGATGCGGCATGGACGCTGGGGGTAAATGCGAATTTGCCTGGTGACATTGCCGTGCGCTGGGTGAAAACTGTACCGGATGATTTTCACGCGCGATTTAGCGCTACGGCTCGCCGTTATCGCTATATCATCTACAATCATCGACTGCGTCCTGCGGTGTTAGCAAAAGGCGTGACGCATTACTATGAGCCGCTGGATGCAGAGCGGATGCATCGCGCGGCGCAGTGTCTGCTTGGCGAAAATGATTTTACCTCGTTTCGCGCAGTGCAGTGCCAGTCGCGCACGCCGTGGCGTAATGTGATGCACATCAACGTTACCCGCCACGGCCCTTATGTGGTGGTCGATATCAAAGCGAATGCCTTTGTTCATCATATGGTCAGGAATATTGTCGGCAGCCTGCTGGAAGTAGGCGCTCACAACCAGCCGGAGAGCTGGATCGCAGAGCTGTTAGCGGCCAGGGACAGAACGCTGGCGGCGGCAACGGCGAAGGCGGAGGGGCTATATTTGGTTGCGGTGGATTACCCTGACCGGTTTGACCTTCCAAAACCGCCAATGGGCCCGCTATTTCTGGCGGACTAATCCGAATCGTACACCCGAAACGTGTCGGGTAGAAAGGCAAAGACAAATATGGACCTGATCTACTTTATTATTGATTTTATTCTGCACATCGATGTGCATCTGGCGGAGCTGGTCGCGGAGTACGGCGTCTGGGTGTACGCTATTTTGTTTTTGATTCTGTTTTGTGAAACCGGCCTGGTCGTCACGCCGTTCCTGCCGGGCGACTCGCTGCTGTTTGTCGCCGGGGCGCTGGCTTCGCTGGAAACCAACGATCTCAATGTGCATGTCATGGTGGCGTTAATGCTGATCGCCGCAATTGTTGGCGATGCGGTAAATTACACGATTGGTCGACTGTTCGGCGAAAAACTGTTCAGTAATCCGAATTCGAAAATTTTCCGCCGCAGTTACCTGGATAAAACCCACCAGTTTTATGAAAAACACGGCGGTAAAACTATCATTCTCGCTCGCTTCGTGCCGATCGTCAGAACCTTTGCGCCGTTTGTGGCAGGGATGGGGCACATGTCCTATCGGCATTTTGCCGCTTATAACGTCATCGGCGCGCTGCTGTGGGTGCTGCTCTTTACCTACGCCGGTTATTTCTTCGGTACGATACCGTTGATTCAGGATAACCTTAAGCTGCTGATTGTGGGGATTATCGTGGTTTCGATATTACCTGGCGTCATTGAGATTGTCCGGCATAAGCGCGCTGCGTCGCGTGCCGCAAAATAGAAAGTAACTCAGCGGTTCGACCACTTTTTTATCCAAAGTTTCGGGCTGTTATGTTTTAATGTGCAACATTCATGGTCTGTTGGGGGCAAAAATGGCATTATGCGCCCCTTATAATAAAGCTGACTAAGGTTCAGGCAGAAAGGTCACCAATGAGCTGGATTGAACGAATTAAAAGCAACATTACTCCCACCCGCAAGGCAAGCATTCCTGAAGGGGTGTGGACCAAGTGTGATAGCTGCGGTCAGGTTTTATACCGCGCTGAGCTGGAACGTAATCTTGAGGTCTGTCCTAAGTGTGACCATCATATGCGCATGTCGGCGCGCAATCGCCTGCATAGCCTGTTAGATGAAGGTTCCCTTGTGGAGTTGGGTAGCGAGCTGGAGCCGAAAGACGTGCTCAAGTTCCGCGACTCCAAAAAATATAAAGACAGACTGGCGTCCGCGCAGAAAGAAACCGGCGAGAAAGACGCGCTGGTGGTCATGAAAGGGACGCTTCACGGTATGCCGGTTGTCGCCGCCGCGTTTGAATTCGCGTTCATGGGCGGCTCAATGGGGTCTGTCGTTGGCGCACGCTTCGTTCGCGCCGTTGAACAGGCGCTGGAAGACAACTGTCCGTTAGTGTGTTTCTCTGCTTCCGGCGGCGCGCGTATGCAAGAAGCGCTGATGTCGCTGATGCAGATGGCGAAAACCTCGGCGGCGCTGGCTAAAATGCAGGAACGTGGTCTGCCCTACATCTCGGTATTGACCGATCCGACAATGGGCGGCGTTTCCGCCAGTTTTGCGATGCTGGGCGATCTCAACATCGCCGAGCCAAAAGCCCTGATTGGCTTCGCCGGCCCGCGCGTTATCGAACAGACCGTTCGCGAAAAACTGCCGCCAGGATTCCAGCGCAGTGAGTTCCTGATCGAAAAAGGCGCTATTGATATGATAGTCCGCCGCCCGGAAATGCGCCTGAAGCTGGCGAGCATTCTGGCGAAGCTGATGAATCTGCCCGCGCCGAACCCGGACGCCCCGCGTGAAGGCGTGGTGGTGCCTCCGGCGCCGGATCAGGAGTCTGAGGCCTGATAACTGAAAAGGGCAGGGCCGCAGGCTCTGCCCTTTTGCTTTTCACCGTAAAGAAGCAGCGGAATCAATGAAAAACAAATCTATACCTCAAGCTGCGTCGCCCCTGGCCTCGTGGCTTTCTTATCTGGAAAACCTGCACAGCAAGAGTATCGATTTAGGCCTTGAGCGCGTAATCCAGGTGGCAGCGCGTCTGGACATCCTCAAGCCTGCGCCGTTCGTTTTTACCGTGGCGGGAACCAACGGCAAAGGTACGACCTGTCGCACGCTGGAGTCGGTGTTAATCGCGGCGGGATACCGTGTGGGCGTCTATAGTTCGCCTCATCTGGTACGTTACACCGAGCGCGTGCGCGTGCAGGGGAAAGAATTAGCGGAATCCGCGCATACCGCGTCCTTTGCGGAAATAGAAGCGGCACGCGGCGATATTTCATTGACCTATTTTGAATATGGCACGTTGTCGGCATTGTGGCTGTTTAAACAGGCTAACCTTGACGTGGTGATTCTGGAGGTCGGGTTGGGCGGCCGCCTGGACGCCACGAACATTGTGGATGCCGATGTAGCGGTAATTACCAGCATCGCGCTTGACCATACTGACTGGCTGGGGCCGGATCGCGAAAGTATCGGCCGCGAGAAGGCCGGGATTTTTCGCGCGGAAAAACCCGCTATCGTCGGCGAACCGGAAATGCCGGCAACCATCGCGGATGTCGCGCAGGAGACCGGCGCGCTGTTGCGGCGTCGCGGCGTTGACTGGCGTTATGAGGTGACAGCGACCCACTGGGCGTTTACCGATGGTGACGGCACGCTTGCCAGACTGCCGTTGCCGCAGGTTCCTCAGCCGAATGCCGCCACCGCTCTGGCCGCGCTGCGCGCCAGCAGGTTGAACATTGACGAGCAGGCGATTCGCGACGGTATTGCGCAGGCTACCTTGCCGGGACGTTTTCAAATCGTGAGTGAGTCGCCGCGCGTTATCTTTGATGTCGCCCATAATCCCCACGCGGCGGAATACCTGACGGGTCGTCTGAAAATGTTGCCGAAACGCGGGCGCGTGCTTGCGGTGATTGGTATGCTGCATGATAAAGATATCGCCGGCACGTTAGCCTGGTTGAAAAGCGTGGTTGACGACTGGTATTGTGCTCCGTTAGAGGGGCCGCGCGGCGCGACGGCGGAACAACTTCTGGAACATCTGGGGAAAGGGAATGTCTATGATAGCGTCGCGCAGGCATGGCAGGCCGCTATCGACGCGGCGCAGCCAGAAGATACCGTGCTGGTGTGCGGATCGTTCCACACCGTCGCACATGTTATGGAAGTGATAGACGCGGGGAGAATCGGTGGCGAGTAAGTTTCAGAATCGTTTAGTCGGCACGATTGTGTTAGTCGCGCTGGGGGTTATTGTGCTTCCCGGTCTGCTGGACGGACAGAAAAAGCATTATCAGGATGAATTTGCTGCGATTCCACTGGTACCGAAGCCTGGCGACCGCGATGAGCCGGATATGATGCCTGCCGCAACGCAGGCGCTGCCGACACAGCCGCCGGAAGGGGCGGCTGAAGAGGTGCGGGCGGGAGATGCGGCAGCGCCGTCTCTGGACCCGTCGCGCATGGCGTCTAACAATGTTGAGCTTGATCCGATACCGGTGGAGACGCCTAAACCGAAGCCGGTTGAAAAGCCGAAGCCGCAGCCTAAACCGCAACAGCCGGTTGTCGCCGCTTCCACGCCGACGCCCGCGCCGCAACCAGTCGCCGACGATAAACCTGCGCCGACCGGCAAAGCCTATGTCGTACAGTTGGGCGCGCTGAAAAATGCGGATAAAGTCAACGAGATAGTCGGCAAGCTTCGTTCCGCCGGGTTCCGGGTTTATACTTCCCCCTCAACGCCGGTACAGGGTAAAATAACCCGTATTCTCGTCGGGCCGGATGCGTCGAAAGATAAGATGAAAGGATCGCTTGGCGAGCTCAAGCAGATTTCCGGGTTAAGCGGCGTGGTGATGGGATATAGCCCGAACTAAGGCGCGTTTTGCCTGAGCGCGCAGCGTTAAGGCCTACGGTGTTCACCTGGTAATAGCCGAAGTTCTGTAGGCTGGATAAGGCGTTTACGCCGCCATCCGGCAGAAGGAATGAACCTGGTATCCTGCGCTTATCAGGCCGATGGCAGCTCTTCTGGTCGTGCCCGAAGAGATAAAAAGTGTGATGGCGTTGAATATTTTTTCAGCGCCATTTTTATTTACGCGTGGGAAGGAAATCCCTACGCAAACGTTTTCTTTTTCTGTTAGAATGCGCCCCGAACAGGACGACAGGGCGTAAAATCGTGGGACATCTATGGTCTGGATTGATTACGCCATTATCGCGGTGATTGCTTTTTCCTGTCTGGTTAGCCTGATCCGCGGCTTTGTTCGTGAAGCGTTATCGCTGGTGACGTGGGGTTGTGCTTTCTTTGTCGCCAGTCACTACTACACTTACCTGTCTGTCTGGTTTACGGGCTTTGAAGACGAACTGGTTCGTAATGGGATTGCTATCGCGGTACTGTTTATCGCGACGCTTATCGTCGGCGCTATCGTGAATTTTGTGATAGGTCAGCTAGTAGAAAAGACCGGCCTGTCGGGAACTGACCGGGTGTTGGGGATCTGTTTCGGCGCACTGCGAGGCGCGCTGATTGTCGCCGCCATTCTGTTCTTCCTTGATACCTTTACCGGCTTGTCGAAAAGCGAAGACTGGAGCAAATCGCAGCTCATCCCGCAGTTCAGCTTCATCATCAGATGGTTCTTTGACTATCTGCAAAGCTCGTCGAGTTTCTTGCCCAGGACGTAACAGGTTCTGAGATGTGGCTTAACGAGGAAAATGACGTATGTGCGGTATTGTCGGTATCGCCGGTGTTATGCCGGTCAACCAGTCGATTTATGACGCGTTAACAGTGCTCCAGCATCGTGGTCAGGATGCTGCCGGTATCATCACCATTGATGCGAATAACTGCTTCCGCTTGCGTAAGGCAAACGGGCTGGTGAACGATATTTTTGAAGCTCGCCACATGCAGCGTTTGCAGGGCAACATGGGGATCGGCCATGTGCGCTACCCTACCGCAGGCAGCTCCAGCGCTTCCGAAGCGCAACCTTTTTACGTTAACTCGCCGTATGGCATCACGTTGGCCCATAATGGCAACCTGACTAACGCGCACGAGCTACGTAAAAAGCTGTTTGAAGAAAAGCGCCGTCATATCAACACCACCTCCGATTCCGAAATCCTGCTCAATATTTTCGCCAGCGAGCTCGACAACTTCCGTCACTATCCGCTGGAAGCCGACAATATTTTTGCCGCGATTGCCGCGACTAACCGTCAAATCCGCGGCGCCTATGCCTGCGTGGCGATGATTATCGGTCACGGCATGGTGGCTTTTCGCGATCCGCACGGCATTCGCCCGTTAGTGCTGGGCAAGCGTGACGTTGGCGATGGTCGTACGGAGTATATGGTCGCTTCTGAAAGCGTGGCGCTGGATACGCTGGGCTTTGAATTCCTGCGCGATGTCGCGCCGGGCGAAGCTATCTATATTACCGAAAAGGGGCAACTGTTCACGCGCCAGTGCGCGGATAATCCGGTCAGTAACCCCTGTCTGTTCGAGTACGTTTACTTTGCTCGTCCGGACTCCTTTATCGACAAGATCTCCGTCTACAGCGCTCGTGTGAATATGGGCACCAAACTTGGCGAAAAAATCGCTCGTGAATGGGAAGATCTGGACATCGACGTCGTGATCCCTATCCCGGAAACCTCCTGCGATATCGCACTGGAAATTGCCCGTATTCTCGGCAAGCCGTACCGCCAGGGATTTGTCAAAAATCGTTACGTGGGACGTACCTTTATCATGCCGGGCCAACAGCTACGCCGTAAATCCGTGCGCCGTAAGCTCAATGCTAATCGCGCGGAATTCCGCGATAAGAACGTCCTGCTGGTGGATGATTCCATCGTGCGTGGCACCACATCAGAGCAGATCATCGAGATGGCCCGGGAAGCCGGCGCGAAGAAGGTTTATCTGGCGTCCGCCGCGCCGGAAATTCGTTTCCCCAACGTCTATGGCATTGATATGCCGACCGCCAATGAGCTGATCGCGCATGGTCGCGAGGTGGATGAGATTCGTCAGATCATCGGCGCAGACGGGCTTATCTTCCAGGATCTGAACGATCTGATCGAAGCCGTACGCGCGGAAAATCCGGATATCCAGCAGTTTGAGTGTTCGGTATTTAACGGGGTATATGTCACCAAAGATGTAGACCAGCAATACCTCGACTTCCTGGATTCATTACGTAATGACGACGCCAAAGCGGTGCTGTTCCAGAACGAAATGGAAAACCTGGAAATGCATAACGAAGGCTAATGGCTTTGCCAGCGGCGCGATGCCGCTGGCCGATGTCAATTACGCACCACGCCGAAGCGAATAGCGTATTTTTGTACTTTGTACTGTAACGTGGTGCGCGATACGTTAAGGCTGCGGGCCGCGGCGGCAATATTCCCCTGATGCGTATCCAGCGCGGTTTCTATTAAATGCCTTTCGTAGTTGGCAACCCGTACCTCCAGCGACCCTTCATACTGCGGATCGGGTGACGAGGGAAGGGGATTTTCCGGCGCGGTTTCCGGTACGCCTAAATTTAACTCGTCCTGTTCAAAAATGATGTGTTTGAGTAGTCCGTCTTTTTCCTGCATGATCATGCTGCGTACGATTGCGTTTTCCAGCATCCTGACATTACCCGGCCAGGCGTGATTGAGCAGATCAGCACGCGCCGTCTCGCTTAATCCGTGAATGTCCTGCGGCACGTCATTACGGTATTTATCAATAAAATAATTCGCCAGTAAGGGAATATCTTCCGGGCGGGCGCGCAGCGGCGGTAACGTTAACATTCCGACGCTCAACCGATAAAAAAGATCTGCCCGCAGACGTTCTTGTTGAATTAATTTGACGGGCGCTTCGTTCATGGCGGCAACGATCCTGACATCAGAGTGGAGTTGCTGCTGTCCGCCGAGGCGCCAGAAGGTTTTATCCTGCAAGAATCGCAGCAGCTTACTTTGCATCTCTATCGGCATGGCGTTCAGCTCATCAAGAAAGAGCGTTCCCCCGTTTGCCAGTTCCAGATAGCCCTGGCTATTTTCCGCGCCGGTATAGGCGCCGCGCACGGTGCCGAAAAGCGTACTTTCGATAAGCGTAGGCGGTAGGGCGCCGCAGTTCAGGGCGATAAATGGCTTATTCGCCCGCTTGCTGCATTGATGGATCAGGCGGGAAAATAGCTCCTTACCCGTTCCCGTCTCCCCGACAATCGTCACCGGAATATTACTGGCGGCCAGCCGTTTGGCTTTGGCGATATTACTGAGCATTTCCGGGTTTTCGGTAATAATGGCATGGTGCTTCTCATGGTGATCGGCATACAGCAGTTGGTTCAGTTCTACCACCTGCTCCTGGAGCCGCCTGACGCCGGACATATTCCTGCCGATTTCGATAACGCCGACCATGCCGCCATCGCTTGCATAGAGCGGCGCGGTGGTGTGCTGATAGTCAACGGCCTGGCCTCGCGCATTGTAATAAATTTGATAATGGCCAATGTATTCCACGCCTTTTTTTAACGATGAAAGCATCGTACTTTGGGTCTCTTTCATGCCCGGATAGACATCCAGCATATGTTTTCCCATTGCCCGTTCAATACTGTAGCCGTCCAGATCCGCGCTTTCCTGATTGTAGTAAACGTATTCACCACGCTCATTAATGACGGCCAACGGCTGATGAATCAAATCGAAAAAGCGGGAAAACATCCTGAGCGCCGAGGCCAGTTCCTGATTGGTGGATGCCATACATGCATTCCTCATATCTATTGTTCATGTTGTCATTATAAAAGTGACGAATTTTCGTCGTTGTGATGAATAACAAACTCAATGACGAAAATGAGAAAAAGCTTATTTTTATAAGCAATTGATTATTATGATAAAAAATAGTGGCATGCCTTTTGCTTTATCCCTGTAAAGAATGCGGATTTTTACCATAAACATTAAGCAGAGGGCGTTATGACTGACTCGATTATGCAGAATTACAACCAGCTACGTGAGCAGGTAATCAACGGCGATCGCCGTTTCCAGCACAAAGACGGTCATTTGTGTTTTGAAGGGGTCGATCTGGACGCTCTGGCGCGCCAGTACCCCACGCCGTTCTATGTGTTTTCTGAGCCGGAGATTATTCGTAACATTCATGAAATCCAGCAGGCATTTGCGGCGCATAAAAATACCAAAACCTTCTTTGCGTCAAAAACCTGCTCGGTCATGGGGGTGTTGAAAGCCATTCGTGACGCCGGAATTTGCGCGGAGGCAAACTCACAATATGAGGTTCGCAAGTGTCTGGAGATAGGCTTTCGCGGCGATCAGATCGTCTTCAACGGCGTGGTGAAAAAGCCTGCCGATCTGGAATATGCCATCGCTAACGATCTGTATCTTATTAATGTTGATAGCCTGTATGAGCTGGAACATATTGATGCCATCTCTCGCAAGCTGAAGAAAGTCGCCAATGTTTGCGTCCGCGTAGAGCCGAATGTTCCCTCGGCGACGCATGCGGAACTGGTTACCGCTTTCCATGCGAAGTCGGGTCTCGACCTGGAACAGGCGGAAGAAACCTGCCGCCGCATTCTGGCGATGCCTTATGTGCATTTGCGCGGCTTGCATATGCATGTGGGCGATCAGGTGCCGGAGTCAGAGCCTTTCGCAAAAGCGACTAAAGTGCTGGTGGATGAATCCCGTCGCCTGGAAGAGGTGCTCGGTATTAAATTTGATTTGATCAACGTGGGCGGCGGAATTCCGGTTCCCTATAAATATGACGATGAGAATGGCGACCCGTTAAAAGATAATATGTATGCCGGTATTACCGCCCAGGATTTTGCCGATGCGGTCATTCGCGAAGTGCATAAATGGCGTACCGATGTGGAAATATGTATTGAACCTGGACGTAAAGTGACCGGGTCGGCGGCGGTGTTACTGACGGAAGTCTCCTGCGAAAAACGTAAAACAAATTACGATCTTAACGGCAATGTGGAATGCCACGTTGAATGGAAATTTGTCGACGCCGGTTACAGCGTACTCTCTGACAGCCAGCATTTTGACTGGTTCTTTTATGTCTATAACGCCTCTCGCATGACGGCAGCGCACGACGCCTGGATAAAATTAGCCGGGCCGCTGTGTGATGGCGGAGATTATTTCCACATGGGAGTGAAAGGCGAAGAGTTTTTACTGCCGAAGGAGACTCATGTTGGCGATATTGTCGCATTTCTTGATGCCGGGGCATACACCATTGAAAGTCAAACCGTTTATAACAACCGTCCGCGCACGGGCGTGGTGATGATCGATAAAAATGGTGAGACGCGTCTGATTCGTCGGGAAGACAGTTACGAAGATATGGTCAAGTACGACATTTATTAATACTGTTTTGGGCTTCAGTTTCATGCTGAAGCCCGTCGTCAGATGATAAGAAGAGGGCAGTGATGCCTGAATGCATAACAGGAGATGGCCATGAGTAACACGAATTCTGGCTTACTTGGCATCAAAGACATTGTCTTTATGAATGTCATCGCTATTCTGAGTTTGCGGCAAATCCCTAACGTGGCGCCTTACGGGGCATCGGCCATGTTGTTATGGGTGATCGCCGCATTCTGCTTGTTTTTTCCTTTAGCGATGGTATGCGGCGAGCTGTCAACCGGCTGGCCGAAAGATGGCGGGATATTTGTCTGGATTAAAGAGGCATTTGGTAAACGTATTGCATGGATTGTCGTGGTTTGTTTTCTCTTTTCCTGCGTACTGTTTTTCCCATTAATGCTGCAATTCGGCTTTACCGCGTTGGGCTATATGATCGGCGGCGGCCTGGCGGAAAATAAAGCATTTATCGGTATTGGTTCCGCGGTAATTTTCTGGCTATTAACGCTGATGAATATCCGCGGGATGGAATGGACAAAAATTATTAACAGCATCAGCGCCTGGTGCGGCGTATTTATTCCCTCCGCCATCCTCATTTTACTGGCGGTGGTATGGCTATGTACCGGACACCAGATGCAGACGGACTACACTACAGCGAAAAACTGGATTCCGGATCTCGGACACTGGGATACGATCGTTTTCTTATCCAGCATGATGTTTGCGTTTGCCGGACTGGAGGTCGCCCCGATGATTGCCGGGCGTACCCGTAATCCACAGCGTGATTTTCCGCGAGCGATGGCCGTCTCCGCCGCCGTTATCGTTGGGATCTATATGGTCGGTACCTGGGCGCTAAACACGCTTTTACCCGCAGGGAAAACCGACATCGTGGCAGGCGTCATGCAGGCTATGCATGCTGCTGCGGACACGCTGCATATGCCGTGGTTAATTCCTGTTATGGCCATCTGTATGTTTTTTGGCGCTCTCGGGCAGATTAACTCCTGGCTGGTGGGGCCGATTTATATGCTCCAGGAAGCCTCGCGTGAAGATAATCTGCTGGGGGACCGAATCGGCAAATTACATCCGGTGTGGAAAACGCCCGCCTTTGCCTTGACTGTACAGGCGATTATTGTCACGGTCCTGTGTTTTTCGACTTTTATTTCGCCAAGCGTTGCGGCGGCTTACTGGATGTTAACGGCGCTAACGACCATCACCTATTTTATTCCTTACCTGGTGATGTTCCCGGCGTTCTGGCGTTTACGTAAGACTCAGCCGGATACGCCAAGAAGTTTTAAAATTCCGGGCAAGGTTTTACCGGCTATTTTACCCGCGCTGGGCTTTCTTTCTATCGCCTTTGCCGTTGCGCTGTTATTTATTCCGCCTTCTCAAATTGATATGGGCGGATATTTCCAGTACGCCGGGAAAATTATTGGCGGAGCCGTGCTGGCGGTTGTCGTCGCGGAGTACATTTACCATCGGGCGCAGAAACGTAATGCCCGTTTAAGCATGGCGGGAGGAAAATAAAATGTATATGCCAGTTCTGGAAATAAATCTACGCAAGCTGGAAGAAAACGCCCGCACGGAAAAAGCTCTGCTGGCAAGTAGCGGTATTGACGTGATGGCTGTCAATAAAGTTTTTGACGGCTGCGTGGAAACCGCGCAGGCGGTGTTCAACGGCGGAATTACCGTTATTGCTGAATCACGAACCTATAATTTGAAAAAAATACGCGAGACAGGATGTACGACCTGCCTGTTACGCAGCCCGTGTCTGAGTGAAATCGAAGATGTGGTGCGCTACGCGGATATTAGTTTAAATAGCGAGCCGGTGGTATTACGGGCATTATCGCAAGAAGCCCAACGCCAGGGGAAAACGCATCAGGTATTACTGATGGTGGATATGGGCGATTTACGCGAGGGTATCTGGTTTGGTGAATATCAACGCATTCTTGAGACCGTGACTCTGATTACTGGTCTGCCCGGTCTGGAATTATATGGACTGGGCACCAACTTTAATTGTTACGGCACCGTGTTGCCAACGGTAAAAAATGGCGAGGATTTTCTGGCGCTGGCCGCCCGGCTGGAAGCCGACAGCGGTATTCCTGTCCGGCGGCTTTCTGCGGGAAACTGCACCAGCTATCACCTGCTGGATAAAGGTATCTGGCCGCAGGGGCTGAATCATCTGCGCATCGGCGGACTGCATGAATTCGGCATTGAATATGTGGACATGAAATACCTGAATGAATTTCACCACTCCGCAAAACCGGTCGATAAAGCCTGTTCCGATATGTATATCCTGGAAGCGGAAATCATCGAACTGAACAGTAAACCGACCGTCCCGGTCGGGGAGCTGGGCGTCGATGCCTTTTTGCAAAGTAAATCCTTTGTCGATCGTGGCATACGCCGACGCGCATTGCTGGCGTTTGGTCGCCAGGATGTGCCGTCGGATAACTGTGTGCCATGCGACGACGCTATCACTATCTTAGGGCAAACCAGCGATCATACGCTGGTGGATATTGAAGATTGTCGTCAGTCGCTAAAAGTAGGCGATGTGGTTCGCTTTGAGCTGGATTATACGGGCCTGTTAATGGCCTGCCAAACCAAAGGCGTCGCCTGGAGGTTTACGCGTTAACGCATAACCGCCGCGGCTATGTCGCGGCGGCATCTTTGACCTCACGAAAGACAGGGAGTAACGATGGATACCCTGCAACAATCACCGCCAGCAGAGCCTGAAGGCGGTCTGCGGCGTAACCTGAAGAAGCGGCACCTGCTGATGATGTCGCTGGGCGGCACGATTGGCACCGGCTTATTTATCGGCATTGCCGAACCGTTAAGCAGCGTCGGGCCGGCGGGAACCTTACTGGCCTATCTGTTTGCCGGAACCATTATGCTGGCGACGATGATGTGTCTTGGCGAATTATCATGCGCCTTTCCTCACTCCGGTTCATTTCAACATTACGCGCTGATGTTTATGCCGTCACCTTGCTGGAGCTATACCATTGGCTGGCTTTACTGGTTTAGCTGGGTCTTTTCCCTGGCAGCCGACCTCACTGCCGCAGGGTTTATTGCTCACCAGTTTTTCCCCGCGGTTCCGGTATATATGTTCTGTCTGGCGATTCTGCTCATCCTGACGGCCATCAATCTCACCTCCGCAAAAAGTTTTGGCGAATGCGAATACTGGCTTTCGGCCATTAAGGTTTTCGCGATCGTGCTGTTTATCTGCGCGGGCGGGGTCATGATCTACTCGCTAATGGGCCATAGCGACTGGCACCCGACATTAAAAGCAGACGGAGTGTGATTTCCCCACGGTTGGGAGCAAATTGTGGTCTGTATGACGATCGTGATTTACTCCTTCCAGGGGGTGGAACTGGTAGGAAATGCGGCAGGGGAGACCGAATCGCCGCACATTATTTTACCGAAAGTGATCCTGGGGATCGGTCTCAGAATCATTTTGTTTTACGGCCTGGCGATTGCGGTGCTGGCGCTGGTCTATCCGCATGAACTGACACCAAATGGACAAAGTCCCTTTGTATGGGTATTCTCCCACGCGGGCATTCCGGGGGCGGATACGCTGATGACGCTGGTGATCTTTTCCGCCGCGGTTTCTGCCGCTAACTCGGCTATTTACGCCAGTTCGCGTATGCTGTGGTCTATGGCGGGCGATCGCTTTGCGCCAGCCTGCTTTGGTAAAACGAACGGCGGCGGCGTGCCGGTGTATGCTATTTTAATCACGGCCTTGCTGGCGTTGGTGTCGTTGCTGACCCGCTATATTCCCGCACAGCAATTTTATTTATATCTGATCGCCAGTACCGGGCAGGTGGGTTGCCTGGCATGGATAACCATCGGATGGTGCCAGTATCGTTTCCGACAATCGGTGCGTAATGGAACGTACGCCAGCGATTTGCTACGCTATCGATCGCCGCTTTTCCCCTGGACGGCCCGATTTGTCATTATCACCAATTTTGCCATTATGGTCGGCACCTGGTTTAGTGAGCAAGGGGTAGTGATAATGTTGGTTGAGCTGGCTTTTATGATAGGGATTCTTTTGTCATGGTATCTCTTCAGACCCACTTTGAGCCGATTACGTAACACAGTGGGATGAACGGCGCTCGTAAACGGTAAGAGAACATGAAACGACTCATTGTAGGAATTAGCGGCGCCAGCGGAGCGATTTATGGCGTGCGCTTATTACAAATTTTGCGCGATGTCGATAGCGTGGAAACGCATCTGGTGATGAGCCAGGCGGCCCGGCAAACGCTGGCGCTGGAGACCCATTTTTCGCTGCGCGAGGTGCAGGCGCTGGCCGATGTGACGCACGATGCGCGCGACATTGCCGCCAGCATTTCCTCGGGCTCTTACCCGACGGCGGGAATGGTTATCTTGCCCTGTTCGATTAAAACGCTGTCGGGGATTGTCCACAGTTATACTGACGGACTGCTTACCCGCGCAGCGGATGTGATATTAAAAGAGCGGCGACCTCTGGTGCTGTGTGTGCGCGAAACGCCGCTGCATATCGGGCATTTGCGTTTAATGACCCAGGCCGCTGAGATAGGCGCGGTGATTATGCCGCCGGTTCCGGCTTTTTATCATCTTCCTCAGACGTTAGATGATATTATAAATCAAACGGTTAACCGAGTTTTGGATCAGTTTGATATCCCCCTTCCGCACGATCTTTTTGTTCGCTGGCAGGGCGCATAGCGTTGTCTGTTTAGCGTGCATTATTGTCCCTGTTGCCCTGTTTCAGGGCAATTTTGTAACCGCGATCATATCCTCAACATTTAATTCGTTAAAAGCCGCCGAAACGCTGCGGTTCAACCGTCATACCTGCTATCTTCAACATCAGGACAATATTGCAACGTTTTATTAACAAATTTAACGTCGAATCGTTTTGCTGACGTGAAAATGGCATAAGACCTGCATGAAAAAGTCTGCAAACACACAACACCACGTAAAACATAAGAAAATGACGCCACTTGAGGGGTATGTATGAAGAAGACCGTTCTCGCTTTGTCTTTGCTGATAGGTCTGGGCGCGACGGCGGCCAGTTACGCCGCGCTCCCGCAAACGGTTCGTATTGGAACAGATACCACCTACGCGCCTTTCTCATCAAAAGATGCCAAAGGCGAGTTTATTGGCTTTGATATCGATCTCGGTAATGAAATGTGTAAGCGTATGCAGGTGAAATGTACCTGGGTCGCCAGCGACTTTGATGCGCTTATTCCCTCACTAAAAGCGAAAAAAATTGATGCCATTATTTCATCGCTCTCTATCACCGATAAACGCCAGCAAGAAATTGCGTTTTCCGACAAACTTTACGCGGCGGATTCACGCCTGATTGCGGCAAAAGGGTCTCCCATTCAGCCGACGCTGGAATCGCTGAAAGGCAAGCATGTCGGCGTGCTGCAAGGGTCCACGCAAGAGGCTTACGCCAATGATAACTGGCGCACTAAAGGCGTGGATGTGGTGGCTTATGCTAACCAGGATCTTATCTATTCCGATTTAACCGCCGGTCGTCTGGATGCCGCATTGCAGGATGAAGTCGCCGCCAGCGAAGGTTTCCTGAAGCAGCCAGCGGGCAAAGAGTATGCGTTTGCCGGTCCTTCCGTGAAGGATAAAAAATATTTTGGCGACGGGACGGGGGTTGGGCTGCGTAAAGACGATACCGAGCTAAAAGCCGCGTTTGATAAAGCGCTGACCGAACTGCGCCAGGACGGAACTTACGACAAAATGGCCAAAAAGTACTTCGATTTTAATGTTTACGGCGATTGAGGGAAGGGGATAACGCGCCGCGCTGGGGAACTATCACGGTGCAAAATAGATGTTTTGCACCTTTTTGGTGCATAAGCCGTTGCGGAACAGGCGCATAAATGCATACTTAATCGATTTTTATGCAAAATAAACCGGCTGACAAGGTAGAATGCTTTGCCTTGTCGGCCTGATTAATGGCACGATAGTCGCATCGGATCTGTAAAGATCTCCTGGAAAGACAGTCTGTTGAGGATAGTTATGAAAAAACTGGCGTTATCCCTTTCTCTGGTGCTGGCATTTTCCAGCGCTACCGCAGCATTTGCCGCTATTCCACAAAAGATTCGTATCGGTACCGATCCTACATACGCACCGTTTGAATCCAAAAATGCACAAGGTGAATTGGTCGGCTTTGATATCGATCTGGCCAAAGAGCTGTGCAAACGTATCAACACACAGTGTACGTTCGTGGAAAACCCGCTGGATGCGCTGATTCCGTCTTTAAAAGCGAAGAAAATTGATGCCATCATGTCCTCGCTGTCCATCACTGAAAAGCGCCAGCAGGAAATCGCGTTTACCGACAAGCTTTACGCCGCTGATTCCCGTCTGGTGGTGGCGAAGAACTCTGATATTCAGCCGACCGTCGCGTCGCTGAAAGGCAAGCGCGTCGGCGTGCTACAGGGGACGACGCAGGAGACCTTCGGCAATGAGCATTGGGCGCCGAAAGGGATTGAGATCGTCTCTTACCAGGGGCAGGACAACATTTATTCCGATCTGACGGCGGGTCGTATTGATGCAGCGTTCCAGGACGAGGTCGCGGCCAGCGAAGGTTTCCTTAAACAGCCCGTCGGAAAAGACTATAAATTCGGCGGCCCGGCGGTGAAAGATGAGAAGTTATTCGGCGTAGGAACCGGTATGGGGCTGCGCAAAGAGGATAACGAGCTGCGCGAAGCGCTGAACAAAGCCTTTGCTGAAATGCGTGCTGACGGTACTTACGAAAAGCTGGCGAAAAAGTACTTTGATTTTGATGTTTATGGCGGTTAATCACCGTCGGTGCAGATAAAGCCCAAAGAATGTTGACTGTCTGCATTGCCTGATGGCGCTGCGCTTGTCAGGCCTACGGAGCATCGTAGGCCTGACAAGGCATAGCCGCCATCCGGCGTGATGTGAGGCAAAAATGCAAAAGAGGCTTCTTACTTCACCACACACAACAGGACAGGCTGCATGTTGTACGGGTTTTCAGGCGTAATTTTACAGGGCGCGATCGTCACGCTGGAACTGGCGCTCAGTTCCGTGGTGCTGGCCGTGCTTATTGGTCTTGTCGGCGCGGGGGCGAAGCTTTCGCAAAACCGGATAACGGGGCTTATTTTTGAAGGATACACCACCCTGATTCGCGGGGTGCCGGATCTGGTCTTAATGCTGCTGATATTTTACGGATTGCAAATCGCGCTTAACGTGGTGACCGATTCGCTGGGTATCGACCAGATAGATATTGATCCGATGGTGGCCGGTATTATCACCCTTGGTTTCATCTACGGCGCCTATTTTACCGAAACCTTTCGCGGCGCGTTTATGGCGGTGCCGAAAGGCCATATCGAGGCGGCGACGGCTTTTGGTTTTACCCACGGGCAAACCTTCCGGCGGATTATGTTCCCGGCGATGATGCGTTACGCCCTGCCGGGGATCGGCAATAACTGGCAGGTGATACTCAAAGCGACGGCGCTGGTGTCGCTGCTGGGCCTGGAAGATGTCGTCAAAGCCACGCAGCTTGCCGGTAAAAGCACCTGGGAGCCTTTCTATTTTGCCGTGGTCTGTGGACTTATCTACCTGGTATTTACCACCGTTTCCAATGGTGTGCTGCTCTTACTTGAGCGTCGCTATTCCGTGGGCGTGAAGAGGGCCGATTTGTGATTGAGATCATTCAGGAGTACTGGAAATCCCTGCTGTGGACGGATGGCTATCGTTTTACCGGCGTGGCGATTACGCTGTGGCTGTTAATTTCATCGGTGGTGATGGGCGGTCTTCTGGCGGTGATTCTGGCGGTAGGTCGCGTTTCCAGTAATAAATTCATCCGTTTTCCCATCTGGCTGTTTACGTATATTTTTCGCGGCACGCCGCTGTACGTACAGCTACTGGTGTTCTATTCGGGGATGTATACGCTGGAGATAGTCAAAGGCACCGATCTTCTTAACGCGTTTTTCCGCAGCGGACTGAACTGTACCGTACTGGCGCTGACGCTGAATACCTGCGCGTACACCACGGAAATTTTCGCCGGGGCGATTCGCTCGGTGCCGCACGGTGAAATTGAAGCGGCACGGGCCTATGGCTTCTCGTCATTTAAAATGTATCGCTGCATTATTTTGCCGTCGGCATTACGCATCGCCTTGCCTGCCTACAGCAACGAAGTGATTTTAATGCTGCACTCTACGGCGCTGGCGTTTACCGCGACGGTGCCGGATTTGTTGAAAATCGCCCGCGATATTAACTCAGCGACTTACCAGCCGTTTACCGCGTTTGGCATTGCCGCCGTGTTGTATTTACTCATTTCGTATGTCCTGATAAGCCTGTTCCGTCGGGCGGAAAGACGCTGGTTGCAGCACGTGTCCTCTAAATAATTCGAGTAACATGATGTCAGAAAATAAATTACACGTTATCGATTTGCACAAACGCTACGGCGGTCATGAAGTGCTGAAAGGGGTATCGCTGCAGGCCCGCGCCGGAGATGTGATTAGCATCATCGGCTCGTCCGGCTCCGGTAAAAGCACTTTTTTGCGCTGCATTAACTTCCTCGAAAAACCGAGCGAAGGCGCGATTATCGTGAACGGTCAGAACATTAATCTGGTGCGCGACAAAGACGGGCAGCTCAAAGTGGCGGATAAAAATCAGCTACGCTTGTTGCGTACCCGCCTGACGATGGTGTTTCAGCACTTCAACCTCTGGAGCCACATGACGGTGCTGGAAAATGTGATGGAAGCGCCGATTCAGGTACTGGGATTAAGCAAGCACGACGCGCGCGAGCGGGCGTTGAAATATCTGGCGAAGGTGGGGATTGATGAGCGCGCTCAGGGCAAATATCCCGTCCATCTCTCCGGCGGCCAGCAGCAGCGCGTTTCTATTGCGCGCGCGCTGGCGATGGAACCTGACGTTTTACTGTTCGATGAACCCACATCGGCGCTCGATCCTGAACTGGTCGGCGAAGTGTTGCGCATCATGCAACAACTGGCGGAAGAAGGCAAAACGATGGTGGTGGTCACGCATGAAATGGGCTTCGCTCGCCATGTCTCTTCGCACGTTATTTTTCTGCATCAGGGGAAAATTGAAGAAGAGGGCGATCCGGAGCAGGTGTTCGGTAATCCGCAAAGCCCGCGTTTACAGCAATTCCTGAAAGGCTCGCTGAAATAAAAGAAGCCCGGCGGCGCATCGCTCACCGGGCAGGATACGGCGCTTTGGGAACTAGCGAATCACATCCGCCAGCGCCTCTTCTAAATCATACCAGCGAAATGCGAATCCGGCGGCTTCAAGCCGTTTTGGCAGCGCCCGCTGTCCGCCCAACACCAGCACTGACGACTCTCCCATCAATAAGCGAATTGCCGTCGCCGGAATGCGAATAATCGCCGGACGGCGCAGCGCGCGACCCAGCGCATGAGCAAAATGCTCATTATGGACGGGATACGGCGAGACCATATTGAAGGGACCGCGAAGATCGTTATCCAGCAGCCACAGAATGCCGTTGACCATATCGTCGATGTGAATCCAGGCCAGATATTGCCGACCATTACCCACCGGACCGCCGAGTCCAAGGCGAAACGGCGGAACCATTTTCCCCAGAATCCCGCCTTGCGGCGCCAGGACAACGCCGGTACGCAGCAGGCAGACGCGGGTCTGGTCGCTCTGCGCACGACAGGCAATCTGTTCCCAGCGGGCGCAAAGTTTATGCGTAAATTCGTTGTGCGGCGGCTCATCTTCAGTGACGACAACGTCGCCCAGATCGCCGTAATAGCCCGTGGCGGAGCCGGATATCAACACCGAGGGCGGCGTAGCGCTGGCATGAATTAAATCCACCAACTTTTGCGTGATAGCCCAGCGGCTTTGGCACAACCGTTCTTTTTGTTGCGACGTCCAGCGCTTGTCGGCAATCGGTTCGCCCGCCAGATTGATGATGGCATCAATCTCATTGAGGTGCTCACGTTCCGCCAGCCCTTTCCATAATGTCACTCTGGAATCGAGAATCTGACGCGCGTTATCGGGATTGCGCGTAACGACCGTCACCTGATGCCCCAGTGTTAACAGCCGGGGAATGAGATGACGCCCTATCAGGCCCGTACCGCCGGTAATCAGAATCTGCATATGACCTCCAGAGTAGGGAGGATTTCCTCTTCCCTAATGTCAGGTTTTTAATACGAATAAGGGTGCCGGACGCAGGTTTTTTCCGTGTATACACCTCTACATCATACATGATGTATGCCACCGCGTTACGCTTTCGCACTGTTACAGTGCAGTTGCGCTTGTAACAGTGCGCGCGCTGTCGCAGGACGCGTGCGAATGCGTTCAAACCAGTTATACACCGCCGGGTAGGTATCAAGATCGATTCGCTGACGCTGATGTGCGTTAACCCACGGCCAACTGGCGATATCCGCAATACTGTAGTGGTCGCCGCCCAGCCACGGGGAGGCTTCAAGGCGTTTATTCAGGACGTTGTATAAGCGTTGCGTTTCAACCTGATAGCGTTCAATCGCATAGGGGATGGCCTGCGGCGCAAAATGGTTAAAGTGATGATTCTGGCCCAGCATCGGCCCTAACCCGCCGACCTGCCAGAACAGCCATTGCAGCGTGGTATGGCGTTCACGCAGCTCCCCGCTAAGCAGTTTGCCGCTTTTTTCCGCCAGGTAGAGAAGAATCTCGCCGGATTCAAAAAGACTAAGCGGTTGACCGCCGTCTGCCGGGGCGTGATCGACGATGGCAGGAATTTTATTATTGGGAGAGATAGCCAAAAAATCAGGGCGAAACTGATTGCCCTTGCTGATATCTACTTTTAGCAAACGATACGCCAGCTCCGCCTCTTCCAGAAACAGCGTTATTTTATGCCCGTTGGGCGTGGGGGCGTAGTAAAGGTCAATCATTTTGGCTCCTGCATGTGCGTAAAGAGTCTGGGCTGAATTAAGTATAGAAAGCCTCCTGATGTGTGTGAGTTTTCATCAGGTGACAGCAGGCGAAAGACGCTATATTTTGGGAAGAAACTTAATACGCCCTCAAGAGGACATTATGAGTAAGCCTGTTATTGTGCTGTGGTCGGATGCGAACTTTTTTTCTCCCTACGTCTTGTCCGCCTGGGTGGCATTACAAGAAAAAGGGCTTTCCTTTACTCTGAAAACCCGCGATCTGGACCAGGGAGAACATCTGCAACCTGGCTGGCGGGGATATGCGCTGACGCAGCGCGTACCGGTGCTTGAGGCCGACAATTTTGAGCTGAGCGAGTCGTCCGCTATTGCGGAATACCTGGAGGAGCGTTTCGCGCCGCCGCAGTGGGAGCGTATCTACCCGCACGATTTACAAAAACGCGCCCGCGCGCGACAGATTCAGGCGTGGCTACGCAGCGATTTACTGCCGCTTCGCGAAGAACGGCCTACCGACGTGGTGTTTGCCGGGGCGAAAAAAGCGCCGCTAAGCGAGGCTGGAAAAGCCAGCGCGGCAAAACTGTTTGCGACGGCTGAAGCGCTATTGGGGCAGGGGACGCAAAATTTATTTGGTGAATGGTGCATTGCCGATACCGATCTGGCATTGATGATCAATCGTCTGGCGCTGCATGGCGATGACGTGCCGGCGTCGCTGGCGGCGTATGCGACATTCCAGTGGCAGCGTGCTTCCGTACAGCGTTTTATTGCGCTTTCCTCGAAGCGTTCAGGCTGAAAATCTATTCATATTCCAGTATTATAACGCCGTTTTTCACAACGAGGAGTGAGCGATGAAACTGATGTTCGCATCGGACATTCATGGTTCTTTACCCGCCACGGAACGCGTGCTTGAGCGGTTCGCGCAAAGCGGCGCGCGTTGGCTGGTGATATTAGGCGATGTCCTTAACCACGGGCCGCGAAATGCGCTGCCTGAAGGCTATGCGCCCGCCCAGGTCGCCGAACGCCTGAACGCGGTGGCGACGCAAATCATTGCCGTGCGCGGCAACTGCGATAGCGAAGTGGATCAGATGCTGCTGCATTTCCCGATAACTGCGCCGTGGCAGCAAATATTGACGCAAGAGAGGCGGCTATTTTTAACGCATGGGCACCTCTTCGGGCCGACGAATCTGCCCGCTCTGCATACTGGCGATGTGTTGGTCTATGGTCATACGCATCTGCCGGTGGCGCAACAGCAGGAAGGACTGTATCACTTTAATCCTGGGTCAGTGAGCATCCCGAAAGGCGGGTATGCGGCAAGCTACGGTATTCTGGATGATAATGTGTTGAGCGTAATCGCACTCAATGATCAAAGTATCATTGCGCAGGTTGCAATTAACTCGTAATTTACCTCACAAACGTAAATGCGCCGTAAGAGCGCCAGAAATAAGAAGGTTTCCTGATGGTGGAACAGCGTCGTTTGGCAAGTACGGAATGGGTGGATATTGTGAATGAAGACAATGAAGTCATTGCACAGTCCAGCCGGGAACAGATGCGTGCGCAACGCTTACGGCATCGTGCGACGTATATCGTCGTTCATGATGGTATGGGTAAAATTCTGGTGCAGCGTCGTACCGAAACAAAAGATTTTTTGCCCGGTATGTTAGATGCTACCGCAGGCGGCGTGGTCCAGGCTGATGAGCAGCTACTGGAATCTGCCCGCCGCGAAGCGGAAGAAGAGTTGGGTATTGCAGGCGTGCCGTTTGCCGAACACGGTCTGTTTTACTTTGAAGACCAACATTGCCGGGTTTGGGGCGCGCTGTTTAGCTGCGTTTCCCACGGGCCTTTCGCGCTTCAGGAAGATGAAGTCAGCGAAGTGTGTTGGCTGACTCCGGAGGAGATCACCGCGCGCTGTGATGAGTTTACGCCAGATTCGCTCAAAGCGCTGGCGCTGTGGATGACCCGCAACGCCAAAAACGAAGCTGCGCTTCAGGAGAAACCGGAAGAGACGGAATAAGCGTTTTAGCAGCTTTCCCGCATACATAAACTGGAGGCGATGGATTTTCGATCGCTCCAGTTGCCCTGATTTAACCTTTCCAACAGCGCCCGTCCGGCTTCACTGCCAATCTTACGGTGCGGTACGGCCATGGTGGTTAACGGCGGCTGACAGACCCGGCTGACATCGCTATCGCCAAACCCGACCACCGCTAAATCGTCCGGAACTTTGATCCGCCGTCGTTGGCACTCGTATAACGCGCCGCAGGCCAGCTCATCCGATACGCATACCAGCGCGTCCAGTTCCGGCCACGCCAGTAAAAACTCCGGCAGTTGCGACGCGCCGGTAGAAAAATTGGGCGGCAAGGCGGCATTAATCACCCGGTTTGGCGACATATGGTGGCGAAGCATCGCTTTGTACCAGCCGTGCAGATGTTGCTGAAAAATCCACTGCTCCTGATTGGCGCATAGTAGCCCGATATTCTGATAACCGCGCTGAATCAGCATTTCCGTCAGCTCATACATTGCCGCAACGTTATCAATACCGATATTCATATCAATAGGATCGCTGCGAATCGCGCCCATCTCCATCACCGGGATAGAGGCATTTTTCAGCCACTGGCGCACGGTAGTGCTATGTTCGACGCTAAGCAGAATCGCCGCGGCAATGTTGGAGGCCAGCAGCGTTTCGAGCAGCTTCTCCTCTTGTTCCACGCGATGCTGCGATTCCGCCAGCATAATCTGGTAGCCAGCGGGCTGTAAAATTTGTTGCAGCCCGGCGAACATTTCAGAACACCCCGCTTCCGCAAGGTTCGGTACGACCATCGCGATGGTGTGCGAGGAGGCAGACGCCAGCGCGCTGGCGGCGAGATTAGGCATATAGCCCAGCTCATGCACTGCCGCTTCGATTTTTTCCCGGAGTTTATCAGAGACCTGTTCCGGCGTGCGTAAGGCTCGTGATACGGTCATCGTGCCTACACCGGCAAGTTGGGCTACATCGGCGATAGTCACTTTACCGGTACTGCGCCGTTTACGGGGTATCGACATACAAATTCCTGCGTCATTACAACATGTTGAGATGCTTTTTTATTGTCGTTCTTTGCTTCGCATGACTGGCAGTATACGCCTTAAATCCGCTTTTTTGCTGTGATTTCACACCATGATTTTAATTTGATAGCGCTATCACAATTCTGAGTAATAGTCGCTGGTAGCGCTATCTTTGTGATAACGATCGCAGCTAATATCGAATGGCTTGAATAAAGTTTGTTCATAATTTCATACACCGTGGGGGCGAATAACATGCTGGGAACCTGGTTATCTGACGCAACCATCACGCTACAGGAGAGCGTGGAAACGTGGCCGCAGGCGCTGGAAATTTGCGGCAAACCCCTGCTGGACGCAGGTGTTATCGCACCGGAATACCTTACGGCGATTGTTCAGCAGCACCAAAAGCTTGGGCCGTATTATGTATTAGCGCCAGGGTTAGCGATGCCGCATGCGAGGCCGGAAGAGGGGGCGAAAGGGTTAGGTTTATCGTTACTGAAACTACAGCGCGGCGTTTCATTTGGCGCAGACGAATTCGATCCGGTTGACATCATTATTATGCTGGCGGCGCCTGATAAGCACAGTCATATCGAAATGATATCGGCGCTGGCGGAATTATTTTCCAGTGATGTAGATATGGAAAAATTACATCAGGCAAAAAACCTGGAGGACATTAAAACGATTATTGACCGTTTTTGATTTTATTCCATTTTCTTGCGGTAAATAACATTACGCCCGTGCGTGATGCAGACCAACTCTACTTTTAAAAGGTGACAATAATGAAAATCATGGCAATTTGCGGTTCCGGCCTGGGTAGTAGTTTTATGGTAGAAATGAACATTAAAAAAGTATTAAAGAAACTCAATATTGACGCTGAAGTAGAACACTCCGATCTCTCATCGGCCACACCCGGGGCTGCCGATCTTTTTGTAATGGCCAAAGATATCGCGGCCAGCGCCAGCGTACCGGAAAGCCAACTGGTGGTGATCAATAACATCATCGACATCAACGAACTGGAAACGCAGTTGCGCGCATGGTTCGCTAAACAATAATTATTGCTGGCGAGGTGGATATGTTTATCCTTGAAACGCTGAATTTTGTTGTTGATATTTTAAAAGTGCCCTCGGTGCTTGTAGGGTTAATTGCGCTGATTGGTCTGGTGGCGCAGAAAAAAGCGTTTTCCGATGTGGTAAAAGGTACGATTAAAACCATTTTAGGTTTTATTGTGCTTGGCGGTGGCGCAACCGTACTGGTGGGTTCATTAAATCCACTGGGGGGTATGTTTGAACACGCTTTTAATATTCAGGGCATTATTCCTAATAATGAAGCGATAGTCTCAATCGCGCTGGAGAAATATGGCGCGTCCACGGCGTTAATTATGGCATTTGGTATGGTGGCCAATATTGTCGTGGCGCGCTTTACGCGTCTTAAATATATCTTTTTGACCGGGCATCACACCTTTTATATGGCCTGTATGATTGGCGTAATCCTGACCGTGGCGGGGTTTGAGGGCGTAGGGCTGGTCTTCACCGGATCGCTAATCCTGGGGCTGGTGATGGCCTTCTTCCCGGCGTTGGCCCAACGTTATATGAGGCGGATTACCGGTACCGATGACATTGCGTTTGGTCACTTCGGTACCCTGGGATATGTGCTTTCCGGCTGGATTGGCAGCCTGTGTGGTAAAGGCTCCCGCTCCACGGAAGAGATGAACCTGCCGAAAAACCTCAGTTTTTTACGCGACAGTTCTATCTCGATTTCGCTGACCATGATGATTATCTATCTGATCATGGCAGTCAGCGCAGGGCGTGAGTATGTCGAAGCGACGTTTAGCGGCGGGCAAAACTATCTGGTGTACGCCATTATCATGGCAATCACCTTCGCCGCCGGCGTATTCATCATTCTGCAAGGCGTCCGTCTGATTCTGGCGGAAATTGTTCCGGCCTTTACCGGCTTTTCAGAAAAACTGGTGCCAAACGCGCGTCCGGCGCTGGACTGCCCGGTGGTGTATCCCTATGCCCCTAACGCGGTACTGATTGGCTTCCTGTTCAGTTTTCTCGGTGGGCTGGTGGGTCTGTTCCTGCTTGGACAGATGAAGCTTGTGTTGATCCTGCCAGGCGTTGTGCCGCACTTCTTTACCGGCGCGACCGCAGGCGTCTTTGGCAATGCCACCGGCGGTCGCCGCGGGGCGATGATCGGCGCATTTGCTAATGGTCTATTAATCACTTTCCTGCCAGTGCTGTTACTGCCGGTTCTCGGCGCGATCGGCTTCGCCAATACCACGTTCTCGGATGCTGACTTTGGCGTAATCGGTATTTTGCTGGGCAACCTGGCGCGTTATCTGTCGCCGATGGCTATCACGGGGCTGGTGGTGGCGCTATTCGCGCTACTGGTGGCGTACAACGTGTTGGCCAAAAACAAAAAAGCGAATGCCGAAGTGCAGGAAAATAGCGGAGCGAAAGAATGAACGTAACCGAAATCACCCAACTGGCGCGCGATATTCGCGTCGCCACGCTCAAATCCTTAAACCATCTTGGCTTTGGTCACTATGGCGGCAGCATGTCGGTAGTGGAAACTCTGGCGGTTCTGTACGGCGCGGTGATGAAAATCGACCCTGCCGACCCGGACTGGCCGGAACGCGATTACTTCGTACTGTCGAAAGGCCATGCGGGCCCCGCGTTGTACAGTACCCTGGCGATTAAAGGCTATTTCCCGCGCGAAGAGCTGAATACGCTTAACCAGAACGGCACCCGTCTTCCCAGCCATCCGGATCGGCTAAAAACGCGCGGCGTGGACGCCACGACCGGCTCACTGGGACAGGGCATCTCTATTGCGGGCGGAATGGCTTTGTCGCATAAACTAGCGCGGCGATCCAACCGGGTATTTTGCATTGTCGGCGATGGCGAGCTGAATGAAGGGCAGTGCTGGGAGGCGTTTCAGTTTATTGCCCACCACCGCCTGAATAATCTGACCGTTTTCATTGACTGGAACAAACAGCAGCTTGACGGTGAGCTGGAGGAGATTATCAATCCGTTCGATCTGGAAGGGAAATTCCGCGCGTTTGGTTTCGATGTCGTCACCGTCAAAGGCGATGATATCGCCGGACTACTGGCGGTGGTTCAGCCTGTGCCGCCCGCCGATGCCCGGCCACGGGTTGTGATCCTTGACAGCATTAAAGGGCAGGGGGTGCCATGCCTGGAGCAGTTAACGAATTCTCACCACTTACGCCTGACGGATGGCATGAAGCAGACGCTCAATGAGGCCATTCATCAACTGGAGGTCATGCATGATTAAGCTTGCGCCCGCAGGGCTTAAAGACGATATCGAAATGCGCAAAGTTTACGCCGGTTTTGTCGCCGGGCAGATTGAGGCCGGAAGCCCAATTATTGCGCTTGAGGCTGATTTAATGAGCTCAATGGCGATGGACAGCGTGGCGCGTGACTACCCGCAGCATGTCATTAACTGCGGTATTATGGAGGCGAATGTGATTGGCACTGCGGCGGGTCTAGCGCTGACCGGTCGTAAACCGTTTGTGCATACCTTTACCGCTTTTGCCAGCCGTCGCTGTTTTGATCAGCTCTTCATGGCGCTGGATTATCAGCGTAACAACGTCAAAGTGATCGCCTCCGATGCCGGAGTGACGGCGTGCCATAACGGCGGCACCCATATGTCTTTTGAAGATATGGGGATTGTTCGCGGGCTGGCGCACTCCGTAGTACTGGAGGTGACGGATGCGGTGATGTTCGCGGATATTTTACGCCAGCTAATGGATCTGGACGGTTTTTACTGGCTGCGTACCATCCGTAAGCAGGCGCGGAGTATCTATGCGCCAGGCTCTACCTTTACCATTGGCAAGGGCAACGTACTGCGCGAGGGCGATGATATTACGCTTATCGCCAACGGCATTATGGTGGCGGAGGCGCTGGAGGCGGCGCGCCAACTGGAGCAGGAAGGTGTGAGCGCCGCGGTCATTGATATGTTCACCTTAAAGCCTATCGATCGTATGTTGGTGAAAAACTACGCGGAAAAAACGCGGCGTATCGTCACGTGTGAAAACCACAGCATCCATAATGGACTGGGGTCAGCGGTGGCGGAAGTGCTGGTGGAAAACTGTCCGGTGCCGATGCGCCGTGTTGGCGTCAAAGAGCGTTATGGGCAGGTAGGAACGCAGGATTTCTTACAACAAGAGTACGGACTCACCGCCGAAGCGATTGTAGAAGCCGCGAAATCACTGCTTTAATCATGGAGATATTGCCGGATGGCGCTGATGCTCATCCGGCATTTTGGATCAATGATATCCCATCATCTGCGCGCCAATGACGACCACGCTGGACATAATAAACAGTAGTCCCAGCAGTGACGCCCCCACTTTCAGCCAGTTGCGAAAATCGACCCGGCACACGCCCAGCGTGGCCATCAGCGAGGCCGATGTCGGATAGATAATATGGCTGAAGCCATCGCCAAACTGGAAGGCCAGAACAGTCACCTGACGGTTAACGCCGACCAGATCGCCGAGCGGCGCCAGTAATGGCATGGTTAACGCCGCCTGGCCCGAACCGGACGTGACAAAGAAATTAAATACCGCCTGGAAGAGCAGCATAAACCAGGCGGCGATAGCATTATTAAGCCCGCTGATGCCATGCGCGATACTGTTAAGCAACGTATTGAGCACGCTGGGTTCCCCAGCTTCGCCGTTGCCGACCAGCAGCAGAATTCCTTTGGCAAAACCCACCAGCAAGGCGGGCGCGATCATCATCCTCGCCCCTTCGGTGAATGAGGACGCCATCACGTTGACCGTCATACCGTTGAGGCGGAAGATAACGCCGATGAGGCCGATCACCACGCCCATGGTGAAAAACTGGCTGGCGATCTCCGGAATAAACCAGGCGTGGACAATCACGCCCCAGACGACCCAAATCATTACGCCGGTCAGGACCAGCAGTACCAGCCAGTCACCAAAGGTGAAAGGGCGCTGGACGACTTCATCCTGCTGTTCGCGGAAATAGCGATCGGATTCGTGGACGCGGGACAGCAGCGGATTCTTTTTCACGCGTGAGGCGTAGACCAGCGTAAAAACCAGCCCAATCAGCGTGGCGACAATCCAGACCACAATACGCAGCCCGGAGCCGGAAAGTACCGGCACGCCGGCAATCCCCTGGGCGACGACTACGCAGAAAGGGTTCATCCACGAACTGGCAAAGCCAATTTGGGTGGCGATATAGGTCACCAGGACGGTGGTAATGCTGTCATAGCCCAGCCTGACCATCAGCGGGGCTATGATAATTGCAAAGGCGACCGCCTCTTCGCCCATGCCAAATACGGCGCCCCCTAACGAAAAGAGGACAAATAGCACCGGAATAAACAGGACTTCGTTGCCCCGCGTGTGGCGAATAAGCGCCAGAATGCCGTTATCCACGGTGCCGGTACGCATCACGATGCCGAATGCGCCGCCAATCACCAACATAAACATAATGATGCCGACGGCAGTGCCAAATTTCGATCCGGATGTTAACCCTTCAAACGGAAAATTCATCAGCCCTGGTCTTTCATCGCCGGTAGTGAAAAATTGTACGCGATGATACTGCGCTTCCCCGGCCTCATTGGTCACAATGCGAAAAGAGTGCGGGTCGACGACTTTGCGGGTTTTTGTCTGACCATCGACCTGATACTGCACTTCCTGGCTATCAAACATCCCAACGGGTACGACCCAGGTGGCGATACTGGTTAAAATGGCGACAAAAAAGATGATGACCAGCGTATCGGGCATTGCCCATTTTCTGGCTGTTTTTGATTCTGTAACGACAGACATGACAGACTATCCCTGTTGCAAAGCAAAGAGGCTAAGTATGAGAAGAAGGGAATAGTTATTCATTGATGCAGCGCAGTTAAGCAAAAAATTCCGCTTTGCAGGGTAAATAGCAGAATGCCGGATGGCGATGCTAACGCCTTGTCCGGCCTACAACGGTATCTCACCTGTAGGCCGGACAAGGCGTTCACGCCGATCCGGCATTAGCTTTTACTGTTACTGCTGCTGTTGGGAAGCCTGGATCGCCGTCAGGGCGATGGTATAGACGATATCGTCAACCAGCGCGCCACGGGACAGGTCGTTCACCGGCTTGCGCATACCCTGCAGCATCGGCCCGATGGAGATCAGGTCGGCAGAACGCTGTACCGCTTTGTAGGTGGTGTTACCGGTGTTCAGATCCGGGAAAATGAACACGGTAGCGCGACCCGCAACCGGCGAGTTCGGCGCTTTGGATTTCGCTACGTCAGCCATGACCGCGGCGTCGTACTGCAACGGACCGTCGATCATCAGGTCAGGACGTTTTTCCTGCGCCAGACGCGTCGCTTCACGTACTTTCTCTACGTCGCTGCCCGCGCCAGAGGTGCCGGTGGAGTAGGAGAGCATTGCCACACGTGGTTCGATGCCGAAGGCAATGGCGGAATCCGCAGACTGAATCGCGATTTCTGCCAGCTGCTCTGCAGTCGGGTCTGGGTTGATTGCGCAGTCGCCGTAAACGTAAACCTGCTCCGGCAGTAGCATAAAGAACACAGAAGAGACCAGGGAGCTACCCGGCGCCGTTTTAATAAGCTGCAGCGGCGGACGGATGGTGTTGGCGGTGGTATGAACCGCGCCGGAAACCAGGCCGTCGACTTCGTCTTGCTCCAGCATCAGCGTGCCGAGCACCACGTTGTCTTCCAGCTGCTCGCGGGCAACCGGTTCGGTCATGCCTTTGCTCTTACGCAGCTCAACCAGGCGAGCGACATAGCTTTCACGCACCACTTCCGGATCGACGATTTCAATACCTGCGCCAAGCTCAACGCCCTGAGATGCCGCGACGCGGTTGATTTCATCCGGGTTGCCCAGCAGAACGCAAGTGGCGATGCCGCGTTCAGCGCAGATTGCCGCCGCTTTGACGGTACGCGGTTCGTCGCCTTCCGGCAGCACTACGCGTTTACCGGCTTTACGCGCCAGCTCGGTCAGTTGGTAGCGGAACGCCGGCGGAGAGAGACGACGGCTACGCTCGGAAGTGGCGGTCAGCGACTCGATCCACTCAGCGTTAACGTAGTTCGCGACGTATTCCTGAACTTTCTCGATGCGCTCATGGTCATCAACCGGGACTTCCAGATTGAAGCTTTGCAGGCTCAGCGAAGTCTGCCAGGTGTTGGTGTTCACCATAAAGACCGGCAGACCGGTAGCGAATGCGCGTTCGCACAGTTTAGAAATGCGCGCGTCCATTTCATAGCCGCCGGTCAGCAGCAGGGCGCCGATTTCTACGCCGTTCATCGCGGCCAGGCAAGCTGCGACCAGTACGTCCGGACGGTCAGCGGAGGTCACTAACAACGAGCCTGCGCGGAAATGTTCCAGCATATGCGGAATACTACGCGCGCAGAACGTAACGGATTTAACGCGGCGGGTTTTGATATCGCCTTCGTTAATGATGGTGGCGTTCAGGTGACGCGCCATATCGATAGCGCGGGTCGCAATCAGATCGAAGCTCCACGGCACCGCGCCCAGAACCGGCAGCGGGCTGGATTCCTGCAGTTTAGCAGGATCGATTTTGATCACCTGCGCTTTGGAAGAGTCGTCAAAGATCTCCGACAGATCCGGGCGAGTACGGCCTTGTTCATCAACCGGCGCATTCAGTTTGTTGATGATAACGCCGGTGATGTTGGTGTTTTTCGCGCCGCCGAAGCTGCTGCGCGTCAGTTCGATACGTTCGTTCAGCTGTTCTGGCGTGTCGGTACCCTGAGACATGACAAAAACGATTTCCGCATTCAGCGTTTTCGCGATTTCATAGTTCAGAGACTGAGCGAACTGATGTTTACGGGTCGGAACCAGACCTTCAACCAGCACCACTTCCGCGTCTTTGGTATTCGCATGGTAGTTCGCGATGATCTCTTCCATCAGCACGTCTTTCTGGTTGCTGGAGAGCAGAGATTCAACGTGGCTCATCTTCAGCGGTTCAGCCGCCGGCAGGGTAGAGTTCGCGCGAACGATAGTGGTGGTCTGGTCAGGCGCATCGCCGCCAGCGCGAGGCTGGGCGATAGGCTTAAAGACGCTCAGACGAACGCCTTTGCGTTCCATAGCACGGATGACGCCGAGGCTGACGCTGGTCAGGCCGACGCTGGTTCCGGTAGGGATCAGCATAATAATACGGGACACGGTTTATCCTCTTTCGTTACCGTCTTTTGGGGACGGGTTACAAAACAGCACCGCCAGCGAGGCTGGCGGTGTGAAATCAGGCAGTCAGACGGCTCGCGTCCTGCGCGATAACCAGTTCTTCGTTGGTTGGGATCACCACCGCCGGACGGGTACCTTCTTTGTTGATGAAACCAGATTTGCCGAAGCGGGCCGCCAGGTTACGTTCGTGGTCGACTTCAAAGCCCAGTACGCCCAGTTTGCCCAGAGACAGTTCGCGAACCATCGCGGCGTTTTCACCGATACCGCCGGTGAACACGACTGCATCCAGACGACCGTCCATCAGAGCGGTGTAAGAACCGATGTATTTCGCCAGGCGGTGGCAGTAAACGTCCATCGCACGTTTAGCGTCTTCTTTGGTGGTGTAGTTGTCTTCAACATAACGGCAGTCGCTGGTCACTTCAGTCAGACCCAGCAGACCGGACTCTTTGGTCAGCATTTTGTTGATCTGATCCACGCTCATGCCCAGAGTGTCGTGCAGGTGGAAGATAATCGCAGGGTCGATATCGCCGGAACGGGTACCCATGACCAGGCCTTCCAGCGGGGTCAGACCCATAGAGGTATCCACGCATTTACCGTTACGGATAGCGGAAACAGAACCGCCGTTGCCCAGGTGGCAGGTGATAATGTTCAGTTCTTCTACCGGCTTGTTCAGCATTTTTGCCGCTTCCTGAGTTACATAGAAGTGGCTGGTGCCGTGTGCGCCATAGCGACGAACGCCGTGTTCTTTATACAGGCTGTACGGCAGGGCATACAGGTAAGATTCTTCCGGCATGGTCTGATGGAAGGCGGTGTCGAATACTGCAACGTTTTTATCTTTCAGCTGCGGGAAAGATTTCAGCGCTTCGGCGATACCAATCAGGTGAGCCGGGTTATGCAGCGGTGCGAAAGAGGCGGAATCTTTGATGCCCTGAATGACGGACTCATCAATGACTACGGAGCTGGTATACTTCTCGCCGCCGTGTACGATACGGTGACCAATTGCAGTTAACTGCGCAGACAGTTCTGGTTTTTGTGCCAGAATAGTGTTAACGATAAAGTTCAGCGCTTCACTGTGAGCGGCGCCTGCACCTAAAGCCGCTTCTTGTTTACTGCCGTCCATTTTCCATTTGATGCGTGCTTCTGGCAGATGGAAACATTCGGCTAAACCAGAAAGGTATTCATCACCATTAACTGCATCAATAATTGCAAATTTCAGTGAAGAACTACCGCAGTTCAGAACCAGTACTAACTTACTCGACATGGAAGTACCTATTTATGATACGTGGCTAAAAAAACGTCAGTGAGCCATAGAGCGTAGCGCATGATAGCCCTGACATTTATGATTAACATCATGCGCAGGAGTTTTTTTGGGCATGATGGAAGAAATACCTTTGAGTCTATGCCATTTTGCGTATTTTTCAGCCAATGGCATACTATGTGTAATATTGACGACTCAATGATTTTAAACTACCGGCCTTTGACAGGCCGACACAGGATACCTGATAGTGGGTATCGAAGACAAAATGTTTTGAACGTTGTCCCTCGCAGTTGTTGTTTTGCACAAATTTTTTAAATTTTATATGTGAAGTTGAGGTAGGCCATGTCGACACCGGATAATCGCTCCGTAAATTTTTTTAGCTTATTTCGCCGGGGGCAGCACTACGCGAAGACGTGGCCGATGGAAAAACGGCTGGCGCCCGTTTTCGTCGAAAACCGCGTCATTCGTATGACGCGCTATGCCATACGATTTATGCCGCCTGTCGCCGTCTTTACATTATGCTGGCAGATAGCGCTGGGCGGTCAGTTAGGTCCGGCCGTGGCGACCGCCCTGTTCGCCCTGAGCTTGCCCATGCAGGGATTATGGTGGTTAGGGAAACGTTCCGTGACGCCATTGCCGCCTTCAATCCTCAACTGGTTTTACGAAGTTCGCGGTAAATTGCAGGAGGCTGGACAAGCGCTGGCGCCGGTAGAAGGAAAGCCGGATTACCAGGCATTAGCTGACACGCTTAAGCGCGCCTTCAAACAACTGGATAAAACTTTCCTGGATGATTTGTAATTGACCCCGGATTACGCATATAAAAGAAGGCATACCAATGCCTTCTTTTTTTCATCGCCATAGCGTGATACAGGAGTTCAAAATGGAAATGACCAACGCGCAACGTCTGATTTTGTCTAACCAGTACAAAATGATGACGATGCTCGATCCCACCAACGCCGAGCGTTACCGTCGCTTACAAACAATTATTGAACGCGGCTACGGCCTGCAGATGCGCGAGCTGGATCGCGAGTTTGGCGAGCTGACGGAAGAGACCTGCCGTACCATCATCGATATTATGGAGATGTACCATGCGCTGCACGTCTCCTGGACCAACCTCAAAGATACGCAAGCCATCGACGAACGTCGCGTCACCTTCCTGGGGTTTGACGCCGCGACGGAAGCGCGCTACCTCGGCTATGTCCGTTTTATGGTGAATATAGAAGGACGCTACACTCACTTTGACGCCGGGACACACGGCTTTAATGCCCAGACGCCGATGTGGGAAAAATACCAGCGGATGTTGAATGTCTGGCATGCCTGCCCGCGTCAGTACCACCTGAGCGCGAATGAAATCAATCAAATCATTAATGCCTGAGGAGGCTCGCGTGCAGTGTAAAGGTTTTCTGTTTGATCTGGATGGAACGTTGGTTGACTCATTACCTGCTGTCGAACGCGCGTGGTGTAGCTGGGCCGATCGTTTTAACCTTGCTCATGATGAGGTGCTGGGCTTTATTCATGGCAAACAGGCGATCACCTCGTTGCGGCATTTTATGGCGGGTAAATCGGAGGCGGAAATTGCCGCTGAGTTTACGCGCCTGGAGCAAATAGAAGCCACTGAAACCGCAGGGATCACCGCGTTGCCGGGGGCAGTCGATTTACTCAATCACCTGAATAAAGCGGGCATTCCGTGGGCTATCGTCACCTCCGGTTCAATGCCGGTCGCGCGTGCGCGCCATCAGGTCGCGGGCCTTCCAGCGCCAGAGGTGTTTGTCACCGCCGAACGAGTCAAACGCGGCAAACCGGAGCCGGATGCGTATTTGCTGGGCGCACAACTGCTTGGCCTGGCCCCTCAGGAGTGCGTCGTAGTAGAAGATGCCCCGGCTGGCGTGCTGTCCGGGCTGGCTGCGGGTTGCCACGTCATTGCGGTCAATGCGCCGGCCGACACGCCGCGTCTGGCGGATGTTGATTTTGCGTTGGATAGCCTGACGCAATTATCGGTCGCTAAACAACCAAACGGCGATGTGGTAGTGTTAAGAAAGACCTGATCATGATATCGCCCCGCTTTGGCGGGGCATATTTATGGCAGAATCGCGTTATCTTCTCATCTGACAAGGATATGTTGTGAACGGTGAATTGATTTGGGTTCTCTCTTTACTGGCGATTGCCGTCGTGTTGTTTGCGACGGGCAAAGTACGTATGGATGCGGTGGCTTTATTCGTCATTGTTGCTTTTGTCCTTAGCGGTACCTTGACCCTTCCGGAAGCCTTCTCCGGCTTTAGCGATCCGAATGTCATTCTTATCGCCGCCTTATTTATTATTGGCGACGGCCTCGTGCGCACCGGCGTTGCGACGGTGGTCGGTACCTGGCTGGTTAAAATGGCGGGCAGCAGTGAAATCAAAATGCTGGTTTTACTGATGATCACCGTCGCCGGACTTGGCGCTTTCATGAGTTCAACCGGCGTGGTGGCGATCTTTATCCCCGTTGTTCTTAGCGTTTCTATGCATATGCAGACCTCGCCTTCGCGCCTGATGATGCCGCTGAGTTTTGCCGGGCTTATCAGCGGAATGATGACGCTGGTGGCGACGCCGCCGAACCTGGTGGTTAACAGTGAACTGCTGCGTGAAGGCCTGCACGGGTTCAACTTTTTTAGCGTGACGCCGCTGGGGATAGTGGTGTTGGCGCTCGGCATTGTTTATATGCTGGTGATGCGCTTCATGCTAAAAGGCGATGCGCCCGGACAACAGGCCGGTAAGCGGCGCACTTTCCGCGATCTTATCCGCGAGTACCGTCTGACGGGGCGCGCTCGTCGTCTGGCGATTCGCCCCGGTTCGCCAATGGTGGGACAGCGGCTGGACGACCTTAAACTGCGCGAACGTTACGGCGCCAATGTCATCGGCGTTGAACGCTGGCGGCGCTTTCGGCGGGTTATCGTCAATGTGAACGGCGTATCGGAGTTTCGCGCTCGCGACGTTCTGCTGATTGATATGTCGGCGGCGGAGGTCGACCTCAGAGAGTTCTGCGCCGAGCAACTGCTGGAACCGATGGTATTGCGTGGAGAATATTTTTCCGATCAGGCGTTGGATGTCGGGATGGCGGAAATTTCGCTTATTCCGGAGTCTGAACTGATTGGCAAGTCGGTGCGTGAAATCGCTTTCCGTACACGTTACGGGCTGAATGTGGTCGGCCTGAAACGCGACGGCGTCGCGCTGGAAGGGTCGCTGGCCGATGAGCCGTTATTGATGGGCGATATCATTCTGGTCGTGGGGAACTGGAAGTTAATCAGCCTGCTGGGGCAAAAAGGCCGCGACTTTGTGGTGCTGAATATGCCGGTCGAGGTCAGCGAAGCCTCTCCTGCGCACAGCCAGGCGCCGCACGCCATTTTCTGCCTGGTACTGATGGTGGCGCTGATGTTGACCGATGAAATTCCCAACCCGATCGCGGCGATTATCGCCTGCCTGCTGATGGGAAAATTTCGCTGTATTGATGCTGAAAGCGCGTATAAAGCGATCCACTGGCCGAGTATTATCTTGATTGTGGGTATGATGCCGTTTGCGCAGGCGTTGCAAAAAACCGGCGGCGTCTCTCTGGTCGTGCAAGGGTTAATGAATATCGGCGGCGGCTATGGGCCATATATGATGCTGGGATGCCTGTTCGTGCTGTGTGCCGTCATAGGACTGTTCATTTCTAACACGGCAACGGCGGTGCTGATGGCGCCGATTGCGCTGGCGGCGGCGAAATCGATGGGGGTGTCGCCCTATCCGTTTGCGATGGCGGTGGCGATGGCGGCATCCGCCGCCTTTATGACGCCGGTTTCATCGCCGGTCAATACTCTGGTTCTGGGGCCGGGAAACTATAGCTTTAGCGATTTTGTGAAGCTTGGCGTGCCGTTCACGCTTATTGTGATGGCGGTTTGTATTGTGATGATTCCGATGTTGTTTCCGTTTTAACCCAGGCTGGAAAAGGCCTGATGGCGCTACGCTTATCAGGCCTACGGGAAGAACGGTAGGCCGGATAAGGCGTTAGCCGCCATCCGGCAACTAAAGCGGTGAATCCTGGCTTATCTCGTCAAGAGAAAGATGGAAACTTGGTACGAACACCGCCATAAAATAGTCCATCTCCTGGCTGCGACGTAATTCCAGCGTTTTTTCCAGCCGCGTTTTTGCCAGTCCAAACTCATTGTTTCCCGCCGATAGCTCCTCCAGGCATTTCAGGTAGGCGCAAAGCGCATCGGCCTGTTTTACGATTGCCTGTTCTTCTTCGCTCCAGGCATTCTCATCAATAAGCGGTGCGAAAATATCGCGTAATTCATCCGGCGCCATATCAACCAGCTTTTGCTGGGCGATTTTTTCGATCGCTTTATATTCCTGGGCTATCTGGGAATTAAAATATTTTACCGGCGTCGGCAGATCGCCGGTCAGTACTTCCGAGGCATCATGATACATCGCCAGAAGCGCGATGCGTTCAGCATTGAGCTGACCGCCAAATTTACGGTTTTTTATCGCCGCCAACGCATGGGCGACCATCGCCACCTGCAGACTATGTTCGGAGACGTTTTCCGTACGCACGTTACGCATCAGCGGCCAGCGGTTAATCAACTTCATGCGGGAGAGATGGGCGAAAAAATGGCTCTGCTTCATAGATTACCTTTTGTTTTCACTGCGGCAGACTTCATTGTGCGGGGAGGGGGATGAAGATGCAATTCAGGCTACCGAAGTAGCCTGAATTTAAGATTATTGATGGTAACCTGAGAGGAAACGCCCAAAACGGTTGATGGCCATCTCCAGGTCATCTTCACGCGGTAGCGTCACAATGCGGAAGTGATCCGGCCACGGCCAGTTAAAGGCGGTACCTTGCACCAGCAGCACCTTTTCCTGTAGCAGGAAGTCCAGCACCATCTTCTGGTCGTCGTGAATATTAAAACGTTTAGCGTCGATCCTGGGGAACATGTACAACGCGCCGCGCGGTTTTACGCAGGAAACGCCGGGAATATCGTTAATCAACTCCCAGGCGCGGTTACGCTGTTCATACAGTCGACCGCCCGGCAGAATAAATTCACTAATGCTTTGATAGCCGCCGAGCGCGGTCTGAATAGCATGTTGCGCCGGGACGTTGGCGCACAGGCGCATTGAGGCTAACATCTCCAGCCCTTCAATATAGCCCTTCGCATGTTTTTTCGGCCCGTTCAGCACCATCCAGCCCTGGCGGAAGCCGGCGACGCGATAGGTTTTAGACAACCCATTAAAGGTGATGGTCAGCAGATCAGGCGCCAGTGCGGCGATAGAGTGATGCTCGGCATCGTCATAGAGAATCTTGTCATAAATTTCATCGGCGAAGATGATGAGATTATGCTCGCGCGCAATGTTGACAATTTCCATCAACAATTCTTTAGAATAGACGGCGCCAGTAGGGTTGTTTGGATTAATAATGACAATACCACGCGTACGTGGGGTGATTTTGGCGCGGATATCGTCAAGGTCCGGGAACCAGTCGGAAGATTCATCGCAAAGATAATGTACCGCCTTGCCGCTGGAGAGCGATACCGCCGCTGTCCATAACGGATAATCGGGCGCGGGAACCAGCATTTCATCGCCACTGTTAAGCAACGCCTGCATCGCCTGAACGATCAGCTCGGAAACGCCGTTACCGATATAGATATCTTCCACGGTTACATCGCGCATTCCACGGGCCTGATAATGCTGCATAATCGCTTTACGGGCGGAATAAAGCCCTTTCGAGTCGCAATATCCTTGCGCCGTCGGCAAATTACGAATGACATCGACCAGAATTTCGTCCGGCGCTTCGAATCCGAAGGGGGCGGGGTTGCCGATATTCAGTTTAAGAACTTTATTACCTTCTTCCTCAAGGCGTTTCGCTTCTTTCAGAACGGGGCCACGAATGTCATAACAGACATTTTCGAGTTTGCTGGATTTTTCAATGGGGGACATGAATCTTGACCTTTTAGCTGTTATTGCCACTCCCTGCCGTGGAAGTCAGCACGAAACAATGTACTCCCACGACGGTGAGTTTTGAAGAGTGAACAGAAGAAGATTTTGTTTATTTTTAACGCGCTTTCGTACTGTTTAAAACTTCATAAAATCACTTAGTTAGATGCATTTTCTATTTTTGTCTCTATGTATAGTGTTTTGTTCTATGTGATTGCGCGTAATGTGGTTTTTTATGTTGTCAGAAATTATCTGTTTTATGAGAGATAAGCATTCATCATTAGTGTCGCGCTGGCTATTTCGGAAATACTGAGTATTAAAGGTAAAATGAGAAGGTTAGACCTTTCCGGCGGCGGGGGGTGTGAAACTATTGTTAAGTATAATTAATGAATGGTAGAAATCTTAATTAATTATTATTTAATATTTAAAAAGCATTTACTAAAGTCGTAATAATATCTTTCTGGTCCGATTAGTATAACATATCCCAGGTTAAGATTATTCGTAATAATACTTATAAATATAGCGGTTTTAGGTTAAGATAATGATCCGAAACGGGGGCGTAGTCTGCGTTGTCTGCTAATTATCATGACGCGATTTTATACATAACCTATTGTTCAATATATTGTTTTTGTATCTGTGCGTCTTGGGAAACTATTTGACGCTGTTACAAGATTTACACGTCCATCATTAGCAGAAATCTGTAGACGCCTAAAGGTATGACACATTCTCTTTGATATATCCCGATCAGTTGCATTTGGTATTATATCAGTAAGTAAGAGAAGTGTTTTGGTCGTATTTTCAATTACATTCTAACATTTACCTGGGTAACCAGGCGGTACTGCGAAGGATGCACATTACAAATGGAATTGCTTGTTTCTGAATGCACAGCATTAACCAGGTCAGCCCGATATGACCCGCCAGTAAGTGAAAAATTATGATAAATGCAAATCGTCCGATAATTAACCTCGATCTCGATCTGCTGAGAACGTTCGTGGCCGTTGCCGATCTGAACACCTTCGCCGCGGCGGCGGCGGCGGTATGTCGTACTCAGTCTGCGGTCAGTCAGCAAATGCAGCGTCTTGAGCAACTCGTGGGAAAGGAATTGTTCGCCCGCCATGGCCGTAACAAACTTTTGACCGAACACGGTATCCAGCTTCTGGGGTACGCCAGAAAAATCCTGCGTTTTAATGATGAGGCGTGTTCATCATTAATGTTCAGTAATCTTCAGGGAGTGTTAACAATCGGCGCTTCTGATGAATCAGCTGATACTATCCTGCCTTTTTTGCTTAGCCGAATCAGCTCGGTTTATCCAAAACTCGCGCTTGATGTACGGGTAAAACGCAACGCCTATATGGTGGACATGGTTAAATCGCAGGAAGTAGATTTGGTGGTGACGACTAACCAACCTCATTCGCTGGACTGTCTGAATTTGCGGACCTCGCCCACCCATTGGTATTGTGCGGCTGAGTATGTTTTGCAAAGGGGAGAGCCCGTACCATTAGTCCTGCTGGACGATCCCAGCCCATTCCGCGATATGGTGCTGGAGACGCTAAATGCAGCGGGTATTCCCTGGCGGCTGGCCTATGTGGCGTCTACATTACCGGCGGTACGCGCGGCCGTTAAAGCCGGTCTTGGCGTAACGGCTCGACCTGTCGAAATGATGAGTCCCGACCTTCGCGTGCTGGGCGCCGCAGACGGATTACCGCCTTTGCCGGATACGGAATATCTGTTGTGCCGCGATCCCAATAGCCAGAACGAGCTGGCGATGGTGATTTTCCATGCGATGGAAAGCTATCAAAACCCATGGCATTACAACCAGTTTTCTGCAGAGGGCGGAGATGATCCGCTGATGGTGGAAGGGGGTTTTGAGTAGCTCGCAGGCAAAAGGCGCTAAGTCGTAAATGTAAAAAAGAGCCGCTGGCGATGAAAAAACGCTCAGTGGCTCTTTTTTTGTGCCCATCTGTACGCGCTTAACCGCACAAATTGTAAAAGTTGCGGTAAATCAGCCAGTAGCGATTCGCAGTTCAATGTGGGTAAAAAATAACCAGAACATCCATTTTATGAATTTGCATGTTAAAAAACTAGAGAAATTGTTGCTGTTTTAGGGGGTGAATTAACAAAAGCGTGTCACAGATCAAGAAAATACTCCCATTTAGGGGGAGGCATCTTCACAAATTCCTGTCAAAATAGGTGTGTGTTATTTCTTTTGCTTCACAACGGACACGATTCAACAACATAAAATCCCCCCTGGCCGAAGAGTCATTTTCTCCAGGATGGCACTTAATGTTAATGGTGATGAATTGATGTAAATTAATGTGAAGGAACTTTTGTTAAAGTTGACAAAAGGTTATAGAAAGGAGTAAAAAACCACATCAATTAGCTGTTTTTATCATTTTCTACAGTAATTGTAGGGTTTTTTTTATTCCTCCCCATGAATCGATGTGGCGCCCATCTGCCGTAAAGAGCAGAGAAACTGGCGCTACTTTTGATGAGTAAGCAATGAGTATGTCAACATCCACTGAAGTCATCGCTCATCACTGGGCATTCGCTATCTTTCTTATCGTTGCCATTGGCCTGTGCTGCCTGATGCTGGTAGGCGGTTGGTTTTTGGGCGGTCGCGCACGCGCGAGGCACAAGAACGTTCCGTTTGAATCAGGTATCGACTCGGTCGGCACCGCCCGCTTACGCCTGTCTGCCAAGTTTTACCTGGTAGCCATGTTCTTCGTTATCTTCGACGTTGAAGCGCTGTATCTGTTCGCATGGTCAACTTCTATCCGCGAAAGCGGCTGGGTTGGCTTTGTGGAAGCTGCAATTTTTATTTTTGTGTTACTGGCTGGTCTGGTTTATCTGGCGCGTATTGGCGCGTTGGACTGGACGCCCGCGCGTTCACGCCGCGAGCGTATGAACCCGGAAACGAACAGTATCGCTAATCGTCAACGCTAACCGCGAGGCATTAAGATGGATTATACGCTCACCCGCATAGATCCTAACGGTGAGAATGACCGTTACCCCCTGCAAAAACAGGAGATCGTAACCGACCCCCTGGAGCAGGAAGTTAACAAAAACGTGTTCATGGGCAAACTGCATGACATGGTTAACTGGGGCCGTAAAAACTCAATTTGGCCCTACAACTTCGGCCTTTCTTGCTGCTATGTAGAGATGGTGACCTCTTTTACCGCAGTGCATGACGTTGCCCGTTTCGGCGCGGAAGTGCTGCGTGCGTCGCCACGTCAGGCTGACCTGATGGTGGTGGCCGGTACCTGCTTTACCAAAATGGCCCCGGTTATTCAGCGTCTGTATGACCAAATGCTGGAGCCAAAATGGGTCATTTCTATGGGCGCCTGCGCCAACTCCGGCGGCATGTACGATATTTATTCGGTAGTGCAGGGCGTTGATAAGTTCATCCCGGTGGATGTGTATATCCCTGGCTGTCCGCCGCGTCCGGAAGCGTATATGCAGGCGTTGATGCTGCTGCAAGAATCGATTGGCAAAGAGCGCCGTCCGCTCTCATGGGTGGTGGGCGATCAGGGCGTGTATCGCGCCAATATGCAGCCAGAACGCGAACGTAAACGCGGCGAGCGTATTGCCGTCACGAACCTGCGTACCCCGGACGAGATTTAATTTGCGCCTGTCGGCAGCAGCACTTCACTTCGCTAACCACTATTTTAATAGCGCGAAGCACTGCCGACCACCACGGACCATTTGCAATGGTGAACAATATGACCGACTTAACCGCGCAAGACGCTGCATGGAGTACCCGCGATCATCTTGATGATCCGGTTATCGGCGAACTGCGCAACCGTTTTGGGCCGGATGCCTTTACCGTTCAGGCGACCCGCACCGGTATCCCCGTTGTTTGGGTCAAGCGTGAACAACTACTGGAGGTTGGCGATTTCTTAAAGAAACTGCCGAAACCTTACGTCATGCTGTTTGACTTACACGGCATGGATGAACGCCTGCGTACGCACCGTGACGGGTTACCCGCCGCGGATTTTTCCGTTTTCTACCACCTGATTTCCATTGAGCGTAATCGCGATATCATGCTCAAGGTGGCGTTGTCTGAAAACGACCTGCGCGTGCCGACCTTCACTAAACTTTTCCCTAACGCCAACTGGTACGAGCGTGAGACCTGGGAGATGTTTGGTATTGATATCGAAGGCCACCCGCACCTGACGCGCATCATGATGCCGCAAACCTGGGAAGGCCATCCGCTGCGTAAAGATTATCCGGCGCGCGCGACCGAATTCGACCCGTTTGAGCTGACCAAAGCCAAGCAGGATCTGGAGATGGAAGCGCTGACCTTTAAGCCGGAAGACTGGGGGATGAAGCGCGGGACTGACAACGAGGACTTTATGTTCCTCAACCTCGGCCCGAACCACCCGTCTGCGCACGGTGCGTTTCGTATTATCCTGCAACTTGACGGTGAAGAAATCGTCGACTGCGTGCCGGATATCGGCTATCACCACCGCGGCGCCGAAAAAATGGGCGAGCGCCAGTCCTGGCATAGCTACATTCCCTATACCGACCGTATCGAATACCTCGGTGGTTGCGTCAATGAAATGCCGTACGTGCTGGCGGTAGAAAAGTTGGCAGGGATCACCGTCCCGGATCGGGTGAACGTCATCCGCGTGATGCTCTCCGAACTGTTCCGCATTAACAGTCATCTGCTGTACATCTCGACCTTTATTCAGGACGTCGGCGCGATGACGCCGGTCTTCTTTGCCTTTACCGACCGGCAGAAAATTTATGACCTGGTGGAAGCCATTACCGGTTTCCGTATGCACCCGGCCTGGTTCCGTATCGGCGGCGTCGCGCACGACTTGCCGCGCGGTTGGGATCGCCTGCTGCGAGAGTTCCTTGAGTGGATGCCGAAGCGTCTGGATTCTTACGAGAAAGCCGCGCTGCGTAACACCATTCTGAAAGGGCGTTCGCAGGGCGTTGCCGCTTACGGCGCGAAAGAGGCGCTGGAGTGGGGCACCACCGGCGCAGGGCTGCGCGCGACCGGGATCGACTTCGACGTACGTAAATGGCGTCCATACTCTGGCTACGAAAACTTTGACTTTGAAGTGCCGGTGGGCGGCGGCGTTTCCGACTGCTATACCCGCGTGATGCTGAAAGTGGAAGAGCTGCGCCAGAGTCTGCGCATTCTTCAGCAGTGCCTCGATAACATGCCGGAAGGCCCGTTCAAAGCGGATCACCCGCTGACCACGCCGCCGCCGAAAGAGCGCACGCTGCAACATATCGAAACCCTGATCACCCACTTCCTGCAGGTCTCCTGGGGCCCGGTGATGCCGGCGCAGGAGTCCTTCCAGATGGTGGAAGCGACGAAGGGGATTAACAGTTACTACCTGACCAGCGACGGCAGCACCATGAGCTACCGTACCCGCGTGCGCACGCCGAGCTTTGCGCACCTGCAGCAGATTCCCTCGGCGATCCGCGGTAGCCTGGTCTCCGACCTGATTGTCTATCTGGGTAGTATCGATTTTGTTATGTCAGATGTGGACCGCTAATTATGCACGAGAATCAACAACCACAAACCGAGGCTTTTGAGCTGAGTGCGGCAGAGCGTGAAGCGATAGAGCACGAGAAGCACCACTACGAAGACCCGCGTGCGGCGTCCATTGAAGCGCTGAAAATCGTTCAAAAGCAGCGTGGCTGGGTGCCGGACGGCGCGATCTACGCTATTGCCGATGTGCTGGGTATTCCGGCGAGCGACGTCGAAGGCGTCGCCACATTCTACAGCCAGATCTTCCGTCAGCCGGTCGGTCGCCACGTGATTCGCTACTGCGACAGCGTGGTGTGCCATATCACCGGCTATCAGGGGATTCAGGCCGCGCTGGAAAAAAATCTCAACATCAAACCGGGGCAGACGACCTTTGATGGTCGCTTTACGCTGCTGCCGACCTGCTGCCTGGGGAATTGCGATAAAGGGCCGAACATGATGATTGATGAGGATACTCACAGCCATCTGACCCCGGAAGCCATTCCTGAACTACTGGAGCGGTATAAATGAAAAACGTTATCCGTACTCCCGAAACCCATCCGCTGACCTGGCGTCTGCGCGATGACAAACAGCCGGTCTGGCTGGATGAATATCGTAGCAAAAACGGCTACGAAGGCGCGCGTAAGGCGCTGACCGGCCTGTCTCCGGATGAAATCGTCAGCCAGGTAAAAGACGCCGGTCTGAAAGGGCGCGGCGGCGCGGGCTTTTCCACCGGTCTCAAGTGGAGCCTGATGCCGAAAGATGAATCCATGAACATCCGTTACCTGCTGTGTAACGCCGATGAAATGGAACCGGGCACCTATAAAGACCGTCTGCTGATGGAACAGCTGCCGCACCTGCTGGTGGAAGGCATGCTGATCTCCGCGTTCGCGCTGAAAGCGTATCGTGGTTACATCTTCCTGCGCGGCGAATATATCGAAGCGGCTGTACATCTGCGCCGTGCGATTGCTGAAGCAACCGAGGCCGGGCTGCTTGGCAAAAATATCATGGGCACCGGGTTCGACTTTGAACTGTTTGTCCACACCGGGGCAGGGCGTTACATCTGTGGTGAAGAAACGGCGCTGATTAACTCCCTCGAAGGCCGCCGCGCGAACCCACGCTCCAAGCCGCCCTTCCCGGCGACCTCCGGCGTATGGGGCAAACCGACCTGTGTGAATAACGTCGAAACGTTGTGCAACGTCCCGGCAATCCTCGCCAACGGCGTGGAGTGGTACCAGAACATCTCGAAAAGCAAAGATGCGGGTACCAAGCTGATGGGCTTCTCAGGCCGCGTGAAGAATCCGGGCCTGTGGGAATTACCGTTCGGCACCACCGCGCGCGAGATCCTCGAAGACTACGCGGGCGGTATGCGCGATGGCCTGAAATTCAAAGCCTGGCAGCCGGGCGGGGCGGGAACCGACTTCCTGACCGAGGCGCATCTTGACCTGCCGATGGAGTTCGAAAGCATCGGTAAAGCAGGCAGCCGTCTGGGCACCGCGCTGGCGATGGCGGTAGACCACGAAATCGGCATGGTGTCGCTGGTGCGTAACCTGGAAGAGTTCTTTGCCCGCGAATCCTGCGGCTGGTGTACGCCATGCCGCGACGGGTTGCCGTGGAGCGTGAAAATTCTGCGCGCGCTGGAGCGTGGCGAAGGCCAGCCGGGGGATATCGAGACACTTGAGCAACTGTGTCGTTTCCTCGGACCGGGTAAAACCTTCTGCGCGCATGCACCGGGCGCGGTTGAGCCACTGCAAAGCGCAATTAAGTATTTCCGCGAAGAATTCGAAGCTGGCATCAAGCAGCCGTTCAGCAATACCCATTTAATCAATGGTATTCAGCCGAACCTGCTCAAAGAGCGCTGGTGAGTTAACGATTTTTAATTTGGAAGCATGCTAATGGCTACGATTCATGTAGACGGCAAAGAATACGAGGTCAACGGCGCGGACAACCTGCTACAGGCATGTCTGTCCCTCGGCCTTGATATTCCGTATTTTTGCTGGCACCCGGCGCTGGGAAGCGTCGGTGCTTGCCGCCAGTGTGCGGTGAAGCAATACCAAAACGCGGAAGATACGCGTGGTCGCCTGGTGATGTCCTGTATGACGCCAGCCACCGACGGTACCTTTATCTCTATTGACGACGAAGAAGCGAAACAGTTCCGTGAAAGCGTGGTGGAGTGGCTGATGACTAACCACCCGCACGACTGTCCGGTCTGTGAAGAGGGCGGTAACTGCCATCTTCAGGATATGACCGTGATGACGGGTCACAGTTTCCGCCGCTACCGTTTCACCAAACGTACCCACCGCAACCAGGATCTGGGGCCGTTCATCTCGCACGAAATGAACCGCTGTATCGCCTGCTACCGTTGTGTGCGTTACTACAAAGATTATGCCGACGGCACCGATCTGGGCGTCTATGGCGCGCATGACAACGTCTACTTCGGGCGTCCGGAAGACGGTACGCTGGAAAGCGAATTCTCCGGTAACCTGGTCGAGATTTGCCCGACCGGCGTCTTCACCGATAAAACGCACTCCGAGCGTTACAACCGTAAATGGGACATGCAGTTTGCGCCGAGCATCTGCCAGCAGTGTTCCATCGGCTGTAACATCAGCCCGGGCGAGCGCTATGGCGAATTACGCCGTATCGAAAACCGTTACAACGGTACCGTTAACCACTACTTCCTCTGCGACCGCGGTCGTTTCGGCTATGGCTATGTGAACCTGAAAGACCGTCCGCGTCAGCCGGTTCAGCGCCGCGGCGATGACTTTATTACTCTCAACGCCGAGCAGGCGATGCAGGGCGCGGCGGATATTCTGCGCCAGTCGAAGAAAGTGATCGGTATCGGTTCGCCACGCGCCAGCATTGAGAGCAACTTTGCGCTGCGTGAGCTGGTTGGTGCGGAAAACTTCTACACCGGTATCGCGCGCGGCGAGCAGGAACGTCTGCAACTGGCGCTGAAAGTGCTGCGTGAAGGCGGCATTTACACCCCGGCGCTGCGGGAGATCGAATCTTATGACGCGGTACTGGTACTGGGCGAAGACGTTACCCAGACCGGCGCGCGCGTTGCGCTGGCGGTACGCCAGGCGGTGAAAGGTAAAGCGCGTGAAATGGCGGCGGCGCAGAAAGTGGCCGACTGGCAGATTGCGGCCATTCTTAACATCGGCCAGCGTGCCAAACATCCGCTGTTCGTGACCAACGTGGACGACACCCGTCTGGATGATATCGCCGCCTGGACCTATCGCGCGCCGGTGGAAGATCAGGCGCGCCTGGGCTTTGCGATTGCTCATGCGCTGGACAATACAGCGCCTGCGGTTGACGGTATCGACAGCGACTTACAAAACAAAATTGATGTCATTGTGCAGGCGTTGGCCGGCGCGAAAAAACCGCTGATTATCTCCGGCACTAACGCCGGTAGCAGTGAGGTGATTCAGGCGGCCGCCAACGTGGCGAAAGCGCTGAAAGGCCGTGGCGCCGACGTCGGTATTACTATGATTGCTCGCTCCGTGAACAGCATGGGGCTGGGAATGATGGGCGGCGGTTCGCTTGACGATGCGTTGGGCGAGCTGGAAACCGGCAACGCGGACGCGGTGGTGGTGCTGGAAAACGATCTCCACCGTCATGCAAGCGCTACGCGCGTGAACGCCGCGCTCGCCAAAGCGCCGCTGGTGATGGTGGTTGACCATCAGCGCACGGCGATTATGGAAAACGCGCATCTGGTGCTTTCCGCGGCAAGCTTCGCCGAAAGCGATGGTACGGTCATCAACAACGAAGGCCGCGCGCAGCGCTTCTTCCAGGTTTATGATCCGGCCTACTACGATAACAAGACGATTATGTTGGAAAGCTGGCGCTGGCTGCATTCGCTGCACAGCACCGTCGAAAACCGCGAAGTGGACTGGACTCAGCTTGACCACGTGATCGACGCGGTCATTGCCGCCATGCCGCAATTTGCCGGCATTAAAGACGCCGCGCCGGATGCGACCTTCCGCATTCGTGGGCAGAAGCTGGCGCGCGAACCGCATCGTTACAGCGGTCGTACGGCGATGCGCGCCAATATCAGCGTGCATGAACCACGTCAGCCGCAGGATAAAGACACCATGTTCGCCTTCTCGATGGAAGGGAATAACCAACCGACTGCCCCGCGATCTGAAATTCCGTTCGCCTGGGCGCCGGGCTGGAACTCCCCGCAGGCGTGGAACAAATTCCAGGATGAAGTGGGCGGCAAACTGCGTCACGGCGATCCGGGCGTGCGTTTGATTGAAGCGACTGAGGGCGGTCTGGATTATTTCACTACCGTGCCGGCAAGCTTCCAGGCGCAGGACGGTCAGTGGCGTATTGCGCCGTATTACCACCTGTTTGGCAGCGACGAATTGTCTCAGCGTTCTCCGGTCTTCCAGAGCCGTATGCCGCAGCCGTATATCAAACTTAACCCGGCGGATGCCGCGAAGTTGGGCGTCAATGCCGGGACGCGCGTCTCCTTTAGCTACGATGGCAATACGGTGACGCTGCCGGTTGAAATCTCTGAAGGGTTAGCGGCAGGGCAGGTAGGGCTGCCGATGGGTATGCCTGGCATCGCGCCGGTTCTGGCTGGCGCGCGTCTTGAGGATCTGCGGGAGGCGCAACAATGAGTTGGATTACACCGGATCTGATTGAGATCCTGCTGAGCATTCTCAAAGCGGTGGTGATTCTGCTGGTGGTTGTCACCTGCGGGGCCTTCATGAGCTTTGGCGAACGTCGTCTGCTGGGTCTGTTCCAGAACCGTTATGGACCAAACCGCGTTGGCTGGGGCGGCTCGCTCCAGCTGGTCGCGGATATGATCAAGATGTTCTTTAAAGAAGACTGGATCCCGAAATTCTCGGATCGCGTCATCTTTACCCTGGCGCCGATGATCGCGTTTACTTCGCTGCTGCTCTCCTTCGCCATTGTGCCGGTTAGCCCTAATTGGGTGGTGGCCGATTTAAACATCGGGATTTTGTTCTTCCTGATGATGGCCGGTCTGGCGGTTTACGCGGTACTGTTCGCCGGGTGGTCGAGCAACAACAAATACTCGCTGCTGGGCGCGATGCGCGCGTCTGCCCAGACGGTGAGCTACGAAGTGTTTCTTGGTCTTTCCCTGATGGGCGTGGTGGCGCAGGCCGGTTCATTTAATATGACCGATATCGTCAATAACCAGGCGCATCTGTGGAACGTGATTCCGCAATTCTTTGGGTTTGTTACTTTCGCCATCGCGGGCGTAGCGGTCTGTCACCGTCACCCGTTTGACCAGCCGGAAGCCGAGCAGGAACTGGCGGACGGTTACCACATCGAATATTCCGGTATGAAATTCGGTCTGTTCTTCGTGGGGGAGTACATCGGTATCGTCACCGTTTCCGCGTTGATGGTAACGCTGTTCTTCGGTGGCTGGCATGGCCCGTTCTTACCGCCATTCGTCTGGTTCGCGCTGAAAACCGCGTTCTTCATGATGATGTTCATTTTGATTCGTGCGTCGTTACCGCGTCCGCGTTATGACCAGGTAATGTCCTTCGGCTGGAAAGTTTGCCTGCCGCTGACGCTCATCAACTTGCTGGTAACGGCGGCTGTCATTCTGTGGCAGGCGCAATAAGGGACACAAAGACCATGACCTTAAAAGAATTATTAGTGGGTTTCGGCACTCAGGTACGCAGTATCTGGATGATCGGCCTGCATGCGTTCGCCAAACGCGAAACGCGGATGTATCCGGAAGAGCCGGTCTATTTACCGCCCCGTTACCGTGGTCGTATCGTGCTCACGCGCGACCCGGACGGTGAAGAGCGCTGCGTTGCCTGTAACCTGTGCGCGGTAGCCTGTCCGGTAGGCTGTATCTCTCTGCAAAAAGCAGAGACCAAAGACGGCCGCTGGTATCCGGAATTTTTCCGCATTAACTTCTCACGCTGCATCTTCTGCGGCCTGTGCGAAGAAGCGTGCCCGACCACGGCGATTCAGTTGACCCCGGACTTCGAACTGGGCGAATACAAACGTCAGGATCTGGTGTACGAAAAAGAGGATCTGCTGATTTCCGGTCCGGGCAAATACCCGGAATATAACTTCTACCGGATGGCGGGTATGGCAATCGACGGCAAAGATAAAGGCGAAGCAGAGAACGAAGCCAAGCCTATCGACGTCAAGAGCCTGTTACCGTAAGGAGAGGGCAATGGAATTCGCTTTTTATATCTGTGGCCTGATAGCCATCCTCGCGACCCTGCGAGTGATCACCCATACCAATCCGGTACACGCGCTGTTGTATCTGGTGATATCGCTACTGGCGATTTCCGGGGTGTTCTTTTCGCTGGGCGCTTATTTTGCCGGTGCGCTGGAAATTATCGTCTACGCAGGCGCCATCATGGTGCTGTTTGTGTTCGTGGTGATGATGCTCAACCTCGGCGGCAGCGAAATCGAACAGGAACGCCAGTGGCTGAAGCCGCAGGTGTGGATTGGTCCGGCGGTTTTGTCGGCCATTATGCTGGCGGTCATTGTGTACGCCATTCTGGGCGTTAACGACCAGGGCATCGACGGCACGCCGATTAGCGCGAAAGCGGTGGGCATTACGCTGTTCGGGCCTTATGTTCTGGCGGTCGAACTGGCGTCGATGCTGCTGCTGGCAGGCCTGGTGGTGGCGTTCCACGTCGGTCGTGAAGAGCGTGCGGGCGAAGTGCTAAGCAACCGCGCCGATGACCGCGCGAAAAGAAAAACGGAGGAGCGCGCATGATCCCCTTAACACACGGACTGATCCTCGCTGCGATTTTATTCGTCCTGGGTTTAACCGGTCTGGTTATCCGCCGCAATCTGCTGTTTATGCTGATCGGGCTGGAAATCATGATTAACGCCTCCGCGCTGGCCTTTGTGGTCGCCGGGAGCTACTGGGGCCAGACCGATGGTCAGGTGATGTACATTCTCGCCATCAGCCTTGCGGCTGCGGAAGCGAGTATTGGACTTGCGCTGTTGCTGCAACTCCATCGCCGTCGCCAGAACCTGAACATCGATTCAGTAAGTGAGATGCGTGGATGAACATGCTTGCCTTAACCATTATTCTGCCATTGATTGGCTTTGTACTGCTGGCGTTCTCTCGCGGACGCTGGTCGGAAAATCTCTCCGCGACCATTGGCGTGGGTTCCGTTGGTCTGGCGGCGTTGGTGACAGCGTTTGTCGGAATGGATTTCTTCGCCAACGGCAAACAGGCGTTCAGCCAGCCGCTGTGGACGTGGATGTCGGTCGGTAACTTCAACATCGGTTTTAACCTGGTGCTGGACGGCCTGTCGCTGACCATGCTCTCTGTGGTCACCGGCGTCGGCTTCCTGATCCACATGTTCGCGTCCTGGTACATGCGTGGAGAAGAGGGTTACTCCCGCTTCTTCGCTTATACCAACCTGTTTATCGCCAGCATGGTTGTTCTGGTGCTGTCCGATAACCTGCTGTTGATGTACCTCGGCTGGGAAGGCGTGGGCCTGTGCTCTTATCTGTTGATCGGCTTCTATTACAGCGATCCGAAGAATGGCGCGGCGGCAATGAAAGCCTTCGTGGTGACCCGTGTCGGTGACGTATTCCTCGCCTTCGCGCTGTTCATCCTCTACAACGAACTGGGCACGCTGAACTTCCGCGAAATGGTCGAGCTGGCGCCAGCGCACTTTGCTGACGGCAACAACATGCTGATGTGGGCGACGCTGATGCTGCTGGGCGGCGCGGTCGGTAAATCTGCGCAGCTACCGTTGCAGACCTGGCTTGCCGACGCGATGGCCGGTCCGACGCCGGTCTCCGCGCTGATCCACGCCGCTACCATGGTCACCGCCGGTGTCTACCTGATCGCTCGTACCCATGGTCTGTTCCTGATGACCCCGGAAATTCTGCATCTGGTGGGCATTATCGGGGCGATTACGCTGGTCATGGCGGGTTTCGCCGCGCTGGTGCAGACCGACATCAAACGCGTGCTGGCCTATTCCACCATGAGCCAGATTGGCTACATGTTCCTGGCGCTGGGCGTACAGGCGTGGGATGCGGCGATTTTCCACCTGATGACGCACGCCTTCTTTAAAGCGCTGCTGTTCCTGGCCTCCGGCTCGGTGATTCTGGCCTGCCATCACGAACAGAACATCTTTAAGATGGGCGGTCTGCGTAAGTCCATTCCACTGGTGTATGCCTGCTTCCTGGTGGGGGGCGCGGCGCTGTCGGCGCTGCCGCTGGTCACTGCGGGCTTCTTCAGTAAGGATGAGATCCTGGCCGGGGCGATGGCTAACGGTCATATCAACCTGATGGTGGCGGGTCTGGTCGGCGCGTTCATGACCTCCTTGTACACCTTCCGGATGATTTTCATCGTATTCCACGGGAAAGAACAAATTCATGCTCATGCAGGGAAGGGGATTACCCACCATCTGCCGCTGATTGTCCTGATGATTCTGTCTACCTTTGTTGGCGCGCTGATTGTGCCGCCATTGCAGGGGGTGCTGCCGCAGACAACTGAACTAGCGCATGGGCGCGTCATGACGCTGGAAATTACCTCTGGCGTAGTGGCGATTGCCGGCATCCTGATTGCCGCATGGCTGTGGCTGGGTAAACGCACGCTGGTGACGTCGATCGCCAACAGCGCGCCGGGCCGTCTGCTGGGTACCTGGTGGTATAACGCCTGGGGCTTTGACTGGCTGTACGACAAAGTATTCGTCAAGCCATTCCTCGGTATCGCCTGGCTGCTGAAGCGCGACCCGCTTAATGCGTTGATGAACATTCCGGCTATCCTTTCCCGTTTTGCAGGCAAAGGCCTGGTACTGAGCGAGAACGGTTATTTGCGCTGGTATGTGGCATCCATGAGCATCGGCGCGGTTGTGGTGCTGGCGCTGCTGATGGTACTGCGTTGATCGTAAAGTGAATTTTATCCAAATTCGTTGAAAATCAGGCCTCTGTCAGAGGCCTTAAAAAGGAATAAAAATCGCCATGTTACTACCCTGGCTAATATTGATTCCCTTTATCGGCGGCTTTCTGTGCTGGCAGACCGAACGCTTTGGCGTGAAGGTGCCGCGCTGGATAGCGCTGATTACCATGGGGCTGACGCTGGCGCTCGGTCTGCAATTGTGGTTGCAGGGCGGCTATTCACTGACGCAATCCGCCGGTATTCCGCAGTGGCAATCTGAATTTGTCCTGCCGTGGATCCCGCGTTTTGGCATCTCTATCCATCTGGCGCTCGACGGACTGTCGCTGCTAATGGTGGTGCTGACCGGCCTGCTCGGCGTTCTGGCGGTGCTTTGCTCCTGGCGAGAAATCGAAAAATATCAGGGCTTCTTCCACCTGAACCTGATGTGGATCTTAGGCGGCGTTATCGGCGTGTTCCTGGCCATCGACATGTTCCTGTTCTTCTTCTTCTGGGAAATGATGCTGGTGCCGATGTACTTCCTGATCGCGCTGTGGGGGCATAAAGCTTCTGACGGTAAAACGCGTATCACTGCGGCGACCAAGTTCTTCATTTATACCCAGGCGAGTGGTCTGGTGATGTTGATTGCCATCCTGGCGCTGGTGTTTGTGCACTATAAAGCGACCGGCGTCTGGACCTTCAACTATGAAGAGCTGCTGAATACGCCGATGTCCCACGGTGTGGAATATCTGCTGATGCTGGGCTTCTTCATCGCCTTCGCGGTGAAAATGCCGGTGGTTCCGCTGCACGGGTGGTTGCCGGATGCGCACTCCCAGGCACCGACCGCGGGTTCCGTTGACCTGGCGGGGATCCTGCTGAAAACCGCAGCCTACGGTCTGCTGCGTTTCTCTCTGCCGCTGTTCCCGAACGCGTCGGCGGAGTTTGCGCCTATCGCCATGTGGCTTGGCGTTATCGGTATCTTCTACGGCGCGTGGATGGCCTTTAATCAGTACGATATCAAACGTCTGATCGCTTACACCTCCGTATCGCACATGGGCTTCGTACTGATTGCTATCTACACCGGCAGCCAACTGGCTTACCAGGGGGCGGTGATCCAGATGATTGCGCACGGTTTGTCCGCAGCCGGTCTGTTCATTCTGTGTGGCCAGTTGTACGAACGTCTGCATACGCGTGACATGCGTATGATGGGCGGCCTGTGGGGCAAAATGAAATGGTTGCCTGCGCTGTCTATGTTCTTTGCGGTGGCGACGCTCGGGATGCCGGGCACCGGTAACTTTGTCGGCGAATTTATGATTCTGTTCGGCAGCTACCAGGTGGTGCCGATGATTACCGTGATCTCCACCTTTGGGCTGGTATTCGCCTCTGTATACTCGCTGGCGATGCTGCATCGCGCTTACTTTGGTAAAGCGAAGAGCCAGATTGCCAGTGTAGAACTGCCAGGGATGTCGCTGCGCGAGCTGTTTATCATTCTGTTGCTGGTGGTGCTTCTGGTACTGCTTGGCTTCTATCCGCAGCCGATTCTGGATACCTCGCATTCTGCGATGAGCAACATCCAGCAGTGGTTTGTTAATTCCGTTACTACTACAAGGCCGTAAATCGCCATGACAATAACTCCACAACACCTGATTGCGCTGCTACCGCTGCTGATCGTCGGCTTGACGGTGGTGGTTGTGATGCTCTCCATTGCGTGGCGACGCAATCACTTCCTCAATGCCACGCTGTCGGTCATTGGGCTTAACGCTGCTCTGGTTTCGCTTTGGTTTGTCGGCCAGGCCGGGGCAATGGACGTCACGCCGCTGATGCGCGTTGACGGCTTTGCGATGCTCTACACCGGGCTGGTGCTGCTGGCGAGCCTCGCCACCTGTACCTTTGCCTACCCGTGGCTGGAAGGCTATAACGATAACCAGGAAGAGTTCTACCTGCTGGTGTTAATCGCCAGCCTGGGCGGAATTCTGCTGGCGAACGCCAACCATCTGGCGGCGCTGTTCCTCGGTATTGAACTGATCTCACTGCCGCTGTTCGGCCTGATTGGTTATGCTTTCCGCCAGAAACGCTCGCTGGAAGCCAGTATCAAATACACCATCCTCTCCGCCGCCGCCTCGTCTTTCCTGCTGTTCGGGATGGCGCTGGTCTATGCGCAGTCCGGCAACCTGTCTTTCGAAGCGCTCGGTAAGAGCCTCGGCGATGGTATGCTGCACGAGCCGTTGCTGCTGGCGGGCTTTGGCCTGATGATTGTCGGTCTGGGCTTTAAACTCTCTCTGGTGCCGTTCCACCTGTGGACGCCAGACGTTTACCAGGGCGCGCCTGCGCCGGTTTCCACCTTCCTGGCGACGGCGAGCAAAATCGCTATCTTCGGCGTGGTGATGCGTCTGTTCCTCTATGCGCCGGTAGGCGACAGCGAAGCGGTACGCGTGGTGCTGGGCATTATCGCCTTTGCCTCTATCATCTTCGGTAACCTGATGGCGCTGAGCCAGACCAACATCAAACGTCTGCTCGGTTACTCTTCTATCTCTCACCTCGGCTATCTGCTGGTGGCGCTGATTGCCCTGCAGAGCGGCGAGATGTCGATGGAAGCGGTAGGCGTTTATCTGGCCGGTTATCTGTTCAGCAGCCTCGGCGCGTTTGGCGTGGTCAGCCTGATGTCCAGCCCGTTCCGCGGCCCGGATGCGGATTCTCTGTACTCTTACCGTGGTCTATTCTGGCACCGCCCGGTTCTTGCCGCGGTGATGACGGTGATGATGCTGTCGCTGGCAGGTATCCCGATGACGCTGGGCTTTATCGGCAAATTCTACGTGCTGGCGGTCGGCGTTCAGGCCAGCCTGTGGTGGCTGGTCGCCGCCGTGGTGGTGGGTTCCGCGATTGGTTTGTACTACTACCTGCGTGTTGCGGTGAGTCTCTACCTGCACGCGCCGCAGCAACCGGGACGCGACGCGCCGACAAACTGGCAGTACAGCGCAGGCGGTATCGTGGTGCTGATCTCCGCGTTGCTGGTGTTGGTACTGGGCGTCTGGCCGCAGCCGCTGATTAGCCTTGTGCAACTGGCGATGCCACTGATGTAATGCCGCGTTGATGATGTCAATAACCGCCGATTTATCGGCGGTTGAGGCTGATGACCAACACCGGAGCCTCTAAATGTTGGATTGCATCCAACTTATGAAAACCTGTGACGCATAGAGACCATAGACTCGTTGGGTGAGGCGTAGCCGAAACCCAACACTTTTCCAACGAACACAGAACCAGATGCCGGATAAGGCGTAGTCGCCATCCGGCATCAACGTTGTATTCCCCTTTGTCAGCAATCCGACAGCGCCGCCAGGCGCTATTATATTCACATCTCCTCTATATTCCCCCTGAATAATAGACTGAAGCGATAAAATTCAAAACCAGTCAGCTTTGTTAATATAATTCGCAGTAATGTTATTTTGATTTATTTAATTTACATGAATCCAAACGGTAGAATTACTAATTATTACTGCAACCTCTAAGTGCATATAATCGTTAAATAAATTTATTTACATATCATGTCATGCTAATGTTCATTTATAAATTTTAATAAAATGACAAATTACGATTTATTATGCCGTAAACGTTACTCCGATATAGCCGGGTTTTGTGCTGCTTCACGGAGGTAAACAGAAAGGACAAAAAGAACATAAGGACATCGTAAGTGAACAAAACCTACAATATTATATGGAACGCCGCCCGCGGCATGTATATTGTCACCTCCGAACTGGCGCGCAGCGGTAGCCGCGCTATCGTCAGCGTCAGCGCCTCGTGCGCGGTAACTCTGCTGGCGATGGATGCTGCCCCCGCCGTCGCAGAGGAAACGCGAGTTTCCATTCCCTCCCAGACCACCACCTACACCCTGTCAGGCGCTACGCCGTTTGTCGTGGAAGCGGGCAATACCATCGCCACCGACACAGCGGCCAGCGCCGCCATCGTCGGCGATAACAGCAACGACTGGGATCTGCTGATTGAAAGCGGCGCTGTCGTGGGGAGCAGCCTGATCGACAGCCAGGCGATGAACCTGGATTCGTTAACGGGCGCCACCAGCGTACATAACCAGGGGACGATCACCGGTTCCAGCGCGGATGGAACGATATTGCTTCAAAACGGCGGCAGCGTGATCAATGATGGCCGGATCGAGAACAGCGCAATCTACGTTCATAATCTCGACCTCGGCGCCCCCGAAATAGATGCCGCCATTTATATGCTCAACGGCGGCAGTTATGTCAGCAGCGAAAACGGTGTGTTGAAAGGCGTTTCCGGGGTGATCGTCCAGAGCGGCGAGGTCCACATCACCAACGGCGGGACGATTAACTCCGATGGCTCCTGGCGCTCTTATGGCGTCGAGCTTCGGGGCGGCGCTTACGGTACGATTGTCAATACCGGCACCATTATCACCACGGCCAGCGATGGTTCAGGCGAGATTGAGGATGCGGCGATTTATGCCCATACCTTTGATGATATCGCGGCGGGCGATTATGTTTCTGTTGATAATAGCGGTCTTTTGCAGTCTGATTTTATTGCCGTTGCGCTCTATCACGGCGCGCATTTTGAAGTGATCAACCGCGCCGGCGGGGTGATCACGGCGGGAAACAGCAGCCTCGTCGGCATCCAGTCCGCCGCCATGGAACTTAAAGCGGGCGCCAACAACCTCGTCACCAATGACGGCACGATTTCCGCGTATGGCACCGCCAATACTTACGGCATCCATTATGGCGAAAGTACCTCCGGCGGCGTTATCACCAATACCGGCTCCATTACCACCACGGGCGGCGGCGCAGGAGACGCCAGCGTTTATGTCCACGGCAACGGCGACGGCACCGTCGTCAACAACAGCGGAACCATGAGTTCCACCGTCTATGGCGTCTATCTCGACTCGGCACGTTCCAAAGGCCATACGCTCAATAACCAGGCTGGGGGCGCAATTTCGGCCAACACGGCGGTGGCGATTAATGGCAACGGCAATACCATCACCAACCAGGGGAAGATGACCGGCGTAAGCGACGGCCTCCTTATCAGCGGCAATAACAATATCGTCACCACCTCAGGCGGTGAAATTTCAGGCAAAAATGGTATCCGCGTCAGTAAAGGCAGCGGCAACCAGATCACGGCCAAAAGTGGAAGTAAGATCACCACCACCAGCACCGGCATCAGTATCGCTGGCGGCAATAACCAGATAACGACCGAAAGCGGAAGCGCTATCGTCGCCAAAGACAACGGCATCCTGATTAACAGCGGCGCCAACAACGTCACCAATGGCGGCAGCATCACGGCGACCGGCTCCAGTATCTCTTACGGCATCCATTACTATAGCGGCACCAGCGGCACTATCACCAACACCGGCACCATTACCACAACGGGTAAAGGCGCCGGGGACGCGAGCGTCTATGCCCACGGCGGCGCCGTCACGATTAACAACAGCGGCACGATGGACTCCTCGGTATTCGGCGTCTACGTCACCACGGGCCACACGCTCAATAACCTGGCGGGCGGCTCCATCACGGCAAATACCGCCGTTCAGTTCCACGGCAATAACAATACGCTCGCCAATGCGGGAGCAATCCTGGGCGACACCAATGGCGTAACCATTAGCGGCTCCGGCAACACCCTGACCAATCAGGGGAAAATAACCGGCGGAACCAACGCCATTCTCATCAATAGCGGCAGCAAGAACAACACCCTCACCCTCAATACCGGTACGGAGATATCCGGCAGCATTACCGACGACAACAACAGCGCCAGCGCCAACAATAATCTGATTCTGGACGGAGAGGGTACACTGGGCAGCAGCATCAGCGGCCTGAACAGCGTGACCAGCAGCGGCGACTGGACGCTGTCGGGCGCGACGATGAACCTCTCGGGAACGACCAACAGCGCGCTTTGGGTAAAATCCGGCACGCTGATACTGAACGGCGCGATGACCGCCAAAGGCGCGACCGTCGATAGCGGCACGACGCTACAGATTGGCAACAGCGGCACGCTGGGCACGTTTAACGGCGACATCGTTGATAATGGCACGCTGACGTTTAACCGCAGCGATGCCGCCGCCTACGGCAGCGTCATCAGCGGTAGCGGCAACGTGGTAAAACAGGGCGGCGGCGAGCTGACGCTCAGTAACAACAACAGCTACAGCGGCGGCACCACCATTGCAGAGGGAACGCTGACCGCCACCGCTGGCGGCGCGCTGGGCAGCGGCAATATCGACAACCGCGCTTACCTCAAACTGGACGCGGCAAGCGCCAGCGATCCCTTTATCGTGGCGGATCTCACCACCCACAGCGGCGCCACCGTTGAAATCGGCGCGGGCAGCACGCTACAGGCCAATACCCTGACCCAGCAGGACGGCAGCACGCTGACGGCCGATTTGACGGCGACCAGCGGCCCCGCCATCCGCGCAAAAAACGTTAATCTGGACGGCACGCTGAATGTCGCCTCGCCAGCCAGCCAGGAGCCGATACGCAGCACCGACGATCTGATCTCCCTGGCGCTTATCGAATCGGACAACGCCATTAGCGGCGATTTTGACGGCATCACTATCAACGGCAACGCCATGAACCCGGACGCGTTCATTACCGTCGTGGGGCAGAAAAACGTCAATGACACACACTATGATCTGGTCGAGACGTTGACGTGGTATGCCGATCGCTACAACGCCGCCATCGACGCCCACGGCACCTTCAACCTGGCGGATGCCGACGACAGCTTTACGGTCAACACGGTGCTGGAAAATGTTGACGCTAACAGCGGCTGGAACGGCCAGTCGCTTACCAAAACCGGCGCAGGCACGCTGATCCTGAATGCGGAAAACACCTATACCGGCGGCACCACCATCAGCGAGGGTACGCTGGTCGCCAACAACGTTGAGGCGCTGGGTACCGGCAATGTCACCGACAACGCCACGCTGGAGCTGAACACCGGCGGCGATTTTGACAACGCCATCAGCGGCAGCGGCCAGGTGGTGAAATCCGGCGACAAGACGCTCACGCTCTCCGGCGCCAATTCTTATACCGGCGGCACCACCATCAGCGGCGGCACGCTGGTCGCCACCAACGTTGAGGCGCTGGGCAGCGGCGACGTCACCGACAACGCCACGCTGGAGCTGAACACCGGCGGCACGTTCGACAACGTCATCAGCGGCAGCGGCCAGGTGGTGAAATCCGGCGACGAGATGCTCACTCTCTCCGGCGCCAATTCTTACACCGGCGGCACCACCATCAGCGGCGGCACGCTGGTCGCCAGCAACGTTGAGGCGCTGGGCAGCGGCGACGTCACCGACAACGCCACGCTGGAGCTGAACACCGGCGGTGATTTTGACAACGCCATCAGCGGCAGCGGCCAGGTGGTGAAATCCGGCGACGACGCGCTCACGCTTTCTGGCAACAACAGCTACACCGGCGGCACCCTTATCAGCGACGGTACGCTGGTCGCCAGCAACGTTGAGGCGCTGGGCAGCGGCGACGTTACCAACGACGCCGTGCTGGAACTGAACACCGGCGGTGATTTTGACAACGCCATCAGCGGCAGCGGCCAGGTGGTGAAATCCGGCGACAAGACGCTCACGCTCTCCGGAGCCAATTCTTATACCGGCGGCACCACCATCAGCGGCGGCACGCTGGTCGCCAGCAACGTTGAGGCGCTGGGCAGCGGCGACATTACCGACAACGCCACGCTGGAACTGAACACCGGCGGTGATTTTGACAACGCCATCAGCGGCAGCGGGCAGGTGGTGAAATCCGGCGACGAGACGCTCACGCTTTCCGGCACCAATACTTATACCGGCGGCACCACCATCAGCGGCGGCACGCTGATTGCCACTCACGTCAACGCGCTGGGTACGGGCGCTATCGACAACCGCGCCAGCCTGTTGCTGGACGCCAGCGGCCAGTTTGCGGTAACGGATCTCACCACCGAAAGCGGCGGCAACACCGAAATCGGCGCAGGCAGCACGTTACAGGCGACCACGCTGACGCAAAAAAGCGATAGCACGCTGACCATCAACCTGAACAGCAACACCGCCGATCCTGTTATCCACGCCGCTTCTCAGGTCTCGCTGGCCGGTACGCTGGATATCACCGGCGTCGGCGATGTGCTGGACAGCGATCCCGCCAGCACGGACGATCTGGATACCTTCACCCTGATCGCGTCAGACAAAACCATTGCGGGCGATTTTGAAAAGCTTACCGTCGCCGGAATGGACGCCGATCTGGCCGACTTTATCACCGTCGATGGCCGCATTGATGACACGGGCAAGCAGTACGAACTGACCACCGCCCTGACATGGTATGCCGACCGCGACGACGCCGTTACCGACGCCCACGGCACGTTTAACCTGACCAATGCCGACGGCAGTTTTGCGGTCAATACGGTGCTGGAAAACGTTGACGCCACGCTCGATCCCGACAGCGCCACCGGCTGGGACGGCACATCGCTGATCAAACAGGGCGCAGGCACGCTGATCCTGAATGCGGAAAACACCTATACCGTCGGCACCACCATCAGCGGCGGCACGCTGGTCGCCACTAACGTTGACGCGCTGGGCAGCGGCGACGTCACCGACGACGCTACGCTGGAGCTGAACACCGGCGGCACGTTCGACAACGCCATCAGCGGCAGCGGTCAGGTGGTCAAATCCGGCGACAAGATGCTCACGCTTTCCGGCACCAACAGCTACAGCGGCGGCACGCTCATCAGCGGCGGCACGCTGGTCGCCACTAACGTTGACGCGCTGGGCAGTGGCGACGTCACCGACGACGCCACGCTGGAGCTGAACACCGGCGGCACGTTCGACAACGCCATCAGCGGCAGCGGCCAGGTGGTCAAATCCGGCGACGACACGCTCACGCTTTCCGGCAGCAATACTTACACTGGCGGCACCATCATCAGTGGCGGCACGCTGGTCGCCAGCAACGTTGAGGCGCTGGGTACCGGCGACGTCACCAACGACGCCGTGCTGGAACTGAACACCGGCGGCGATTTTGACAACGCCATCAGCGGCAGCGGGCAGGTGGTGAAATCCGGCGACGAGACGCTCACGCTTTCCGGCAGCAATACTTATACCGGCGGTACCCTTATCAGCGGCGGCACGCTGGTCGCCAGCAACGTTGAGGCGCTGGGCAGCGGCGACGTCACTAACGACGCCGTGCTGGAACTGAACACCGGCGGTGACTTTACCAACGCCATCAGCGGCAGCGGGCAGGTGGTGAAATCCGGCGACGAGACGCTCACGCTTTCCGGTGCCAATTCTTACACCGGCGGCACCCTTATCAGCGGCGGCACGCTGATCGCCAGCAACGTTGAGGCGCTGGGTACCGGCGATGTCACCGACAACGCCGTGCTGGAGCTGAACACCGGTGGTGATTTTGACAACGCCATCAGCGGCAGCGGGCAGGTGGAAAAATCCGGCGACGAGACGCTCACACTCTCCGGTGCCAATTCTTACACCGGCGGCACCCTTATCAGCAGCGGCACGCTGGTCGCCAACGATGTAAACGCGCTGGGCACTGGCGACGTCACCGACAACGCCGTGCTGGAACTGAACACCGGCGGCACGTTCGACAACGCCATCAGCGGCAGCGGGCAGGTGGTGAAATCCGGCGACGAGACGCTCACGCTTTCCGGCAGCAATACTTATACCGGCGGCACCACCATCAACGACGGCACGCTGATTGCCACTAGCGTTGATGCGCTGGGAAGTGGCGACGTCACCGACAACGCCGTGCTGGAACTGAACACCGGCGGCGATTTTGACAACGCCATCAGCGGCAGCGGGCAGGTGGTGAAATCCGGCGACGAGACGCTCACGCTTTCCGGCACCAATTCTTACACCGATGGCACCCTTATCAGCGGCGGCACGCTGGTTGCCACTAACCTTGAGGCGCTGGGCACCGGCGATGTTACCAACAACGCCACTCTGGAGCTGAACACCGGCGGCACGTTCGACAACGCCATCAGTGGCAGCGGCCAGGTGGTGAAATCCGGCGACGACGCGCTCACACTCTCCGGCAGCAATACTTATACCGGCGGCACCACCATCAGCGGCGGCACGCTGATTGCCACTAGCGTTGATGCGCTGGGAAGTGGCGACGTCACCGACAACGCCGTGCTGGAACTGAACACCGGCGGCACGTTCGACAACGCCATCAGCGGTAGCGGGCAGGTGGTGAAATCCGGCGACAAGACGCTCACGCTCTCCGGCAGCAATACTTATACCGGCGGCACCACCATCAGCGGCGGCACGCTGATCGCCAGCAACGTTGAGGCGCTGGGTAGCGGCAATATCGACAATTACGCCAGCCTGCAACTGAACGCCAGCGGCCAGTTCGTTACGGCAAATCTCACCACTCACGATAACGCCACCACCGCAATTGGCGCAGGCAGCACATTGCGGGCAAATACGCTAACGCAGGAGGCGAACAGCACCCTGGCCGTACACCTGACCGACAGCAACAGCGGCGCCATTGTCACCGCCGACCACGCCAACCTGGGCGGTACGCTGGATATTACCGGCATCGGCAACGTGGCGAAATCCTGGACCCGCGACGCGTACGCCTACACGCTGATTGACACGGACAGCGCCATCAATAGCGATTTTGCGCAATTCACCGTAGCCGGTATGGACGCCAAACAGGTGGATTTTCTTACCGTCGATGGGCGCGTGAACGCCGCCGACGACACCCGCTATGACGTAACCGCCTCGTTGTCCTGGTATGCCGACAGCGACAACGCCGCCACCGACGCCCACGGTACCTTCACCCTGAGCGAGCAAGGTCACAGCTTCACGCTGAACACCGCGCTGACGGACGTTGACGCCACGCTCAATCCCGACAGCGCCACCGACTGGGACGGCAAATCGCTCATCAAACGGGGCGCTGGCACGCTGATCCTGGGGGCGCAAAACACCTACAGCGGCGACACCGACGTGCAGGAGGGCGCGCTATGGCTGGCCGAAACGGCGACTATCGGCTCTGCGGGGAGCGCGCAGGCGGTTAATATCGCCGCGAACGCCGCCTTTGGCGGCCACAACGCCACGGTGAACGGCCATGTTAACAATCTGGGCAGCCTGTACTTTGTCGATACGTTCACTGTCAACGGCGATGTCGTCAACAGCAGCGCGATGATAAGCGGCAGCGACCAGCCCAACAATACGCTGACGATCGCGGGAAACTATACCGGCAACGACGGTCATCTCTATCTCAATACCCAACTGGGCGATGACAGCTCGCCCACCGATAAACTGATCGTCACCGGCGACACCGCCGGCAGCACCACGCTGCATATCACCAACGTCAATGGCCTGGGCGCACAAACGGTTAACGGTATTGAAGTCATTGAGGTGGGCGGTCAGTCCGACGGTGATTTTACGCTCTACAAAGGGCATGTTGATATTAACGCATGGACCTACACGCTGAAACAAGACGGCGGCGACTGGTACTTGCGCTCCGAGTCTGATGACGTGCCGGACGACGGCGGTGACGTCACTCCGCCGGACGACGGCGGCGATGTCACCCCGCCTGACGACGGCGGCGATGTCACCCCGCCGGACGATGGCGGCGATGTCACTCCGCCGGACGATGGCGGCGATGTCACCCCGCCGGACGATGACGGCGATATCACTCCGCCTGACGGCGGCGACGTCACGCCCGTGGCACCGCAGTACCGCGCCGACATTGGCGTTTATCTCGGCAACCAGTGGATGGCGCGCAACCTGCAAATGCAGACCCTCTACGACCGGGAAGGCAGCCAGTACCGTTCCGCCGACGGCAGCGTCTGGATGCGTTTTAAGGCCGGTAAAGCCGAATCGCAGGCGGTTAACGGCAATGTAGATATCGACAGCGACTACTCGCAGTTCCAGCTCGGCGGCGACATCCTGACCTGGAGCGACGGCGCGCAGAGCGTCACCGTCGGCCTGATGGGCAGCTACATCAACGCCAGCACCGACAGCACCGGCAACCGGGGGGCGGACGGCAGTCAGTTCTCCGCCAACGGTAGCGTGGACGGCTACAACCTCGGCCTCTACGCCACCTGGTTTGCCGATGCGCAAAGCCATCGCGGGGCTTACATCGATAGCTGGTATCAGTACGGCGCTTACAACAACAGCGTGGATAACGACGGACTCAGCGCCAGCCGTTACGACTCCGCCGCGCACGCCGTCTCGCTGGAAACGGGTTATCGTTATGATATTGCGTTAAGCAACCGCAACACGGTCAGCCTGACACCGCAGGCGCAGGTCACCTGGCAGCGCTACAGCGCCGACACGGTTATTGACGATGGCGGTACCCGCATCAGCGGCCAGAACGATGATAGCTGGACGACGCGCTTAGGCATGCGTGTGGACGGTAAACTGTACAAAGAGAGCGGCAGGATCCAGCCGTTTATGGAGGTCAACTGGCTGCACGCCAGCGACAATGCCTCGGCCACCTTTGGCGACACGAAGGTATCGCAGGATTTGCCGAACGACCGCGTGGAAGTGAAAGTGGGGATTCAGGCAAACGTCAGCGAACGGCTAAGCGTCTACGCCCAGGCCGCCGGTCAGAAGGGAAAGAACGACTACGGCGACGCCAGCTTTAGCCTGAACATGCGCTATAACTGGTAAGTTGCTGACCAGGCATAGTACAACATTTATGCCGGATGGCGGCTACGCCTTATCCGGCCTGCAGGGTTATCAATATAGGATAATTCGTAGGCCTGATAAGCGAAGCGCCATCAGGCGTTGGGTGAGGCGTAGGTTGGGTAGAGCGCAACGCAACATTCGGTATCCGGTTCCGCAAGCAGGCAGTGGAACAACTCTCCCAACTGTTTTCGTGACCCGTTTCCCGGATAAATGTTTATTCATCGACTTCAATGGGAAAAATTTGATCTGAAGCGTATTTCTGTCAGCGTTTTTCAGGGCGTCCGATCGCGCTCACTTCATTATTTCATGTGACGGCGGCATATAATATCTTTCCATCAATAACGTGAGTGTCGGCACGACTTAATGGATTGCTGTCTGGTGGGTTGTAAAAGGAAGTATCGGCGAGGGCACAGTGCAGATAGTCCCCCATCTTATATATTCAATTTTGGTAAATCGGTCACCTGTAAATAGTGTTCTTCACGCAGAATCTGTGGGTCGAACGCCAGCAACTGATTAAGCCGTTCATCTTAAACGTAAATATTATTTGCCTCAAAAATATAATTATCTTTTTTATTATGGGTGGTTATTAACGCAGATAATATTATTTTCTACTTTCGCCATGCAGATAATAAAAGTAAAGCGGAATATAATGCAGGACATCTGCAGAGAGTTACCCGAATATAATTGAAAAGGAATTTGTATGCTTAATGGAAAAACATTAATGCTGTTGTTGGGCGGAGTTGTTCTCTCGGGTTGTGGGCCGGAGCCCTCCGACCCGCAGGGAAATAATCCGGCTGAGTTAAAACAGGAGCAGGCTATCCAGAAAGAAAATAGCGCTCAGGCCGGGGATGACACTGTCCAGAAAAGACAAGCCGAGGCCGCCCAACAGGCTGCGAAAAAAGCAGCCGAATATAAAGCGAAAGCTGAAGCCAAAGCCCTGGCAGATGCCAAAGCGGGATCTCTGGCAACAGCCGAAGCACCGCAACATGAAATGCGGACACGTGCTGCGGCATCAAAAGCGTTCGCTGCACAAGGCGGTAATGTAATGGGGACCGCGCGTTACGAACACTACGATGAAAATCCGATTAAACAGGTAAGTCAGGCGCCGCTCGCCACGTTTAGTCTGGATGTAGACACTGGCAGCTACGCTAACGTGCGGCGCTTTCTGAATCAGGGACAACTGCCGCCGCCGGAAGCCGTGCGGGTAGAAGAGATGCTCAACTATTTTCCCGCGCCTCAGCCCGTTGCGGATAAGCAGGATAACACTAAACCCATTGCGGCCTGTATACCGATGCCATTTGCGGTTAAATACGAACTGGCTCCCTCGCCGTGGAACGCGCAGCGTACGCTATTAAAAGTTGATGTTCAGGCCCGGGACATGCAGACCAGTGAACTGCCACCTGCCAACCTGGTTTTTCTCATTGATACTTCCGGCTCTATGCAGCCAGCGGAACGCCTGCCGTTGATCCGGTCGGCGCTAAAACTGTTGGTGAACGATCTGCGTGCGCAGGATAACATCACGATTGTGACCTACGCGGGCGGCACTCACGTCGCGCTGGCGTCTACAGCGGGAAATAACACAACCGCGATTAAAGCGGCAATTGATAATCTGGATGCTTACGGGAGTACCGGTGGTGAAGCGGGATTACGACTAGCCTACGAGCAGGCCGAAAAAGGGTTTATCAAAGGCGGCGTTAACCGCATTTTGTTGACCACCGACGGTGATTTTAACCTCGGTATTACCGATCCCAAAGACATCGAAGCGCTGGTAAAAAAAGAGCGCGAGAAAGGTATTACCTTATCTACGCTGGGCGTCGGCGATGACAATTTCAACGAAGCCATGATGGTAAGAATTGCTGATGTGGGTAACGGCAATTACAGCTACATCGACTCCCTCTCCGAGGCGCAAAAAGTCCTCAAGGATGAGATGCATCAAACGCTGGTCACCGTTGCCAAAGATGTAAAATCGCAAATCGAATTTAATCCGCAGTGGGTGACTGAGTACCGGCAGATTGGTTATGAAAAACGCCAACTGCGCGACGAGGATTTCAATAACGATAAGGTTGATGCCGGTGATATCGGCGCGGGTAAACACGTCACGCTATTCTTTGAACTGACGCTTAACGGGCAGAAAGCCTCGGTGGATAAACTGCGCTACGCTCAGGACAAAGCCGCCTCAAAGCCAACAAAATCAAGCGAGCTGGCGTGGATCAAATTGCGCTGGAAAGCGCCGCAGGCCAGCGAAAGTACATTAGCCGAGTTCCCGGTCGTTATGGGAAAGATGCCGATCTTTGCTGACGCCTCTGAAGATTTTCGTTTCCGCGCGGCGGTAGCGGCTTTCGGGCAAAAACTGCGTGGCTCAGAAACGCTGGCAGATACGAGCTGGCCGCAAATTATTAAATGGGGTGAACAGGCGCGCGGGGAAGATAGACAAGGCTATCGCGCGGAGTTTATTAAACTGGTAAAACTGGCGGAAGGCTTGTCTCACTAAGCGTCAGGGGATGCCTGTACTGTAGGCATCCCCTGTTACGTCAGGCGCTTTTGCGGCTGATCAGTGGTCCCTGGCTGTTTGTTGCTGCGCGCTCCAGCACTTCCTGAATGACCGAAGAGAGTTCGTTAATCTCAAACTTGGCCACGTAGCCGTCGGCCTGCACTTTACGTATATGATCTTCGTTGGCGCTGCCGGAAAGGGAAGAGTGAATAACGACCGGGATCTTTTTCAGCCGTTCATCGGTTTTAATTTTACGCGTTAACGTAAAGCCATCCATCTCCGGCATCTCAAGATCTGTCAGGACCAGCGCGATTTTCTCGCTAATTGGCTTACCTTCGGCCTCCGCTTCCTGCGCCAGTTGCTGGATTCTCTCCCATGCATCCTTGCCGGTCACATGCATCTGGTGCGGAATTCCCATCGCGTTCAGCCCTTTTTCCAGCATCGCGCGGGCGACTTTGGAATCTTCCGCCACAATGGCTACCGCGCCAGGGGTAATATAAAATTTATTGGTCTTCAGATTGGTGGCGCGCAGATCGTGGCTGGAGGGGACAATATCATAAAGGATCTGCTCAACGTCGAGCACCAGCGCCAGGTTGTTGGTTTCTTTGTTGTCATCCAGGCAGGCAATACTGGTGATGTAGCGACCGTTGACGGCTTTCTCGGCGGTATGCACCTGTTGCCAGTCAAGACGCATAATATTTTCCACCGACTCGACGGCAAATGCCTGTACGCTGCGCGCATATTCGGTGATCAGCAAAATATTCAGCCCGGTTTCCGGCTTGCAGCCCGCTACCGCTGGCAAATCAATCACCGGAATGACCTGATCCCGAATATTGACCATGCCCAATAGCGGCGCTTTCATGCCTGCCGGGCGCGTAAAGGCGGGCATTGGTACGATTTCGCGCAGCTTAAATACATTGATGCCGAACAGCTCTGACTTCTGTTCATGCAGCGATGTACCAAGACGGAATAACAGCAGCTCAAAACGGTTGGACAGGGTTAAATTGGCCCTGTCATCAATATCTTTCTGAAAATTGTCCATCCTAACCTCATTATGAAAGCCTGCCTTTTTTAGTGTTATCGGCAATGAGGACAAAAAATGGAGCGCTAAACCGGGAAAACAGAAAAATCGTAAGCCAGTTCCGTCGCCGGGAAAATAGCGCGGCATTCCGCCAGTAAGCGCTGACAGCCTTTATCGTCATAGCGTGAGCTAATATGGGTCATGATCAGCCGACCAACGGCAGCTTCCCGCGCCAGCGTCGCGGTTTGACGGGTGGAGCTGTGTCCGCGAGCGTTGGCTTTCTCCTCCATTGACGCATCCAGCGTGGTTTCATGAACCATCACATCTACACCCTGCGCCAGCGCGAGGGCGGCCTCGCAGGGCGCGGTATCGCCGAAAATCGCCACTGATTTCCCGGCCACGGCGGGAGCAAGGTAGTCGGCGCCATTGATCTGCCTTCCATCGGCAAGTGTGACGGTTTTTCCTGCCTTCAACGCCTGAAACAGCGGGCCGGGCGTAACGCCTGCGGCTTTTAACGCCCTGGCATTCAGCGCGCCAGGCTTGTCATGTTCAACAACGCGATATCCGTAGCACTCCAGTGGATGCTCCAGCCTGAACGCGGTCACTTTACGCAGACCGTCGTCAAGAATATCGCCCGCGCTAATTTCTTCAATTTGCAACGGAAAATCGGTCCATGAACCGCTAAGGCGCAGTGTGGTTGCAATAAACTCACGCACGCCTTGAGGTCCGTATACGGTTAGCGGATGGGGATTCCCCGCCATCGACCGGCTGCATAGCAGACCCGGCAGGCCAAACAGATGATCGCCGTGAAGATGACTGATAAAAATGCGCTCAAGCTTACCGGGATGAAACGCGGTATTAAGCATTTGATGCTGTGTCCCTTCGCCGCAATCAAAAAGCCACACTCCCGGCTGCGTTGGATGTTGCAGATGTAATAAAATTGCCGTTACATTGCGTGAGCGCGTGGGAACGCCTGCGGACGTACCTAAAAAAATTAATTCCATCTTGTCCATACACGTTTGGTTATCGTTTAACCCAAGATTACCACAACACAGGAGCGCATCATGATTGACTGGCAGGATCTCCACCATAGCGAACTTACCGTTCCTCAACTTTACGCGTTACTCAAATTGCGCTGCGCGGTCTTTGTGGTAGAACAGCGCTGTCCTTACCTGGATGTGGATGGCGATGATTTAGTTGGCGACAATCGTCATATTTTGGGCTGGCATCAGGATGAGCTGGTGGCGTATGCGAGGATTCTGAAAAGTGATAACGAATCAGACCCGGTTGTTATTGGCCGGGTGATCGTCAGCGATGCCTGGCGAGGGGCGAAACTGGGCCAGCAATTAATGGCGAAAACGCTGGAATCTTGTGGGCGGCACTGGCCGGATAAGCCGCTATATCTGGGGGCGCAGGCGCATCTGCAACCTTTTTATGCGCGGTTTGGTTTTATTCCGGTTACCGATGTTTATGACGAAGACGGCATTCCGCACCGGGGAATGGCGCGGGAGGTTCATCAGGCATAAACCGAAACCGTTGACTATAGTTAGGAGCAGGTGTTAACACAACGGAGAATGAGAATGTCATATCAATTTGGTGAATCACGTGTTGATGATGATCTGACTTTGCTCAGCGAAACGCTGGAAGAGATTTTACGTTCCTCAGGCGATCCCGCCGATCAAAAATACATTGAGCTGAAGGCCCGCGCGGAACAAGCGCTGGAAGAGGTGAAAAACCGCGTAAGCCATGCGTCGGATAGCTATTATTACCGGGCAAAGCAGGCCGTTTATAAAGCGGATGACTACGTTCATGAAAAACCCTGGCAGGGTATTGGCGTAGGCGCGGCGGTAGGACTGGTACTTGGACTGCTGCTGGCGCGGCGCTAAATCCCCCTACTGAACAGAATTGCAACCCTCCCTAAATGAGGTACTGCTTTTTTAGGGCAGTACCCCGTATAATGTGGGGTTTTTAACAGGGAGGGTCCGCGTGCATTCTATTACTACTGCGCTGGAAAATCTGACGCGTCAGCTATCGCAAGAGATACCGGCGACGCCAGGGCTTTGCGTTTTCGATGCGCCTTTCCCTTTAAACGATGCCTTCGATGCATTGAGCTGGCTGGCCAGCCAGTCATCCTTTCCGCAATTCTACTGGCAACAGCGCAATGGCGACGAAGAAGCTGCCGTTCTCGGGGCAATCACCGTTTTTTCATCGCTCGATCTGGCGCAACGGTTTTTACGTCAGCACGCGCAGCCTGACCTGCGTATTTGGGGGCTGAATGCGTTCGAGCCGAAAGAGGGCTACTTATTGCTGCCGCGGCTGGAGTGGCGACGTAGCGGGGGTACGGCGACCTTACGCTTACATCTGCACAGTGACGTTTCGCTACGCGATGATGCGCGCCAGGCGAAAGCGTTTCTCGCTTCTCTGGTCGGTATTAAGCCTGTTCCGGCGCTACGCCTTTCGCTCACGAGCGAACAGCACTGGCCGGACAAAGACGGTTGGGTGAAGCTGATTCAGCAGGCCACCCACACCATTGCGCAAGAGGCGTTTGATAAAGTTGTGCTGGCGCGGGCCACCGACTTACAATTCTCCCGTCCGGTCAATGCCGCCGCGATGATGGCGTCCAGTCGTCGTTTAAATCTCAACTGCTACCACTTTTTTATGGCCTTTTCCGCCGATACCGCCTTTCTGGGATCATCGCCGGAGCGGCTCTGGCGGCGGCGTGAAACGGCGCTGCGTACCGAAGCGCTGGCCGGGACGGTGGCGAACCATCCGGATAACCATAAAGCCTGGCAGCTTGGCGAATGGTTAATGAAAGACGATAAAAATCAGCGAGAAAATATGCTGGTTGTCGAAGACATCTGCCAGCGACTGCAAAACTGCACCCACTCGCTGGATGTGCTGCCGCCGCAGGTGCTCAGACTGCGCAAGGTACAGCATTTGCGCCGCTGTATCTGGACGGCGCTTAATCAGGCGGACGACACGCTCTGCCTGCACCAGTTACAGCCTACCGCAGCGGTCGCCGGGATCCCTCGTGAACCCGCGCGTTGTTTTATAGAACAACATGAGCCGTTCGAACGTGAATGGTATGCCGGGTCGGCAGGCTATCTCTCCACGCGGCAAAGTGAGTTTTGCGTGACGTTACGTTCAGCCAAAGTGACGGCCAATGTGGTGCGATTGTATGCCGGCGCGGGAATCGTCCGCGGCTCCGATCCGGAACAGGAATGGCAGGAAATAGATAATAAAGCGGCCGGGTTACGTACCTTATTGCAGATGGATGCGTAATGAGTCACATATTCCCGACCCATATCAATAATCCATTTTTGCAGCTCTTTATACTTAGTCCCAATGATTGATACCGGACAAACTCATGTCAGTAAGTGCATTTAACCGGCGCTGGGCGGCGGTCATCCTGGAAGCCTTAACCCGTCATGGCGTCAGGCATGTTTGTATCGCCCCTGGTTCCCGTTCCACGCCGCTCACGTTGGCGGCGGCAGAGAATCCTGCTTTTATTCACCATACGCACTTTGATGAGCGTGGGCTTGGTCATCTGGCGTTAGGGCTGGCGAAAGTCAGCCAACAGCCGGTTGCCGTTATTGTCACTTCAGGTACCGCCGTGGCGAACCTCTATCCGGCGCTGATTGAGGCGGGTCTGACGGGCGAGAAGCTCATTTTACTTACCGCCGATCGCCCGCCGGAGCTGATTGACTGCGGCGCCAACCAGGCGATCCGTCAGGCGGGGATGTTTGCCTCGCACCCCTCCCAAACTCTGTCGTTGCCGCGTCCCACGCAGGATATTCCGGCGCGCTGGCTGGTGTCGACCATCGACAATGCGCTCGCCATGCTTCATGCGGGCGCGCTGCACATTAACTGTCCTTTTGCCGAACCGCTGTATGGCGATATGAATGACACCGGTCTGGTCTGGCAGCAGCGTCTCGGCGACTGGTGGCAGGATGAAAAACCCTGGCTGCGCGAAGCGCGTCGACTGGAAAGCGACAAACAGCGCGACTGGTTCTTCTGGCGACAAAAACGCGGCGTTGTCGTCGCCGGGCGTATGAGCGCGGAAGAAGGCAAAAAAGTGGCGCAGTGGGCGCAAACTCTGGGATGGCCATTAATTGGCGACGTATTGTCGCAAACCGGGCAGCCGCTGCCGTGCGCCGACCTGTGGCTCGGCAACGCCAAAGCGGTGACCGAACTGCAGCAGGCGCAGATTGTCGTCCAGCTTGGCAGTAGCCTTACCGGAAAACGCTTACTGCAATGGCAGGCAACCTGCGAGCCGGAAGAGTATTGGGTAATCGACAATATTGAAGGTCGTCTGGACCCGGCGCACCATCGTGGACGCAGACTGGTAGCGAAAATCGCCGACTGGCTGGAGATGCATCCGGCGGAAAAACGTAAACCGTGGTGTGTAGAGATCCCGCGTCTGGCGGAACTGGCGTGGCAACGGGTGGTCGCGCAGCGAGACACCTTTGGCGAAGCGCAGCTGGCGCACCGTATCCGCGACTATCTGCCGGAGCAGGGGCAATTGTTCGTGGGCAATAGTCTGGTGGTACGTCTGATCGACGCGCTGTCACAGTTGCCGGCCGGCTATCCGGTATACAGCAATCGCGGGGCAAGCGGCATTGACGGCCTGCTTTCCACGGCGGCGGGCGTGCAGCGCGCCAGCGCCAAATCGACGCTGGCTATCGTCGGCGATTTATCCGCGCTGTACGATCTTAACGCGCTGGCGTTACTACGTCAGGTATCCGCGCCGTTTGTGTTGATTGTGGTCAACAATAACGGCGGGCAGATCTTTTCCCTGCTGCCGACGCCGCAAAGCAAACGTGAGCGCTTTTATTTGATGCCGCAAAACGTCCATTTTGACCATGCGGCTGCCATGTTTAACCTGCGCTATCATCGCCCGGAAAACTGGGAAGAACTGGAGTCTGCGCTGGCTGGCGCGTGGCGAACCCCGGCGACAACGGTGATTGAGCTGGTGGTAAACGATACGGATGGCGCGCAGACGCTGCAGCAACTTTTGGCTCAGGTAAGCCATCTGTGATGTTGCACGCGCAGCACATGCCCGGACAGCCTGGGGCGCCCTCGCTGGTTTTCCTGCACGGTTTTTCTGGCGATTGCCGCGAATGGCAGCCGGTTGGCGAACAGTTTCACGGCTGTTCGCGGCTTTATATTGACTTACCGGGACATGGCGGATCTACGGCTATTCCGGTCGGCGGCTTTGCCGATGTCATCAGATTACTGCGCGCTACGTTAATTAGTTACAACATACTAAAGTTTTGGTTGGTGGGATACTCTCTTGGCGGCCGGGTGGCGATGATGGCAGCCTGCCAGGGAATACCAGGCCTGTGCGGCCTGGTGGTCGAAGGCGGTCATCCGGGGCTGCAAAATGAACAGGCGCGCGCTGAAAGACGGTTGTCTGACGGGCGCTGGGCAGAGCGTTTTCGTCGTGAACCCCTGACTGAGGTTTTTCACGACTGGTATCAGCAGCCGGTGTTCGCCTCGCTGACGGCGCAGCAAAGGCAGACGTTGACGGCGCTGCGTAGCCAGAATAACGGCGAAACGCTGGCTGCGATGCTGGAGGCGACATCGCTTGCCGCCCAGCCGGATTTACGCGAGGCGCTCAACGCGCTGGCATTTCCGTTTTATTATTTATGTGGCGAACGCGACAGCAAATTCCGCGCCCTGGCGCAGGAAGTGGCGGCGACATGCCATGTTATTCGTAACGCCGGACACAACGCGCATCGGGAAAACCCCGCTGGCGTGGTAGACAGTCTGGCTCAGATTCTGCGTCTCTGACTAAAGGACACACTATGATCTATCCTGATGAAACAATGCTTTACGCACCGGTAGAATGGCACGACTGCTCGGAGGGTTACACCGACATTCGTTATGAAAAATCCACCGACGGTATTGCAAAAATCACCATTAATCGTCCGCAGGTGCGCAATGCATTTCGTCCGTTGACCGTCAAAGAGATGATTCAGGCGCTGGCGGATGCCCGTTACGACGACAACGTGGGCGTGATTATTCTGACCGGCGAAGGCGATAAAGCGTTTTGCGCGGGCGGCGACCAGAAGGTGCGCGGCGATTACGGCGGTTATCAGGATGACTCCGGCGTGCATCACCTGAACGTGCTGGACTTCCAGCGCCAGATTCGCACCTGTCCAAAACCGGTTGTCGCGATGGTCGCGGGTTACTCCATCGGCGGTGGTCATGTGCTGCACATGATGTGTGACCTGACCATCGCGGCGGAAAACGCCATCTTCGGCCAGACCGGTCCGAAAGTCGGCTCCTTTGACGGCGGCTGGGGCGCTTCGTATATGGCGCGTATCGTTGGTCAGAAGAAAGCGCGTGAAATCTGGTTCCTGTGCCGCCAGTACGATGCGCAACAGGCGCTGGACATGGGGCTGGTTAACACCGTCGTTCCGCTGGCGGATCTGGAAAAAGAGACCGTGCGCTGGTGCCGCGAAATGTTGCAAAACAGTCCGATGGCGCTGCGTTGCCTGAAAGCGGCGCTGAATGCCGATTGTGACGGTCAGGCCGGGCTGCAGGAGCTGGCGGGCAACGCTACCATGCTGTTCTACATGACGGAAGAAGGGCAGGAAGGCCGTAACGCCTTTAACCAGAAGCGTCAGCCTGACTTCAGCAAATTCAAACGGAACCCATAATGCGTAGCGCGCAGGTATACCGCTGGCAGATCCCCATGGACGCGGGGGTGGTTCTGCGCGACAGGCGGTTAAAAACTCGCGACGGGCTGTATGTTTGTCTGCGTGACGGCGAGCGTGAAGGGTGGGGAGAGATCTCCCCGCTGCCGGGGTTCAGTCAGGAAACGTGGGAAGAGGCGCAGACGGCGCTTCTGACGTGGGTGAACGACTGGCTTCAGGGGAGCGAGGGATTACCCGAGATGCCTTCGGTCGCGTTTGGCGCAAGCTGCGCGCTGGCGGAACTGACTGGCGTCTTGCCGGAGGCGGCGGACTATCGCGCTGCGCCGTTATGCACTGGCGATCCTGACGATTTGGTGCTGCGGCTTGCCGATATGCCCGGCGAGAAAATCGCTAAGGTCAAAGTAGGTCTCTATGAAGCGGTACGCGACGGCATGGTGGTTAATTTGCTGCTGGAGGCGATCCCGGATCTGCATCTGCGTCTGGATGCGAATCGCGCCTGGACGCCGCTAAAAGCCCAACAGTTCGCAAAGTATGTTAATCCAGACTACCGCGCTCGTATCGCCTTTCTCGAAGAACCGTGTAAGACGCGGGATGATTCCCGCGCCTTTGCCCGTGAAACCGGCATCGCGATTGCCTGGGACGAAAGTCTGCGCGAAGCGGATTTCACCTTTGAAGCCGAAGAGGGCGTCAGGGCTGTGGTTATCAAACCTACGCTGACCGGATCGCTTGATAAAGTGCGTGAGCAAGTCGCTGCCGCCCATGCGTTGGGACTGACGGCGGTCATCAGCTCTTCGATCGAGTCCAGCCTCGGCCTGACGCAACTGGCGCGGATTGCCGCCTGGTTGACGCCGGGAACGCTGCCTGGACTGGATACCTTGCATCTGATGCAGGTGCAACAGATTCGCCCCTGGCCCGGTAGCGCGTTGCCTTGTCTGAAGCGTGAGGAGCTGGAACGACTGTTATGACATTCACGGATTGGCCGTGGCGCCACTGGCGTCAGGTTCGCAGCCAGGCGCCCGCTCTGCGCCTGAACGATGAAGTGCTAAGCTGGCACGCCCTCTGTGAGCGTATTGATGCGCTGGCGGGCGGGTTTGCCGCGCAGGGCGTACGCGAGGGCGACGGTGTCCTGCTGCGCGCCGGGAATCAGCCGCGCACTCTGTTGGCATGGCTTGCGCTGATGCAGTGCGGTGCGCGGGTTCTGCCCGTCAACCCGCAGTTGCCCCAGACATTGCTGGAGGCGCTGGTGCCGAAGTTAACGCTGCGTTTTGCGCTGACACTGGAAGGCGAAAACGCGTTTTCCGGATTAACCGCGTTGCAGATACAAAAGAGCACAGCGGCGTATGCTGTGGCCTGGCAACCGCAGCGTCTGGTTTCCATGACGCTGACATCGGGTTCCACAGGATTGCCAAAAGCGGCCGTACATACGTGCCAGGCGCATCTTGCCAGCGCGCAGGGGGTGCTTTCGCTAATGTCGTTTGGCCCTCAGGATGACTGGCTGCTATCGCTGCCGCTGTTTCATGTATCCGGGCAGGGTATTATGTGGCGTTGGCTCTTCGCTGGGGCGCGCATGACGGTACGTGATAAGCAACCGCTGGAGCAGATGCTGGCAGGGTGTACTCATGCTTCGCTGGTGCCGACGCAGCTATGGCGGCTGCTGGCGAATCGGGCGGCGGTGACGCTGAAAGCCGTTTTGCTCGGCGGCGCGGTGATTCCGGTTGAACTCACCGACCAGGCCAGCAAACAAGGGATTCGCTGCTGGTGCGGGTATGGGCTCACGGAGTTCGCGTCTACGGTATGCGCCAAAGAGGCCGATGGTTCGGATGATGTGGGCGCGCCGCTTCCCGGCAGAGAGATCAGAATCGTCGATAATGAAGTCTGGCTGCGCGCCGCCAGTATGGCGGAAGGTTACTGGCGTGATGACAAACTGATCCCGCTGGTTAATGACGAGGGTTGGTTTGCCACGCGCGATCGCGGCGAGCTGAACCACGGCAGGCTAACCATCGCCGGGCGGCTGGACAACCTGTTCTTTAGCGGCGGCGAAGGCATTCAGCCGGAGGAAGTCGAACGCGTTATTAACGCGCATCCGCTGGTGCAACAAGCCTTCGTCGTGCCGGTAGAAGATAAAGAGTTTGGCCATCGTCCCGTTGCGGTTGTGGAGTATGTATCGCAGGCCGGAGACGTGAACCTCGCTGAATGGGTTCGCGATAAGTTGGCGCGTTTTCAGCAGCCGGTTCGCTGGTTGACGCTGCCGTCAGAACTGAAAAACGGAGGGATTAAAATATCTCGCCGTGCGCTCCAGCAGTGGGTGTGTGAGAGCTGTAAAAATTAATGTTAGGTTAATATACAACCATTCCATCGCTATTGCCGTTTTGTTTATCCGTTGATGTGTAACGTGTTATGAACAATCAGCGTGAAACGGGGGCGCTATGGAATGGTTGGTTAAGAAATCGCATTATGTCAAAAAGAGGGCGTGCCATGTTCTGGTGCTGTGCGATAGCGGCGGTTCGCTAAAAATGATCGCCGAGGCGAATTCCATGATATTACTGAGTCCCGGCGATATCCTGTCGCCTTTACAGGATGCGCAGTATTGTATTAATCGGGAAAAACACCAGACCTTAAAAATCGTTGATGCACGCTGTTATTCCTGCGACGAATGGCAGCGGTTGACGCGCAAGCCATCATGATCTGGCGGGCAGAAAAATCAGCATTACCCCCGCCATAATACACAATACGCCGAGCATCGCTTTTAGGCTGAAAGCGCCTTGCAAACCGGGTAACAGCATTGAGGCTACCCAGACAAGCACATAGCTGAGACTCAGTAGCGCATAGGCTTTGCTGAGCGCGAGCGTGTGTAATGTTTTCTGCCAGCAGAAGACGGAAACCAGATACCCCGCCAAACCGGCGAATAGCGCCAGGGTCGCGGCATTAAATGCGCCCAGTCCGGAAATAAACGCCAGTGGATGCGCTATCGATGGCAGCCGCATCATGGCGAATCCTAAACTCAACTGGGCGAGGGAGGCAATCGCAACGCTTATCAGTCCCCACATTACGCCCATTATGCCGCACTCCCCAGAATGATAATGCCGCTGATAATTAATGCGACGCCCAACCAGTGGCGGGGCGGAACCTGTTCATGCCAGATTTTCCAGGCCGCCAGCGTGACCCAGACAAAATTCAGACTCAACATCGGGTAAGCAATTCCCACCGGCAGGGTTTGTAGCACCAGCAGCCACAGCACCATCGCTGCACCCATGCATATCAGCGCCAGGCCCAGCCACAGCATCAGGTGACGGCGGCGTCCGCCCGTCGTCAATGGCCGTGTCGCTTGCTTCTGGCAGAGCTGACCGCCAACGCTGAGCAGACTGGCAAGCACCAGAACGATGCCGATCATTTAGGCCGATACTGAATTAACACCAGACGCCCCTGATAATCAACATTGTCCGCAGGGGGAAGGGAAAGAGCGCTGATGTCTTCGTCTTTGGCTATTGAAAGTACTAGCGTAATAATGCCCTCCTGACGATGCTGGTTGAGCCAGGCGTTAAAATCGTCGGCTTTAACGAATTTATCCTGCACATCAGGATAGCTAAGACCATACCTGAGTTCGCCCGCGTGTCCGTAGAGCATAATATCGTCTCGTTTCAGACTCCAGGCCAGACCGGCGGCGACGCCGACGTTGTCGGCAAGAATATAGCGGCTTGATGCCAAAGGCGCCTGGGTCATTTCGACAAAAAACTGTGGCTGTTTGGATTCCATCACCCTGTCGGGGACGGAAAAGCCGAACAGCAGCGCCAGTCCCAGCGGACAAAACGCGGGTAATAGGTATTTTTGGCTATGACAGAGGCTATACCAGCCCACAAACGCCCAAACAGTAAAGACGCCCCAGACGCAAAACACTTTATAGGTTTCGATATGCGTCCACACCGGCGATTTCAGCGGGCCCCATGAGGAGACGACAAACGCCGCGACGATCCCGATTATCCCGAACACCAGGTTGATCCCGCCGTTGACACGTAGCGCGGCGACGCCTTCTTTTACGTTATGCAGGACGAAGCGCGCCATGAGTATCGCTATCGGTGCGAAACAGGAAAGAACATAGGTGGGCAGTTTCCCTTTCGCAATGCTGAAAAAGAGAAGCGGCATGATCGTCCATCCGAGCAAATAGAATGCGCCGTTTCGCTCGCGCCAGCCCAGTTTAAGCGCGCCAGGCAGTAACCCCAGCCACGGTAAACTTCCCGCGAGCAGTACCGGCAGATAGTACCAGAAAGGGGCTTTATGCTGGGCATCGCTCATGGCGAATCGCTGGATATGTTCCACCCAGAAAAAGTAATGCCAGAAATCGGCTTCGCGTCGCGCAATGGCGATCGCCCAGGGAAGGACAACCACAAAGCAGCTCAAGACCGCCAGCCAGCCGTAAAGCAAAAAGTTCTTCCAGCGTTTCTGAACAATGACCCACGGCAACACGCTCACCACCGGTACGGCCAGGGCGAGGAAGCCTTTAGTTAATACACCCAGACCGCAGGTTGCGCCCAGTAGCAAAAACATCCCAATCTTGCCCATTCGGGTCGTGGCCTGCATCCCCTGCCAGAAACAACACATCCCGGCCGTAAGCCAAAGCGCGATCATCGGGTCGAGTACCGCATACGTCCCGATACTGTAAACGGCAAAGAGGGAGAGAAAGATAACGGAGGCGAGCAACGCGGTACGTTTATCCCGCCATAAGCGGAACGTCAGCCACGCCACCAGCGCTGCGGCCAGTAATGTCGTCAAAATAGCGCCAGCCCGCACGCCAAAATTGGTAGCGCCAAAAAGCCACTGACCCAGACTGTTTATCCAGTAACCGGCTATCGGTTTTTCAAAATAACGTAATCCCAGAAAATGCGGCACGATCCAGTCGCCAGACGCCAGCATCTCCCGACTTATTTCGGCATAGCGCGTTTCATCCGGCTGCCAGAGCAGGCGGCTATTGACAGGAATAACATAGTAGAGCGCGATAAATGCGGCGAAAGCCAGATAATAGCGTATCGATTTCATCATGAGGCGCTCGCTGCCTGTTGGCACCCCAGCCAACCTTCACGGCCAGGGATGTGTCCACGTACAATTTGCCCCAACGGCAGAGACTCAGGCGATGTCGGCAGCAGTTCGCCCAGAGGACAAAAGGTGATCCCCGCGTCACGTGCACGAACGAGCAAATCTTCAAACAGCGGCTGATGGACAATACCTTCGACTTCCGCATGGATGGTATATACCGGCGTGCCTTTGTCCTGCAACATACGGGAGATAATCCAGGTATTGAACGACTGCGCCTGAACGGCGGGGCCGATAACCTCATCCCACGTGGGTAAGGTGACGGGGATTTGCGGCGTCCCGGTCTGGCCCGGCATCAGTAGCGGACGGAATAAGGTGGTTCCACGGCAATCGCTGTTATACCGCAGGTTGAACGGTTCTTTCGCACGAACAACGCGCCCATCCGCTCGCCAGCCGGCCGCGGCTGAGCAGGTGACGGGTTTTCCGATAATGGCCTCAAGCGCCGTTATGCCGCGCGCAATATCTTCTTCAAGCTGGCGGATACTCCAGTGGCCGCTGTGAGTCTGCCACGCATGGTGATCCCAGGCATGTAGTCCCGTCTCATGGTATGTTGCCGTTTCACGAATAATCCCGACATTGGCGTTGCCGATATTTTTTCCCGGCCAGGCGGTACCGGCCAGCAGAATATCCCACCCGTAGAGCGAAGCGGCGTTTGAACGTAGCATTTTCCATAAAAATCGCGGTTTTATCAGACGCCAAAGATGGCGTCCCATATTGTCCGGCCCGACGCTGAAGAAAAAGCTGGCCTGAACGCCGTGGCGATGCAATGTCGCCAGCAGCCGGGGAACACCTTCACGCGTTCCTCGCAAGGTATCAACATCAATGCGTAAACCGACTTTCGTCATGATGCGCGTTCCGCGACATCTACGCTGCGCAGGAAGAAGTCCAGCGTTTCTTCAACCGTATCACGCATCGCAATCGACGGTTCCCAGCCCAGACAGCGCCTGGCATTGTCGATACTGGGTTTCCGGTGTGCGACATCCTGATAACCCTTGCCGTAATAACTACGGCTTTCGACGACCTGGAAACCGGCAAACGGTGGGAAATGGCAGCGCAGCGGATGCTTATCAAAACTGTCGAGCAACAGCGTCGCCAGTTCCTGAATACTGGCTTCGTTGTCAGGATTGCCGATATTAATGATTTTGCCATCGCACCGATCGCCATCATTCACAATAATGCGGAATAATGCTTCGATACCATCGCGAATATCGGTGAAACAGCGCTTCTGCTGACCACCGTCGATAAGCTTGATCGGCGTCCCTTCTACCAGGTTCAGAATCAACTGCGTTATCGCGCGTGAACTGCCGATACGCGCCGCGTTCAGGCTATCCAGCCGCGGCCCCATCCAGTTAAAGGGACGGAAAAGCGTGAAGCGCAATCCCTCTTTTTCGCCATAAGCCCAAATCACCCGGTCGAGAAGCTGTTTGGAAACGGAGTAAATCCAGCGCGGCTTATTCACCGGCCCGACGATCAGATTCGATTTGTCTTCGTCAAAAGAGGCGTCCGTACACATGCCGTACACTTCAGAGGTAGACGGGAAAACCACGCGTTTACGGTATTTCACGCAATAACGGATAATCCGCAGGTTTTCTTCAAAATCAAGTTCAAAGACGCGCAGCGGGTTGCGGGTGTATTCAATCGGGGTTGCAATTGCTACCAGCGGCAGTACGACATCGCATTTTTTGACATGATATTCGATCCATTCTGAGTGGATGCTGATATCTCCCTCCACGAAATGAAAGCGTGGGTGGAGCAGGAATCGGCTAATGGCGTTGCTGCCGATATCCATACCGTAGACCTCGTAATTCTCTTCATTCAGTAACCGTTCGGTCAAATGATTGCCGATAAAACCGTTGACGCCGAGGATGAGAACGCGAATGCGACGTTTACCGCTGGTCGCTGGTGGACGGTTCAAACGCGCGCCCGCCACCAGACCAAGCGTCTGTGCAAGCTGCGAGCCCTGTACAGTAATACCGTCTCCGGCCTGGCCGGTAATAATCTCCAGCGCGCCATCGGCGCAGGCGACCCGCAGCGGAGAGACCGAAATTACCGAGCCGGGAAGCGCGCCCTGCGCATCCGGACAAATTCGGGAAGACCAGATAGTGAATTTTTGCGAGCCGTTATAGCTGAACGCGCCGGGCCAGGGGGCGGCTACCGCCCGCACCAGGTTATGCACCGTGGAAACCGGTTTGTGCCAGTCGATAAGGCCATCTTCCGGCCTGCGGCGACCATAATACGTAGCGTCAGACTCACGCTGGGGAACAGAAGGTATATCGCCGCATTTCATGGTGGGCAGGATGCTATTAAGCAACTGGCGCGCGGCCTGGCATAGCTTATGATGCAGGGTAAGCGCAACATCGTCCTGCGCAATAGCAACGCGTTGACTGGCGACAATCTCTCCGGCGTCGGCACGTTTGACCATACGATGCAGCGTTACGCCCGTTTCGCTTTCGCCGTTAACCAGAACCCAGTTTAGCGGCGCACGGCCACGATAGGCAGGCAATAGAGAACCGTGCAGATTGAACGCGCCAGCCGGGGCGAGGTGCAGAATTTCTTCGCTTAACAGGTTACGGTAATAGAACGAAAAAATAATATCCGGCGCAAGTTCAGCGATGCGGTCGACCCAGATAGGATGGTTTACGTTATCCGGTGCATAAACCGGAATCCCTAATTCTGCCGCCAGCCGGGAGACGGAGCCAAAAAAGGTGTTTTCCGCAGGATTGTCGGCATGAGTAAAAATCGCGGCAATCTCATACCCGGCATCCAGTACGGCCTGCACGCCCTGACATCCCATATCGTGATAGGCAAAAATAACGGCTTTCATTGGTGACTTTCCTCAGTAAACGACGTGCTTTCCGGGTAGATAACTTGTTGAACAAAATAGCGGGGGCGGGCGCGGACATCGTTATAAATGCGACCGATGTATTCGCCCAGCAGTCCCATACCGATGAATTGCGCGCCGATGAAGGTAAACAGGACGGCAAAGAGCATAAATACGCCTTCCGCCGCCCACTGCGGCCCCAGCGCCATGCGAAGTACAATAAGCAATACCGACAGGCTAAACCCGCCGATGGCGATAACGCTGCCCAGCAGACTCAACAGGCGCAGCGGCGTCGTCGTCAGGCAGGTCACCAGGTCATACATCAGGTTAATGAGACGCATAAAACTGTATTTAGAGTCGCCAAATTCACGTTCAGCGTGATGCACCGGGATCTCGGTAGCCCGACGAGCGAAAATGTTGGCCAGAATAGGGATAAAGGTGCTGCGTTCATGGCAGCGCAACATAGTATCGATAATAGGGCGGCGATAGGCACGTAACATGCAGCCGTAATCGCCCATCGCTTTGCCCGTTGTGCGCTGGATCAGTAGATTAATGATTTTTGACGCCGATTTGCGAAACAGGCTGTCCTGTCGGTTCTGGCGCACGGTGCCTACCACATCGAACCCTTCATCGGCTTTCGCCACCAGACGTGGGATCTCTTCCGGCGGGTTTTGCAGATCGGCATCCAGCGTAATGATAAGATCGCCGCTTACATGGCTAAACCCCGCCATAATTGCTGCATGTTGACCGTAGTTACGGTTGAGTAAAATAGAGATGATATGGCTATCGGCCTCCTGGGACGCCTTAACCATCAGCTCCGCCGAGCTATCGCTGCTACCATCATCTATCAATAAAATCTCCCACGCTTTGCCCAGGCTCTCGCAGGCGGTGGTGGTGCGTCTTATCAATTCCGGCAGGCTTTCCTGTTCGTTATAGACAGGAATAACCACCGAGACTTTTTTTATGGGGGCGGCGTCAAACATGCTTATTGTCCTGCTATCTGATGAAGGGCGGTAATGACCCGATCAAAGTCACTCTCGGTCATGTCCGGGAAGAGCGGCAGTGAGCAGATCCGCTCGCTGTTCCACTCGGTGTCAGGCAGCGTGAGCGTTGGGAAACGTTCGCGATAATATTTTTGCGTATGCGCGGCGCGGAAATGCAGCCCTGTGCCGATGCCTTTCGTTTTCAGCGATGCCATCAGAGCATCCCGGGTAATACCGCAGCGGGCTTCATCGACCCGGATAATGAATAAATGCCAGGCGTGAATATGCTCCCACGACGGAAGGCTCAGAGGCTGAAAAGGCAGGTCTGCCATTGCCTGGTGGTACTGCGCTGCGATGGCGGCGCGGCGAGCGTTAAGCGCATCCAGTTTCTGTAACTGAGCAAGCGCGATAGCGGCGTTGAGGTCGGGCAAATTATATTTGTAGCCCGGCGCCAGGACTTCCGCTTGTGGCGCGCGTCCTCCGCTCTGTCGATCCCAGGCATCAACGCCAAGCCCGTGAAACTTGAGACTGCGCAGTTTATCGGCGAATTGCGGGTTATCCGTGACGACGATACCGCCTTCAGCGCAGGTAATGTTCTTAATGGCGTGGAAGGAGAAAATCGCGGTGCCCCGGGCGCCAATGTGGCGACCTTTGTAGCTGGTTCCTGTCGCGTGCGCCGCGTCTTCAATCACCGGGATGCCATAACGCTCGCCAAGAGCGTAAATAGCGTCCAGATCGGCGGGCGCGCCAGCGTAGTGGACGGGGATAATTGCTTTGGTTTGTGGCGTAATCGCGGCTTCGATATGTTCAGGCGTGACCATCAGCGTATCGCGATCGACATCGACCATGACGGGGTTCGCGCCGAGTAAAACGATCATATTTAGCGTAGAAACCCACGTCATTGACGGTGTAATGACCTCGTCGCCTTCACCAATGCCCAGCGCCATCAACGCGATGTGCATACCGGCAGTGGCTGAACTGACGGCAACGGCATATTGATTGCCTGTTAGCCGACAAAACGCCGCTTCCAGTTCCTGATTTTTCGGGCCGGTTGTTATCCAACCTGAGTCCAGTACGGTCTTAACGGCAGCAAGCTCTTCCGCGCCCATCGCCGGACGGGAGAAAGGCAAAAAGTCCGACATCATTTTTCCTTCAGCCATTGAAAGCCGCTTTTCAAATATTTCGGCAATAGAAAAGGGCTTATTTTTTAACGCATTTAGCTGAACCCTACTGGATGAATATTAAATTAACATTAAGAAATTAAGGTGAAGTAAAAAGATAATTTTTAACGGAATTATGCTTTGCTTTCGCCGAAAGTTTAAGGCATTTTATGCATGCCCAAAAGCTGTTTTTATGTTTCTGGCCTGGTCTTCCGTTGCGGAATTTCATTTTAATCGTATTGCTATTAAGTTAGCTGCACTGTCTGCCTGAGAGGTTAATGTGCTGGCATTTACCCTACGCTTTATTAAAAACAAACGCTATCTCGCGACTCTGGCGGGGGCGTTGGTTATTATCGCCGGGTTGACCTCACAACATGCCTGGAGTGGTAACGGTCTACCGCAGATTAACGGTAAAGCGCTGGCGGCGCTGGCGAAGCAGCATCCGGTAGTCGTGTTATTCCGCCATGCCGAGCGGTGCGATCGTTCCGATAATACCTGCCTGTCAGACAGCACGGGGATTACGGTCAACGGTGCGCAAGATGCCAGAGCGCTGGGTAAAGCCTTCAGTGCCGATATACAAAATTACAATCTCTATTCCAGTAATACGGTGCGCACCATCCAGTCGGCAACCTGGTTTTCTGCGGGCAGGTCGCTTACGGTGGATAAAAAAATGATGGATTGCGGCAGCGGTATTTATGCTTCAATCAATACGTTACTGAAAAAGTCGCAGAATAAAAATATAGTCATTTTTACCCATAATCATTGTTTGACGTATATTGCAAAAAATAAGCGCGGCGTAAAGTTTGATCCGGACTATCTTAATGCGCTCGTTATGCATGCGGAAAACGGAAAACTCTTTTTAGATGGTGAATTTGTTCCCGGCTAGCCGCATGTTAAAAGCGTAAAGACAGCCTGAAGCGGCTGTCGTCATTATAATAACCCTTTCAATGCTAATGTGTGGCGTGTCGCTACATTCAAATCATACAGCGCCAGTTCTTCTGGCTTGACCCAGGCGTAGTCCTGAAATTCGTCGTTAATACATATATCGCGATTAGCGGAAACACAGTCGAAGATGAGATAAATCATATAAATCTCTTCTTGTCTGCCATCAGCGTAGGTTTTAACGCGGATATCGTCGCGGAAGGTCCACGGCGTAATATCGCTCAGAATTAGTTGTTCGCCGAGTTCCTCCCGAATCTCCCGACGCAGCGCCTCTTCAATGCGTTCGCCCGGCTCGACCCCGCCGCCCGACAGCGCCCACTGACCGGGAAAGACGCCGCGGTTGTCGGCCATTTTGCACAGCAGATAACAGCCATCATTTTGAATTAATGGGCAAACTATAGTTCGTTGACGCATAAGTCGCTTCCTTAAACCACCAGGTCATCAGCTTAACAAATCATTCTGCGAAATTCTTTGTGAAAAATGGAAGCGATAACGCAGACTGCGTTTTTTGTTAATCCTGTTGATGCAGGCGTCGCCATGTGATGGCGCAATGATGCGGCATGGCGAAAGTAGTATTTCGTTACAATATGTTTTTGGAATGGTTTTTTAGTGCATTGATTCCTCAGCGTCTGGCAGTACAATTCTGCCGTTTTGGGGAGTTTTTCTTTATGTGCTTGCTGGAAAGGGTAAAAATGAAAAAAAGCATATTATTAGGTTTTGCCGGAATGCTGTTCGTTTCTGCATCGGCGCAGGCCATCAGTATTAGCGGCCAGGCGGGCGAAGATTACACCAACATTGGCGTGGGTTTTGGTACGGAATCGACGGGACTGGCGCTAAGCGGCAACTGGATGCACAACGATGATGATGGCGATGCTGCGGGCGTGGGTCTGGGGCTGAACATTCCGGTGGGACCGCTGCTGGCGACGGTCGGCGGTAAAGGTATTTATACCAATCCGAAAGACAGCGATGAAGGCTATGCGGCGGCTGTCGGCGGTGGGCTACAATGGAAAATCGGCAACAGCTTCCGTCTGTTCGGCGAGTATTATTATTCACCAGATTCGCTGTCCAGCGGTATCGACAGTTATGAAGAAGCGAATGCAGGCGCGCGTTTCACCATTATGCGCCCGCTGAGCATTGAAGCCGGTTATCGTTACCTGAACCTGGCGGGTAAAGACGGCAACCGCGATAATGCGATTGCTGACGGCCCTTATGTTGGCGTAAACGCCAGCTTTTGATGCTAACGGCGCGGCAATCGTCGCGCCATATTCCTCCTTTTCCCGTCATTCTTCTTTCCACGTCCTATTCCTCTTTGCGTTATAGTGTTTTCATCATAAGAGCAGGAGAACACAATGCTAAATGTGGAAATGCTATCCACCGGGGATGAGGTGTTGCACGGACAAATCGTTGACACCAATGCCGCCTGGCTGGCTGATTTTTTCTTTCATCAGGGCGTTCCGTTATCACGGCGAAATACGGTAGGCGATAATCTGGACAGTCTGGTCGCTATCTTGCGTGAACGCAGTCAACATGCTGATGTTTTGATTGTTAATGGCGGGTTAGGGCCGACCAGCGATGATTTAAGCGCGCTCGCCGCGGCAACGGCAAAAGGCGAAGGATTAGTACTGCACCAGGCGTGGCTGACCGAAATGGAACGTTACTTTCAGCAGCGCGGTCGCGTGATGGCGCCGAGCAACCGTAAACAGGCGGAACTGCCTGCCAGCGCGGAGTTTATTAATAATCCGGTCGGCACTGCCTGTGGATTTGCGCTACAGCTCAACCGCTGCCTGATGTTTTTCACCCCCGGCGTACCGTCGGAATTTAAGGTTATGGTGGAGAAGGAAATCTTACCGCGGTTACGCGCGCGTTTTTCACTGCCGGAGCCGCCGCTTTGCCTGCGGTTAACGACTTTTGGACGTTCAGAAAGTGACCTCGCGCAGCGTCTCGATTCACTGCCGTTGCCGCCCGGCGTGACGATGGGGTATCGCTCATCAATGCCGATCATTGAACTGAAGTTGACCGGCCCGGCGACGCAACGGGAGGCGATGCTGGCGTTATGGCCAGAGGTCAAACTGGTTGCCGGGCAGAGTCTGATTTTCGAAGGTACGGAGAATCTGCCGGCGCAAATAGCCCGCCGCCTGCAGGAAAGGCAGTTGAGTCTGACGTTGAGCGAGCAATACACCAGCGGTTTACTGGCGCTACAGCTTTCCCGCGCCGGGGCGCCTGTTCTTGCCAGCGAAGTCGTTCCTTCTCAGGAAGAGACGCTGGCGCAAACGGCGCACTGGACGACAGAACGGCGCAGCAATCATTATGCCGGTCTGGCGCTGGCCGTGTCGGGGCTGGAAAACGAACATCTTAATTTCGCGCTGGCGACGCCGGATGGCACGTATGCCTTACGCGTGCGTTTTAGCGCCAATCGGTATAGCCTGGCAATACGTCAGGAGGTCTGCGCGATGATGGCGCTAAATATGCTGCGCCGTTGGCTTAATGGCGAGGACATTACCAGCGAGCATGGCTGGATAGACGTGGTTGAATCATTGACATCATAATCCCTTTCTCTTATCTGCGATGGGAACGACATCGTGAGCCGGATAAGGCCGCTATGCCATTATCCGGCAATATTATCTGCTTTTTTGTCCAGCCAATTGTACTGAATACAAAGTAATACGTGCGTTAATTCACATTTATATGGTTAACCCTTCCACTCCGTTGGAAGGCGGATAAGCTTTGACGCGCTTCACAATTTTTTCCCTGCTGACCTTTCACACTGATTCCAGTGTCTCAGACTGGAGTCCAATATGTTGGAATCAAGTAAAGTCCCGGCTCTTACTCGCGCAATCGACATCCTCAATTTGATCGCGCGTATTGGCCCATGCAGCGCGGCAATCATTATTGAAACGTTGCGTATTCCAAAAAGCACCGCGTACCTGCTGTTGAATGAATTAAAACGTCAGCGATTTATTAGCCTCGATCATCAGGATAACTACTGCCTGTGGACTAAGCTCGTTGAATTGTCGGGTCATGCGCTCAGCAAGATGGATCTGAGGGAGCTGGCGCGTCCTCGTCTAACACAACTGATGGATGAAACCGGGCTGCTGTGTCACTTGGGGATCATCGACCACGAAAATGCGTATTACATACTGAAAGTGGAATCCTCATCCACTATCAGCGTGCGCTCGCATGAGGGGAAAAGCCTATCTCTTTATCGTTCCGGCATCGGCAAATGCCTGCTGGCATGGCAGCCGGCCGCCGTACGCAAAGCCATTATTGAAAAAATGGTATGGGAGCGAGCCACGCTGACCACCATCACCGAGCCGCAACAATTGAATGATGAGCTGGAACGCATTCGCCAGCGTGGATGGAGCTTTGATAACGGGGAGGATTATCCGGATGTCCGCTGCGTTGCCGCACCGGTATTTAATGCCAGAAACGAACTGACCGCGGCAATTTCAGTGGTCGGCACGCGCCTGCAAATCAACGAAGAGAATCTTGATTATTTGGCCGGTAAAGCTATTGCCTGTGCCAAAGATATTTCACGCCTGTTGGGATGGAAAAGTCCCTTCGACTCACTCGCATCTTAAAATGGAGAATATTATGACTCTTCCTAAAATTAAACACGTTCGAGCCTGGTTTATTGGGGGCGCTACCGCAGAGAAAGGGGCTGGCGGCGGGGATTATCACGACCAGGGAGGAAATCACTGGATTGATGACCATATCGCCACTCCCATGAGCAAATATCGCGACTATGAGCAGTCTCGTCAGTCTTTTGGGATCAACGTGTTAGGGACGCTGATTGTCGAAGTAGAGGCGGAAAATGGACAGACGGGGTTCGCCGTTTCGACAGCAGGGGAGATGGGCTGTTTTATCGTAGAAAAACATCTTAACCGGTTTATTGAAGGCAAATGCGTAAGCGATATCAAACTTATTCACGATCAGATGCTCGGCGCGACCATGTACTACTCCGGTTCCGGCGGTCTGGTGATGAACACGATTTCCTGTGTGGATCTGGCGCTGTGGGATCTGTTTGGCAAGGTGGTTGGGCTGCCGGTTTATAAATTGCTGGGCGGAGCGGTGCGCGATGAAATTCAGTTTTACGCCACCGGCGCACGCCCGGATCTGGCTAAAGAAATGGGCTTTATCGGCGGTAAAATGCCGACTCACTGGGGACCGCACGATGGTGATGCGGGGATCCGTAAAGATGCCGCGATGGTGGCGGATATGCGTGAAAAGTGCGGGCCGGATTTCTGGCTGATGCTCGACTGCTGGATGAGTCAGGATGTGAACTACGCGACTAAACTGGCTCACGCCTGTGCGCCATTTAATCTCAAATGGATTGAAGAGTGTCTGCCGCCGCAGCAGTATGAAGGCTATCGCGAATTAAAACGCAACGCGCCTGCAGGGATGATGGTTACCAGCGGCGAACACCATGGTACGCTGCAATCCTTCCGCACTCTGGCAGAAACCGGCATTGATATTATGCAGCCGGATGTTGGCTGGTGCGGCGGATTAACCACGCTGGTTGAGATCGCCGCGCTTGCCAAATCGCGCGGGCAACTGGTGGTGCCGCACGGTTCGTCTGTCTATTCGCACCATGCAGTTATTACTTTCACTAATACCCCTTTCAGCGAGTTCCTGATGACCAGCCCGGACTGCTCCACCCTGCGTCCGCAATTTGACCCGATTCTCCTGGATGAGCCGGTACCGGTGAATGGACGCATCCATAAATCAGTGCTGGATAAGCCGGGCTTCGGCGTCGAGCTTAACCGTGACTGTCACTTGAAACGCCCTTATAGCCACTAATAACTCGTGCGTTGCCTTTGTACGGCAACGCCCTCATCCTGTTGAGGATATTGCTATGAGCATCACTTTACTTGACGGCGTAGTGAAGAAAAACCGCGCACGTTTAATTCCTTTTATGTTGGCACTGTATGTACTGGCGTTTCTGGATCGTTCAAATATTGGTTTTGCCAAAGAGACCTATCAGATAGATACCGGGCTAAGTAATGAAGCCTACGCGCTAGGGGCCGGTATTTTCTTTGTGGTTTACGCTTTCCTTGGCGTACCGGCTAACCTGCTGATGCGCAAATTTGGCGCAAGAACCTGGATCGGCACGACTACCCTGCTGTGGGGCTTTCTCTCTGCTGCGATGGCCTGGGCGGATAGTGAAGCAAAATTTCTGATAATCCGCACGCTATTGGGCGCGGCGGAGGCTGGATTTTTCCCCGGCATGATCTATCTAACTTCACAATGGTTCCCGCAGCGTAACCGTGCCAGCATTATGGGGCTATTTTATATGGGCGCGCCGCTGGCGTTAACGTTGGGTTCGCCGCTCTCCGGCGCTCTGCTGGAGATGCATGGTTTTATGGGGCACCCGGGATGGTTCTGGATGTTCGTTATCGAAGGCCTACTGGCGATTGGCGCAGGGATATTCACCTTTTTCTGGCTTGATGACACTCCGCAGCAGGCGCGTTTTCTTAGCCTGGAAGAAAAGAACGCGCTTATCAGGCTACTGGCGAGCGAAGAAGAGAAAAAGGTCACGTCAAGGCTTGCGGATGCGCTGCGTAATGGACGCGTCTGGCAACTGGCTATTATTTATCTGACGATTCAGGTGGCGGTATACGGACTCATCTTTTTCCTGCCGACCCAGGTTGCCGCGCTATTGGGCACTAAAGTGGGCTTTACCGCTTCGGTGGTAACAGCGGTTCCCTGGGTGGCGGCTTTGCTTGGCACATGGCTTATTCCTCGCTACTCCGACCGTACCGGCGATCGCCGTAACGTTGCGGCAGTGACGCTACTGGCTGCGGGCATTGGCATTGGCCTGTCAGGTCTGGTTTCTCCGGTGCTCGCTATTCTGGCGCTCTGTGTTGCAGCAGTAGGATTTATTGCCGTTCAGCCCGTATTCTGGACTATGCCGACGCAGCTACTTTCCGGTACGGCTCTGGCGGCAGGAATTGGTTTCGTTAATCTGTTTGGCGCTGTGGGCGGTTTTATTGCCCCAATTCTGCGCGTAAAAGCGGAAACGTTGTTTGCCAGCGATGCGGCGGGCCTGCTGACGCTGGCCGGAGTCGCCATCATTGGCTCATTAATTATCTTCACGCTGAGCGTTAATCGTCCGGTGGCGCAATCCGGCGCTGCGCATCATTAATCTTATCTACGTTGTAAGGATCGCTATGAACGCATTGTTATCAAATCCTTTTAAAGAAGGATTACGTAAAGGGGATACGCAAATTGGTTTGTGGCTCAGTTCAACCACCTCTTATATGGCGGAGATTGCGGCGACGTCGGGTTATGACTGGTTGTTAATAGATGGCGAGCACGCGCCTAATACGGTGCAGGACTTGTATCATCAGTTACAGGCCATCGCCCCATACGCCAGCCAGCCGGTGATTCGCCCGATCGAGGGAAGTAAAGCGCTCATTAAACAGGTACTGGACATCGGGGCGCAAACGCTACTGATCCCGATGGTTGACACCGCAGAACAGGCGCGCCAGGTCGTTTCCGCTACCCGATACCCGCCGTTGGGGCAACGAGGCGTTGGCGCGAGCGTGGCGCGTGCGGCGCGCTGGGGGAGAATCGACAACTATATGGCACAGGCCAATGAGTCGCTCTGCCTGTTGGTGCAGGTTGAAAGCAAAGTGGCGCTGGAAAACCTTGACGCGATTCTGGAGGTTGAAGGCATTGATGGCGTCTTTATCGGTCCGGCAGATCTCTCTGCTTCATTGGGTTACCCCGATAATGCCGGACACCCGGAAGTGCAGCGGATCATTGAAGCGTGTATTTATCGTATTCGCGCCGCCGGAAAAGCGGCGGGTTTTTTGGCGGTCGATCCGGCAATGGCGCAGAAATGTCTGGCGTGGGGCGCGAATTTTGTCGCGGTCGGGGTAGATACGATGCTCTACACCGAGGCGCTGGACAGCAGGTTGGCGATGTTTAAATCTGTTCAGTCAGTAAGCACGGCAAAACGTAGTTATTGAGAAAAATGCCGGATGGCACGTATGCCTTACGCGTGCGTTTTAGCGCCAATCGGTATAGTCTGGCAATACGTCAGGAGGTCTGCGCGATGATGGCGCTAAATATGCTGCGCCGCTGGCTTAATGGCGAGGACATTACCAGCGAGCATGGCTGGATAGACGTGGTTGAATCATTGACGGCATAGAACTTTTAGTGGGAAGGCCTGGCCTTCCCACCCTTATATACTTATAAATTCTTCGCAGGGCATCATTTCAGGATAAGAGCCTATCCCACCAGGCGTAATTGTTGAAGCCAGTTTGGGGCCGGCCAGCGCGCAGAAACCGGAGCGTACACGTAGTACGTGAGGATTTTGAGCACTGCCCGGTCCCAAAATGGCGAATAAAATAGCCTAATGGGATAGGCTCTAAGTACTCACCATTACTGGAGACTGTATTCATATATTTGTCGCCGGGTTTGGGTGTTAAATAGTGTTTGTTCCTCTACTGGAAGCGTTAAGAAATTTTCCGCAAATTCTCGTAGTGTGGTAACAGGATCGTTTTGTCCGGCATTCGATAAGAGTTGAATTGCACGGTAACAAAATAGACCACAGCCGTTGGGTACATCATTTTGTAAATTCATTTCAATAAAATCAACATCTTCGTTTTCTGATATACCTGCAATTTTTGCTGCTTCTATAATCTCTTGCTTAGTATTTTCATTTAAATCATGATAACTGTTAAATATAAGGCATTTTATTTTTTCTGCAAGTTTATAAAATAAACAGAGAAGCCAGTGATCTCCTGTATTTATCAGAAAGATTTCATTTTCACATAATCCTGATTGAGCAATCTTTTCAAGTAGCTGAGTGCTTAATATATTTTCTTTGGTGGTAGGATGAATAAGCCCAATGGGATAGTTTACCGAGAGAAGAGGTGATTCTTGAACCAGACCTAGCGTTGCGGTTGCCAGCTCATCTGACGACAACATTCGCGCACTACACCAAAGATTTTCAACTCCTACCTGTTCTTGATCTGTCTGAGCGAACTGGTCGCCCATAATTTTATGTGCTATTCCTATTTTTTTAGAAAGGTCGGTTGTCGCGGAGCCGGCCATATAAAGTAATCTGGAAGGGGCATGTAGCTTTTTCCACTCAGTATTATCTTTTGTTATATCGTTATTGGCGATTTGATGTAATACAAGGCAAGCCTGATTGATTTTTTTGTCTATGTCTGGTGATCCCGATCTTTTTCCGCTAAAGAGATCAAAAAGAAATTTCTCAACTCTATGTCCCAGGTTATCATTGCGTAACGCAAGATTGCATAACAGATCAATACAATTCTGATCACCGTTCTCTACTGCGCTAAACAACAACGCAAGCGTCTCATCGCTCACCTCTTCTGCATATAAGCTGTAAAATTGCGGTATGCTCAATCGGTAAAGTGAATTTACACATATATTCATTTTGCTCTGTTTCCTGGTAGGTGAAAGTAGCGAATATGATGTAATGTATAATTATTTGTAAAAATATTATTATTAGTGGAGGATATATTAAATCAGGCATAGACCTGATTTTCTTATTATTCACATAACTCTCAATTATTATTGGGGATATTCAGTTATCCCCCTCTTTAAAGGGGGCTGGTAACGCGTCGATACAAGAGATATTGCTCTATAAACAGTAACGTCGTTATCTGTCATGACCCCGTGGGTTAGCGGTCATGGTTGACCAAATAGGGCAGGTTATTGCAAAGAGACATCCGCGTTTATACCCAAAATAATCCGTAGCCAACACATAAGCAACTTGAAGTATGAAGGGTATATGTCTGATGGAAAATCGGCCCTGGTGAGTAGGGTAATGGCGCCGGAGGGGCTCCGGCGCTTTTTACTTAGCCGAGCGCTTGGGCGAGTAGCGTAATGGGGTGTTCGCAGCGTTTGCTTGTAGACATCTCAATTTGCCACTTACAGGTTTCACAATCGGTGACGACAATGTCGGCGCCGCTCTCTTCAATCTGGCGGAACAGCGGCGCGCCGATGGACTGTGATGTCGGATAGTTTTCCTTTTTAAATCCATACGTACCGGCAATGCCGCAGCACTGTGAATCAAGTACCGTCAATTCAAGCCCCGGAATTTGCCGCAACAGTTCAAGCGTGTAAAGCGTCCAGCCCATTTTTTCCATATGACACGGCGTATGGTAGACCACTTTCAGCGGCAAAGGATTAAGCGGCAGCGTTTTCCCGGTATCCAGTTTGCGCCATAGCCAGCGGGTGGCCAGCTCGATATGTTCGCGCAGCCCGGCGTTGTCCACGTCCAGCACTTCAGGATATTCATCGCGCAACGCAAACGTACAGGTGGATGACGTGGCGATGACCGGAATACCTTTGACGGCAATCGCCTCGCGTAGCGACTCCACATTGCTGATAGCCTGTTTGCGAGCTTTATCCGTAAAACCGTTAGCGATCAGCGGTACGCCGCAACACTTCTCTTTACTCAGTAACTGTACGCCAGTACCCATTGCGTTCAGCACCTTAATCAGATCTTTTCCGAGCTGCGGATGGTTGTAATTCACAAAACAGCCATGGAAAAAGGCGACCTGATCTTTGTATTTAGCCTGCTGCGCCGCCACGCTACGATACCAGCGGCGGAAGGTGCCGAAAGAGTATTTTGGTAAGGTGCGGCGATGATCGATTTTGAGCGCATAATCAAGCAACTGGCGCACTGGCTTTAATGCGGTGGCGGTATTGACCACCGGCGCGAACGGCGTTGAAACGCTGCCCATCAGATCGGTATGGCTAAGAATAAAATTACGCAATGACGGGCGCGTCGTATCGTATTTCGCGCGGGCGCGCTGGATGATATCGCCAATCTTCACGTCCGACGGACAGGCGACCTCACACCGTTTGCAGTTAATGCAATATTTCAGCGCCTCATCATACAGCGCGCCGTCTTTCAGACGCAGGCGTTCGCCATCCGGTCCGGCCTGTTTAGGGCCAGGGTAGCCTGGATTAACGCGGCTGACCGGGCACGCGGTGGTGCACACCGTACATTTAATACAACTTTCAAAACGTGTGTCGCTCATTGCTGTTCTCCTGCACGCTCAGCGATATGGTGCGCGGCCTGGAGGGCGCTGACTGCGCAGACGCCGCCGCCGCATCCCTCAGCTATAGGATCGAATCCCGCCAGCACAGAACCTATTGCATACAGATTTTCTACCGTGTTGCCCGCAAGAGAGGGGCGGAAGGCGTCATCCGTCACGACGCCAAACTGCTGCCAGGGCTGTGGGTCGAAGAAATGTTGTTGATACCATTCGGCGCGGGTGGCCGTTTGCTGTACGTCGAGCCCTAAAATAGGTTCGCGGATCCCTTCGCGCTCGGCAACCAGACCGCTACTAAAGAAGCTACCGCTGGCAAGTACGGCAAAACGCGGGCGCAGTGGGATATCGGCATGGTTGCGGGTCCATATTTCGCTCACGGTACCGCGACGGCAGGTGACTTTCTTCACTTCATCGCCCGGCATCCAGATGCCGCCCTGACGGACAAACTGGCGCTGGAGCTGATTGTGCAGACGAATACCGAGCACCGATGGCGGCAGCGTCGGCAGCAGCGTAAGCGCGCAGGGCAGACGTTCGTTAAGCCAGCGCCACAGCGTATCGTTCGCCAGCCCGAAACAGGCGGGCATGATGATCATGTCGCAGTTTGTCGCTATTGGCGACAGCGCGTCGTACAGCAGTGGCCATTTTTCTTCGTTATCAAGTAGACGCGCAATATTGACCGCGCGAAATTCCGTCGGGTTATCACGCAGTACGTCCAGTTCCGGAAGGTCGATTTCTGCGGTTTCCACGTTGAGGTCGCGTTGGCGCAGCGACGCTGCCGCAAGGTGCGCCTGGAAATCCAGTAATCCGCTAACGCCGACGACGCAAATTCGCTGTGCGGATAACGGCCAGACCGGTACTTCCGGCGAGCTAAGCCAGGTTGAACGCAATGTGCCAAGCGGCGTGACACGCTGGTGCGCCTGCTGTACGTCGCCGTATAACTGCGCGCCGCTGGCGTTAAGTAGCGTTTGCGCCTGTTGCGCCAGCGTGAGGACTTTTTGCGCGCCTAAACGCGAATAAGGATGTTCAGGCGCCTGGCGGCGCAGAGCATCAAGCCCGGCGGTAATGTCGGTCACCGGTTGGCCGTCGGGCAGGGCGCTGAGTAGATCCAGCGAGCCGGAGGAAAAATGCAGCGCGCTTTGTCCGCGGGTGACGATGGCGCAGCGTAATCCATGCTGCTGGAGTTGCAGTCCGCACAGCAAACCGGCGAGACCGCCGCCCATAATAACCGTATCAAATTTCATCCTGGTGCTCCTTCTCCAGACCGCATAATCCCTGATAAACCCAGCGCGTGAATTCGCTTTCGCGCAGCGCGTCTCCCCAGGCGACAGGTTGTACGCCTTTCCAGCGCTCATTCAGAAATTCAGAGAGTTGCGTAATAGATTGCGCCGCGGTCGTCACATTAAAACGCTGCAATAGCCCGGCTGCGCGGCAGGCGCATAGCTCGCCCTGGCAAGTGCCCATCCCTACGCGGGTGCGACGGCGCAGATCCAGCAGGCTATTCACGGTTAAGTTTTCGACGGCATACTGCACTTCCCCCGCCGTGACGGCCTCGCATTCACAGACCAGGCTACGGTGTTGGCGGCCTTCACTCAGCCACCCCGGCGTGCGATCGCCATGCCGATAAACCGCCGATCCGCGTAGCGGCGCGGGAAGCGAGATAATGCGTTTCAGCGTATGTTCTGTAGACTCTTTTGAGCCAGGCAACGGCGTATCCGCCGTGATGCAGGGGCGAGTATTGCCCAACTTGCGGCACACGGCATCGGTCGCCCATTCCGCCATCAGGCGGTAAGTCATTAGCTTCCCGCCGGTAATGGTAATGAAGCCTTCAAGCCCGTCGCGCTCGGCGTGGTCGAACAACACAATACCGCGGCTGACGTTACGACCGCTGGGATCGTCATCGCTGGCCACCAGCGGGCGGACGCCGGAATACGCGCGCAGAATACGCGTCTTCGCCATGACAGGGGCCAGTTTTTCCCCTTCACGCAGCAGGATATCGACTTCATCTGCGGTGACGCGGTTGCTGTCTATCTCATTGTAATCAATATGGGTAGAGGTGGTGCCGATCAGTGAAATCGTATCGCCAGGTACCAGAATGTCGGCATCCGATGGTTTCCGGCAGCGGTTAATGACATGCTGGTTGATCCGATGGTCCATGATCAACAGCGAGCCTTTCGCCGGGAACATGCGAATACTCAGGTCGGCGTATTCGGCGATCCGTTGTCCCCAGATACCTGCCGCATTGACCACCACCGGCGCGTGAAGCGTCTGGGTTTCGCCAGTGAGATGGTTGCGCACATGGACGCCGCAGACCGTTGCGCCTTCACGAATGAGCCCGGTCACTTCATGCGCGGTTAACACGATTGCGCCATGTTCTCTGGCATCCAGCATATTGGCGGCGGTAAGGCGGAAAGGGTCCACGGTGCCATCCGGCACTTTTACCGCACCGATGAGCGCAGGGTTAACGGAAGGTTCGATGATGCGAGCCTGCTGCGGATCGATGGCTTCAGCGCGAATGCCTGCCGCTTCACAGGCGCGAATAAAGGTGGCCTGAAACGCAAGATCATCTTCCGGCAACGTAATAAACAGACCATCCGTCGGTTCGACGCAATGGCGGGCGATCCGTTTTAAAATCTGGTTTTCACTAATGCACTCGCGCGCGGATTCCGCGTCGGTAACCGCATAACGAGCGCCGCTGTGCAGCAGTCCGTGGTTACGCCCGGTCGCGCCGGTCGCTATATCATGCCGTTCCACCAGAATGACACGTAAACCGCGCAGCGCGCAGTCGCGGGCGATCCCTGCGCCTGTTGCTCCACCGCCAATGATAATCACGTCACTTGCTTGCGAGTCGCGAGTTTTCATTGTTTTTCCTCACAGTTCGTTTTTTATCATTTAGCCATACAAATCATATGGAATGTTTGATTTCGCGCATAATCGCTCACTATTCGAAAATGAAACGTGATTTCGTGCGCCTTTCTGAACATTGGTCATAAAACTGTAACAATATGTGCTGTAATTCACATTAACGTGACGTATCTTTACTTAACATCGCGGCCACACTGGGAGCAGCGGGGTTGTTTGAACAAACTGCGGTGTTTACCTCTAAATAAAATACGGGCCACGGAGGCTACAATATGTTGAGTATTTTTAAACCAGCGCCGCATAAAGCGCGCTTGCCAGCGGCGGAGATTGATCCGACCTATCGCCGATTACGCTGGCAGATTTTCCTGGGGATATTCTTTGGCTATGCCGCGTATTATCTGGTGCGCAAGAACTTTGCCCTCGCGATGCCCTACCTGGTAGAACAGGGTTTTTCACGCGGCGATCTGGGCTTTGCGCTGTCCGGGATTTCCATCGCTTATGGTTTTTCGAAATTTATAATGGGTTCGGTGTCCGATCGCTCGAATCCGCGCGTTTTCCTGCCGGCAGGGTTGATTCTGGCCGCAGCAGTCATGTTGTTTATGGGCTTTGTACCGTGGGCGACATCCAGCATCGCCGTGATGTTTGTGCTGTTGTTCCTTTGCGGCTGGTTCCAGGGGATGGGGTGGCCGCCGTGCGGACGTACGATGGTTCACTGGTGGTCGCAGAAAGAGCGCGGCGGCATTGTGTCGGTCTGGAACTGTGCGCATAACGTCGGCGGCGGGATCCCGCCACTGCTGTTCCTGCTGGGGATGGCGTGGTTTAACGACTGGAAAGCGGCGCTCTATATGCCAGCCTTTGGCGCGATTGTGGTGGCGCTGTTCGCTTTCGCAATGATGCGCGATACGCCGCAATCCTGCGGTCTGCCGCCTATCGAAGAGTATAAAAACGACTATCCGGACGACTACAACGAAAAAGCGGAAGAAGAGCTGACTGCGAAGCAGATCTTCATGCAGTACGTACTGCCAAACAAACTGTTGTGGTACATCGCTATCGCCAACGTGTTTGTTTATCTGCTGCGCTACGGCATCCTCGACTGGTCGCCGACCTACCTGAAAGAAGTGAAGCATTTCGCACTGGATAAATCCTCCTGGGCCTACTTCCTGTATGAATACGCGGGTATTCCGGGCACGCTGCTGTGTGGCTGGATGTCGGATAAAGTCTTCCGCGGCAACCGTGGCGCGACCGGCGTATTCTTTATGACCCTGGTGACTATCGCGACCATCGTTTACTGGATGAACCCGGCAGGGAACCCGAACGTTGATATGGCTTGTATGATTATCATCGGCTTCCTGATCTACGGCCCGGTAATGTTGATCGGTCTGCACGCGCTGGAACTGGCGCCGAAAAAAGCGGCGGGTACGGCGGCGGGCTTTACCGGTCTGTTTGGTTACCTGGGCGGTTCTGTCGCTGCAAGCGCCATTGTGGGTTATACCGTTGACTTCTTCGGTTGGGATGGCGGTTTTATGGTGATGATTGGCGGCAGCATTCTGGCGGTAATCCTGCTGGTGGTCGTGATGATTGGTGAAAAACGCCATCATGATGAGCTGCAGTTAAAACGCAACGGAGGCTAATAACATGAAAACCACACTGAAAAACCTTAGCGTGGCGTTAATGTTGGCAGGAATGACCATCGGAAGCGGCGCCGTGGCGGCTGAAAAAGTCGTTATCGCCCACCGTGGCGCCAGCGGTTATCTGCCGGAGCATACGCTACCGGCGAAAGCGATGGCGTATGCGCAAGGGGCAGATTATCTGGAACAGGATTTAGTGATGACAAAGGACGACCATCTGGTCGTCCTCCATGACCACTACCTTGACCGGGTGACTGACGTCGCTGACCGTTTTCCGGACCGGGCGCGTAAAGATGGGCGCTATTACGCTATCGATTTTACGCTGGATGAAATTAAATCCCTGAAGTTCACCGAAGGGTTTGATATTGAAAACGGCAAAAAAGTACAAACTTATCCGGGCCGTTTCCCGATGGGAAAATCTGATTTCCGCATTCATACCTTTGAAGAGGAAATTGAATTCGTTCAGGGATTAAATCACTCTACCGGTAAAAATATCGGTATTTATCCGGAAATTAAAGCGCCGTGGTTCCATCATCAGGAAGGGAAAGATATTGCCGCGAAAACGCTGGAAGTGCTGAAGAAGTATGGTTACACCGGCAAGCAGGACAATGTCTATTTGCAGTGTTTTGATGTCGCTGAGCTGAAACGTATTAAGAATGAACTGGAACCCAAAATGGGGATGGATCTCAATCTGGTTCAACTTATTGCGTATACCGACTGGAATGAAACACAGCAGAAACAGCCGGACGGTCGTTGGGTAAATTACAACTACGACTGGATGTTTAAGCCGGGCGCCATGAAGCAGGTGGCGGAATATGCGGACGGTATTGGTCCGGATTACCATATGCTGGTCGCGGAAGGCTCAACGAAAGGGAATATCAAGCTGACTGGAATGGTGCAAGACGCGCATCAGAATAAGATGGTAGTGCATCCTTACACTGTGCGTGCCGATCAATTGCCGGACTATGCCACAGACGTCAATCAGTTGTACGACATCCTGTATAACAAGGCGGGTGTCGACGGGCTGTTCACTGACTTCCCGGATAAGGCGGTCATGTTCCTGCAAAAAAATGACTAAAGGCTTGCCATAGTAGAAGTGACGCGCCGGATGAGGGCATAAACGCCTCATCCGGCCTGGCGCAACGTTTGCCAGCGTAAGTCTGGTAAACGCAATACCATCAGGCGGGGTTGTTTTATAGCAACCCCTCATCGGTCAGTGTTTCCATACATTTTTGTAATAAAAATAGCGGACTTCCTTCTACCGGCGGTTCTTTTGCTAACAGGGAAATTTGTCGATAAAAGGTGGGTTCCAGCGCCACGGAGCATAATTTTCCTGTCGTGGCTTTTAAGGTTAATTCTGGCAATAAGGCGATACCTAATCCCTGGCGAATAAAATTCAGCGCAGTATCGGGATGGTTAAATTCATATTTAAATATCGGCTCAATACCCTTTTCTTTAAACAACGCCATAATGCTTAATTCATAACGACCTTTACTGACAATAAGTGGTTCGTCCATCAGTTCTTCGACCGTTACTGTACTATTGGCCGCCAGGGGATGATTTTCAGGCACCACTACGGTGAATTTATCCCGGTAAATGGGGACGCAATACATACCGTTGACCGGAAAAGGAACGAAACCGGCATCAATACTTCCGTCCTGCAGCGAATCAATAATAGCCGTACTGTTCTCTTCATAGGGGATAATTTTTACATTTGGATGATGGCTTTCAAAATAGCGAATGACGCCGGGTAAAATGCAGGCGCAGGCGCTGGGAAAACAGCCAATCCGTAGCGTACGGGCCGGGTTCTTTTTTTCTTGTTCGGCAATCTCTTTTACCGCGTTGACGTCGCGCTGGATCGCGCGTAAGTGCCTGACGATGCGGCTACCGGCGGCGGTAAGCTCAATCTCTTTACGACGCTCACGAATCAATATGTCAACGCCGAGCTCCTCCTCAAGCGCGGAGATGGCCTGGCTGACGGCGGATTGCGTCATGTATAGCCGTTTGCTGGCTTCGGTAAATCCGCCGTACTCCAGTACGGCAAGCAGGGCATGGATTTGGGTTAGCGTCATTAGTAAAACCTAATCAATATAATTAAAACGATTAATTTTTCTAATAGAGTGCACTTGTTTATACTGCGATTCTATCGAATACATCACATTTTGACGCACCTGATAGGTGTTCAGTTGAGCTGAGCGTTGCCTGCGTGCGCCATCTGAGCGGGTCGTTAAGAATGAAAGAAAAATTATGGACGAAGGATTTTTGGGCAATCACCATAGTCAGTTTTATTATCTTTTTTGTTTTTTATGTACTGCTAACTTTATTACCCATTTATATCGCTGACCGCCTGCATGCTTCTGCAGATAAGGCCGGGCTGTTAGTGACATGTTTCCTGGCCGCGGCAATTGTTATTCGGCCGTTTGCCGGGCAGTGGGTGGGAAAATATTCGAATAAAAAGATTCTGGTGCTCTCTTCTCTGGCTTTTTTGGTGATTACTGCGCTGTATCCGGTTTGCCATTCTATCGAGTCGCTGCTCTTTATCCGCGTACTTCATGGGATTACGTTTGGTGTTATTACCACGGTAAAAGGAACTATTTCAGCGCGGTTAATTCCGGCCTCCCGACGTGGAGAGGGCATCAGCTTTTTCTCTTTAGCGATGGGCCTGGCGATGGTCGTAGGACCGTGGATCGGTTTGAATATGGCCCGCTGGAACGCGTTCACTGCCGCATTCTGGCTTTGTTCCGCTGTAGCGGCGTTAGGGATTGTACTTTCCCTGATTGTGACGGTCCCTCCGGTAATTCGTCATGCCGATGGTTCGAAACCGAATCTGGGTTTTGCCGCGATGTTTGACCGCGCCGCCTTGCCTTTTGCGCTGGTCACCTTTTTTATGACTTTCTCCTATGCCGGCGTATCGGCTTTCCTGGCGCTGTATGCGCGTGAGCTGGATTTAATGGCGGCGGCCAGTAATTTCCTGCTGTGCTACGCGATTTTCCTGATGATATGCCGTACCTTCACCGGGAATATTTGTGATAAAAAAGGGCCGAAATATGTTGTTTTCCCATGCCTGTTGGCTTTTACCATCGGTCTGGTGGCGCTGGGCTACACCAATGGCAGCATCATGATGATTATTTCCGGCGGTCTCATCGGTATCGGCTACGGTTCGGTCACGCCGGTTTTCCAGACGCAAATTATCAGCTCGGTTGAACCGCATAAAATCGGCGTGGCGAATTCACTGTTCTTTAACGCGATGGATGCCGGAATGGCGATTGGCGCCTTTATCATGGGAATGATGGTTGAGTCGGTTGGCTATCGTATGATTTATGTCGCTGGCGCGGTGCTGGTGGTACTCGCTGGCGCACTGTATGCCGTGCAGATGAAAAAACGTGGCGTGATGCCTTTGGTTTCCACCAGCGAGTTGCACTGAGTTACATCTCGATTTCGATATCGCCTTTTGCCCTGCAGCAGCAGGGCAAAATCTCTCCCGGCTGGATAAACGCTAAAGGTTCCGTAATCCAGTCAACCTGACCGGCAACCAGTCGGGTACGACAGGAGCCGCAATAACCTTCGCGGCACTGATACTCCACCTCAACGTTATGCGATTCCAGCGCGGCCAGCAGAGAAGGGTGTTCATCCTGGCACAGCAGCTGTGTGCCAGTGATACGCAGCGTGACGCGTCCCATCAGAGCTGGAAATTACTCAGATCGTCGGTATCGACTTCCGAATCGATTTGTCCGACCAGATAAGAGCTAACTTCCACTTCCTGTGGCGCGACCTGAACGTTATCGGACACCAGCCAGGTATTGATCCACGGGATTGGGTTGGAGCGGGTCTGGAACGGCAGATCCAGCCCCACCGCCTGCATACGAATATTAGTAATATATTCAACGTATTGGCACAGGATATCTTTATTCAGGCCGATCATCGAACCGTCGCGGAACAGATAGTCCGCCCACTCTTTTTCCTGCTGCGCCGCCTGCACGAACAGGTCATAACATTCCTGTTTACACTCTTCGGCGATTTCCGCCATCTCCGGGTCGTCCACGCCGCTACGCAACAGGTTCAGCATATGTTGCGTGCCGGTCAGATGCAGAGCTTCGTCACGAGCGATCAGACGGATAATTTTGGCGTTGCCTTCCATCAGTTCACGCTCGGCAAATGCGAAAGAGCAGGCGAAGCTGACGTAGAAGCGGATGGCTTCCAGCGCGTTCACACTCATCAGGCACAGATACAGTTTTTTCTTCAGCTCACGCAGATTCACGACAACCGTTTTGCCATTAACGGTATGGGTGCCTTCACCGAGCAGATGCCAGTAGCTGGTCATCTCAATAAGTTCGTCGTAGTAGGCGGAGATCCCTTCGGCGCGCTTCTGAATTTGCTCATTGGTCACGATATCGTCAAACACGACCGCCGGATCGTTGACGATGTTACGAATAATGTGGGTGTAGGATCGTGAGTGAATCGTCTCAGAAAACGCCCAGGTCTCTACCCACGTCTCCAGCTCCGGGATGGAAATGAGCGGCAGCAGGGCGACGTTCGGGCTACGTCCCTGAATGGAATCCAGCAGCGTCTGGTATTTGAGGTTGCTGATGAAGATATGTTTTTCGTGCTCCGGCAACGCCTGATAATCGATACGATCGCGGGAGACGTCGACCTCTTCCGGACGCCAGAAGAAAGAGAGCTGTTTTTCGATCAGTTTTTCGAAGATGTCATATTTCTGCTGGTCATAGCGTGCAACGTTGACCGGCTGGCCAAAGAACATGGGTTCCTTGAGCTGATCGTTTTTCGTCTGTGAAAAAGTGGTGTATGCCATTGAAGTGAATCCTTTATGGGATGAGCGCCGGATGGCGGCGCAAGCGCCTTATCCGGCCTACAAACCGTACAATCGTAGGCCGGGTAAGCATAGCGCTACCCGGCACTATTCATCAGATCTTACAAGCGCCGCTTTCGCAGCCATCGTCCTGAATAGAAGGCGCCAAATCGTCCTGCGCATCTTCCGCGCCGTCGCGGGTATTTTGATAGTACAGCGTTTTCACGCCAAACTTATACGCGGTGAGCAAATCTTTCAGCAGTTGCTGCATCGGCACTTTTCCTGACGGGAAACGTGACGGATCGTAGTTGGTATTGGCGGAAATCGACTGATCGATAAACTTCTGCATGATACCCACCAGTTGCAGATAACCGTCGTTGTTCGGCATCTCCCACAACAGTTCGTAAGCGTCTTTCAGATGCTCATAATCCGGCACGACCTGACGCAAAATACCGTCTTTCGAGGCCTTGATGCTGACGTAGCCGCGCGGCGGCTCAATGCCGTTGGTGGCGTTGGAGATCTGGGACGACGTTTCCGACGGCATTAGCGCCGATAGCGTGGAGTTACGCAGACCGTGGGTTTTGATCGACTCACGCAGCTGTTCCCAGTCGTAGTGCAGCGGTTCGTTGACGATCGCATCCAGATCTTTTTTGTAGGTGTCGATCGGCAAAATGCCTTTTGCATAGGTGGTTTCGTTGAACCATGGGCAGGCGCCTTGCTCTTTCGCCAGTTCGTTGGACGCTTTAAGCAGATAGTACTGAATGGCTTCGAAGGTTTTATGCGTCAGATTATTGGCGCTGCCGTCGGAATAACGTTTACCGTTTTTCGCCAGCCAGTAGGCGAAGTTAATCACGCCAATGCCCAGCGTACGACGGCCCATTGCGCCGCGTTTGGCAGCCGGAATCGGGTAATCCTGATAATCGAGCAGAGCATCCAAAGCGCGTACTGCCAGAATAGCCAGTTCTTCCAGCTCGTCCAGAGTTTTAATGGCGCCCAGGTTGAATGCAGACAACGTACACAACGCAATTTCGCCGTTTTCATCGTTGACATCGTTCAGCGGTTTGGTCGGCAGGGCAATCTCCAGACACAGGTTAGACTGGCGTACCGGGGCGACAACCGGATCGAACGGACTGTGAGTATTGCAGTGGTCAACGTTCTGGATATAGATACGACCGGTAGAGGCGCGTTCCTGCATCATCAGCGAGAACAGTTCGACCGCTTTCACACGCTGTTTGCGGATGCTGTCGTCGTTTTCATATTTCACGTACAGGCGTTCGAATTCGTCCTGGTCGGCGAAGAACGCATCGTATAGCCCGGGTACATCGGACGGACTGAACAGCGTAATGTCGCCGCCCTTCAGCAGGCGGGTGTACATCAGTTTGTTGATCTGTACGCCGTAGTCCATGTGACGTACGCGGTTACCTTCCACGCCACGGTTGTTTTTCAGTACCAGCAGGCTTTCCACTTCCAGGTGCCACATCGGGTAGAACAGTGTCGCCGCGCCGCCGCGCACGCCGCCCTGCGAGCAGGATTTCACCGCCGTCTGGAAGTGCTTGTAGAACGGAATACAGCCGGTGTGGAACGCTTCGCCGCCACGAATCGGGCTACCCAGCGCACGAATGCGTCCCGCGTTGATGCCGATACCGGCGCGCTGAGAAACGTATTTCACAATCGCGCTGGAGGTGGCGTTGATGGAATCCAGACTGTCGCCACACTCGATCAGTACGCAGGAGCTGAACTGACGGGTCGGGGTACGCACGCCGGACATGATGGGCGTCGGCAGCGAGATTTTGAACGTAGAGACCGCATCGTAAAAACGTTTTACATAGTCAAGACGCGTTTCACGCGGGTAGTTCGAGAACAGGCAGGCCGCTACCAGAATGTAGAGGAACTGCGCGCTTTCATAGATTTCACCGGTCACGCGGTTTTGCACCAGATATTTCCCTTCCAGCTGCTTAACGGCAGCGTAGGAGAAGGTCATATCGCGATCGTGAACGATAAACGAATCCATCTGCTTGAACTCTTCTTCCGTGTAGTCTTCCAGCAGATGATTGTCGTATTTGCCAAGCTCAACCATTTTTACCACATGGTGGTAAAGTGCGGGCGGCTCAAACTGGCCGAAGGCTTTCTTACGCAGGTGGAAAATCGCCAGACGCGCAGCCAGGTATTGATAATCCGGCGCATCGCGAGAGATCAGGTCTGCGGCGGCCTTAATGATAGTTTCATGGATATCGGAGGTCTTAATCCCATCATAAAACTGAATATGCGAGCGTAGCTCGACCTGAGAAACCGATACGTTATTCAGTCCTTCTGCCGCCCAATCAAGCACGCGATGAATTTTGTCGAGATTGATGCGCTCAGTACGGCCGTCACGCTTTGTCACCAGCAGACTCTGATTCATGTGGTTTTCTACCTGTTTACCTGTCCGTGAAAGAAAAATATCCCCCCGCTTATCCACAACGCCACGTTGTGACTAACTCTGTGGATAAATACTATATATAGGGGGTAATCGATAAGTGAAACGCTATATGGTGAGTATTCTAGTAGGGATTCTTTTGAGTACAAGAGTTGATTTTGGCGTTAAATTGCGGTTGCAAAAGCGTAAGAATCGCTAAATGCGCGTCTGATAAGGCCTGGAGAGGATGTCAACAATTCATAAAAAAAAATCAAAATTTGATCGAATGCTGATTTCTTCATCGAAGGGAAAGGTTGCGCCCGATGATCTAACGCAACCCTTATAGGAAAATTCTTTGATGTCAGGCTTTTTTAGCGCGGGTATGCAACATGTAGTTAACGTCTACTCCGGGACCGAGTTTGAAAGTATTGGTTATCGGGTTGTAGTGCAGCCCGGTGATATGTTGCTCTTTCAGGACGGTTTCATCTACCCAGCTTAACAGTTCAGCAGGCTTAATGAATTTCTTCACGTCGTGCGTGCCTTTTGGCACCATGCGCAGAATATACTCAGCGCCGACGACCGCCATCAGCCAGGATTTCCCATTGCGGTTCAACGTTGAGAAGAACACCTCGCCGCCGGGTTTAACCAGTTGGGCGCAGGCGTGGACGACCGATTGCGGATCGGGAACGTGCTCCAGCATTTCCATACAGGTGACGACGTCGTATTGCTGGGCGTGTTTTGCCGCATGTTCCTCAACCGTCTCCTGCACGTACTCTACCTCGATGCCGCTTTCCAGCGCATGCAGTTTGGCGACCTGCAAAGGCTCAAAGCCCATATCCAGCCCGGTGACGGTTGCGCCTTCGCGTGCCATACTTTCCGCCAGAATGCCGCCGCCGCAGCCGACGTCGAGTACCTTTTTACCAAACAGGCCGCCTGAGCGCTCAGTAATGTAGCCAAGGCGTAGAGGGTTGATGCGATGCAATGGCTTGAATTCGCCCTCCAGATCCCACCAGCGCGACGCGACGGCTTCGAATTTGGCGATTTCATTATGGTCAACGTTGTGAGCTACCGACGGTTTTTCAGTGTTCATGAGTACATGAGATTCCGCTATTGATCTATCGGGGCAGTATAGCAGGTGCAAAGTCGCTGCGTTATATCTACTGCCGTCTTTATTACGCTTTCAGCGCAAGAAGTTTTCTTGCGCGTTCTGTAAAACCGCTACCGATGTGGTGCGTGATAAAATTACAGACGCCCTCGACGTTGTTGTTTTTTAACATATCCAAAATAGTGGCATGTCCACGGTTAGAGCTGGTGATATATTCAGCGGTAAAATCCAGTCTGTAGCGAATTGCCAATAAACGTGCTGAGATCAACAGGTGTGCTTGTGAAATGTATTTATTATCGGCATATTTCACAAAAACATAATGAAAATCATGATCCAGTTTGAGGTAAGCTTGCGTATCTCGCTCTGCATTAATTTTTGCTGACTTCGATAAAATATTGCTTAATTCGACTATGACATTGTTAGCATTTTTCTCCATCGCTTCACGAATTGCGCCCTGTTCAAGGATAACCCTCATTTTGATGAGATCATTGATATCCTCGTCGGTGACAGAAAAAACAAATGTCCCACTGCGGGGAATGATGTTGACTAAGTTTTCATTATAGCTCAGCCAAATAAAAGCTTCACGAATTGGTGTTTTACTTACCATCAGAATATTTGATAGTTCATTTTCACTGATCGCTTGCCCAAGATCGAAATCGCCATGGATAATCATCTCCCTTATTTTCTCTTTAATCACCTGGGTGATGGATTTGGGTATTTCAATTGATATGTGACTAAAGTCACGCTTTAATCTATTTTTCATTTTCTTCTCCTCCATGGTTAAACCCGGCTCCATTGTAATTAATTTATTCAAAATTAACGGATCTAATATATCAGATATAAGAAAATTTACATACTTTATTGTTGTTATTGTATATTTCATTAAGTTTGCTTGCTGATATATCAGATATGACACATTAGCTTTTGAATTGTATTGTTTTTTACGTAACATCGATTCCGGTCAATACCCTTATTCATTGAATCATAAAAGGTGATGCAAAATGAGTAGTCCACAAGAAAATTTATACGATGCAATTCGTATTGTAAAAAGGAAAATCATTCCTTTGGCCTTTATTCTTTACTTTTTTAACTATATGGATCGTGTCAATATTGGGTTTGCTGCATTACGCATGAATGAATCTCTCGGTATTACGCCTGAGGATTTCGCTAATATTTCTTCTATATTCTTCATATCATATTTAATCTTTCAAATTCCGAGTAGCATTGGCTTGCAAAAGCTTGGTGCAAGAAAATGGATTAGTTCCATTATTATCGGCTGGGGAGCGGTAACTGGGCTGATTTTTTTTGCTAAAGATACTCAACATATTTTGCTGGCTCGCATTTTTTTGGGGGTATTTGAAGCTGGCTTTTTCCCGGGCATGGTTTATTATCTTGCATGCTGGTTCCCGGCTCGTGAGCGCGGAAAAGTCAATAGTTTCTTCATGTTATCTATTGCTGTTGCATCGGTATTGGCTGCACCGATGTCTGGTTGGATCATCGAGCATTTAAATACCCCGGATTATGAAGGCTGGCGCTGGCTTTTTGCTATTGAAGGGATCCCTACCGTATTCCTTGGCATCCTGACATTTTATTTACTGCCTGACAGTCCAGAAAAGGCTAAATGGCTTACGCCACAGCAGATATCGGCCTTAGTTAATAAATTACGCACTGACAATGAAACCGCAGCTGCATTAAATAAAAATACCAACTCATCCTTTCTTTCAGTAATCAAAAATCCAGTTTTGCTTCAGCTTTCTTTCGCCTACATGTTGATTCAGGCGGCTGCTCTGGCGGCAAACTACTGGTTGCCGGGGTTGGTGAAGGGATTTTCAGCTGATTTTACGGATACTGACGTCGGTTTAATCATGAGTATTCCGTTTATTTTCGCTATGTTCAGCATGCCCTGGTGGGGCTGGCATTCCGATAAAAAGAATGAACGAAAATGGCATGCTGCATTACCCATGTTTCTGGCAGGCTGTGGTTTTCTGATGATTGCTCTTGTCCCCTCAATGTCGTTGAGAATGCTGGGGCTAACGTTCTATGGTGTTGGGATCCTCAGCTATTACGGACCTTACTGGGCGCTGCCTTCTGCATTATTGTCGCCGTCAGGGTTGGCTATCAGCATTGCGTTTATTAACTCATGTTCAAGTCTTGGCGGATTCCTGATTAATAAATCACTGGGATTCGTTTCTACTCATTATGGTGCGACAGGAATATTTATTGTAGAGGCAATACTTTGCTTCGCTGCGGTAGCCGTTTTGGCGTTAATGAAAATTGATGTGAAAAAAGAAAAAAGCCAACAAACAAATGTTGTATCACGAACCTGATAAATGGAGAAATTATGAAAATTACGTCTATTGAAGTTTTTGACTGTGAATTAAAAAAAAGAGATCAAACGATGTCATCCTATAATCCAGTACTTATCCGGGTGAATACCGACTCAGGATTAAGTGGTATTGGCGAAGTAGGACTGGCCTATGGCGCAGGCGCTAAAGCTGGCGTAGGGATCATCAGAGATCTGGCGCCATTGATTGTGGGTGAAGATCCACTAAATATCGAAAAAATTTGGGAGTTCTTTTTCAGAAAGACTTTTTGGGGGATGGGGGGCGGGAACGTTTTTTATGCCGGAATGAGCGCTATTGATATTGCTCTTTGGGATATCAAAGGTAAATATTTAGGTGTACCTGTTTATCAGCTCCTTGGCGGGAAAACTAATGAAAAATTAAGAACCTATGCTAGTCAGTTACAATTTGGTTGGGGGGATAAACGCCAGATATTAGTGACACCTGATGAATATGCTGAGGCGGCGCGTGCGGCTCTTGACGATGGATATGATGCGATTAAAGTGGATCCACTCGAAATCGATCGTAATGGCGATGACTGTGTTTTTCAGAATAAAAATCGTAACTATTCAGGATTGTTACTGGCCGATCAATTAAAAATGGGGGAAGCGCGAATTGCCGCTATGCGTGAAGCAATGGGGGATGATGCTGATATTATCGTGGAAATCCATTCTCTTCTTGGTACAAACTCAGCTATTCAATTTGCGAAGGCGATAGAAAAGTATCGTATCTTTCTTTATGAAGAACCGATTCATCCATTAAATTCTGATAATATGCAGAAAGTTTCCCGTTCAACAACGATTCCAATCGCCACTGGCGAGCGTTCCTACACAAGATGGGGATACAGGGAATTACTGGAGAAGCAGTCTATTGCCGTAGCGCAACCTGATTTGTGTCTCTGCGGCGGAATTACCGAAGGAAAGAAAATCTGTGACTATGCTAATATTTATGACACCACTGTACAGGTGCATGTTTGCGGCGGTCCTGTTTCCACGGTAGCCGCGCTGCATATGGAAACAGCAATTCCCAACTTTATTATTCATGAGCATCATACCAATGCGATGAAAGCATCTATTCGGGAACTTTGTACCCACGATTATCAACCGGAAAATGGCTATTATGTCGCGCCGGAACAGCCCGGATTGGGTCAGGAATTAAACGATGAGGTAGTGAAAGAATACCTGGCCTATGTGATTAAATAGCATCTGGTGATACTGATTATGGTTTATGCCTCCCGGCATATCCCCTAAATAATTCGAGTTGCAGGATAAAATGGTTAACCGTCTTGAACAGCGCTTGCGCTAACCGCGACGGGGGGAGGCCCAGGGATGGGCCGAGTAACTCGCCGCCAACGCACATGAAACTTGAAGTATGACGGGTATACACGGGAGGTATTGATTTTCTAACCTCTTGCTGGCCAGGCCCCGATCTCCCCTGTGTCGCCTCTGAAGCCGATCGCCAATAAACGCCGAGGCCACGCTTATAAATGAAGAGAGCATGCGGCACCCGAATAAAGCATTGTCTGGCTGCATTCCGTTTACCAGTACGTGGGCGAATGTGTTATAATTTGCGACCTTTGAATCCGGGATACAGTAGAGGGATAGCGGTTAGATGAGCGACCTTGCGAGAGAAATTACACCGGTCAACATTGAGGAAGAGCTGAAGAGCTCCTATCTGGATTATGCGATGTCGGTCATTGTTGGCCGTGCGCTGCCGGATGTCCGAGATGGCCTGAAGCCGGTACACCGTCGCGTACTTTACGCCATGAACGTATTGGGCAATGACTGGAACAAAGCCTATAAAAAATCTGCCCGTGTCGTTGGTGACGTAATCGGTAAATACCATCCCCACGGCGATTCTGCAGTGTATGACACCATCGTTCGTATGGCGCAGCCATTCTCGCTGCGTTACATGCTGGTGGATGGTCAGGGTAACTTCGGTTCTATTGACGGCGACTCCGCGGCGGCAATGCGTTATACGGAGATCCGTCTGGCGAAAATCGCCCACGAACTGATGGCCGATCTCGAAAAAGAGACGGTGGATTTCGTGGATAACTATGACGGTACGGAAAAAATTCCGGACGTCATGCCGACCAAAATTCCGAATCTGCTGGTGAACGGTTCTTCCGGTATCGCAGTAGGTATGGCGACGAATATCCCGCCGCACAACCTGACGGAAGTGATTAACGGCTGCCTGGCGTATATCGACAACGAAGACATCAGCATTGAAGGGCTGATGGAACATATTCCGGGTCCGGACTTCCCGACCGCCGCGATCATCAACGGTCGTCGTGGTATCGAAGAAGCCTACCGTACCGGTCGTGGCAAAGTGTACATTCGCGCCCGCGCGGAAGTCGAAGCTGACGCCAAAACGGGCCGTGAAACCATCATCGTCCATGAAATTCCCTATCAGGTGAACAAAGCGCGCCTGATCGAGAAAATCGCCGAGCTGGTGAAAGATAAACGCGTGGAAGGCATCAGCGCGCTGCGTGACGAATCCGACAAAGACGGGATGCGCATCGTGATTGAAGTGAAACGCGATGCGGTGGGCGAGGTGGTGCTTAATAATCTCTACTCCCAGACCCAGCTACAGGTTTCCTTCGGTATTAACATGGTGGCGCTGCATCACGGCCAGCCGAAGATCATGAACCTGAAAGACATCATTTCAGCGTTCGTGCGCCACCGCCGTGAAGTGGTGACGCGTCGTACTATTTTTGAACTGCGTAAAGCCCGTGACCGCGCGCATATCCTTGAAGCTCTGGCGATTGCGCTGGCCAACATCGACCCGATTATCGAACTGATTCGCCGCGCGCCAACGCCGGCAGAAGCAAAAGCGGCGCTGATTTCGCGTCCGTGGGATCTGGGCAACGTTGCTGCGATGCTCGAGCGCGCTGGTGATGACGCTGCGCGTCCGGAATGGCTGGAGCCAGAATTTGGCGTGCGTGACGGTCAGTATTACCTGACTGAGCAGCAGGCGCAGGCGATTCTGGATCTGCGTTTGCAGAAACTGACCGGCCTGGAGCATGAAAAACTGCTCGACGAATACAAAGAGCTGCTGGAGCAGATTGCTGAACTGCTGCACATTCTGGGCAGCGCCGATCGCCTGATGGAAGTGATCCGCGAAGAGATGGAGTTAATTCGCGATCAGTTCGGCGATGAGCGTCGTACCGAAATCACCGCCAACAGCGCCGATATTAATATCGAAGATCTGATTAGCCAGGAAGATGTTGTCGTGACGCTGTCTCACCAGGGTTACGTCAAGTATCAACCGCTGACGGATTACGAAGCGCAACGTCGTGGTGGGAAAGGTAAATCTGCCGCGCGTATTAAAGAAGAAGACTTTATCGACCGCCTGCTGGTAGCCAACACCCATGACACCATCCTCTGCTTCTCCAGCCGGGGCCGTCTGTACTGGATGAAGGTCTATCAGTTGCCGGAAGCCAGCCGTGGCGCGCGCGGTCGTCCGATCGTCAATCTACTGCCGCTGGAAGCCAACGAACGTATCACCGCGATTCTGCCGGTTCGTGAGTACGAAGAAGGCGTCAACGTCTTTATGGCGACCGCCAGCGGTACCGTGAAGAAAACGGCGCTGACCGAATTCAGCCGTCCGCGTTCCGCCGGTATTATCGCGGTGAACCTCAACGACGGCGACGAGCTGATTGGCGTTGACCTGACTTCTGGTTCTGACGAAGTCATGCTGTTCTCGGCCGCGGGCAAAGTGGTGCGCTTCAAAGAAGACGCCGTCCGTGCGATGGGGCGTACCGCGACCGGTGTGCGCGGTATTAAGCTGGCGGGAGACGATAAAGTCGTCTCTCTGATCATCCCACGCGGCGAAGGCGCTATTCTGACCGTAACGCAAAACGGCTACGGGAAGCGTACCGCAGCGGACGAGTACCCGACCAAGTCTCGTGCGACGCAGGGCGTTATCTCTATCAAAGTGACCGAGCGCAACGGTTCCGTTGTCGGTGCGGTACAGGTAGACGATTGCGACCAGATCATGATGATCACGGATGCCGGTACTCTGGTGCGTACCCGTGTGTCCGAGATCAGCGTAGTGGGACGTAATACCCAGGGCGTTATCCTTATCCGCACGGCGGAAGATGAAAACGTGGTGGGTCTGCAACGCGTTGCTGAACCGGTAGATGACGAAGAACTCGACGCTATCGACGGCAGCGTGGCGGAAGGGGATGAGGATATCGCCCCGGAAGCGGAAAGCGATGACGACGTTGCGGATGACGCTGACGAGTAATGTTATTGCTGTGCGAGGGCCGGATATCCGGCCCTTTTTCTTTGCCGTTGCGGGCTACGTCATTTACCGCTACCTTAGTCACACTCTATTTACATCCTGAGGCGGAGCTTCGCCCCTTTGAAATACCTTGCTTCCTTTCGAACTACGCTGAAAGTCTCGCGCTACTTATTCAGAGCGTTAGCGTTACTCATTTGGCTTTTAATCGCCTTTGTTTCGGTGTTTTACATCGTCAATGCCCTGCACCAGCGGGAATCTGAAATTCGTCAGGAGTTCAACCTTAGCTCCGATCAGGCGCAGCGTTTTATCCAGCGCACATCGGACGTGATGAAAGAGCTCAAATATATCGCCGAGAACCGTTTAACGGCGGAAAACGGCGTCATGTCGTCGCGTGCGCGTGATGACAAAATGGTGGTGCCGGACTTTGAACCGCTATTCGCCGACTCAGACTGTGCGGCGATGGGCTCCGCCTGGCGCGGTTCGCTGGAGTCGCTGGCCTGGTTTATGCGTTACTGGCGCGACAACTTTTCAGCGGCGTATGATCTTAACCGCGTTTTCCTGATTGGCAGCGATAACCTCTGTATGGCGAATTTCGGCCTGCGTGAAATGCCCGTGGAGCGCGATGATGCGTTAAAAGCGTTACATGAGCGGATTATGAAATACCGCAACGCGCCGCAGGAAGAAAGTGGGAATAACCTTTTCTGGATAAGCCAGGGCGCGCGTCAGGGCGTGGGCTACTTTTATGCGCTGACGCCGGTGTATCTGGCCAATCGTCTGCAGGCGCTGCTGGGCGTTGAGCAGTCCATCCGTATGGAAAATTTTTTCACGCCCGGCAGTTTGCCGATGGGCGTCACTATTATTGATGAGAACGGCCATTCGCTGATTTCGTTGACCGGTCCTGACGGCAATATTAAAGCGGAGCCGCGCTGGATGCAGGAGCGCTCCTGGTTTGGTTATACGCCAGGTTTTCGCGAACTGGTACTCAAAAAAAGCCTGCCGCCATCCTCGCTCAGTATTGTCTATTCTGTGCCTGTAGATTTAGTCCTGGAGCGTATTCGTATTCTTATCCTGAATGCTATCCTGCTGAACGTGCTGGTGGGCGCAGGGCTGTTTACGCTTGCGCGGATGTATGAGCGGCGAATTTTCATTCCGGCGGAGAGCGATGCCCAGCGTCTGGAAGAGCATGAACAGTTCAACCGTAAAATCGTCGCCTCCGCGCCGGTGGGGATCTGTATTCTGCGCACTATCGATGGTGTCAATATTCTGAGTAACGAACTGGCGCACACCTACCTGAACATGCTCACGCATGAAGACAGACAGCGCCTGACGCAAATCATTTGCGGCCAGCAGGTCAACTTTGTTGATGTATTGACCAGCAATAATACCAATTTGCAAATTAGCTTCGTCCATTCCCGCTATCGCAATGAAAACGTCGCGATTTGCGTGTTGGTAGATGTGAGTACGCGCGTCAAAATGGAAGAGTCGCTGCAGGAGATGGCGCAGGCGGCGGAGCAGGCAAGCCAGTCTAAATCCATGTTCCTTGCGACGGTCAGCCATGAATTGCGCACACCGCTGTACGGTATCATTGGCAATCTCGATCTGCTGCAAACCAAAGAGTTGCCAAAAGGCGTGGATCGTCTGGTCACGGCGATGAATAACTCCTCCAGTCTGTTGCTGAAAATTATCAGCGACATTCTCGACTTCTCGAAAATTGAGTCGGAACAGCTAAAGATTGAGCCGCGCGAATTTTCACCGCGAGAGGTGATGAACCATATCACCGCCAATTATCTGCCGCTGGTGGTGCGTAAGCAGCTCGGCCTGTATTGTTTTATTGAGCCTGACGTGCCGGTATCGCTGAACGGCGACCCGATGCGTTTACAGCAGGTCATTTCAAACCTGTTGAGCAACGCCATTAAGTTTACCGATATTGGCTGCATCGTGCTGCATGTGCGCTGTGATGGGGATTATCTCAGCATTCGCGTGCGGGATACCGGCGTCGGTATTCCGGCAAAAGAGGTGGTTCGCCTGTTCGATCCCTTCTTCCAGGTGGGAACCGGCGTACAGCGTAACTTTCAGGGGACCGGTCTGGGGCTGGCGATTTGCGAAAAATTGATCAGCATGATGGACGGCGATATTTCCGTCGATTCGGAGCCGGGCATGGGAAGCCAGTTTACGCTGCGCATCCCGCTTTATGGCGCGCAATACCCTGTGAAAAAGAGCGTGGAAGGACTCGCCGGAACCTGCTGTTGGCTGGCGGTGCGCAATACTTCTTTGTGCCAGTTTATTGAGACCAGTCTGGCGCGTAGCGGCGTTCATACGCAGCGTTATGAAGGGCAAGAACCCGCCGCAGACGATATTTTGATTGTCGATGACGCGCTGGAGCATACCTGGCAGGGGAGGGCGGCGGTCGTCTTTTGCCGCCGTCATATCGGGATTCCATTGGAAAGAGCGCCTGGCGAGTGGGTGCATAGTGTGGCGTCGGTGCATGAGTTGCCCGCGCTGTTGGCGCGTATCTATAGTATTGAGCTGGATAGTGAAGCGCTTTCCAGCGCATTGCCGACGACGGATAAAACCGCAGATTCAAATGACGACATGATGATTCTGGTCGTTGACGATCATCCGATCAATCGCCGTCTGCTGGCCGATCAACTGGGATCGCTGGGGTATCAGTGTAAGACAGCCAATGATGGCGTGGACGCTCTGAATGTGCTGAGTAAAAATGCTATCGATATTGTTCTGAGCGATGTGAACATGCCGAACATGGACGGCTATCGCCTGACGCAGCGTATCCGTCAGCTTGGGCTGACGCTGCCGGTCGTCGGCGTGACGGCGAACGCGCTGGCGGAAGAGAAACAACGTTGCCTGGAGTCCGGTATGGACAGCTGTTTGTCGAAGCCTGTGACGCTGGATGTGTTGAAACAGACGCTGGCGGTGTATGCCGAACGAGTACGTAAAACGCGGGCATAAAAAATGCCGGATGGCGGCGTCGCCTGTCCGGCCTGTAAAAGATGAGTCGACTGGTAGGCCTGATAAGCGTAGCGCCATCAGGCTGGGTAACATAAAAGCGATTTATTCTTTGTCTGTCGGACTCAGGGTGACGGAAGAGAGATAGTTGAGCAGCGCGATATCATTCTCTACGCCCAGTTTCATCATCGCCGATTTCTTCTGGCTGCTGATGGTCTTAATGCTGCGGTTGAGCTTCTTGGCGATTTCGGTGACCAAAAAGCCCTCGGCGAACAGGCGTAATACTTCGCTCTCTTTTGGCGACAGGCGCTTATCGCCGTAACCGCCTGCGCTGATTTTCTCCAGCAGACGAGAAACGCTTTCTGGGGTGAATTTTTTGCCTTTTTGCAGCGCGGCCAGCGCCTTAGGCAGATCGGTTGGCGCACCCTGCTTGAGTACGATCCCTTCAATATCAAGATCCAACACGGCGCTCAGGATCGCCGGATTGTTGTTCATGGTCAGAACGATAATAGACAGGCTCGGAAAATGACGCTTGATGTACTTGATCAAGGTGATCCCATCGCCGTATTTATCTCCCGGCATGGAGAGGTCAGTGATCAACACATGCGCATCTAATTTCGGCAGGTTGTTGATCAATGCTGTGGAATCTTCAAATTCGCCGACAACATTCACCCACTCGATTTGTTCAAGTGATTTGCGAATACCGAACAGTACAATCGGGTGGTCATCGGCAATAATTACGTTCATATTGTTCATGTATTGGGCTACCTTGCTACAGCAAGCTTTTGACGTAGGCGTCAATGTCGCTGATATATTTTTCTATACCTGGAGCATCTTTCTCACGAATCAGATGTTCCAGCGTTTCACATAACTGCTTGCCGGGTACCAGATTAAGCATGGCAAACACCCCTTTCAGGCGGTGGGCCGTTTGGGCCAGCGCAGCGAAATCGCTGGTTGCCGCCTCAGTATACAACCTCTTAACATCATCCGGTACTGTGTCTACAAATAGCGCATAATAGCCGCTGGCATGAAGCTCGGCATTTTCATCTCCGCCGAGCGGGGAGGCGGGAATCTCTTCCTGCGCCAGCTGCTCTTCGATAAGTTGTAGTACAGCTTCCTGCATAGCATTGCTCATATTAAAGTTGACGCGCAACTGACCCGGGCCAATTTTCCGCACGCCTGACTCATCATCGCTTAAAAGCAAGCCCGAGGCAGTAAGATTAGACGGATTATCCGTTAAAAAGAGATCATATTCTTGACTTATCTGCCTTTCATCCGGCGTGATGCAGGTGGCGCCCCAGTTTTCTAACTGACGCAGCACAATCGCGCGAACCTCGTTGGACGTCACATCGACCATCACGCTCACGTCGTCCAGCAGGCGCTCTTCGACCTGGGTATGCTGATCGTGAGGAAGCATTTTGACATGAACGGTATAGCGCGTGCCCAGCGTTTCTCGCGCTTTAATGTTGAGATGACCGCCCAGTTTGCGCGCCAGTTGATTGCACAGCCAGAAGGTGAGCGGATTCGCTTTGCCGTAATGATCGCCCTGCGTTTCATTCATATACGGGAAATGCAGATTATCAATCTCGTTTAACGTTACGCCTTCGCCCGTATCCAGAATACGGAAAGTCAGACGCTCCGCGATAGATTCATCCTGCTCGACTTCAAGCGTAATTTTACCCATAGCGGTCGTTGTGACGGCATACTGAATCAACAGCAGCAAAATCCGACGCAGGGCGTCGCGATCGCCCCAGCGTTCATCGTTGCCGCTAAGATGGTTATTAATCAGCAGTTGCAGCCCTTTACGCTTAATGGCGGGCAGCACTTCCGGCACGACTTCGTCAATAAGATCCTGCAGGGAGAACAGCGTGGCTTCGCTCTTCCATGCGTCATTTTCCAGCATATTCGCCAGTTGGATTTCATCGATCATACGTACCAATACATCCGCCTGATCCGCCAGTTTCAGGCTTTCCGGCGTGGTGACTGCCGCGGCGTTAACCGCCAGTTGGCGTACGGGCTCTTTAAGCGTGTTGCTGATATTTTGCATAAAGGCGGCGCGACCCTGCTGATTCTTCTCATACAAACGCTGCGCCTGTTTAAGCTTCTTATTCACCAGCACTTCCCGGTCCTGATCGCGAATAATAAAGATCTGCGTGCGGGGAGCGATCTGGCTGCGAAACAGACGGATCTCATACAGTTCGTTATTAATTGTCGCCTGAATCACGCCCTGATGCTGTTCCGCCATGCTGGTAATATTTTGCAGGTTAAGATGCGGCAACAGATGATCGGCGATTTTATTGCTGATCACGGTGCGGTTGCCTTCCTGATCGTAGACCAGCAGACCCAGCGGCAGCAGAGAAACGATCTCTTCATTAATGGCGCGTAAGACGCGAAGCTCGTTATTCGCCGCGTTGCCGGATGTCGATTCCGTCGTCCGTCCCGGCTGATGACGGAACGTGGCGTAGCCAAATAACGCCAACGCCAGCAGCCCGATGTTCAGCAGTAAAGGCAGCAAAATATTTTGCAGCGTATCAAGCAAAAGCGTACCGAACGGTACCTGCCAGATCAGGCGCATTCCGGTAGAGTTAAGCGCTGAGGAGATCTCAATTTTTGAACCGTTAAAGCTAATCGTGACGCTATCAGGCGCTTCCTTTTCACTGCTTCGCCCCGTCGCCTGGGTTGCGTCAGGCTCTATCCGAAAACTGTCCAGCGGCATTCCCGGCGGGATTAAATCATTAATGGGCAGATCAAACGCCACCACGGTCGCCAGATGTCCTGGCTGATTGAAGGTCGTGCGCAGCGTAAAATAGTGACCGTTTTGCCAGGCCAGTTTTCGCAATGAGGAGAAACTTTCGCGCTCATCCAGCGCATTCGCCTGCTGCAACATCTCTGCCCGGCGGGAATCGACGATATTGCCAATAGTGGACTCTTTAAAGCCGGAAGAGAGATCTTTCAACGGTAGGGTAGAGATAAGAATCAGGCTGTTATCCTGTCCGTTGAGGTAATACATGGACCACGGCACGTTTTCCGCGCCCCACAGCGTATCCAGATAAGTTGACATACGCTGCGTCATTTCCAGCGTGGCGCTGTCATGGGAACCGAAAATCAGCGCTTCAGTTTTACGTCGCGGCTTTTCAAGATAATACACATCCTGCTTCAGACGCGTTTCCTGAAGTCCTTCACCTGTCGATGGCGTAGTGGTCGCGGCGATGTTGTCATAAATTTGCCAGGTAACATACCGCCAGGTATCCACGCGTTTATGAATAGCATGGGTGATATCGACAATTTGATAGCTTTTGTCTTTCAACCAGGCGTTGACGGCGCTCTGTACCATAACGCCCATCGTTACCAGCAGCACAATGATCAGCAATAAGAAGAAACGGGTAATGCTTCCCGGTAGAAGGGAGAATCGGGTAGAGACCGTTGTGTCAGACTGACTCATTTATGTTTACGACCTGTAAAAGCAACGCTGAAGGTGAAGGGCAGTATAAAGGGTAATGAATGAATTTCCAGACTCTTACGTCATGCCGGGCAACTTAACACGCGCTCCGTCGGCGGGACGGGAAAAGCGTACAACCTTCGCAGAACGGTACAAATATAAAGACTACTTATAAATGTTTAGCACTAAATATCAAGAAATTATTTGCTAATGTCTTACGAACGGTCGAGCAGGGGAGTGTAGTGAATAACCGTGATAGTTTTAGGCAGGTAGCATAAATCAGCCGGGTGTGCCTGAAAAAGGGTAAAAAAAACCGAATGCGAAGCATCCGGTTGAAATAGGGGTAAACAGACATTCAGAAGTGAATGACGGTAATAAATAAAGTTAATGATGATAGCGGTCACTATTTTAGTTGCGAATGAAGATTCTGTTTTATCATTCAGTGCTATGAATTTCATCAATTTAACCCGTTGATTTTAAAAGTTTCGTGAATATATTTTGTCTATTTGTGCTTATTTTTACTTGATTTTTGCTTTAAAAAAGTTCCGTAAAATTCATATTTTGAAACATCTATGTAGATAACTGTAACATCTTAAAAGTTTTAGTATCATATTCGTGTTGGATTATTCTGTATTTTTGCGGAGAATGGACTTGCCGACTGGTTAATGAGGGTTAACCAGTAAGCAGTGGCATAAAAAAGCAATAAAGGCATATAACAGAGGGTTAATAACATGAAAGTTAAAGTACTGTCCCTCCTGGTACCAGCTCTGCTGGTGGCGGGCGCAGCGAATGCGGCTGAAATTTATAATAAAGACGGCAACAAATTAGACCTGTTTGGTAAAGTTGATGGCCTGCACTACTTCTCTGACGACAAAGGCAGCGACGGCGACCAGACCTACATGCGTATCGGCTTCAAAGGCGAAACGCAGGTTAACGATCAGCTGACCGGTTATGGCCAGTGGGAATATCAGATTCAGGGCAACCAGACTGAAGGCAGCAACGACTCCTGGACGCGTGTGGCGTTTGCGGGTCTGAAATTCGCTGACGCAGGCTCCTTCGATTATGGTCGTAACTACGGCGTAACCTATGATGTGACCTCCTGGACCGACGTTCTGCCGGAGTTCGGCGGCGACACCTACGGCGCTGACAACTTTATGCAGCAGCGTGGTAACGGCTATGCCACCTACCGTAACACCGACTTCTTCGGCCTGGTGGATGGCCTGGACTTCGCGTTGCAGTATCAGGGCAAAAACGGCAGCGTGAGCGGTGAAAACACCAACGGTCGCAGCCTGCTGAACCAGAACGGCGACGGTTACGGCGGATCGCTGACTTATGCAATCGGCGAAGGCTTCTCTGTCGGTGGCGCTATCACCACGTCTAAACGTACTGCCGATCAGAACAACACCGCTAACGCTCGCCTGTATGGTAACGGCGATCGCGCCACGGTTTACACCGGCGGCCTGAAATACGATGCGAACAACATCTATCTGGCAGCGCAGTATTCTCAGACCTATAACGCAACCCGTTTTGGTACCTCTAACGGTAGCAACCCGTCCACCTCTTACGGTTTTGCCAACAAAGCGCAGAACTTTGAAGTGGTTGCTCAGTACCAGTTCGACTTTGGTCTGCGTCCGTCTGTGGCTTACCTGCAGTCTAAAGGTAAGGACATCAGCAACGGCTACGGCGCCAGCTATGGCGACCAGGACATCGTAAAATATGTTGATGTCGGCGCGACTTACTACTTCAACAAAAACATGTCCACCTATGTTGATTACAAAATCAACCTGCTGGATAAAAACGACTTTACCCGCGATGCGGGCATCAACACCGACGACATCGTAGCGCTGGGTCTGGTTTACCAGTTCTAATCAGCAAAAGATGTTGCTAAAGGGCCTGCGGGCCCTTTTTTCATGCCTTATTCCGGCGTACAAATACGACGTTTTGATATACGCTTGCGTCCATTCGAATGAGGATAAACAGCGATGAAAATGACTTTTTGCCGGGCCGTGTGTCTGGCGGCGGCTTTTTTACTTATGGGCTGCGATGAGGCTCCCGAAACGACAACAGCGTCACCTGCCGCTCAGGTGCTGGAAGGTAAAACGATGGGGACCCTCTGGCGGGTGAGCGTGGTTGGTATCGATGCGAAACGCGCCGCAGAGTTACAGACTAAAATCCAGACTCAGCTTGATGCTGATGATTGGTTGCTTTCTACCTATAAAAATGACTCCGCGCTGATGCGTTTTAACCATTCACGCAGCCTTGCGCCCTGGCCGGTCAGCGAAGCCATGGCGGATATCGTGACCTCGGCGCTGCGTATTGGCGCGAAGACGGATGGCGCGATGGATATCACCGTGGGCCCGCTGGTCAATCTGTGGGGGTTTGGGCCGGATCGGCAGCCGCTGCATATCCCAACACCAGCACAAATCGATGCGGCAAAAGCGAAAACAGGCCTGCAACATTTGCAGGTTATCGACAGGGCTGGACATCAGTTTTTGCAAAAAGATCTGCCGGATCTTTATGTTGATCTCTCCACGGTCGGGGAGGGCTATGCGGCGGATCACCTGGCGCGTCTGATGGAGCAGGAGGGCATTGCGCGTTATCTGGTCTCGGTGGGCGGCGCATTAAGCAGTCGCGGGATGAATGCGCAGGGGCAGCCGTGGCGCGTCGCGATTCAGAAGCCGACCGACCGGGAAAACGCGGTGCAGGCGATTGTGGATATCAACGGGCATGGCATCAGCACCTCCGGCAGCTACCGTAACTATTATGAGCTGGATGGCAAGCGCGTCTCGCACGTTATCGATCCGCAAACGGGGCGCCCCATTGAACACAACCTGGTATCGGTTACGGTCATTGCGCCAACGGCGCTGGAAGCGGACGGCTGGGACACCGGCCTGATGGTGCTTGGTACGCAAAAGGCGCAAGAGGTCGTGCGGCGGGAAGGGCTGGCGGTCTTTATGATCATGAAAGAAGGTGAAGGCTTTAAAACCTGGATGTCGCCGCAGTTCAAAACGTTCCTGGTGAGCGATAAGAATTAAAACGCAAGATTACGGGTTTTTGTGGGCGGATTTACGGACACACTGCATGTAAGCAAGCACTATGCTTAATGAAGGAGTCTATGATGAAAAAAGCGTTACTTACCGATGATGAATGCTGGCTGCGGGTGCAGGCGCGCGATGCCAGCGCGGATGGGCGTTTCGTTTTTGCGGTGCGAACTACCGGCGTTTTTTGCCGCCCTTCTTGTCGCTCGAAGCGGGCATTACGTAAAAATGTTCGCTTTTTTGCCAACGCGCAGCAGGCGCTGGACGCCGGTTTTCGCCCCTGCAAGCGCTGTCAGCCGGATAATGCGCGCGCGCAGCAACGGCGGTTGGATAAGATTGCCTGCGCCTGCCGTTTACTTGAGCAGGAGACGCCGGTAACGCTGGCGTCTCTGGCGCAGGCGGTGGCGATGAGCCCGTTTCATCTGCACCGTTTGTTTAAAGCGAGCACCGGTATGACGCCGAAAGGGTGGCAGCAGGCGTGGCGCGCCCGGCGGCTGCGTGAGGCGTTGGCGAAAGGAGAGCCGATCACGGCGGCTATTTATCGCGCCGGCTTCCCGGATAGCAGTAGCTACTATCGTCATGCCGACCAGACGCTGGGCATGACGGCAAAACAGTTTCGCAAAGGCGGCGATAATGTCTCCGTTCGCTATGCGCTGACGGACTGGGTTTACGGACGGTGCCTGGTGGCGGAGAGCGAGCGGGGGATTTGCGCGATTCTCCCCGGTGATAGCGACGAGGCGCTACTGGCTGAATTACACACCCTTTTCCCGACGGCCCGCCACGAACCTGCTGACGCGCTTTTTCAGCAACGGGTGCGGCAGGTTGTCGCGGCTATCAACACACGCGATGTGCTGCTCTCGTTGCCGCTGGATATCCAGGGAACCGCGTTTCAACAGCAGGTCTGGCAGGCGTTATGCGCAATTCCCTGCGGCGAAACCGTAAGCTATCAACAGCTTGCCGCGACTATCGGCAAACCCACGGCGGTACGCGCGGTCGCCAGCGCGTGCGGCGCGAATAAACTGGCGATGGTGATCCCGTGTCATCGGGTCGTGCGTCGCGATGGCGCGCTCTCCGGTTATCGTTGGGGCGTGCGTCGAAAAGCGCAGCTATTAAAGCGAGAAGCGCAAAAAGAGGAGTAGCAATGCTGGATCTATTTGCTGATGAAGCGCCCTGGCAAGAGCCCCTGGCGCCTGGCGCGGTGGTGTTGCGCTGCTTTGCGTTTCGCGCGGCGCAGTCGCTATTAGACGATATCGGTTTTGTCGCCAGTCAGTCTCCGTTTCGTCAGATGGTGACGCCGGGCGGCTACACCATGTCGGTGGCGATGACCAACTGCGGCGCGTTAGGGTGGACCACCGATCGTCACGGTTATTGTTATGCCGTGCGCGATCCGTTGACCGATAAACCCTGGCCTGCGCTGCCGTTATCGTTTGCCAGCGTATGTCGTCAGGCGGCAATCGCGGCAGGGTATGCGAGCTTCCAACCGGACGCCTGCCTGATCAATCGCTACGCGCCCGGCGCTAAACTGTCGCTGCATCAGGATAAAGACGAGCCGGATCTGCGCGCGCCTATCGTCTCAGTTTCGTTGGGGGTGCCGGCGGTTTTTCAGTTTGGCGGCCTGCGTCGCAGCGATCCGCTCCAGCGGATCTTACTGGAGCATGGCGATATCGTGGTCTGGGGCGGCGAGTCCCGGCTGTTTTATCATGGTATCCAGCCGCTTAAAGCGGGCTTTCATCCCATGACCGGTGAATTTCGTTACAATCTCACCTTCCGTCAGGCGGCTGAAAAAGAATAAAAATAAGAATTATTATTGCTGTGCAGGTGGAGTTAGTTAAACTGCGGGCTGTTATTATCGGTCCGGGTTGTATGCATGGAACTTCTTATTCTTGTCTGGCGGCAGTACCGCTGGCCATTTATTAGCGTGATGGCGCTGAGCCTCGCCAGCGCGGCGCTGGGGATTGGCCTGATCGCGTTTATCAATCAGCGCCTGATTGAAACGGTGGACACCACCGTCATGGTGCTGCCGGAATTTCTCGGTCTGCTCCTGTTGCTAATGGTCGTCACATTAGGTTCCCAACTGGCGCTCACCACTCTGGGACACCATTTCGTTTACCGCCTGCGCAGCGAATTTATCAAGCGCATTCTGGATACGCACGTTGAACGCATTGAGCAACTGGGCAGCGCCTCTTTACTGGCCGGTCTGACCAGCGATATTCGCAATATTACTATCGCCTTTGTGCGTCTGCCTGAGCTGGTGCAGGGCATTATCCTCACCGTCGGCTCGGCGGCGTATCTGGCGATGCTATCGACAAAAATGCTGCTGGTTACGGCTATCTGGATGGCGGTCACTATCTGGGGCGGATTCGTGCTGGTGGCGCGGGTTTACCAGCATATGGCGACCCTGCGCGAGACCGAAGATAAGCTGTACAACGACTATCAGACGGTGCTGGAAGGACGCAAAGAGCTGACGCTAAACCGCGAGCGTGCGGAGCAGATTTTTCAGCAATGCTATACCCCGGACGCCAAAGAGTACCGTCATCACATTATCCGTGCCGATACTTTTCATCTGAGCGCCGTCAACTGGTCGAATATCATGATGCTGGGAGCGATAGGCCTGGTCTTCTGGATGGCGAATAGTCTCGGCTGGGCGGATACTAACGTCGCGGCGACTTATTCACTGACGTTGCTGTTCCTGCGCACGCCGCTGCTGTCTGCGGTGGGGGCGTTGCCAACGCTACTGACCGCCCAGGTGGCGTTTAATAAACTGAATAAATTCGCGCTCGCCCCGTATAAGCCTGATTTTCCGCAGCCGAAAGCCTTTCCCGACTGGAAGACGCTGGAGCTGCGCAACGTGGTTTTCCACTATCAGGATAACGCGTTTTCCGTGGGGCCCATCAACCTGACGATTCACCGCGGCGAACTGCTGTTTTTAATTGGCGGCAACGGTAGCGGGAAATCGACGCTGGCCATGTTATTGACCGGATTATACCAGCCGCAATCGGGAACGATTTTACTTGATGGTCAACCTATTGCCGCCGGGCAGCCGGAAGATTATCGCAAACTGTTTTCTGCGGTGTTCACCGATGTGTGGTTATTCGACCGCCTGCTGGGGCCGCAGGGGAAACCCGCCAATCCCGCTCTGGTCGAAAAGTGGCTTGAGCACCTGAAAATGACGCACAAGCTGGAGCTAAACGATGGGCGCATTTTGAATCTTAAACTGTCGAAAGGGCAAAAAAAGCGCATTGCGCTGCTGCTGGCGCTGGCGGAAGAGCGCGATATTATTTTGCTGGATGAGTGGGCCGCCGATCAGGACCCGCATTTCCGCCGGGAGTTTTATCAGGTGCTGTTGCCGTTAATGCAGGAAATGGGCAAAACCATTTTCGCCATCAGCCATGATGATCACTATTTTATTCACGCCGATCGTCTGCTTGAAATGCGTAACGGACAGCTAACCGAACTCACCGGCGACGAACGTGACGCCGCCTCGCGTGATGCGGTTGCGCGTACTGCGTAATGGACTATGGCGCCGGATGAACCACCTGATAGCAGCCCTACGTCCGCACGCGGGTAGGCCTGATAAGATGCCACGCGTCGCCACCAGGCATCGGGTTATTTCTTGCGGCGGGCGAGCGGGTTTCCAGACGTGTTTTAAAAAGAACCCCGGAGCGCTGCGTGAGTCGACATGTTCAGATGCCCGGTAAGTGTGACCGGGCAGCGTAACATTATCGCGTGACGGCGTTCTGTACGTTAGCGTCCGCTTTCCAGATGCGGTATTTCACGTCCACATTCGCCGGGGTATACACCACGATCGGCAGCTTGCTGTTGTAGCGCAGCATCCCGTCTTCACCCAGCCAGGCGGTGACGAATTTTTGCTCTTTCTTACCGTCAGGGCAGGCCATCATGGTTGATACCGGAGAGGTGACGTTATCAAAGACATAATAGTCATAGCCCCAGCCTTCCAGCGTTTTTGTTTCCAGCGTGCCGCCGAGGCGATGCTGGTTACAATCCACATTCAGCGTTTGACCAATCAACAGTTCCACTTTGAGGGTAGATTCATCCTGCTGAGGGGTAAGGGTTATCACTTGCCGCTTCATTCCTTTTTCCGCCTGCGGATAGGGGGCGATTTTTTCCAGCGGCTGGGCGGTATCGCTATTGTTAGCCCAGGCAGAGGCGCTGGCGAGGGCGGCGAAGACGACGGCAGGGACAAACATCTTCATTTGATTGTTCACAGTATTTCCTTTCTGCTGTTTTCGGTATGCACGGGCAACAGATTAACACATTCATATTATCTATTAATCTGTATTTACTCATATTTTCAAGATTATTAATAAAATAGCGTCTTTTTATATAGTGGAATATTCCGATATTGATAATGTAAATGAAATTATCAACTATTAGTGATTTTCGTTATATAAGCATCTATATAACTCATTGAAATGTGAGAAAAAGCACGTTTACGGGTCTTTACCTGGCACTCTTTTGATCCGGCAACAGCATTTACCTCTATCGGGGTATGCATCTCTTACACATCCTGAAATATCTTATTTACAAAAACAACTACTCATAAATTGTACGGTTTTTATTGGTATTCACTCCCTATGGAAGCGTGTCGTTATGGAAGGGCGATATCATGGTTGATTTATCCCGTCGAAGCATGTTGACCGGCAGTTGGCGCAACGCCAGCAATGGGATTCTTCCGCCGTGGGCCAGAGAAACAACCTATTTTCTCGCACATTGTCTGCGTTGCGACGCCTGCATCCAGGCGTGTGAGGCCGACATCCTGCAGCGAGGGGCGGGGGGATATCCGAGCGTAGATTTCAAACGGGGCGAGTGCAGCTTTTGTTATGCCTGTGCGCAGGCCTGTACTGAATCGCTTTTTCTTCCGCGCCACACCAGGGCCTGGGATCTGATTTTTACGCTCACGGAAAACTGCCTCGCCAGGCAATCGGTTGAATGCCATCGCTGCCAGGACAGTTGTGAACCTATGGCCATTACCTTTCGTCCCACGCTATCCGGCATTTACCAGCCGCAGCTTGACTCGCAGGCCTGTAACGGATGCGGGGCGTGTGTGGCTATCTGTCCCGTGTCAGCCATCAAAGCGGAGAACCACCATGCGCACTAACTGGCAGGTCTGTAGCCTGGTCGTGCAGGCCAAAAGTCAGAACATCGCCGCCATTGGCACACAGTTGAACACGTTGCCGGGTTGCGAAGTCGCGTTAAGCGACGTTGAAAGCGGGCAACTGATCGTGGTGGCGGAAGCAGATCAGAGTGAAACGCTGATGCAAACAATTGAGTCAGTACGCAATGTTGAGGGCGTGCTGGCGGTGTCGCTGGTTTATCACCAGCAGGATGAGCAAGGTGAGGAAACACCATGAAACTCAGTCGTCGTAGCTTTATGAAAGCTAACGCCGTTGCGGCCGCTGCGGCGGCTGCCGGTCTGAGCGTGCCGGGCGTCGCCCGCGCCGTTGTCGGGCAGCAGGAAGCCATCAAATGGGATAAAGCGCCGTGCCGTTTTTGCGGAACGGGTTGCGGTGTGTTGGTGGGAACGCAGCAGGGCCGTGTGGTCGCCTGCCAGGGCGACCCCGACGCGCCGGTCAACCGTGGTCTGAACTGCATTAAAGGCTACTTCCTGCCCAAAATCATGTACGGCAAAGATCGTCTGACGCAGCCGATGCTGCGCATGAAAGACGGCAGCTATCACAAAGACGGCGAGTTTACGCCGGTGAGCTGGGAACAGGCCTTCGATGTGATGGAGGAGAAGTTTAAAACCTCCCTGAAAGAGAAAGGACCAGAAGCGATCGGCATGTTTGGGTCGGGTCAATGGACCATCTGGGAAGGCTATGCCGCCGCAAAACTGTTCAAGGCTGGTTTCCGCTCTAACAACATCGACCCGAACGCGCGTCACTGCATGGCCTCGGCGGTGGTGGGCTTTATGCGCACCTTTGGCATGGATGAACCGATGGGCTGCTACGACGATATCGAGCAGGCCGATGCGTTTGTGCTGTGGGGGTCCAACATGGCGGAGATGCACCCGATTTTATGGTCGCGCATCACTAACCGTCGTTTGTCCGACCCGAATGTGAAGGTCGCTGTCCTCTCCACCTTCCAGCACCGTAGCTTTGAGCTGGCGGACAACGGTATTGTCTTTACCCCGCAAAGCGATCTGGTGATCCTTAACTATATCGCGAATTACATTATTCAGAACAACGCGGTAAATCAGGATTTCTTCACAAAGCATGTGAATCTGCGTAAAGGGGCGACGGATATCGGCTACGGCTTACGCCCGACGCACCCGCTGGAAAAAGCGGCGAAGAATCCGGGCTCCGACGCTTCCGAACCGATGAGCTTCGACGAGTATAAAGCCTTCGTGGCGGAATATACGCTGGACAAGACCGCTGAAATGACCGGCGTGCCGAAAGATCAGCTGGAACAGTTGGCGCAGCTCTACGCCGATCCGAATAAGCGCGTGATCTCTTACTGGACGATGGGTTTTAACCAGCATACCCGCGGCGTGTGGGCGAATAACCTGGTTTACAACCTCCATCTGCTGACCGGAAAAATCTCCCAGCCTGGCTGCGGTCCTTTCTCGCTGACCGGCCAGCCTTCCGCCTGCGGTACGGCGCGTGAAGTGGGAACCTTCTCACACCGTCTACCCGCAGACATGGTCGTGACGAACGAAAAACACCGTGATATCTGCGAAAAACACTGGCAGATCCCCGCTGGCACTATCCCGGCAAAAGTGGGTTTACATGCGGTGGCGCAGGATCGCGCGTTGAAAGACGGCAAGCTGAACGTCTACTGGGTAATGTGTAATAACAATATGCAGGCCGGGCCGAACATCAATGAAGATCGGATGCCGGGCTGGCGCGATCCGCGTAACTTTATCATTGTCTCCGATCCTTACCCGACGGTGAGCGCGCTGTCTGCGGATCTGATCCTGCCGACCGCCATGTGGGTTGAGAAAGAAGGCGCTTACGGCAACGCCGAACGCCGCACGCAGTTCTGGCGTCAGCAAATTAAAGCGCCGGGCGAAGCTAAATCCGACCTCTGGCAACTGGTGCAGTTCTCCCGTCGTTTTAAAACCGAGGAGGTCTGGCCGGAGGCGTTGCTGGCCCAGAAGCCGGAGCTGCGCGGTAAAACGCTGTATGACGTTCTGTTCGCCACGCCGGCGGTCAGCAAATTCCCGCTGAGCGAGCTGAAAGAGGATCAGTTAAACGATGAGTCTCGTGAGCTGGGCTTCTATCTGCAAAAAGGGCTGTTTGAAGAATACGCCTGGTTTGGACGTGGCCACGGGCACGATCTGGCGCCGTTCGACGATTACCACAACGCGCGCGGTCTGCGCTGGCCGGTCGTCGAAGGCAAAGAGACGCAATGGCGTTACAGCGAAGGCAACGACCCGTATGTAAAAGCGGGGGAAGGGTACAAATTCTACGGTAAACCGGATGGCAAAGCGGTGATCTTCGCGCTGCCATTTGAACCCGCGGCGGAGTCGCCGGACAACGAGTACGATCTGTGGCTTTCCACCGGTCGCGTGCTGGAACACTGGCATACCGGCAGTATGACGCGCCGCGTGCCTGAATTGCATCGCGCCTTCCCGGAAGCGGTGGTCTTTATTCACCCGCTGGATGCGAAAGCGCGCGATCTGCGTCGTGGGGATAAGGTTAAAGTGTCATCCCGCCGCGGCGAAGTGATTTCGATTGTCGAAACGCGTGGACGTAACCGTCCGCCGCAGGGACTGGTGTATATGCCGTTCTTCGATGCCGCTCAGCTAGTGAACAACCTGACGCTGGATGCGACGGACCCGCTCTCTAAAGAGACGGACTTCAAGAAGTGCGCCGTTAAGCTGGCGAAGGTGTAACGCGTTATGTCCCGTACAGCGAAACCCCAAAATGGCCGCCGCCGCTTTCTGCGTGATGTTGTGCGCACTGCGGGCGGGCTGGCGGCGGTTGGCGTGGCGCTGGGCTTGCAACAGCAAACCGCGCGCGCAACGGGCGTGCGGCTGCGTCCGCCTGGCGCGCTGAATGAAAATGTCTTCGCCAGCGCCTGTGTGCGCTGCGGGCAGTGCGTTCAGGCGTGTCCATACGACACGCTAAAACTGGCGACGCTGGCCTCCGGGCTATCGGCAGGCACGCCCTATTTCGTCGCTCGCGACATCCCCTGCGAAATGTGTGAAGACATTCCGTGCGCCAAAGTCTGCCCCAGTGGGGCGCTGAATAAAGATATCGCCTCCATTGATGACTCGCGCATGGGGCTGGCGGTGCTGCTGGATCAGGAAAACTGCCTCAACTTTCAGGGGCTGCGCTGCGACGTTTGTTACCGCGAATGCCCGAAAATCGATGAGGCCATCACGCTGGAGCTGGATCGCAACATGCGCACCGGCAAACATGCGCGCTTTCTGCCCACCGTACACAGCGACGCCTGTACCGGCTGCGGCAAATGCGAAAAAGTCTGCGTACTGGAGCAACCAGCGATAAAAGTGTTGCCGTTGTCATTGGCGAAAGGGGAGTTAGGACACCATTACCGCTTCGGCTGGCTGGAGGGGAAAGATGGCAAATCGTAAACGCGACGCCGGGCGAGAAGCGCGGGCGAAAAAAGGCTGGTGGCGTAGCCACCGCTGGCTGGTGTTACGCCGTATCAGCCAGTTTATGGTGCTGGGGATGTTTCTCAGCGGCCCGTGGCTGGGCTTTTGGGTTTTGCATGGCAACTACAGCAGTAGTTTGCTGTTCGATACCCTCCCGTTGACCGATCCGCTGATTACCCTGGAAAGTCTCGCCAGTGGACATCTTCCCGCTACCGTGGCGCTGACGGGAGCAGTGATTATCGCTGTGCTGTATGCGCTGGCGGGAAAGCGATTATTTTGCAGTTGGGTTTGCCCGCTAAACCCCGTTACCGATTTGGCTAACTGGATGCGCAGGAAATTTGACCTGAACCAGTCTGCGACGATTCCACGCCATATACGGTACGTCCTTCTGGTGGTGGTGTTAATCGGTTCGGCGTTGACCGGCACGCTGCTGTGGGAATGGATTAATCCCGTGTCGCTGTTAGGTCGTAGTCTGATTATGGGATTTAGTAGCGGCGCGTTGCTAATTATTGCTTTGTTTTTATTTGATTTATTAGTCGTTGAGCACGGTTGGTGCGGGCATATTTGCCCGATGGGCGCGCTGTATGGCGTGTTGGGCAGTAAAGGCGTAGTGACCGTGACGGCCAAAAAACGTGAGAAATGTAATCGCTGTATGGATTGTTTTCATGTTTGCCCGGAACCGCATGTGCTACGTGCGCCGGTGCTGGATGAGCAAAGCCCGGCGCAGGTCACTCACCGCGACTGCATGACCTGCGGTCGCTGCGTGGATGTCTGTTCTGAGGATGTTTTTACAATAACGATACACAACATCATTCGGGATGCATCGCGGCGGTAAGCGAGGAAATCCCCGGGAGCATAGATAACGATGTGACTGGGATTTTCGAGCGCAGCCAACAAAGAGGCAGCTCGAAGGATGAAGTGTAAATGCGATGGAGTTCGGGAGCGAAACAATGAAAAGCCATGACCTGATGAAAGCGCTGTGTCAATGGATGGCCACGCTTGCCCTGGTGGTAAGTGGTGCGGTTTGGGCGGCAAACGGAGTGGATCTGAGCCAGTCGCCGGAAGTATCCGGGACGCAGGAAGGGGCGATTCGTATGCCGAAAGAGCAGGAACGTATGCCGCTAAATTACGTCAACCAGCCGCCGATGATCCCGCACAGCGTCGAGGGCTACCAGGTGACGACCAATACCAACCGCTGTCTGCAATGCCACGGCGTGGAAAGTTATCGTACGACGGGCGCGCCGCGTATCAGTCCGACGCACTTTATGGACAGCGACGGTAAAGTGTCGGGCAACGTCGCGCCGCGTCGTTATTTCTGCCTGCAGTGCCACGTACCGCAGTCTGATACCGCGCCGATTATCGACAATACCTTTACCCCCTCGCAAGGTTACGGGAAATAAGAGGTCATTATGGAAAATTCTAACCGTAAACCTGGCTGGATAAAGCGCGTCTGGCGATGGTGGCGCAGCCCCAGCCGCCTGGCGTTGGGGACGCTGCTGTTAATCGGTTTTATCGGCGGCATCATCTTCTGGGGCGGCTTCAATACCGGAATGGAAAAGGCTAACACCGAAGAGTTTTGTATTAGCTGCCATGAAATGCGCAACACGGTGTATGAGGAGTATATGGAAACCGTCCACTACAACAACCGTAGCGGCGTTCGTGCCACCTGTCCTGACTGCCATGTGCCGCATGAGTGGGGGCCGAAGATGATCCGTAAGATCAAAGCCAGTAAAGAGCTGTACGCGAAGGTATTTGGGCTGATAGATACACCGCAGAAATTTGAAGCTCATCGCCTGACAATGGCACAAAATGAGTGGCGGCGCATGAAAGACAACAACTCGCAGGAATGCCGTAACTGCCACAATTTCGACTTTATGGATCTGACCGCGCAAAAAGGCGTCGCGGCGAAAATGCACGATCAGGCGGTAAAAGATGGACAGACCTGTATCGATTGCCACAAAGGGATCGCGCATAAACTGCCGGATATGCGTGATGTTAAACCAGGTTTCTGACAGGACGTTGATGAGTGGGAATGCTTGAAGCCAGAGATCTGTACTGCGAGCGGGACGAGAGGACGCTGTTTCGCGGGCTGTCGTTCACCGTGGACGCCGGGGAGTGGGTGCAGGTCACCGGCGGCAACGGCGCCGGAAAAACCACCCTGCTGCGCCTGCTGACCGGGCTGGCGCGCCCGGACGGCGGCGAGGTGTACTGGCAGGGCGAGCCCCTGCGCCGCGTGCGCGACAGCTTCCATCGCAGCCTGCTGTGGATAGGGCACCAGCCGGGGATTAAAACCCGCCTGACGGCGCGGGAGAACCTGCACTTCTTCCACCCCGGCGACGGCGCGCGTCTCCCGGAGGCGCTGGCGCAGGCCGGGCTGGCGGGATTTGAGGACGTGCCGGTCGCCCGGCTCTCGGCCGGGCAGCAGCGCCGGGTGGCGCTGGCCCGCCTGTGGCTGACCCGCGCCGCGCTGTGGGTGCTCGACGAACCGTTCACCGCCATTGATGTTAACGGCGTGGCGCGCCTCACCCGGCGGATGGCGGCGCACACGGCGCAGGGCGGGATGGTCATTCTCACCACCCACCAGCCGCTGCCGGGGGCCGCGGACACCGTCCGCCGTCTGGCGCTGACCGGCGGGGAGGCGGGGCTGTGATGTGGCGTGTCTTCTGTCTCGAGCTGCGCGTGGCGTTCCGCCACGGCGCGGACATCGCCGGCCCGCTGTGGTTCTTCCTGATGGTCATCACCCTGTTTCCGTTAAGCGTCGGGCCGCAGCCGCAGCTGCTGGCGCGTATCGCGCCGGGCATCATCCAGGTGGCGGCGCTGCTGGCCTCGCTGCTGGCGCTGGAGCGGCTGTTTCGCGACGACCTGCAGGACGGCAGCCTGGAGCAGCTGATGCTGCTGCCGGTGCCGCTGCCGGCGGTGGTGCTGGCGAAGGTGCTGGCCCACTGGGCGGTGACCGGCCTGCCGCTGATTATGCTCTCCCCGCTGGTGGCGCTGCTGCTGGGGATGGACGTGTACGGCTGGAAAATCATGGCGCTGACGCTGCTGCTCGGCACGCCGGCGCTGGGGTTTCTCGCCGCGCCGGGCGTCGGGCTGACGGCCGGCCTGCGGCGCGGCGGCGTCCTGCTGGGCATTCTGGTGCTGCCGCTGAGTGTCCCGGTGCTGATTTTCGCCGCCGCGGCGATGGACGCGGCATCGATGCATTTACCCGCTGACGGTTATCTGGCGGTGCTGGGGGCGCTGCTGGCGGGCAGCGCGACGTTAAGCCCCTTCGCCACTGCGGCGGCGCTGCGCCTCAGCGTGCAGTAGCGCCCCGGCGCGACGGACATTTTACTGGTTTCAGGAGGTCAGGTGACAACGATGTGGAAAACCCTTCATCAGCTGGCGGCGCCGCCCCGGCTGTATCAGATTTGCGGCAGGCTCGTGCCGTGGCTGGCGGCAGCCGGCATCATCGCGCTGGCCACCGGCTGGGTCCGGGGCTTTGGTTTCGCCCCGGCGGACTACCAGCAGGGGGAGGGCTACCGCATTATGTACCTGCATGTCCCGGCGGCCATCTGGTCAATGGGTATCTATGCGGCGATGGCGGTGGCGGCGTTTACCGGGCTGGTCTGGCAGATGAAAATGGCCAGCCTTGCCGTCGCGGCGATGGCGCCGGTGGGGGCGGTGTACACCTTCATCGCGCTGGTCACCGGCGCGGCGTGGGGCAAACCGATGTGGGGCACCTGGTGGGTGTGGGACGCGCGTCTGACCTCGGAGCTGGTGCTGCTGTTTCTCTACGCCGGGGTCATCGCCCTGTGGCACGCCTTTGACGACCGTAAAATGGCCGGGCGCGCGGCGGGCATTCTGGTGCTGGTCGGCGTGGTGAACCTGCCGGTTATCCACTATTCCGTCGAGTGGTGGAACACCCTGCACCAGGGCTCGACGCGGATGCAGCAGAGTATCGACCCGGCGATGCGCTCGCCGCTGCGCTGGGCCATCGCCGGCTACCTGCTGCTCTTTATGACGCTTTCGCTGATGCGGATGCGCAACCTGATTTTACTGATGGAAAAACGCCGCCCGTGGGTGAGCGAACTGATACTGAAAAGGGGGCACCGGTGAGTCCGGCATTTTCATCGTGGAGCGATTTTTTCGCCATGGGCGGGTACGCCTTTTTTGTCTGGCTGGCGGTGGCGATGACCGTGGCGCCGCTGGTGCTGCTGGCGCTGCACACGGTGCTGCAGCGCCGGGCCATTCTGCGCGGCGTGGCGCAGCAGCGGGCGCGAGAGGCGCGGATGCGTGCCGCACAGGCGCAACAGGAGGCGGCGTGAACCTGCGACGTAAAAACCGGCTATGGGTGGTCTGCGCGGTGCTGGCGGGCCTGGCGCTGACCACCGCCCTGGTCCTGTACGCGCTGCGCGCGAATATCGACCTGTTCTATACCCCCGGCGAAATCCTCTACGGCAAGCGCGAGACGCAGCAGCTGCCGGCGGTGGGCCAGCGCCTGCGCGTCGGCGGGATGGTGATGCCCGGCAGCGTCAGGCGCGACCCGGACTCGCTGAAGGTGAACTTCAGCCTTTACGACGCCGAAGGGTCGGTGACGGTGAGCTATGAGGGGATACTGCCGGACCTGTTCCGCGAGGGGCAGGGGGTGGTGGTGCAGGGCACCCTGGAGAAGGGCAACCACGTCCTGGCGCACGAGGTGCTGGCCAAGCATGACGAGAACTACACCCCGCCGGAAGTGGAAAAGGCGATGCAGGAAAACCACCGCCGCCCGCAACGCGCTGATAAGGACACCTCATCATGATGCCTGAATACGGCCACGCACTGCTGTGCCTGGCGCTCGGCGTGGCGCTGCTGCTGTCCGTTTACCCGCTGTGGGGCGTGGCGCGCGGCGACGCGCGGATGATGGCGTCGGCCGGGGTGTTCGCCTGGCTGCTGTTTATCTGCGTGGCGGGCGCGTTTTTCGTGCTGGTGCACGCCTTTGTGGTTAACGACTTCACCGTGGCCTATGTCGCCGGCAACTCGAACACGCAGCTGCCGGTGTGGTACCGGGTGGCCGCCACCTGGGGGGCGCACGAGGGCTCGCTGCTGCTGTGGGTGCTGCTGATGAGCGGCTGGACCCTGGCGGTGGCGGTGTTCAGCCGGCAGGTGCCGGCGGATATCGTCGCCCGGGTGCTGGCGGTGATGGGGATGGTCTGCGCCGGTTTTCTGGCGTTCATCCTGTTCACCTCCGGCCCGTTCGCCCGCACGCTGCCGGCCTTTCCGGTGGAGGGGCGCGACCTGAACCCGCTGCTGCAGGACCCGGGGCTGATTTTCCACCCGCCGCTGCTGTACATGGGCTATGTCGGCTTCTCGGTGGCCTTCGCCTTCGCCATCGCCGCGCTGCTGAGCGGGCGTCTGGACAGCGCGTTCACCCGTTTTGCCCGCCCGTGGACGCTGGCGGCGTGGGTGTTCCTGACGCTGGGCATCGTGCTCGGCTCGGCGTGGGCCTACTACGAGCTGGGCTGGGGCGGCTGGTGGTTCTGGGACCCGGTGGAGAACGCCTCCTTTATGCCGTGGCTGGCGGGCACCGCCCTGCTGCACTCGCTGGCGGTCACGGAACAGCGCGCCGGCTTTAAGGCGTGGACGCTGCTGCTGTCCATCTGCGCCTTCTCGCTGTGCCTGCTGGGCACCTTCCTGGTGCGCTCCGGGGTGCTGGTGTCGGTGCACGCCTTCGCCTCCGACCCGGCGCGCGGAATGTTTATCCTCGCCTTTATGGTGCTGGTCACCGGCGGCTCGCTGCTGCTGTTCGCCGTGCGCGGGCACAGGGTGCGTTCGCGGGTGAACAACACGCTGTGGTCGCGCGAGTCGCTGCTGCTCGGCAACAACGTCCTGCTGATGGCCGCCATGCTGGTGGTGCTGCTGGGTACCCTGCTGCCGCTGGTGCACAAACAGCTGGGGCTGGGCAGCATTTCGGTGGGGGAGCCGTTCTTTAACACCATGTTCACCTGGCTGATGGTCCCCTTTGCCCTGCTGCTGGGGGTGGGGCCTTTAGTGCGCTGGGGCCGGGACCGGCCGCGTAACATCAGGACGCTGCTGCTCACCGCCCTGGTCTCCACCCTGGTGCTGTCGGTACTTTTGCCATGGCTGCTGGAAGATAAAATCATCGCCATGACGGCGGTGGGGATGGCGATGGCCTGCTGGATTGCGGTGCTGGCGGTGGCCGAAGCCGTACAGCGCGTGTCCCGCGGCACGAAAACCTCTCTCAGCTACTGGGGAATGGTGGCGGCGCACCTCGGGCTGGCGGTGACGATTACCGGCATCGCCTTCAGCCAGAATTACAGCGTGGAGCGTGACGTGCGGATGCGGGCGGGCGACAGCGTGACCATTCACGACTACCGCTTCACCTTCCGGGAGGTGCGGGACATCACCGGCCCCAACTACCGCGGCGGGGTGGCCCTCATCGGGGTGACGCGCCACGGCGAGCCGGAGGCGGTGCTGCACGCGGAGAAACGGCTCTACAACACCAGCCGGATGGTGATGACCGAGGCGGCGATTGACGGCGGGCTGACCCGCGACCTGTACGCCGCGCTCGGGGAGGAGCTGGACAACGGCGCGTGGGCCGTGCGCCTGTACTACAAACCGTTTGTCCGCTGGATATGGGCCGGGGGACTGCTGATGGCGCTGGGCGGGCTGCTGTGCCTGGCGGACCCGCGCTACCGCCGCCGTAAACCATTGCCGGAGGCCGGATGAAACGCAACGTACTGTTATTACCGCTGCTGATTTTTCTGCTGATTGCCGCGGCGCTGCTGTGGCAGCTGACGCGCAACGCGCAGGGGGATGACCCGACGAATCTCGAATCGGCGCTGACCGGGAAGCCGGTGCCGGCGTTCCGCCTGGAATCGCTGGAGACGCCGGGTCAGTACTATGAGGCGGAGGTGCTGACGCAGGGGAAACCGGTGCTGCTTAACGTCTGGGCCACCTGGTGCCCGACCTGCCGCGCCGAGCATCAGTACCTGAACCAGCTTTCTGCGCAGGGTATCCGGGTGGTCGGGCTGAACTATAAGGACGACCGGGCGAAGGCGGTGGCCTGGTTAAAGGAACTGGGCAACCCGTATGCGCTGAGTTTATCGGACAGCGACGGGATGCTGGGGCTGGACCTGGGCGTGTACGGCGCGCCGGAAACCTTCCTCATCGACGGCAACGGGATTATCCGCTACCGCCATGCGGGCGATTTGAATGCCCGGGTATGGGAGAGTGAACTGAAACCACTGTGGGACAGATACAGCCGGGAGGCGGCGCAATGAGACTGTTACCGGGCATGGTGATGCTGATGCTGGTGCTGGTTATCTCCGGGTCAGCGCGGGCAACCACCGACGTGATGCCGTTTAAAGATGAAGCGCAGGAGCAGCAGTTCCGCCAGCTCACGGAGCAGCTGCGCTGCCCGAAATGCCAGAACAACAGCATTGCGGACTCGAACGCGATGATAGCCACTGACATGCGCCGCAGGGTGTATGACCTGATGCAGGAGGGGAAGAGCCGCCAGGAAATCATCGATTACATGGTGGCGCGCTACGGCAACTTTGTCACCTACGACCCGCCGCTGACCCCGCTGACGGTGCTGCTGTGGGTGCTGCCGCTGGCCGCCATCGTGGCGGGCGGGTGGATAATCGTCGCCCGCACGCGCCGGCGGGTGCGCCTGCGCCGGGAGCCGCTGCCGGCAGACACCCCGGTTTGCGGCGCGCGCGCCGGGTGGGGCGTTTACGTGCCGGGGGCCGTCATTGCGCTGGCGGTCGGCGCCGGCAGCTACGCCCTGACCGGCAGCTATCAGCAGGTCAGGGTCTGGCAGCAGGCGACGGCGCAGACGCCCGGGCTGCTGGCGCGGGCGCTGGACCCGCAGGCGCAGCCGCTGAATGAAGAGGAGATGGCGCGGCTGGCGCTGGGGCTGCGCACCCGCCTGCAGAATGATGCCGGCAATGTTGAGGGCTGGCTCATGCTGGGGCGCACCGGTATGGTACTGGGTAATGCCGGTACCGCCACCGGGGCGTATGCGAACGCCTACCGCCTGGACCCGAAAAACAGCGATGCGGCGCTGGGCTACGCGGAGGCGCTGACGCGCTCGTCCGACCCGGAGGATAACCGCCGCGGCGGGGAGCTGCTGCGCCGGCTGGTGAGCCGCGACCACACGGATATCCGGGTGTTAAGCCTGTATGCGTTTAACGCCTTTGAGCAGCAGCGCTTTGGCGAGGCGGTGGCGGCCTGGGAGATGATGCTGAAACTGCTGCCGGCGGGTGACGCCCGGCGGGCGGTGATAGAGCGCAGTATCCGGCTGGCGCAGGAGAAATAA
>NZ_JBEUKJ010000001.1:613272-665053 GCF_043357055.1 Salmonella sp. SJTUF15570 | reverse complement strand
ATGCTTGAAGCCAGAGATCTGTACTGCGAGCGGGACGAGAGGACGCTGTTTCGCGGGCTGTCGTTCACCGTGGAGGCCGGGGAGTGGGTGCAGGTCACCGGTGGCAACGGCGCGGGAAAAACCACCCTGCTGCGCCTGCTGACCGGGCTGGCGCGCCCGGACGGCGGCGAGGTGTACTGGCAGGGCGAGCCCCTGCGCCGCGTGCGCGACAGCTTCCATCGCAGCCTGCTGTGGATAGGGCACCAGCCGGGGATTAAAACCCGCCTGACGGCGCGGGAGAACCTGCACTTCTTCCACCCCGGCGACGGCGCGCGTCTCCCGGAGGCGCTGGCGCAGGCCGGGCTGGCGGGATTTGAGGACGTGCCGGTCGCCCGGCTCTCGGCCGGGCAGCAGCGCCGGGTGGCGCTGGCCCGCCTGTGGCTGACCCGCGCCGCGCTGTGGGTGCTCGACGAACCGTTCACCGCCATTGATGTTAACGGCGTGGCGCGCCTCACCCGGCGGATGGCGGCGCACACGGCGCAGGGCGGGATGGTCATTCTCACCACCCACCAGCCGCTGCCGGGGGCCGCGGACACCGTCCGCCGTCTGGCGCTGACCGGCGGGGAGGCGGGGCTGTGATGTGGCGTGTCTTCTGTCTCGAGCTGCGCGTGGCGTTCCGCCACGGCGCGGACATCGCCGGCCCGCTGTGGTTCTTCCTGATGGTCATCACCCTGTTTCCGTTAAGCGTCGGGCCGCAGCCGCAGCTGCTGGCGCGTATCGCGCCGGGCATCATCCAGGTGGCGGCGCTGCTGGCCTCGCTGCTGGCGCTGGAGCGGCTGTTTCGCGACGACCTGCAGGACGGCAGCCTGGAGCAGCTGATGCTGCTGCCGGTGCCGCTGCCGGCGGTGGTGCTGGCGAAGGTGCTGGCCCACTGGGCGGTGACCGGCCTGCCGCTGATTATGCTCTCCCCGCTGGTGGCGCTGCTGCTGGGGATGGACGTGTACGGCTGGAAAATCATGGCGCTGACGCTGCTGCTCGGCACGCCGGCGCTGGGGTTTCTCGCCGCGCCGGGCGTCGGGCTGACGGCCGGCCTGCGGCGCGGCGGCGTCCTGCTGGGCATTCTGGTGCTGCCGCTGAGTGTCCCGGTGCTGATTTTCGCCGCCGCGGCGATGGACGCGGCATCGATGCATTTACCCGCTGACGGTTATCTGGCGGTGCTGGGGGCGCTGCTGGCGGGCAGCGCGACGTTAAGCCCCTTCGCCACTGCGGCGGCGCTGCGCCTCAGCGTGCAGTAGCGCCCCGGCGCGACGGACATTTTACTGGTTTCAGGAGGTCAGGTGACAACGATGTGGAAAACCCTTCATCAGCTGGCGGCGCCGCCCCGGCTGTATCAGATTTGCGGCAGGCTCGTGCCGTGGCTGGCGGCAGCCGGCATCATCGCGCTGGCCACCGGCTGGGTCCGGGGCTTTGGTTTCGCCCCGGCGGACTACCAGCAGGGGGAGGGCTACCGCATTATGTACCTGCATGTCCCGGCGGCCATCTGGTCAATGGGTATCTATGCGGCGATGGCGGTGGCGGCGTTTACCGGGCTGGTCTGGCAGATGAAAATGGCCAGCCTTGCCGTCGCGGCGATGGCGCCGGTGGGGGCGGTGTACACCTTCATCGCGCTGGTCACCGGCGCGGCGTGGGGCAAACCGATGTGGGGCACCTGGTGGGTGTGGGACGCGCGTCTGACCTCGGAGCTGGTGCTGCTGTTTCTCTACGCCGGGGTCATCGCCCTGTGGCACGCCTTTGACGACCGTAAAATGGCCGGGCGCGCGGCGGGCATTCTGGTGCTGGTCGGCGTGGTGAACCTGCCGGTTATCCACTATTCCGTCGAGTGGTGGAACACCCTGCACCAGGGCTCGACGCGGATGCAGCAGAGTATCGACCCGGCGATGCGCTCGCCGCTGCGCTGGGCCATCGCCGGCTACCTGCTGCTCTTTATGACGCTTTCGCTGATGCGGATGCGCAACCTGATTTTACTGATGGAAAAACGCCGCCCGTGGGTGAGCGAACTGATACTGAAAAGGGGGCACCGGTGAGTCCGGCATTTTCATCGTGGAGCGATTTTTTCGCCATGGGCGGGTACGCCTTTTTTGTCTGGCTGGCGGTGGCGATGACCGTGGCGCCGCTGGTGCTGCTGGCGCTGCACACGGTGCTGCAGCGCCGGGCCATTCTGCGCGGCGTGGCGCAGCAGCGGGCGCGAGAGGCGCGGATGCGTGCCGCACAGGCGCAACAGGAGGCGGCGTGAACCTGCGACGTAAAAACCGGCTATGGGTGGTCTGCGCGGTGCTGGCGGGCCTGGCGCTGACCACCGCCCTGGTCCTGTACGCGCTGCGCGCGAATATCGACCTGTTCTATACCCCCGGCGAAATCCTCTACGGCAAGCGCGAGACGCAGCAGCTGCCGGCGGTGGGCCAGCGCCTGCGCGTCGGCGGGATGGTGATGCCCGGCAGCGTCAGGCGCGACCCGGACTCGCTGAAGGTGAACTTCAGCCTTTACGACGCCGAAGGGTCGGTGACGGTGAGCTATGAGGGGATACTGCCGGACCTGTTCCGCGAGGGGCAGGGGGTGGTGGTGCAGGGCACCCTGGAGAAGGGCAACCACGTCCTGGCGCACGAGGTGCTGGCCAAGCATGACGAGAACTACACCCCGCCGGAAGTGGAAAAGGCGATGCAGGAAAACCACCGCCGCCCGCAACGCGCTGATAAGGACACCTCATCATGATGCCTGAATACGGCCACGCACTGCTGTGCCTGGCGCTCGGCGTGGCGCTGCTGCTGTCCGTTTACCCGCTGTGGGGCGTGGCGCGCGGCGACGCGCGGATGATGGCGTCGGCCGGGGTGTTCGCCTGGCTGCTGTTTATCTGCGTGGCGGGCGCGTTTTTCGTGCTGGTGCACGCCTTTGTGGTTAACGACTTCACCGTGGCCTATGTCGCCGGCAACTCGAACACGCAGCTGCCGGTGTGGTACCGGGTGGCCGCCACCTGGGGGGCGCACGAGGGCTCGCTGCTGCTGTGGGTGCTGCTGATGAGCGGCTGGACCCTGGCGGTGGCGGTGTTCAGCCGGCAGGTGCCGGCGGATATCGTCGCCCGGGTGCTGGCGGTGATGGGGATGGTCTGCGCCGGTTTTCTGGCGTTCATCCTGTTCACCTCCGGCCCGTTCGCCCGCACGCTGCCGGCCTTTCCGGTGGAGGGGCGCGACCTGAACCCGCTGCTGCAGGACCCGGGGCTGATTTTCCACCCGCCGCTGCTGTACATGGGCTATGTCGGCTTCTCGGTGGCCTTCGCCTTCGCCATCGCCGCGCTGCTGAGCGGGCGTCTGGACAGCGCGTTCACCCGTTTTGCCCGCCCGTGGACGCTGGCGGCGTGGGTGTTCCTGACGCTGGGCATCGTGCTCGGCTCGGCGTGGGCCTACTACGAGCTGGGCTGGGGCGGCTGGTGGTTCTGGGACCCGGTGGAGAACGCCTCCTTTATGCCGTGGCTGGCGGGCACCGCCCTGCTGCACTCGCTGGCGGTCACGGAACAGCGCGCCGGCTTTAAGGCGTGGACGCTGCTGCTGTCCATCTGCGCCTTCTCGCTGTGCCTGCTGGGCACCTTCCTGGTGCGCTCCGGGGTGCTGGTGTCGGTGCACGCCTTCGCCTCCGACCCGGCGCGCGGAATGTTTATCCTCGCCTTTATGGTGCTGGTCACCGGCGGCTCGCTGCTGCTGTTCGCCGTGCGCGGGCACAGGGTGCGTTCGCGGGTGAACAACACGCTGTGGTCGCGCGAGTCGCTGCTGCTCGGCAACAACGTCCTGCTGATGGCCGCCATGCTGGTGGTGCTGCTGGGTACCCTGCTGCCGCTGGTGCACAAACAGCTGGGGCTGGGCAGCATTTCGGTGGGGGAGCCGTTCTTTAACACCATGTTCACCTGGCTGATGGTCCCCTTTGCCCTGCTGCTGGGGGTGGGGCCTTTAGTGCGCTGGGGCCGGGACCGGCCGCGTAACATCAGGACGCTGCTGCTCACCGCCCTGGTCTCCACCCTGGTGCTGTCGGTACTTTTGCCATGGCTGCTGGAAGATAAAATCATCGCCATGACGGCGGTGGGGATGGCGATGGCCTGCTGGATTGCGGTGCTGGCGGTGGCCGAAGCCGTACAGCGCGTGTCCCGCGGCACGAAAACCTCTCTCAGCTACTGGGGAATGGTGGCGGCGCACCTCGGGCTGGCGGTGACGATTACCGGCATCGCCTTCAGCCAGAATTACAGCGTGGAGCGTGACGTGCGGATGCGGGCGGGCGACAGCGTGACCATTCACGACTACCGCTTCACCTTCCGGGAGGTGCGGGACATCACCGGCCCCAACTACCGCGGCGGGGTGGCCCTCATCGGGGTGACGCGCCACGGCGAGCCGGAGGCGGTGCTGCACGCGGAGAAACGGCTCTACAACACCAGCCGGATGGTGATGACCGAGGCGGCGATTGACGGCGGGCTGACCCGCGACCTGTACGCCGCGCTCGGGGAGGAGCTGGACAACGGCGCGTGGGCCGTGCGCCTGTACTACAAACCGTTTGTCCGCTGGATATGGGCCGGGGGACTGCTGATGGCGCTGGGCGGGCTGCTGTGCCTGGCGGACCCGCGCTACCGCCGCCGTAAACCATTGCCGGAGGCCGGATGAAACGCAACGTACTGTTATTACCGCTGCTGATTTTTCTGCTGATTGCCGCGGCGCTGCTGTGGCAGCTGACGCGCAACGCGCAGGGGGATGACCCGACGAATCTCGAATCGGCGCTGACCGGGAAGCCGGTGCCGGCGTTCCGCCTGGAATCGCTGGAGACGCCGGGTCAGTACTATGAGGCGGAGGTGCTGACGCAGGGGAAACCGGTGCTGCTTAACGTCTGGGCCACCTGGTGCCCGACCTGCCGCGCCGAGCATCAGTACCTGAACCAGCTTTCTGCGCAGGGTATCCGGGTGGTCGGGCTGAACTATAAGGACGACCGGGCGAAGGCGGTGGCCTGGTTAAAGGAACTGGGCAACCCGTATGCGCTGAGTTTATCGGACAGCGACGGGATGCTGGGGCTGGACCTGGGCGTGTACGGCGCGCCGGAAACCTTCCTCATCGACGGCAACGGGATTATCCGCTACCGCCATGCGGGCGATTTGAATGCCCGGGTATGGGAGAGTGAACTGAAACCACTGTGGGACAGATACAGCCGGGAGGCGGCGCAATGAGACTGTTACCGGGCATGGTGATGCTGATGCTGGTGCTGGTTATCTCCGGGTCAGCGCGGGCAACCACCGACGTGATGCCGTTTAAAGATGAAGCGCAGGAGCAGCAGTTCCGCCAGCTCACGGAGCAGCTGCGCTGCCCGAAATGCCAGAACAACAGCATTGCGGACTCGAACGCGATGATAGCCACTGACATGCGCCGCAGGGTGTATGACCTGATGCAGGAGGGGAAGAGCCGCCAGGAAATCATCGATTACATGGTGGCGCGCTACGGCAACTTTGTCACCTACGACCCGCCGCTGACCCCGCTGACGGTGCTGCTGTGGGTGCTGCCGCTGGCCGCCATCGTGGCGGGCGGGTGGATAATCGTCGCCCGCACGCGCCGGCGGGTGCGCCTGCGCCGGGAGCCGCTGCCGGCAGACACCCCGGTTTGCGGCGCGCGCGCCGGGTGGGGCGTTTACGTGCCGGGGGCCGTCATTGCGCTGGCGGTCGGCGCCGGCAGCTACGCCCTGACCGGCAGCTATCAGCAGGTCAGGGTCTGGCAGCAGGCGACGGCGCAGACGCCCGGGCTGCTGGCGCGGGCGCTGGACCCGCAGGCGCAGCCGCTGAATGAAGAGGAGATGGCGCGGCTGGCGCTGGGGCTGCGCACCCGCCTGCAGAATGATGCCGGCAATGTTGAGGGCTGGCTCATGCTGGGGCGCACCGGTATGGTACTGGGTAATGCCGGTACCGCCACCGGGGCGTATGCGAACGCCTACCGCCTGGACCCGAAAAACAGCGATGCGGCGCTGGGCTACGCGGAGGCGCTGACGCGCTCGTCCGACCCGGAGGATAACCGCCGCGGCGGGGAGCTGCTGCGCCGGCTGGTGAGCCGCGACCACACGGATATCCGGGTGTTAAGCCTGTATGCGTTTAACGCCTTTGAGCAGCAGCGCTTTGGCGAGGCGGTGGCGGCCTGGGAGATGATGCTGAAACTGCTGCCGGCGGGTGACGCCCGGCGGGCGGTGATAGAGCGCAGTATCCGGCTGGCGCAGGAGAAATAATGCCCTGACGGCCCGGTGGCGTGGCGCCACCGGGCCTGGCTTGTTACTGCATTCCGCGTGTTTGTAAAAATAGAATGGTCGCCGCGACGCGCGAGCGCACGTTTAGCTTGCGAAGTAGATTACGAATGTGCACCTTAACCGTCTGCTCAGAAATATTCAGTACTGACGCAATTTGTTTGTTAGAAAGCCCCTGCGCCAGCTCATGCAAGACATCTAACTCTCGTTCGGTCAGGATACTAAAGGGATCTTCCTGCGCGCCAAACCGTTCGCGCTCACGCAGATATTCATTGACCCGATCGCTAAAGACTTTACCGCCGTTAGCGCCTTTGCGAATGGCCTCCAGCAGCACTTCCGGATCGCTATCTTTGAGCAGATAACCGTCGGCGCCGGCGTCGATCAGCGCGTAGATGTCGCTGGCGGAATCCGAGACGGTAAGAATAATAATTTGCGCCGTCACACCATCCCGGCGTAGCGCGTTCAGGGTATCTAACCCGCTCAGACCTTTCATATTCAGATCCAGCAGGATCAGATCGGGCTCAATGCGATTCGCCAGATCGATCGCACTCGCCCCGTCACCCGCTTCGGCAACGACATGAAAAGCCGGGTCCAGTTCCAGTAATTGACGAATACCTCGCCGCATAAGTGGATGGTCGTCCACAATAAGCACCTGAAAAGGTGTTACTTCAGGCATGCTATATCTCCTGAGTTTTATTAGAATGATTATTGTTTTCAGCGCGGAAATCGTCCAGATTTGCCACATTGTCAAGCGCGTAAATTTTACCCTAATTAGTGCATGGGTAAGTAGTAAAACCTGTGACAGGCGAGTCATTAGCTGAACGATAGAAAGGATAAAACAACCCGTTGTGAGAGAAAACAGAATACTCCCTGAAGTTGAATACTGGTCTGGACGCTTTTTTCGGACAATGTGACATAACAGAAGTGTGGCATATGTTGCTGCGCCCTTGCCCCCGTAAGTCCAGACTATCTTTACTGGCAGGAAATTCCTTATTAAAAGTCATAGCGTCTAAAGCTTGTCATTATTAACAAATTATTTTAACTGAATTTATTTATGGTTTTATTAATGTCAATGAAATACATCTGAGCAGAACGAATAAACCGCGACATCTGTTAAATTAAATATTAAGTCAATAGCAGAGGTATTTTTATGCGATAAAGAGATTCTGACGATATTCTTATCATAAATGAAAATGTGGTCAGAAATGAGTGTCATTCACTTATAACTTATCCTGGATGTGCCTGAACAACACTCGCGGCGTTTTGAGCACCCGTTGGGGCGACTCAAGGGGAGAGCGTAGTGAGTATGTTTTGATTTCTGCACACAGTCCATGTCCAGCCTGTTTGCATCAAAAATGCTGGTTGGAGTAATTATGAAAATAATATTAATACTGGATGCTATATCAGCCGTTTCTGTGAGCGTAAGCGTGGCGTAGAAAATTTTAAATATGTTAGCCGGTTAAAAATAACTATTGACATTGAAATGGTGGTGGAGTGTATATGAAGAGAATATTTATATATCTATTATTACCTTGTGCATTCGCATGTTCTGCTAATGATAATGTTTTTTTTGGCAAGGGCAACAAGCATCAGATCTCTTTTGCTGCGGGAGAAAGTATAAGAAGAGGAGGGGTTGAGCACTTATATACCGCTTTTCTGACATACAGTGAACCCAGCGATTTTTTCTTTTTACAGGCAAGAAATAATCTGGAGTTAGGAGGATTTAAGGCTAAGGGTAGCGATGATTGCAGTAAACATTCTGGCAGCGTTCCCTGTAATAAATATAACCAGGGCGTATTGGGTATCTCGAAGGATGTGGCGCTGGTTCATTTCGCTGGTATCTATACCGGTATTGGTCTGGGGGCTTATATAAAATCTAAGTCGCGAGATGATATGCGTGTCAATTCTGCATTTACCTTTGGAGAAAAAGCGTTTCTTGGCTGGAACTTTGGCTCTTTTTCTACAGAAGCTTATATCCGGCATTTCTCGAATGGATCACTCACGGATAAAAATTCAGGGCATAATTTTGTAGGTGCTTCAATTAGTTATAATTTCTGAAGTTGAATAACAATTAGCGAGTTGCTGGCTGAAGGAGTAATTAATCACCGTACGTTGTCTACAAAAACGTGTTGTGACTAGCCGATCATTATCGGCCCTATGGCGACAGGGAGGCTAATTGTTAGTGACAAAGAAGTGGTAGGCCGTTTACCTTACCAGAACGTTTTATTATTGCTGCGACAGATTGCTTACTCATTTACCTGCCACTGCAAACATTTCTTCCAGCATAGGGTATAGATGCGCTTTTTCTGTTTTAGTACAAAAATGGTTTACGTTATTTGCCTGCATTGACTTTACGTTGACCACTGCACGGGAAAAGTGTCCGATCAGTTTATGCAAAATCAGTTCATGCAAAATAACGTCTCTGGCATCAGCTAACTTTTTAATTGCAGGCATAAAAAAACCAGCCCTGAGAGGCTGGTTTTAAGGGGAATTTTGGTCGGCACGAGAGGATTTGAACCTCCGACCCCCGACACCCCATGACGGTGCGCTACCAGGCTGCGCTACGTGCCGACTTGTGGGTGCTAATACTACCTCTTTCCAACGCGAATGCAAGGGGAAACGGTGCTAACTGATTTATAATTAATCAGTTAGCGATAAAACGTTTCTCTTCTGTTAGCACTTGCAGCAGCAGACTGAGCTGCGGCTTCTGATCTTTGATCTTCTCGCCGTGTAAGTCATAGGTCTGATAATGACCGTTATTATTGAGCACCAGGGTCATTTGCGGCGTCGTGATTGCCAGCGTACTGCCGTCTGCCGCCGTTACCCAGTTATGACGACGTGGAACGGTAAAGATGTCCTGGCCCTGTGAATATTCGTTCGCTGGCGTGCTGACATGTAACAGGCGTTGCATCAACGTGGTCATCACATCGGTATGATCGGTAAGCACATTAATACGCTGCGCAGGCGTCCCCGGCCAGTGGATCACCAGCGGTACTTGCAGATGACCTTGCGACCAGTCGAAGCGATTTTCTTCCGGCGTCAACGGTATGCCGCGTCCTGCGGTAATGATCACGACAGTATTGTCGAATTTACCGGCCTCTCGCAGCGCGTTCAGAACCCGATTGATTTGCGCATCCACGTCGCTGGCGGCACTGGCGTAACGCTTAACAAAATTTTTCTGGTTACTGTCATCAATATTAGTACCGTTAAACGATATCCATGAGAACCAGCGGTTATCTTCCTGTGCGTAGCGCCCAAGCCAGTCTATCCACTGGCTGGCCGTTTGCGCATCAGACTGCGTTTGCGCTGCCGGCATCGAGAAATCGGACAGTAATGCCTGACGATAAAGCGGGCTGGCGAAGCCATCCGAAGAAAACAGTCCCAGTTGGTAGCCTTGCTGATTCAACGCGGTAATGAGCGCCGCAGGCGTTCTGGTGGATAACACGCCATCCATATAGCCTGGCGATATGCCATAGAACAGGCCGAAAATACCGTTATCAGTGGTATTCCCTGAACTCATATGACGGGTGAAGTCGATGTTTTGCTCGGCAAATGTAGCCAGCTCCGGCATCTGCTTCTCAAAGCGAGAATAGTTCAGGCCGTCTACGGTAATGAGCAGCACATTCTGACCGGTGCCCATATCGCGATAGTGCAAATTGCTGAGCGGGTACTGAACGGAGACCGCTTCCGGATTGCCTTGCTCTACCAGACGGCGCTGATATTCCTGCGCATCCAGCAGACCGTGTTTTTCAAGAAAACGTCGCGCCGTCATCGGATAAGAGAGCGGCAGGTTTGCCCGCTGCATGGTAATCGGCCGGTAAAAATTAGCGTCTGCCCAGATGTAGATAAGATGCGATGCAATAAAGGAGACGAAAAAGAATGCCGCAAGCGGCCTTGCGAAATGGCGGCGGCGCGTGAGACTGCGCAGCTTTTGCCAACTCCATGTCGCAAATAGCATCTCAATCAATAAGATAACCGGCACGCTAATAAACATAAGCTGCCAGTCGCGCGCCATTTCGTTCTGGTCAGGGTTGATGACCAGCTCCCAGACAATGGGGTTAAGATGCAGGTGAAAACGGGTAAAGACTTCGCTGTCGATAAGCAACAACGTCATACCCGCGGTCGCCAGAATGGCTGATAAAAACCGCATCAGCCGCTGGGACATCACGATAAACGTGAGCGGAAAAAGAATAAGCAAATAGGTGGCGAACACCAGAAAGCTAAAGTGCCCGACAATGCTCAGGTAGGAGTATATGCGACCCGCAAGCGTTGTCGGCCAGTCGGCGACAAACAGGTAACGGCTGCCGAGCAACGTAGCCAACAGTATATTGAACAGAGCGAACCAGTGCCCCCAGCTAACCATCTGGGAGACTTTTTCACGGTAGCGCTGACGATGAGTTACCATACCTGTCGCTTGTTTCTCCGGAGTCGGCTTTTTAGTGCGCGTTGTCTTCGCTAATCGAAGACTGCAAGGCGCGGGCAAAAGAGTTCGCAATCGCCTGGCGTTGAGCCGGCGCAACGCTGGTGTTGATAAGGTTGGTGACCATATTTCCCAGCACCATCAGGGAAAGATCGGTCGGCGCCTTATGTTTTTCCAGTACACTGAGCAGTTCGCTCAGCAGTTGTTCAACATGTTCATCACTATAGCGGGAGAGTTGTGGCATAAATCAAAATCTGTTTGTTCATGAAAGGGCAACATATTACCGTAGCAACAGTTTTTTTTCTGCATTTTTATCCCCTAAATCATTCGCGTTACGGATAACGCCTGAAATGACAGGGCGATTGCTTGCGTCTTCCGGCAGGCGGTGGTTGAATACCGCCCGGTCTTAAAGGAGAGTTTATCATGAGTCTGGATATCAACCAGATTGCCCTGCACCAGCTTATCAAGCGCGATGAGCAAAATCTTGAGCTGGTCTTGCGCGATTCATTGCTGGAGCCGACAACCACCGTTGTCGAGATGGTGGCTGAACTGCATCGGGTCTATAGCGCCAAGAATAAGGCGTATGGCCTGTTTAATGAAGAGAGTGAACTGGCGCAAGCGCTGCGGTTGCAACGTCAGGGGGAAGAAGATTTTCTTGCCTTTAGCCGGGCGGCGACCGGACGCCTGCGTGACGAACTGGCGAAATATCCCTTTGCGGACGGCGGCATTGTATTGTTCTGCCATTATCGTTACCTGGCGGTGGAGTATCTGCTGGTTACGGTACTGAACAACCTGAGCAGTATGCGGGTCAATGAAAATCTGGACATTAACCCGACGCATTATCTTGATATTAACCATGCGGATATCGTGGCGCGTATCGATCTTACCGAGTGGGAAACTAATCCGCAATCGACCCGCTATCTGACGTTCCTGAAAGGTCGGGTAGGGCGCAAGGTCGCTGACTTCTTTATGGATTTCCTCGGCGCCAGCGAAGGGTTGAACGCCAAAGCGCAGAATCGCGGCCTGTTGCAGGCAGTGGATGATTTCACCGCAGAAGCGCAGTTGGATAAAGCAGAACGTCAGAACGTGCGTCAGCAGGTGTACAGCTACTGCAACGAGCAGTTACAAGCCGGGGAAGAGATTGAGCTGGAATCGCTGTCTAAAGAGCTTTCCGGCGTCAGTGAAGTCAGCTTCAGCGAATTTACCGCCGAAAAAGGCTATGAGCTGGAAGAGAGCTTTCCGGCGGATCGCAGTACGCTGCGCCAGCTAACCAAATATGCCGGCAGCGGCGGCGGGTTAACGATTAACTTTGATGCGATGCTGCTGGGCGAGCGGATTTTCTGGGACCCGGCGACCGATACCCTGACTATCAAAGGGACGCCGCCGAATCTGCGCGACCAGTTGCAGCGACGCACGTCGGGCGGGAAATAAAGGCATACGACATAAAAGGACGCCGTAGTGAGTAAAGGAATACGTCAGAAGCCGCCTGTTAATTTCAGTTTATTTCGGCAGGTTTTGTATGCGCACATTGTCGCATTTTTGATGATGTTGGTGCTCGGCATGGTGTTCACCGTTCTCTCGTTGGTACTGTTTTATACTTATGGCGCCAACTGGTTACTGAGCTTGTTCATATGCCCGCTGTTCTTGTTAAGTGGTTTATTCATTACTGGATTTGCTTTTAAATCAACCTGGTCCAGCATACGTTACTATTACGACAAGGGGCAGTTGAAACGGTATGGACTCAATCTTGATGCAACTTTGACGCATAAAGAGAAGGTGGAAATATGCATCGATAATGCAAAGCGTCAAGTGCGTGTAGATGAACTGGAGCTCCATGTCTTATTTGATTTTCAGTTTGATAGCAAGACATGGAGCTGCGGCGACTTACTGACCAATGAAAAGGTATTTGATGCGTTGAATGACGGGCAAACGATACCAATACGAATTCTGCCATGGAAACCGGAAAGTGCCAGCGTTCGTCAACGGGCATTATTCAATCGGCTTAAAGGTATGAATACCGCGTCGGAAACTACAGATCCTCGATTAGGGGAGGCGCTAATTGAATGTGGCGAGGTGTAAGAAAGCAGAAAAGCAAAGTGGGTTCTCGTTGCTCTGCATGTCGTCAAATTCAATTAAACGCATAAAAAAACCCCGCCGGGGCGGGGTTTTTCTTCAACTTCCAGGCGATTACGCGCGAACGAAGTCGATGTGAGTCAGCTTCGGTTTGTAAGCGTGACGCTGTACAGCCTGAGCTTTAACTTTTACTTCTTTACCGTCAACAACGAGGGTCAGAACTTCGCTGTAGAATTCAGCTTTAGCTTGCATGTTCATCACCTGGTCGTGGTCCAGTTCGATAGCAATCGGGGCTTCAGAACCGCCGTAGATGATTGCCGGGAACTTGTTAGCGGCGCGCAGGCGGCGGCTCGCACCCTTACCCTGCTCTTTACGTACTTCTGCGTTGATAGTAAACATTTAAATCTCTCTTTAATAATTCCTGCTACAGGCGACCCAGCAACAGGTAAGTGATCTGCTTTGCGTATGCAAAGGCGGGCGGGATTCTATACTCAAATCGCCGTTACATCAATGAAAAGTACAATTAACCACGTAATTCGTGCGCCCGGCGGAAGCGGCCTTCATAGTCGAACACTTTTTCACGCACCTGCCAGTACTGGCCTTTCATCCGCGCGACCACAAAATCGGGATGCCGCAACAGCGCCTGCTGCGCGACAATATCCGCCGCCGTGATCCAGCGTAAAGGGACGCCGGGCGTGCGCGTATGCGGGCGAATAAATAGCTGTTCGAAAGCGGTACGCTGGGCGGGCGTGTGCAAGCGGAAGCGCTCACTGACATCCGCGCCGTCCTCGTCATAGTAAGTGATTTTCAGCCATTCGCCTTTCTCATCCTGCCCATGCTGCATCGTCATTCCGCTACAGCGCAGGACTAACGCATCCTTGAGCCTGAGCGCCGCTTTTAACATATCGTCCGGGTCGACCAGAATAGCGTCACATTCCCGGCAGCGTCGGGCGGCAATATCGTTTTCGGCATTACACTGCGGGCAGTTTTTGAAGCGAAAGCGAAAATCGCACTGCTCGCGATGGCCGTCGTCATCCTCAAACCAGCCCTGGCAGCGACGGCCAAAGTGTTCAATCAGCGTGCCGTCGGCAGTGGTTTTCCCCCAGAAGGTGTTGGCAAAGCCGCAGGCCGGGCAAAATACCTGGACAGGGACGTTATCGCTTTTTCCCTTCGGGCTACCGACCTCCGGGGCATACAGGTCGTGCGGGTTGCCTGCGTAATCAAGAATCAGGCAATCGGTCTTTCCCGGCGCAAGGCGCAGACCACGCCCGACAATTTGTTGGTAAAGACTAACTGACTCCGTGGGACGTAGAATCGCGATGAGATCAACGTGTGGGGCGTCAAAGCCGGTGGTCAGCACCGAGACGTTAACCAGATAGCGAAAACGCTGCGCCTTGAAATTATCAATCAGCGCGTCGCGCTCGGGCCCTGGCGTATCGCCGGTAATCAGCGCCGCGTCGTCCGCCGGAAGCAGACCGACAATCTCTTTCGCATGTTCGACCGTGGCGGCGAAAATCATCACGCCTTTGCGCGTTTGCGCAAATTCCATAATCTGGCTGATGATGTGCGGCGTAATCCGCTGCTGCTTTTTCAGCTCACGGTTCAGGTCGGCTTCGCTGAACAGCCCATTGCTTTGGGCCTGCAGGCGGCTGAAATCGTATTGGATCACTGGCATATCAAGCCGCTCAGGCGGCGTCAGATAGCCGTGTTTAATCATATAGCGCAGCGGCAGTTCATAAATACAGTCGCGAAACAGCGCGTTGTCGTTGCCGCGCACCATACCGTGGTAATGAAATTGATAAATCCAGCCTTTTTCGAGGCGGAAGGGCGTGGCGGTTAGCCCAAGCAGACGTAAGTGAGGATTAACTTTACTCAGGTGAGTGAGGATTTGCTGATACTGACTGTCTTCATCGTCACCGATGCGGTGGCATTCATCGACAATCAACAGCGAAAACTCCTCCTGGAAGGCGTCAAGATTACGCGCCACCGACTGTACGCTGCCGAACACGACTTTGCCCTGACTCTCTTTACGTTTGAGTCCGGCGGCGAAAATATCTGCTTCCAGCCCCAGCGCGCAATATTTGGCGTGGTTCTGCGCGACCAGCTCTTTCACATGCGCCAGCACCAGTACCCGTCCGCGGGCGACGCGCGCCAGTTCGGCGATCACCAGGCTTTTACCTGCGCCGGTCGGCAGAACAATCACGGCGGGCGTACGGTGGCGGCGAAAGTGGCTGAGCGTGGCGTCTACGGCTTCTTGCTGGTAGGGGCGGAGTGTAAAAATCATGGTCTCACTACGTTAAACGGTTCCGGGAATAGTATGCCATGAATCATTTCCCTTGAGGGATATAGTTAGCCCGCTATACTGAGCGGATAGCAATTCCCTTTTTTCGGGTAGAATGCCCGATTTCCGTATTATTACAGGCTAAATCACACACATGCGACTTGATAAATTTATCGCTCAGCAGCTTGGCGTCAGCCGCGCTATTGCCGGGCGTGAAATTCGTGGTAACCGCGTTACCGTCGATGGCGACATCATTAAAAATGCGGCCTTCAAACTGCTCCCGGAACATGCGGTTGCGTATGACGGCAATCCCTTAGCGCAGCAACACGGGCCACGCTATTTTATGCTTAACAAGCCGCAGGGATACGTTTGTTCAACCGATGATCCCGATCATCCAACGGTACTGTATTTCCTGGATGAGCCGGTGGCGTATAAGCTGCATGCCGCAGGACGTCTGGATATCGATACTACCGGTCTGGTGTTAATGACAGATGACGGTCAGTGGTCGCACCGCATTACGTCGCCGCGCCATCACTGTGAAAAAACCTATCTGGTGACCCTGGAGTCGCCGGTGGCCGACGATACGGTAGCGCAATTTGCGAAAGGCGTGCAGTTGCATAATGAAAAAGATCTCACTAAACCCGCTACGCTGGAGGTGATAACGCCTGTGCAGGTCCGTCTGACCATCAGCGAAGGCCGTTATCATCAGGTGAAGCGGATGTTTGCCGCAGTAGGCAATCGCGTTGTGGAACTGCACCGCGAACGGATTGGCGCCATTACGCTGGATGAGAATCTGGCTCCCGGCGAGTACCGCCCGTTGACTGAAGAAGAAATCGCCAGCGTCGGCTAACTATCTCGTTAAATTCAGGAGTTCGATGTGACCACCCGGCAGCACTCTTCCTTTGCCATTGTCTTTATCCTTGGCCTGTTGGCCATGTTAATGCCGCTGTCGATTGATATGTATCTTCCAGCGCTGCCGGTGATTTCTGCGCAATTCGGCGTGCCTGCCGGTAGCGCGCAGATGACGCTCAGCACCTATATTCTGGGGTTTGCGCTGGGTCAGCTTATCTATGGACCGATGGCGGATAGCCTCGGGCGTAAGCCGGTCATCCTGGGCGGGACGCTGGTATTTGCCGCGGCGGCGGTCGCCTGTGCGTTGGCGCAGACTATCGATCAACTGATCGTGATGCGTTTCTTTCACGGTTTGGCGGCTGCGGCGGCAAGCGTCGTCATCAATGCGCTGATGCGGGATATTTATCCAAAGGAAGAGTTTTCGCGCATGATGTCATTTGTCATGCTGGTCACTACGATAGCGCCGTTAATGGCGCCCATTGTTGGCGGCTGGGTGTTGGTATGGTTAAGCTGGCACTATATCTTCTGGATACTGGCCATTGCGGCGATTCTGGCGTCAGTCATGATCTTTGCTTTGATTAAAGAGACGCTGCCCGTTGAGCGGCGTCAGCCTTTTCATATTCGTACCACAATAGGTAACTTTGCTGCGTTGTTTCGCCACAAACGCGTACTGAGCTATATGCTGGCGAGCGGGTTTAGTTTTGCCGGTATGTTCTCTTTTTTGAGCGCGGGGCCGTTTGTCTATATCGAAATTAATCATGTTCCGCCGCAGGATTTCGGCTACTACTTCGCGTTGAACATCGTATTTCTGTTTGTGATGACGATTATCAACAGCCGTTTTGTCAGACGGGTAGGGGCGCTAAACATGTTTCGGGCCGGGCTATGGATTCAGTTTGCGATGGCGGTGTGGATGGTTTTCAGCGCGCTGATGGGCATTGGATTCTGGGCGCTGGTGGTCGGCGTTGCGGCGTTTGTCGGCTGTGTGTCGATGGTTTCGTCCAATGCGATGGCGGTCATTTTGGATGAGTTTCCGCATATGGCCGGAACGGCGTCTTCGTTGGCGGGCACTTTCCGCTTTGGTATTGGCGCTATCGTCGGCGCGTTGCTGTCGCTGGCTACCTTTACCAGTGCGTGGCCGATGATCTGGTCGATTGCGCTTTGCGCCGCCTGTTCCATTCTGTTTTATCTCTACGCCAGCCGTCCCAAAAAACGGTGACGGGCGCGCTGTCCCTCAATGGCGCCGAAGAATGCGCAGGCGGCGTTGGGGGACGCTATCCGCTACACGATGGCAAAGCCAAACGGCTTTCATAGTTGATGTATATCAATTATCAATTCATCATTTTCCTCCTTTATGTTTATTTTATGTAAAATCCATTTATGTAAAAAGTCACATCATTGTAGTTAAAAAGGTTGAGTTAGATCGCAGAAACGGGTACATATAGCCCGCCGCTATCTCCGCGTCGGTAAAACTATTTTAACTCCCGCTTGCTGTAGAGCCACTGACGGAGAGAAGGGCGTTAGCAATCTGTTTAAGGACGGGTTGTCAATGATGTGTTAATATAAATGTAAGTAAATTGTGAAGTAATTGTGCTTCCGGGGAAAGAAAGTGAATACATTACAGCTCTCAATTGTTCACCGTCTGCCGCAAAACTATCGCTGGTCGGCGGGTTTTGCGGGGTCAAAGGTTGAACCGATTCCGCAAAACGGGCAGAGCACCGAGAATAGTCTGGTGGCGCTTAAACTGTTGAGTCCGGCAGGCGATAGCGCGTGGTCAGTGATGCATAAGCTCAGTCAGGCGCTAAGCGATATTGAAGTTCCTTGCTCCGTGCTGGAGTGCGAAGGGGAACCGTGCCTGTTCGTTAATCGTCAGGATGAGTTTGCCGCCACCTGTCGGCTGAAAAATTTCGGCGTGGCGATAGCGGAACCTTTTTCTAACAATAATCCTTTTTAGGCGTCAGCTTAACGCGAGTAGCTGACGCGTATAGGCCTGTTGCGGTGCGGTAAACACGCGCTCGCATTGCCCCTGTTCAACCACCTCCCCCTGCCGCAGCACAATAACCTGATGGCACAGCGCGCGTACTACATGCAGATCGTGGCTAATGAAGATATAGGCCAGACGGTGCTTTTGCTGGAGCGATTTCAGGAGGGCAAGAATCTGCGCCTGAACGGTTTTATCCAGCGATGAGGTCGGTTCATCCAGAATAATAAGCGACGGTTTTAAAATCAGCGCCCTGGCGACGGCGATACGTTGACGCTGGCCGCCGGAAAACTCAGCGGGGTAACGATGCCGCGTTTCCGGGTCCAGGCCGACTTCCATCATGACCGCTTTCACCTGCTGTTCGCGCTGCGCGCCTGAAAGCGTAGGCTGGTGGACGCGCAGGCCTTCTTCGATAATTTGCAACACGTTTAAACGCGGGTTTAGCGATGAGTTTGGGTCCTGGAATACGACCTGGATACGGTGGCGAACAGGTAAAAGCTGGCGGCGGTTTAACGTATCCAGCGATTGACCGTCAAACACGATGCGGCCTTCGGAGCGGATAAGCCGTAACAGCGCCAGACCGGTGGTACTTTTTCCCGATCCTGACTCGCCGACCAGACCCAGCGTTTCGCCTGGATGCAGGGTGAAACTGATATTGTTAACCACCACATTATGATCCACGACGCGCTTCAGAATGCCTTTGCGGATCGGGAAGGCGACGCGCAGCTTGTCCACTTCCAGCAACGGCGCCTGCCCGGCGGGGAGCGGAACCGGATCGCCAGTGGGTTCGCTGTTGAGTAGTTTTTGCGTGTACGGATGGGTCGGCGCGGAGAGCAGCGTGTCGGCGCGTTGGTTCTCTACGCACTTGCCGTGTTGCATTACCGCCACTGAATCCGCCAGTTTTTTTACAATGCTGAGGTTATGGGTGATAAACAGCAATCCCATATTGAGCTCACGCTGGAGTTCCCGCAGTAGAGATAAGATCTGCGCCTGTACGGAGACGTCGAGGGCGGTGGTCGGCTCATCGGCGATCAGTAATTCCGGCCGTGTTAACAGCGCCATGGCTATCATGACGCGCTGGCGTTCGCCGCCGGAAAGCTGATGCGGATAATCGCGCAGACGCTGGCTCGCCTGGCGGATACCGACCCGATCCAGACAACCGATCATCTCCGCCCTTGCTGCCTCCCGACGCATTCCCCGATGGAGCGACAGCACTTCATAGAGCTGTTTTTCCAGCGTATGCAGCGGGTTAAGTGAAACCATCGGTTCCTGAAAAATCATGGCGATTTTATTGCCGCGCACGCCGCGTAGCGTCTGCTCGCTGGCATGAAGCAATGATTCGCCGTGAAAGCGAATATCGCCGGAGAGGTAGACGGCGGGAGGGGTAGGCAAAAGACGCAGAATGGAAAGCGCCGTCACGCTTTTTCCTGACCCGGACTCGCCGACCAGCGCCAGCGTTTCCCCGGCGTTCACCTGTAACGAAATGGCGTTAACGACAGGGCGCACGTGCTGTTGCTGACGGAAACCTACCGATAAATTTTCAATTGCAAGCAATGGAGATGTCATCTTATACCGCCTTAGCAGGATCAAAGGCGTCGCGTACCGCTTCGCCGATAAAAATCAGCAGCGATAGCAGAATGGCGACAGACAGAAAGGCGGCGATCCCCAGCCAGGGAGCCTGTAAGTTGTTTTTCCCCTGTAAAAGAAGTTCGCCGAGAGAAGGGGAGCCAAGCGGCAGACCAAATCCCAGAAAATCCAGCGACGTCAGGGTGGTGATGGAGCTACATAAAATGAACGGTAAAAATGTCAGGGTAGCGACCATTGCATTAGGCAACATATGGCGCAGGATAATGTCACGATCGCTGACGCCAAGCGCCTGCGCGGCGCGGATATAGTCAAAATTGCGGGTCCGTAAAAACTCGGCGCGCACCACGCCCACCAGACTCATCCAGCCAAACAGCACGGTTATGGCCAGCAGCCACCAGAAGTTAGGCTGCACTACGCTGGAAAGTAAAATAATCAGAAACAGGGTCGGCATCCCCGACCAGACTTCGATGAGACGTTGCCCCCATAAATCGACTTTGCCGCCATAATAGCCCTGTAGCGCGCCCGCCAGTACACCCATGACGCTGGAGCAAATCGTTAACATCAGGCCAAATAAAATAGAAATGCGGGTGCCGTACAGGATGCGGGCGAAAACGTCGCCGCCATTCGCATCGGTGCCCAGCCAGTTTTTCGCCGAAGGCGGGGAGGGGAAAGGCTGCGTGGTGGCAAAATTAATGGTATTGGCGCCAAAGCGTACGGGGGCCCACAACACCCAGCCCCGATTCTCAAGCTGCCGTTGTAGCCAGGGGTCCTGATAGTCTGCCGTTGTCGCCAGCGGGCCGCCGAAATCGCGCTCGCTGTAATTTTTTACCAGCGGAAAATACCACTGGCCTTCATAGCGCACCAGCAATGGCTTATCGTTAGCAATCAGTTCCGCGCATAAGCTCAGGCTGAACACGACCAGGAAAATCCATAGTGACCAGTAGCCCCGGCGATTATGGCGGAAACGCGCCCAGCGGGCCTGATTGACCGGGCTTAATCGCGGCATTATCGTCCCTCAAAATCAATGCGTGGATCGACCAGCGTATAGCTGATATCGCTCAGGATATTCAGTAATAAGCCAATCAGGGTAAAGATATAAAGCGTGCCGAACATCACCGGATAGTCGCGCGAAACGGTTGCTTCATAACCCAGCAGCCCCAGGCCGTTGAGCGAGAACATGACTTCAATTAGCAACGAGCCGGTGAAAAACATACTGATAAAAGTGGCGGGAAACCCGGCGATCACCAGCAGCATGGCGTTACGAAAAACATGTTTCCAGAGAATGTTTTTTTCACTCACGCCTTTAGCGCGAGCGGTAACGACATACTGTTTACGCACCTCGTCGAGAAACGAATTTTTCGTCAGCATCGTCAGGGCGGCAAAACCGCCGATGACGGTCGCCAACACCGGTAGCGTAATATGCCACAAATAATCGGTGATTTTCTGGTACCACGGTAATGTGTCAAAGTTGGCGGAGACCAGGCCACGTAGCGGAAAGATATCGTAGTAGCTGCCGCCGGCAAAAAAGACGATTAATAAAATAGCGAACAGAAAGGCGGGGATCGCATAACCAATAATGATAAACGCGCTGCTCCACACATCAAAGCGACTGCCGTTATGGACGGCTTTGCGAATCCCCAGCGGGATAGACACCAGATAAATAATCAGCGTGCTCCATAATCCCAGGGTAATGGAGACGGGAAGGCTATCTTTGATCAGCGTCAGCACGGATGCGCTGCGAAACAGACTGTCGCCGAAGTCAAAAGAGAGATAGTCCCGTAGCATCTTGAAATAACGCTCATGCAGCGGTTTGTCGAAGCCGTAGCGATGGGTGATCTCCGCGATCACCTCCGGATCGAGTCCCCGGCCGCCGCGATAATGGCTGTCGCTGATATTGCCGACGCCGGTTTGCGCATGACTGGCGCGAACGCCTTCGCCGCTGGCGCCGGGCAACGCGCCGCCCTGGCCAAATTCAATCGCGGCAATCGCCTGATCGACAGGGCCGCCGGGAGCGATCTGCACGATAAAAAAGTTAATGGTAATAATGGCCCATAGCGTGGGGATCACCAGTAACAGACGGCGGATAAGATAGGCGCCCATTGATTCTTACTACCTCCTGGCTGCCGGTAGTTTGGCGGCTTTGTTGACATCATACCACCAGGTATCTAACCCGATGGTATATACCGGGCGAATCGCCGGATGGGAGAATTTATCCCACCAGGCGAGCCTGTCTTGCGCCATATACCACATCGGCAGCATGTAATAGTTCCAGGTCAGCACGCGATCCAGCGCCCGTCCCAGCGGCACCAGTTTCGCTTTATCACCCTGCGCTGCGATAATTTGCGCGATCAGTTTATCCACCACCGGGCTTTGTACGCCGGGAGCGTTATAACTGGAGTCAATGTATTCCGACGCCCATGAGATTTGTAGATCGGAGCTGGGCCAGGGCATCGCCCGCCATAGCCTCGGCATCATGTCATAGTCGCGGCTACGCATCCGGTTGGTGAGTTGAGAATTATCAACCTGACGGATAGTCATCGTAATGCCCAGACGCTGAAGATTATGCTGGAAGGGTAGAACCCACTGGCTATTACTGCTGGCAGGAAGGAGAAGTTCAAACGTCAGAGGCTTACCGGTGACGCTATTGACCCGTTGCTGTCCGTTGATCACCCATCCGGCCTGCGTCAACAAGGCGTCAGCTTTAAGAAGATTTTCGCGATCGTAGCCGTCGCCGTTAGAGACCGGCGGCTGATAGATCTGGGTGAAGACTTCAGGAGGAAGATCTTTTTTCATCGGCGCGAGTAATACCAGCTCATCGGCGTCAGGGTAATTTCTGGCGGCGTACTCGGTATTCTGGAAGTAACTGTTGGTTCGGCTCCAGGCATTATAGAACAGCGCTTTATTCATCCACTCAAAATCGAAGGCCAGGGTGACAGCTTCACGTACCCGCCGGTCTTTAAATACCGGGCGCTGAATATTAAAGGCCAGCCAGCGTGTGTCCTGCGCCGACTCGTTTTTCTGCTCTTCTTTAATGATGTAATGATTATCGAAATTTTTACCGATATAGCGCGTTGCCCAGTTTTTAGCGTCGTTTTCCAGCCGTAGATCAAATGCGCCCGCTTTAAACGCCTCGAAAGCGACATTGTCATCAAGGTAGTAATCGTAGCGGATAGTGTCGAGGTTAAAACGTCCACGATTGACCGGCAGATTAGCCGCCCAGTAGTTTTTGACGCGTGAATAGACAATGTACTGGCCCATTTTCCACTGAGTAATCCGGTATGGCCCGCTGGCTAAGGGCGGCGTTGAAAGCGGATCGCTGAGTTTGTGATTTTTCCAGAATTTTTCGGGCATGATCGGTAGTGAAAACAGACTAAGCATGTCTTCTTTACCAGGCTTCGCCAGCTCAATTCGCACGGTTAAAGGCGCAATCGCCTTCACGGTAGTACCTTTATAGACCAGACGGAACTGCGGTACGCCTTCGGTCATAAACTTATGAAAGGTAAAGGCCACATCGCGGGCGGTAATGGGCGTGCCATCGTGAAAACGAGCGCGGGGGTTAATCGAGATTTCCACCCAGGAATAGTCGGCGGCATAGCGGGCATGGTCGGCAATCAGCGGATAATAGCTTCCGGGCTCATCATCCGAGGTGGTAAAAAGCGTATCGTAAAGGGCTTCGGTACGTACGCCGGGATTGCCGCGCAGCGAATAGCGATTGAAATTATCGAACGTACCAATGGCGGAAAGCGTCATCTGACCGCCTTTCGGCGCAGCAGGATTCACATAATCAAAGTGATCAAAGTTAAAAGCATACTTAGGTTCGCCGAGTACGGCGAAAGCGTAGCTTTCTTTGATTTCCTGGGCCTGGGCGCCAGCGCTAACCAGTGCGACAAGCAGAAGCATTACGCGCGCAATCATCTGAAGGCGGTTTCCTTATCGTATTGCCCGCTGCAAACCGGCAGGCGTTTCGCTGAATAATAAGTGACGTTGCGTCTGATGTGAATCCGTTAAAACCGTAAGGGGACTACCATTCAGGCACGGAAGGCGCCGACATCCACAGCACGAAATCTTTAAGGGGTAAAGGACGGCTAATCCAGTACCCCTGCAAGTAATTAACACCGTGATCGCGTAGCCAACGGGCCTGCTCCGGCGTTTCAACGCCCTCGGCCACCGTCAGCATATTCAGGCGTCTGGAGAGCGTCAGCACGGTATCCAGAACTGGAGACGTGACGGTTTCCGTGCCGATCGCCTGGATAAAACCGCGATCGATTTTCAGATAATCTAAAGTAAATCGCTCCAGATAAATCAGGGCGCTATGGCCTGTACCGAAATCATCTATAGCGATTTCAAACCCGGCGGAATGCAGCCATTCGAACAGTTTGGCCGCTTCATACTGCTGGAGCATATCGCGTTCAGTGATTTCCAGCACGATATGAAAATGGTGCGCGGGCAGGGCGTCCCTGAGCCGGTGCATATCCTCTTTAAAACTGTCGCTGTGCAGATGTTCCGGCGCGATGTTAATGCCAAATTTGGCACCGACGGGCATCACCTTCTGTAGCGTGGGTGCGTCGCGGGCGATCAGCTCGAACAGATGCTGCGTTAACGGTACGATAAGTTGCTGCGCTTCGGCATAGTGGATAAAGGCATCCGGCGGAATCTCGCCTGCCGTAGGGTGACGCCAGCGCAGTAAGACTTCAAGCCCGGTGACGCTTAGCGTACGAGTATCGACGACGGGCTGATAAACCACATAAAACTGCTCGTGTTTGATCGCCGTTAAAATCTCTTTGCCCGGTCGCGTCCGGAGGGCATAGATAAAGTAACAGATAAACCCCGCTACGATGCCGCTAATGCAGCCCAGCATCAACGCATACCACAAGTCATTGTAGGTCCAGCTATCGGCATAAAGCCGTATTTTAAGCGGCAGGCCGTTGATAGTTGCCAGTCGTGATGGCGTGCCCGGCAGCTCCGCGACGGTCAGTAGACGCGAAGAAAAGGTCGACAGAGCGGTATTGCCGACAATCAGCGCGATGCCGTTAAAATCGTCCTGGCGCGTGGTATAGAGTAAGTAGGGCGTCAGGTTAATATTCAGCGATGTGAATACGCCGCTGTCATTTAATAATGGGTTTCGATACCAAATCACCATTGTCGGTTTGTTGGGCATCATTGGCGTGCCGGGCAGAATCGCCATAGCAACGTCTTTGCGGATATCTATATCCGGTACCAGTTGCTGAAGCGGCATATTCATGGCGCCAGTGGCGGAAGAGCAGAACACTTTTTTATCTTTAATCAATAAGAAGGCGCGGACATTAAGGCTAAAAGCGGCTCTTGAGGTGAGTTCTGCGCCAACCTGCTGACAGGTGTTGATCGTCAACGGTTGAAGAATATCGGTGGTGGCTTTCAGGTCGGCGAAATAGCTGGCCAGGTAATGTTGTACATCAGAAAGGAGCGTATTGTATTTAACATCCCGTTTATGCCACGACAGGAAAAATTGCAGGCTACCAATAAGTAATGCTGCCGCTATCCCCGTAATGATACAGGTAAGCAGGATTTTCCGACCGGAAGAGGAGTCGCGTGTAAGCATAATTCCTGGTGTGACCTGAAAAGGCGGATGCCGGTTAAACTGGTTGATTTATAAGACTATAGCCTGGATTACCCCGGATAGTCATGCTTTTCTGTGATGCGCAGGAAAGCGTATTGTCGCAGTAGTCGTTGGCGGAAACGACCTGAATGTCTGATGGCGCTATGTTTATCAGGCCTACGTTCGTGTGTTGTAGGCTGGATAAGAGGCCACACGTCGCTATTCGATAAAACGGGTTCAGAAGGGATAATAAGCAAAAGCACTGCCGAAGCAGTGCTTTTTATGTCGTCTCATCAGGTAAGCCAAGGGAGGTGCTGCCTGATGAAGATTAACTGCGGCTCAGAACTCGACGCGCTTCATTGTAGCGTTTTTTCCAGTACGGTTCGTTCATACTGGAGATAATGACGCCGCTACTGGTAGACGCATGGACAAACTGGTTATTGCCGATATAAATACCGACATGACGACCAGTGGAGCCGGCGCGGAACAGAACCAGATCGCCCGTACGCAGGTTATTGCGTGAAACTGCTTTGCCCATTTCCTGCTGTTCATAGGTTGAACGCGGAAGCTCTAAACCAAACTGTTCACGGAAGGTGCGCTGTACAAAGCTGGAACAGTCGACGCCTTTCTTAGTGCTGCCGCCCAGGCGGTAACGCACGCCTTTCCAGTCAGCATACTGATCCATAATCCGCGACTTAACGTCAAGGTTACGCACCATATTTTCAAATTCATCCTGAGAGGCTTGCAGTGAAGAGCTATCGCTATTGCCCACAGCATGCGTCTCAGAATGCATATTCTTTGCGGTATTGGTGGTTGTGCTACAAGCAGAAAGCAGAACCGCAACTGCAATCGCAGGAATCCCGCGCAAAATATATCTCAAAATCGGTTGAGATTTGACCATGTTGTTTGTTTTCCCTTGAAGTCCTTAACGATAAATATCGTTATAAAAATGCCAAACGTGATGAGACTAATTACCTGCACAGCTTGAGACAATTCTTTGTGCACAAATCTGTGGCGGAACGCACAAATTTATTCGCAATGAGAATAATTATCTGGCGAGGCAAAACGAGTTTGAGATTACCCGATTGTTGCTGTCATTGCGAGCGATTTCGCGTGATTTTTTATAAGAATTTATGATACGAAAAGTGAACTATCAGCACGGGTCAAATTAAGCGCAAATCGTTTAAAAATCGGGCAAACTGTTCATTTTGCAGAGGAATAATATGACCGAAAAATGATGGGCTGGGGGAATATCATCATAAATTACCTTCAACGATGTAAAACTATCGCTGAAGGTAATGTTAATTGTATGGGTTATTTGTTTAAAATTTGTTTATTTCCGCCCGGGAGATAATTCTCAAAAAGCGCTATCGCCCGGTCGCTGAGCGGGGTCATCAGCCACCAGGGGAGGCCAATCAAAATAACCGTGAGTGACCCGACCACAATATCGGTGAACCAGTGAGCGCCAATCATAACGCGCGGAAACGCGAAAACCACAAATATAATAAGGGCGATAATCCCCGCCGTTTTGCCGAAATAACGCAGCATAAAGGCGGAAAATATCAGCAGCATCATACCGTGATCGCCTGGGAAACTGTCTTTTGACGCGTCTTTTGTCGGGATGTGCAGCAACTCGCTGACGCGATAAATATGCTCAAAAGAGAGCGTTGGGCTGGCGCGCTTGACGGGGATCAGCGCCTGACCGAGTTGGTTAAGCACCACCGCTGTTAGCAGCATGACCAATCCGATTATCACAATGCGCCGCCGACCCGACGCGTCTTCTTTTAGCCAGAAACTGAGCATCAGTCCCCCCATCGCCAGCAGCGAACAGCCGTCAAACGCCCGATTATTGGTAATAGCGACCCACCAGAGGAACGCGTGGCTTTCCACCAGTTTCTGGTTAAAGAAGTGGAATATGCCGGAATCAATGGTGAACCAGAAGCCGTGATTGACGGGAAGATACCATGACAAAAACAGCGCCAGACCGGCGGCATTAAGCAGAATTATCAAGGAATAGCGGGTTTTCATCGTCATTTCGCCATAGTTTTTAAACGGTGGCAACCTTACGCGTGCGTCGCTAAACGAAGCTTCAACAAGGCCGTCTGTAACGTATTCCAGTCGGTTTCTGTGTTTGAGATAAGTTCAACCCGGCTGTCCGGCGGCGCGACACTCTGTGTTTCGATGTGCAGGTCATCGCCCTGGCGATTGATGCGTACCAGCCCCTCTTGTATGCGCATAACGCCTTTCACCCGGCCCACCGGCGCCAGACGCGCCCATTCGAGGAGGCCAATGGTGTCAAACACGGTATCGGCATCGAAAATCCAGCCGCAGGCCTGATGACCTTGTCCGCTATTGAGGCTGCGTCGCCAGCGCTGCTGGGCGGGCAGATTTAGCGCGGCGAGTCCTTTTTTACTGGCATGAGTGTGAGAATGCGCGGCGCTGGCCGGCAGTTCCGCCAGATTTTGTCGTGGTAAATCCAGAAGCTTACCGTCTATCTGTCCATGTTCGGCATGAATCAGTTGACGATCGCCGCCGTACTGTCGCCACCACTGTTGCAGGGCGGCATCGCTCTGCGCCGTGGCGCGATCGGTCTTATTGGCGATGATAATATCGGCTGAGGCGAGCTGATCGCGGAAATTTTCATTGGCGACACTCTGTTGGTCCAGCAGCAGACGAGGGTCAAGGATGCAGAGCGTGGCGCGTAAATCAATCCACGGCTCATAAACCGGCGCAGTTAATAAATCCAGAATCTGTTTTGGGTGCCCCAGTCCGGTTGGTTCAATCAGCAACCGGTCAGGTTTGCCCTGGCGTAGCAGCGTGTTGAGCCCCACCTGCATAGGCAATCCGTTGACGCAGCACATGCAGCCGCCGGGGATCTCTTTTAGCAGTGCGCCGCTGTCGGCAAGCAGCGCGCCGTCAATACCCACTTCGCCAAATTCATTGACCAGGACGGCCCACTTTTCAGCCGGATCTTTATGAACTAATAAATGAAGGATAGAGGTGGTTTTTCCGCTACCGAGAAATCCAGTAATAAGATTGGTTTTGGTCACGTCAGCTCCAGAATATTGATACAACATAACAACTTTTAATAATCCTGGCGAATAAACGTGAAAAAGAGAAGCGCTGAGTTGACGAAGTCGTGCTTCTGCCATCTTAAGAGCAGAAAATGTTAAATTTTTAACGTTTCTCTTGCCTGGTGCAGAACAATCAATAAAGAAAAGGGTCAGACTGCGCCCTGGGGCGCAGCCGAAAAATGCGAAACTTAATCCGCGCGCCCCATATAACGGCGCTCTTCGATATGAATGCGGATTTTCTCACCTGCGCTCAGGTATTCGGGAACCTGAATCACCAGACCGGTGCTTAATGTCGCGGGTTTGTTACGTGCGCTGGCGGACGCTCCTTTAATACCCGGCGCGGTTTCGACGATTTCCAGATCCACAGTCTGCGGAAGCTCTAGCGCCAGCAGTTGGCCGTCCCAGGTCAGAACCTGCATATCCGGCATTCCGCCTTCAGGCATAAACAGCAACTCTTCTTCAATCTGATCTTTGGTGAAGGTATACGGCGTATAGTCTTCTTTATCCATGAACACATATTCGTTGCCATCGACATAAGAAAAGTCAACGCCGCGACGGCTCAGGGTGACGGTATCAACGATATCGTCGCCTTTGAAACGTTCTTCCACTTTCAGACCGGTGCGGACATCGGAAAAACGCATTTTATACAGTGTGGCGGCGCCACGGGCGGTAGGCGACTGAATGTCGATATCTTTCACAATCAGCAATTTGCCGTTGTAGTTCAGTACCATACCCTTTTTGATTTCGTTCGCTCTTGGCATCGAGGAGATCCTGTTGTAGAGATTATCTAAAATATCGCGTAAAACTACTCGCGCCGGGCCGTCCAGGCAAGTGGAATTGTCACTTTTGCTGGTGCAAAAAAGGTGATACTGTTCGCCCGCTTTCCGCTCCGCGTTCAACGAGAATACGCGATGGCATGTCGCCCGGAGGGGGGATGTGTGCTGTGTTGTCCCTTCTGTTTCCAGCCTTGTCTTCGGAATGTCTGAGGGCAGGCCTGATCATGATGACGTCCACATTTTAAATCTGGATTTTTCTTTGGACAAATTCTGTTATCTTTCATTTGGTTATAAATAGAGGGCTGAGCATGGACTGTCGTAGCGGTTGTGGCGCTTGCTGTATTGCGCCTTCAATTTCGTCGCCGATACCCGGAATGCCGAATGGCAAGCCGATGAATACCAGATGCGTGCAGCTTTCGGAAGATAACTTGTGCCTTATCTTTGGCTCGCCTTTACGCCCAAAAGTGTGCTCTGGTTTGCAACCGACAGGGGACATGTGTTTAACGACCCGGGAAGAGGCCATTATTTATTTGCTGGAACTCGAACAGAAAACCTTACCATGAGCTATGCCGTTTTTGATAAACGTGCAGGGGCTTACGTTATATCCCGAAATAGTCTGCAAAAGCTGCGCATCAAATTACCTCCTTTTACCATTAAATAGCGTAATACATGATTCCCTTATTTCGTGGCTTCTGAAGCGGTAGATGTCGCCGCTCAACCCCGTTGGTGCCTGAACGTGTACCGAATGAACCGTCACATAAAACAAAAACGATCAATTTTATTTATATGATAGTTTTTGTCTATTAAAAAGAGGGATTTTGATCGATTTTAATTATTTATAACGATCGATATCATGAATTTGATAGTTTATATCTATCATTGATGTATTTACCGATCGATATAACCAGTGTGAATGTATTGTTATTTTCCTTTAAAATACTCGAATTCTTATGTGTGGGTTTTATCTTATGAAGAAATATACGTTCGCAGCCAGGGCGTTTATTTTTACGCTGGTGTTGCTTTTTGTTATTTCAGTATTCGGGTTGACTATTAGCGTTTTAAAAGGGATGTGAAATGCGGGGAGAAAATAGTGAGATTGATTTAGTCGACGTTTCCTTATTCCTTATAAGAAAATGGCTAAGTATCATGATCGCTACCTTTATTTTTGTTGCCATTGGCTATGTTTTTGTGAGCGTGCAGCATGATACAAAGGTTGTGAGTATGACAATCAAACCTAATCTGGATACGCCTGCTACCTATGCGTTATGTGGCTATACTAATGATATTCAATGTAAAACAACGGTTATCCTTAACCAGTTTAGCCGTTTCTTGCCTGCGGAATATAAAAATAAAATAAGTTTTGACGCGAAAAATCAGCTTGTTCTTTTTAAGGCGCAGGGGAGGGAAGAAAGCGTCAATAATATTATTTCCACCCTGAAAAATAGTGTCGATAAAATGGCAGCATGGTATATCGATGATGGTGACATTAAACGTTATAGTGTGCATAAAAATATGTTACAAACGGAAACATATGCAAAGCTATCATTGTTGTCGGAGGCGGTTAAAAATAATGCTAACATTGAAGTGATAGATGTTGCTGTCACACCAAAATATAAGATGCGGCTGGTGTTGGTCCTTTGCGGGCTGATGGGCGTAATTTTCTCAATAACCGGTCTTTTATGTAGGAGGGCGCTTACAGAATATCGTATTGAGAAAAAGACAATGAATGACCGCGCATGAACATTGCGCAGAGATAAACTCTGCGCTGAAATGTGTCGAAGAGTAAAAGTATCAGGCTTGCAAGTTAAACATCTTTAATACGCGCCAGGCAGAACATGGTGGCGACAATCATGACTAACGCAAACCAGAAGACCGCATGATAATTCCAGATTTCTGCGGCGATTCCCGCCAGCGAACCGGCAATGATCCAGCCGACGCGAATGGTATTGGTATACAGCGTGGTGGCTGAACCCGCCTGGCCTGGCATGAGATCCTGAAAATAGAGCATGCCAATCCCGCCAAGAATGCCGATGTAAATCGCGTTCAGCAACTGCAAGCCGAGCAACGTCGCCGGTGCGTGCGCCAGCAACATCCCCGCATAAAAGCACAGTCCGGCGACAACGGCGATGCACATTAACAGGCGTTTTCCCAACCGTTTGGCGAAGTAACCTGCAATCAGCATTGTGGGAATCTCCAGCCCGGCGGCGGTGCCCATCATCACGCCTGCAAGTTTTTCCGGAAGATGCAGCTCATTGATGATAAACAGCGGCATATTAATGATATACAGGCTGTTAGTTCCCCACATTAACGTACAGATGACAAACAGCAACAGCGTATCGCGGCGATTACGACGCGGTGCTTCCAGCGTGCCGGTCGCCAGCGGCGCATCTTTGCGCATTGACGGTAAAAAGAACCACACTATGACGCCGCAGACGATAAAAGCTACCGCCGCGCTCAAATACATCACCGTAAAGCTAAAACCCATCGCCAGCGCATAGGCCAGCGGCGGCCCAATGACCCAGGCCAATGAGACCTGGGCGCGGAGGATTGAGCTGAACATCACCGCTTCACGACCTGTACGATCGGCATGTTCACGGGCGAGCGCAAACATCTGCGGGTTGGCGGTAGAGCCGAAGCTACTGAGAAAGACGCCGATAAACAGCAAAATAAAGTAGTTGCGGTTCCAGGCAAACAGCACGCAGGCCAACATGCCCAGCACGCAACAGAAAACGATCAGTTTTTTGCGATCGCCTTTTTTATCTGAGCGACCCGCCAGAAACTGGCTCACGATAATGCCGATAACCGCGCTGCCGGTAAAAAAGAATCCCACCATGCCGGGACGGGCGTGAACCTCATCCGTCAGAAAAATACTGAGCGTCGGCGCCTGTAGCGCACCGGCAATACCGGTGAGAAAAGCGACGATCAAAAAGGCGGTAGACGCCAGGTCAAACGATTTAGGCGCAGCGGCGGCGGGACTGTTGTGCATGTTTCTATATCAGTGGTGTGAAGAGAGGCGGAGTTTACGCTGCCCGTCAGAAAATAAACAGGCGTCTGAATCAAAATCGACACGAAAAATCAAAATAGCATTCCAGTTTGTTACCAGGGGGGTGCTGACGCAAGCTGAAAGAAAAAAGCTGAAGCCTTTTATGCGTCAGCTATTGAGGGTCTGTTGGAGAAAAAATGTGCTTCACCTCAAAAAATTGCTACAAAACCGGTAACTTTTCTTGCGTGCTGAAGCAGAAAGATCCAGACTTCTTGAAACGTTTCAGCGCGATCTGGTTTTTTTGATAACTCAGATTGGCGCTTTTTTTCTCATAGTGGCTGAATCGTTTCAATTCAGCAAGAGAGGAGACACATGTTCCAGTTATCGGTTCAGGACATTCATCCGGGCGAGCAGGCCGGAAATAAAGAAGAGGCCATTCGGCAAATCGCCGCTGCGTTAGCGCAGGCGGGGAATGTGGCGGGCGGCTATGTTGACGGTATGCTGGCGCGCGAACAGCAAACCTCGACCTTTCTTGGCAATGGTATTGCGATTCCCCATGGCACAACAGACACGCGCGATCAGGTGCTGAAAACCGGCGTCCAGGTCTTTCAATTTCCGCAGGGCGTTACCTGGGGAGAAGGCCAGGTCGCCTACGTGGCGATTGGTATTGCCGCCAGTTCGGATGAACACCTCGGCCTGCTGCGTCAGCTGACGCATGTGCTGAGCGATGACTCCGTGGCTGAACAGCTGAAATCCGCGACAACGGCGGAAGAGCTGCGCGCATTGCTGATGGGCGAGAAGCAAAGTGAACAATTAAAACTTGATAATGAGACGATGACGCTGGATGTCATCGCCAGCTCGCTGGTCACATTGCAGGCGCTAAATGCGGCGCGTCTGAAAGAGGCGGGAGCGGTTGATGCGGCGTTCGTCGCAAAAACGATTAACGATAGTCCGATGAATCTGGGACAAGGCATCTGGCTGAACGACAGCGCGGAAGGCAATTTGCGCAGCGCTGTTGCGGTAAGCCGTGCGACCCAGGCGTTTGACGTAGAGGGTGAAAAAGCAGCCTTATTAGTCACTGTCGCGATGAACGATGAGCAGCCGATTGCCGTGCTAAAACGCCTCGGCGACCTGTTGCTGAACAATAAAGCCGATCGTCTGCTGAGCGCTGACGCCGCGACGCTGCTGGCGTTGCTGACCAGTGATGATGCGCTGACGGATGACGTACTGAGCGCGGAATTTGTAGTGCGTAATGAGCATGGTCTCCATGCCCGTCCGGGCACCATGCTGGTGAATACGATTAAACAATTTAACAGTGAAATTACCGTGACAAACCTTGATGGAACCGGCAAACCGGCAAACGGACGTAGTCTGATGAAAGTGGTGGCATTAGGCGTGAAGAAAGGCCATCGTCTGCGCTTTACCGCGCAGGGTGAAGATGCTGAACAGGCGCTGAAAGCGATTGGCGATGCGATCGCCGCCGGTCTCGGGGAGGGCGCATAATGAGCAGGCGTGTCGCCACCATTACCCTTAATCCGGCTTACGATCTGGTTGGGTTTTGCCCTGAAATCGAACGCGGCGAAGTGAACCTGGTGAAAACCACGGGTCTGCACGCGGCGGGCAAAGGCATTAACGTTGCCAAAGTGCTGAAAGACTTAGGCATCGACGTCACCGTCGGCGGTTTTCTCGGTAAAGATAACCAGGACGGTTTTCAGCAATTGTTCAGCGAACTGGGCATCGCTAACCGCTTTCAGGTGGTTCAGGGCCGGACCCGCATCAACGTGAAGCTGACGGAAAAAGATGGCGAAGTGACCGACTTCAACTTTTCCGGCTTTGACGTGACCCCCGCAGACTGGGAACGCTTTGTTAACGACTCCCTGAGCTGGCTGGGCCAGTTCGATATGGTCTGCGTCAGCGGTAGCTTACCGGCTGGCGTGAGTCCGGAAGCGTTCACCGACTGGATGACGCGTCTGCGCAGCCAGTGTCCATGCATTATCTTTGATAGTAGCCGTGAAGCGTTAGTCGCCGGTCTTAAAGCTGCGCCGTGGCTGGTGAAACCGAATCGCCGCGAACTGGAAATTTGGGCGGGTCGTAAGCTCCCGGAAATGAAAGATGTAATTGATGCGGCGCACGCGTTACGCGAACAGGGTATCGCTCATGTGGTGATTTCGCTGGGGGCGGAAGGCGCGCTGTGGGTTAACGCCTCAGGAGAATGGATCGCTAAACCACCGGCAGTGGACGTGGTAAGTACCGTCGGCGCAGGCGATTCCATGGTTGGCGGATTGATTTACGGCCTGCTGATGCGCGAGTCCAGCGAACATACGCTGCGTCTGGCGACGGCGGTTGCCGCGCTGGCGGTCAGCCAGAGCAATGTGGGTATTACCGATCGTCCTCAGTTGGCCGCAATGATGGCGCGTGTCGACTTACAACCGTTTAACTGACAGCAGGAGAGGCATAATGAAAACGCTGCTGATAATTGACGCTAATCTCGGCCAGGCTCGCGCTTACATGGCGAAAACCCTGCTTGGAGCGGCGGCGCATAAAGCAAATCTGGAAATTATCGACAATCCGAATGATGCTGAGCTGGCGATCGTGCTGGGCGAATCTCTGCCGCACGACAATGCTCTGAACGGCAAAAAGGTTTGGCTGGGGGATATTGGTCGCGCCGTCGCGCATCCGGAACTGTTTCTGAGTGAAGCCAAAAGCCATGCGACCCCTTACAGCGCCCCTGCTGCGGCTGTTCCTGCGGCGAGCGGCGGTCCGAAACGCGTGGTCGCGGTAACGGCCTGCCCGACCGGCGTCGCTCATACTTTTATGGCGGCTGAAGCCATTGAAACAGAAGCGAAAAAACGCGGCTGGTGGGTAAAAGTCGAAACGCGCGGCTCCGTGGGGGCCGGCAATGCCATCACCCCGGAAGAGGTGGCGGAAGCGGATTTAGTGATTGTGGCGGCGGATATCGAAGTGGATCTGGCGAAGTTTGCCGGTCTCCCGATGTACCGCACGTCGACCGGCCTGGCGCTGAAAAAGACGGCGCAGGAGCTGGATAAAGCCGTAGCGGAAGCGACGCCGTATCAACCGGCGGGTAAGGCATCGCAAGCGGCGACCGAAGGGAAGAAAGAGAGCGCTGGCGCATACCGGCATCTGTTGACGGGCGTTTCTTACATGCTGCCTATGGTGGTTGCCGGGGGACTGTGTATTGCGCTTTCCTTCGCTTTTGGTATTGAAGCCTTTAAGGTGCCGGACACGCTGGCGGCGGCGCTGATGCAGATTGGCGGCGGTTCGGCGTTTGCGCTGATGGTGCCGGTACTGGCGGGTTATATCGCTTTCTCCATCGCGGATCGCCCAGGCCTTACGCCAGGTCTGATTGGCGGTATGCTGGCGGTTAGCACCGGTTCCGGTTTTATCGGCGGGATCATTGCCGGCTTCCTTGCCGGGTATATGGCGAAGCTTATCAGTACCAAACTGAAACTTCCGCAAAGTATGGAAGCGCTGAAGCCAATCCTGATCATCCCGTTAATTTCCAGTCTGGTGGTGGGGCTGGCGATGATTTACCTGATCGGTAAACCGGTTGCCGGGATTCTGGAAGGGCTCACCCACTGGTTGCAAACCATGGGGACGGCAAACGCGGTGCTGCTGGGCGCGATTCTCGGCGGGATGATGTGTACCGATATGGGCGGCCCGGTGAACAAAGCGGCGTATGCGTTTGGCGTTGGTCTGCTGAGTACGCAAACTTACGCGCCGATGGCGGCGATCATGGCCGCAGGTATGGTACCGCCGTTAGCGCTGGGTCTGGCAACGATGGTGGCGCGTCGTAAGTTCGACAAAGCGCAGCAGGAAGGCGGTAAAGCGGCGTTGGTGCTGGGGCTGTGCTTTATCACTGAAGGCGCTATTCCGTTTGCGGCACGCGACCCGATGCGTGTACTGCCGTGCTGTATCGTTGGCGGCGCGTTGACCGGGGCCATTTCTATGGCGGTAGGCGCAAAATTGATGGCGCCACACGGCGGTCTGTTTGTGCTGTTAATCCCTGGCGCAATTACGCCGGTATTGGGATACCTGCTGGCAATTGTGGCCGGTACGCTGGTGGCAGGGCTGGCTTATGCCGTCCTGAAACGTCCGGAGACGGAAGTCGCGGCAAAAGCGGCATAAGAGAAACACGCTAAAAAAGGCAGAGCGCGCTCTGCCTTTTTTATTGCCTGAAGAACATTGAGCGTCAGGCCATCGCTTCGGCAATTTGCTGGGCTTTTAACCACGCAATCTCTTCCGCCCAGATATCAGGATTGATGGTCTCCAGTATCAGCGGAATACCGTCAAAACGCGCATCCTGCATAATCCAACGAAACGCATCGTGGCCGATATTGCCTTCACCCAGACTGTGATGGCGGTCAACGCGGCTACCGAAGGCGCTTTTGGCGTCGTTCAGGTGCATTCCGCGCAAATACTGAAATCCGACAATTTTCCCGAATCCGGCGAATGTTTTTTCGCACGCCTCTGGCGTACGCAGATCGTATCCGGCGGCAAAGGCATGGCAGGTATCGATACAGACGCCAACGCGCGACTTATCTTCCACGCCGTCGATGATGGCGGCTAACTGTTCAAACTCAAACCCCAGATTACTGCCCTGACCGGCTGTATTTTCGATAACCGCCGTAACGCCCTCGGTCTGCGCGAGGGCAATATTGATGGATTCCGCGATCCGCGCCAGGCAATCCTCCTGTGCAATCTGCATCAGATGGCTACCGGGATGAAAATTAAGCAAGGTTAAGCCGAGTTGTTCACAGCGCTGCATTTCATCGAGAAAGGCATCGCGTGATTTTTCCAGCGCTTCACTGACCGGATGGCCCAGATTAATCAGGTAACTATCGTGGGGAAGAATTTGCGCCGCCGAGAAATGATACTTTTCACAGGCGATTTTAAAGTCATCAATGACCTGGGGAGTAAGGGGGGCGGCACGCCACTGACGCTGGTTTTTTGTGAAAAGCGCAAAGGCCGTTGCGCCAATTTCAGCCGCGCGGGCAGGGGCGTTAGCCAGACCGCCAGCAGCGCTGACGTGCGCTCCGATGTATTTCATAAAAGACTCCTGTTAAACCCGCTAACGGTTCATTACGAACGCTATGATAACGGGTTAACAGGCGTGAAACGTAATAATTTATGCGATAAGGCTATGGATTAGGACGTTAATGGCGCCACCGCCAATAATCAGCCAGGCGAATAATGCCAGCGCCATCAGCAGCGGTTTCGCCCCCGCTTTTTTCAATGCGCTAACGTGAGTGGTCAGACCCAACGCCGCCATTGCCATCGCCAGCAGCACCGTGTCCAGCGTCACCAGCATATCCACCACGGCTTTCGGCAGCAGGTGGAAAGAGTTGAAGATCGCCACTACGATGAAGAAAATAGCAAACCACGGAATGGTAATTTTGCTTTTTTCCGCGCCGGTCGCCGGTGAAAGCTGTTTAACGCGCGCCGCCAGAATGATCAGGAACGGCGCCAGCATCATGACACGCAGCATCTTAGCGATAACTGCCGCATTTTCCGCATCCGGGCTAACGGCATGACCCGCGGCGACCACTTGCGCGACTTCATGCATGGTTGAGCCGATATAGATGCCGTAAGTTTCCGGGCTGAACCAGCGCGCCAGCAGCGGATACATTGCCGGGTAAAGGAAAATAGCGATGGTGCCGAAAATAACGACAGTCGCGACGGCTACAGTAACCTTACTGGCTTCCGCTTTTACCACCGGTTCTGTCGCCAGTACCGCCGCCGCGCCGCAGATACTGCTACCGGCGCCAATCAGCCAGCTGGTATGCCTGTCCAGACCAAAGACTTTTTGGCCTAAGAAGCAGGCCAGCATGAACGTGCTGGAAAGCGTTAATACGTCAATCACAATACCGCTAATGCCCACATCGGCGATTTGTGAAAAGGTAAGGCGGAAGCCGTAAAGGATAATCCCTAAACGCAGCAGATGTTGTTTTGCAAACAGCACGCCGCCGTCGCATTGTTTCCATATTTGTGGATAGACGGTATTCCCGATAACCATACCCAGCAGGATAGCCAGGGTCAGGGCGCTGAACCCCGCGCCTGCAACGGCAGGGATAGCGCCGCCCCACAGGGCGACTCCTGTAATGACGGCGCTCAGAGCGAGCCCCGGTATAAAATGCCACATTGTACGACGATGATTCTGCAAGGTGAGTTCTGTCATAACCTTCTCCTGTATATGGACAATAAGGTTACGGTGATCTGGTTTAAAAATAAAATTGATTATATATTTATAATTAATCTTTATAAGTGGTAAGTGAAACGCTATCGGTGGGATACGACTATGCATATTACGCTACGACAACTTGAAGTGTTTGCTGAAGTACTGAAAAGCGGTTCAACAACCCAGGCGTCGGTCATGCTGTCATTATCGCAGTCCGCCGTTAGCGCCGCACTCACCGATCTGGAAGGTCAGCTCGGCGTACAGTTGTTTGATCGGGTGGGGAAACGGCTGGTGGTCAACGAACATGGGCGCTTGTTATACCCGCGCGCGCTGGCATTGCTGGAGCAAGCGGTAGAAATTGAGCAGCTATTTCGTGAAGATAACGGCGCGATACGGGTTTATGCCAGTAGCACCATCGGCAATTACATTTTACCCGCCATGATTGCCCGCTATCGCCAGCATTATCCGGCCTTACCGCTGGAACTCAGCGTGGGAAACAGCCAGGACGTGATTAACGCGGTGCTGGATTTTCGGGTTGATATCGGCCTGATTGAAGGACCATGTCACAGTACAGAGATTATTTCTGAGCCGTGGCTGGAAGATGAGCTGGTGGTCTTTGCCGCGCCGTCCTCGCCGCTGACGCAGGGGCCGGTGACGCTGGAACAGCTTGCGGCATCCCCATGGATTTTACGCGAGCGCGGTTCCGGTACGCGGGAAATTGTCGATTATTTGCTGTTGTCGCATTTGCCGCGCTTTCATATGGCGATGGAGTTGGGGAATTCAGAAGCGATCAAACATGCGGTGCGTCATGGACTGGGGATAAGCTGTTTATCGCGCCGGGTGATTGCTGAACAACTCCAGGCGGGAACCCTGGGCGAAGTCGCGGTGCCGTTACCGCGCCTTGTGCGCACGTTGTGGCGTGTTCATCATCGGCAGAAACATCTTTCTAACGCGTTGCAGCGTTTTTTGAGTTACTGTGAATAAAGGTGAAGAGGAGGGCTGCCCGGGCGGCATCGCCATTTTTAGTATCCGCTTACGTATACGTTATTCTCTGCTTTACTTATAATCCGTGGCCGGTCATGAAGGTCTCTTATAACCGCGCATTTGTGTCGGAAGGATAGTATTTCGTCTGTTACAATCGCGCCTCATTTTTTGGATGGATAGCATTTTCACATGGGTTCCAAAACTAAAACCACAGAAGCGCCCGCGCTACGTCGCGAATTAAAGGCGCGTCACCTGACGATGATTGCCATTGGCGGCTCCATCGGGACAGGTCTTTTCGTTGCATCTGGTGCGACAATTTCTCAGGCGGGGCCAGGCGGCGCGCTGTTTTCTTATATTCTGATTGGTTTGATGGTCTACTTCCTGATGACCAGTCTTGGCGAGCTGGCGGCCTATATGCCGGTATCTGGCTCGTTTGCGACATATGGTCAGAACTATGTGGAAGAAGGCTTTGGTTTCGCGCTAGGCTGGAACTACTGGTACAACTGGGCGGTGACTATCGCTGTTGACCTGGTTGCCGCACAATTGGTGATGGGCTGGTGGTTCCCGGACACGCCGGGCTGGATCTGGAGCGCGCTATTCCTCTGCGTCATTTTCTTGCTGAACTACATTTCCGTGCGCGGTTTTGGCGAGGCGGAGTACTGGTTCTCGTTAATTAAAGTCGCGACCGTTATTATCTTCATCATCGTTGGCGTAGCGATGATTATCGGTATCTTTAAAGGTGTTGAGCCGGTCGGCTGGAGCAACTGGACGACGGGCGATGCGCCTTTTGCTGGCGGTTTTGCGGCAATGATTGGCGTCGCGATGATCGTGGGCTTCTCTTTCCAGGGAACTGAGCTGATTGGTATTGCCGCCGGGGAATCTGAAAACCCGGAGAAGAATATTCCGCGCGCGGTGCGTCAGGTGTTCTGGCGTATTCTGCTGTTTTATGTTTTCGCGATTTTGATTATCAGCCTGATCATTCCTTATACCGATCCAAACCTGCTGCGTAACGACGTCAAAGACATTAGCGTCAGTCCGTTTACCTTAGTGTTCCAGCATGCGGGCTTGTTGTCTGCGGCGGCGATAATGAATGCGGTTATCCTGACGGCGGTACTGTCTGCGGGTAACTCCGGGATGTATGCCTCGACCCGTATGCTCTACACCCTGGCCTGTGACGGTAAGGCCCCGCGTATTTTTGCGAAATTGTCCCGCGGCGGCGTACCGCGCAATGCGCTTTATGCCACCACCGTGATTGCCGGTCTTTGCTTTTTGACCTCAATGTTCGGCAACCAGACGGTCTATCTGTGGCTGTTGAACACCTCCGGTATGACGGGCTTCATCGCCTGGCTGGGGATTGCCATTAGCCATTATCGCTTCCGTCGCGGTTACGTGATACAAGGGTATGATGTGAATGATTTGCCGTACCGTTCCGGGTTCTTCCCGCTGGGGCCGATTTTCGCCTTTGTACTGTGCCTGATTATTACGTTGGGGCAGAACTATGAAGCGTTCCTGAAAGATACCATCGACTGGGGCGGCGTCGCGGCGACCTATATCGGTATTCCGCTGTTCCTGCTTATCTGGTTCGGCTACAAGCTGATAAAAGGTACGCATTTTGTGCGCTATAGCGAAATGCACTTCCCGGAACGCGTTAAAAAGTAACGTAGTATTCTCGTCATAGGCCGGATAAGGCTTTATGCCGCCATCCGGCACGGACTGCCTGAACCTGACCCTTCTAACCCTCTCATTCGAGAGGGTTTTTTGTTTTTTCTTTATGATTGGTTCAAATGACATAATTATTAACAATTAAATTGATAATTATTATCGTTTGCTTTATCGTTACGCTCGAAATCAGAAAGGATGAAGATTCGGGCGCGACCGTCACTCATGAGCCCGACTCGCCTGCATAAAAAGAGTTCGCCGTGATAACCGTTATCGCAGGCGAAACGTAATGCGTTGTGAGCGATAACCGATTTTTTTTGTCGTATTTACCTCATGGAGAAATGGAATGTTTAGGTTTAACCCTTTCGTTCGGGTAGGGCTTTGTATGTCCGCAGTTACGTTGGCCTGGCCGGTTGCCGCGGCAACGGATGATGGTGAAACCATGGTCGTTACCGCGTCCGCCATCGAACAAAATCTGAAAGATGCGCCAGCAAGTATCAGCGTCATTACCCAACAAGATTTACAGCGCAGGCCCGTGCAAAACCTGAAAGATGTCCTGAAAGAGGTGCCGGGCGTACAGCTCACTAACGAAGGGGATAACCGTAAAGGCGTGAGTATTCGTGGTCTGGACAGCAGTTATACGCTGATCCTGATCGACGGTAAGCGCGTTAACTCCCGTAACGCGGTCTTCCGCCATAATGATTTTGATCTGAACTGGATACCGGTTGACGCTATCGAACGCATTGAAGTGGTGCGTGGCCCCATGTCCTCGCTGTATGGCTCCGATGCGCTGGGCGGCGTGGTCAACATTATCACCAAAAAAATTGGTCAGAAATGGCACGGCAGCGTCACGGTTGACTCCACTATTCAGGAACATCGCGACCGTGGCGATACTTATAACGGTCAGTTCTTTACCAGCGGTCCGCTGATCGACGGCGTGCTGGGAATGAAAGCCTACGGTAGCCTGGCGAAACGCGAAAAAGACGAGCAGCAGAGTTCCGCCACCACCGCTACGGGTGAAACGCCGCGTATTGAAGGATTTACCAGCCGGGATGGAAACGTCGAGTTTGCCTGGACACCAAACGAAAATCATGACGTTACCGCAGGCTACGGTTTTGATCGCCAGGACCGGGACTCCGACTCGCTGGATAAAAACCGTCTGGAACGGCAAAACTACGCGTTGAGCCATAACGGACGTTGGGATCTCGGCAATAGTGAGCTCAAATTCTACGGCGAAAAAGTGGAAAACAAAAACCCCGGCAACAGTAGCCCTATCACGTCAGAAAGCAATTCGATTGACGGGAAATACGTTCTGCCGTTAGCGTCTGTCAACCAGTTCCTCACCTTCGGCGGCGAATGGCGTCACGATAAACTGAGCGATGCGGTGAACCTGACCGGCGGTTCCAGTACTAAAACCTCCGCCAGCCAGTATGCTCTGTTCCTTGAAGATGAGTGGCGCATCTTCGAACCGCTGGCGCTGACCACCGGTATTCGTATGGATGACCATGAAACCTATGGCGATCACTGGAGCCCGCGTGCTTATCTGGTCTATAACGCAACGGATACCCTGACGGTGAAAGGTGGGTGGGCCACGGCCTTTAAAGCGCCGTCGCTATTGCAATTAAGTCCGGACTGGGCGACCAACTCCTGCCGTGGCGGATGCCGCATTGTCGGTAGCCCGGATCTGAAACCTGAAACCAGTGAAAGCTGGGAGCTCGGCCTTTATTACCGTGGCGAAGAAGGCATACTGGAGGGCGTGGAAGCGAGCGTTACTACGTTCCGTAACGATGTGGACAATCGCATCAGCATTAGTCGTACCCCTGACGTTAACGCCGCGCCCGGCTATTCCAACTTTGTCGGTTTCGAAACCAACAGTCGGGGACAGCGCGTTCCGGTCTTCCGTTATTACAACGTGAATAAAGCGCGTATTCAGGGCGTGGAAACCGAGTTGAAAGTTCCGTTTAACGAGGCGTGGAAACTGTCGTTGAATTACACCTATAACGACGGACGCGACGTCAGTAATGGCGGGAACAAGCCGCTTTCCGATCTGCCGTTCCACACCGCGAACGGTACGCTGGACTGGAAACCGGTGCAGCTCGAAGACTGGTCATTCTACGTATCAGGGAATTATACCGGGCGTAAGCGGGCCGACAGCGCAACAGCGAAAACGCCGGGCGGGTACGTGGTCTGGGATACCGGCGCGGCATGGCAGGCGACGAAAAACGTTAAACTGCGTGCGGGCGTTCTGAACGTGGGCGATAAAGATCTCAAACGCGACGACTACGGTTATACCGAAGACGGACGTCGTTACTTTATGGCGGTGGATTACCGTTTCTGACAGAGACTGGCGACAGCCGCGTTTTGCCGCTGTCGCCAGAATGTTATAACCGATGCAGCCTGGAGAGCAGCGCCAGCGACAGAGTCGTTAGCAGAATGGCGATTAACGCATAGATATAAACGCCCGACCACGCCCAGCTATTTTTCACCATAATTACCGGCACACCGGCCATTGCCGCGCCGACATAGCTGAACAATCCCCGAAAGCCGGTAATCGATCCCGCCGCATCCTTATGGGTTACATCCAGACAGCCGACGGCAAAAAGCATATGCGGTCCGTATAAGGCGAAGCCCATGATGGTGAACAGAATCGCGGTGAGGGTGTAAGAGGTATCCTGAACCAGCGGCACCAGCACGATGCATATGCACAGCGCTAACGCGAAGATTAATCCGGTCATCCAGCGGTTACTTTTGAACATAAAGTCAGACAAGTAGCCTGCCAGCAACCCACCTGCCAGTCCGCCCGCCTCAAACCAGGAAATAATCGAGTTCGCTTTTATCAGGCTCCAGCCGTGAACCTGCGAATAGTAAATCTGCGGCCAGTCGTTAAGGATAGTGCGCGCAATATAAACCGACATATCACCGATAATAATGATCCATACCAGTGGATTGGTCAGGATATATTTCACAAAAATCTGCCAGAAGCTCAGGTTGACCGGGCTGGCCTTGACCTGGGCCAGTTCCGTCGGGTCGTTACGCCACTGCCCCACGTTGGGCAAACCTAACGTACCGGGACGATCTTTAATGGTAAATAGCGCCACTATCCCCATCAGCAGCGAAATGGCGCCGGGAACATAAAATCCCATTTTCCAGCTACCGCTAAAGGCGATAGCAAAACTGGTCAGCAGCGGCGCGAGGCTGCCGCCGATATTGTGCGCCGCTTCAACGATAGCCCACCAGCGTCCCCGTTCGTTTTTCGAAAACCACGAGGCCATAATTTTCGCCATCGGCGGAAAGCTGGTGCCCTGTAAGATCGCGTTGAGACTGTACAGCACGTAGAATGCCGCCACGCTGTCGGAAAAGCCGAACAGAATATTTACAATCCCCACGCCAATCAGCACTGGGCCGGTCATGGCTTTCGGGTTAATTTTATCGACCAACATCCCGCCGACAAACTTCATCGCGCCATAAAGAATGTAAAAAATAGAAGACATAATGGCGAAGTCTTCTGCGGTCAGCGACGTTTCCGTCAGCATGGCCGGCATCGCGGCGGAGAAGTTTTTACGGGTAAGATAAAAGACGGCATAAGAGATAAAGACCGAGGCGATAATCTCAAAACGAAATTTTTTATAGGTCTGGTCTATCTCTTTTTTCTCTTTTACAATCGGCTTATCGGGCTGGCTGAAAATAAATGTTTTTATACTCATTTTAAAATTCCCTTCCGGCGAGGTGAGTCGCGTTATAATTCATCTTCAATAAGAAAAAGAAGCAATTCGAAACCGTGATAATTAATCTGATGGTGGATTTTTTCCCGTACAACCGGCTTCGCTTTCCAGGCAATACCGGTGCCAGCATGTTCTAACATCGGCAGATCGTTGGCGCCATCGCCGCAGGCAATAATATTCTCCGTGGCAATATTTAACCGGGCAGCCAGGTCAACCAGCGTCTGTTTTTTGTTTGCGGCGTTCATAATCGGCAAGGTAATGTTATCCGTCAGAACGTTATCGCGTATTTCAACCGTATTCGAAAAGGCATAATCCAGTTGATACCGTTCTTTTAGACGCTGGGTGAATATATCCAGTCCCCCGGAGATAATCGCGGTTTTAAATCCTTTGGCCTTGATGACTGGCAGAATAGTTAACAGGCCTGGCGAAAGGGTCATGCGATCGCATACGGCGTTCAGCACTGCTTTCGGTGTGCCTTTCAACATTCCGATACGTCGGGTAAAACTGGCGTTAAAATCAAGCTTGCCCTCCATCGCCTGTTGGGTAATGGCGGTGATTTGCGTCGACATGCCAAGCTCGCGGGCAATTTCATCCACGCCTTCTTCCGCAATAAATGTCGAGTCCATATCAAACGCGATAATACCGTTAGCAGGCAGTGGCTGCGGCTTAATAAAAAAATCAAACTGCCATTGCAATGAGAGTTCGCGTAAATAGCGATAAAATTCAGGCGTCAGACATTCCGCTGGCAGCGTAAGCTTTAAATAAGCGGTATTGATAAGCGCGGCATAACGTTTATCAAATAATAGCGGAAATGGCATGGTGACGGCATTAAATAACGTTTCCTGTAATTTTTTCTGAAACGTATCGATATCCTGTGTAGTAATAAAATAAATAATGCTCATATGATAACTCCCTTAATTTACGGGTATTATAATGGCTCTTTTGCGGCGTGGAATCTCGTGCTATCACAGATATCACAGCCAGAAAAGGGCTAAAAAAGCGTTGTTTTTGATACCAGGTAAAGTTCAGACACAAAAGGTATCACTTTTGATATGCCAACTGTGCGAGGATGTTATTTATTACTGAACGCGAATGAGACTGAAAGGATTGATATAACGATGGAGAGTTGCCTTGATATATTCAAAATAGTAATAGGTCCATCCAGCTCACGTACCGTAGGGCCGATGCGCGCCGCCTGTCACTTTATTTCATTGCTCAGAGAACAAGAGACGTTGCCGCTAATTCGGGAAATTGAAATCGAGCTGTATGGCGCGTTATCGTTAAGCCGCAAGTGCCACAATGTGGATACCGCCCTGTATCTTGGGCTGCTGGGTTGCCAGCCGGAGAATGTCGATCTCCGTTCGCATATGGCGGTGATTAAGCGTGCGGAAAATGAAAACAAAATCGAACTCCCGCTCTCCGACGCGGGCGGAATCACGATAAAAGTCAAGATTATCGCCAATCACCAGGCGCATCCAGGCCATCCTTATGCCATGACGTTTCGCGCCAGAGATGATTATTTCACGGTGTATGAAGAGACCTGGTTTTCGACCGGCGCCGGACAAGTTCGCAAACATGGCGAGCCGCTGACGCCATCGCTTCCTTTGCGTACAGTGTCGCCCTTTGAATTTAGTCATGCCGCGCAGTTGCTGGCGCTGTGCCGACGTAATGGCCTGTCCGTGGCGGCGCTGATGATGAAAAATGAGCTGTGCCGCCACTCGCCACAGACGTTGCAGAATTATCTGGCGCAAATATGGGACGTGATGCAGCAGGCGGTTTATCGCGGCCTGCATACTGAGGGGGTATTACCCGGTCCCTATCAGGTACCGCGGCGCGCCTGTGCGTTACATAAGACGTTACAGGCGAACCGTTCCGCCAGCGATTTTTTAACCGCGCTGAACTGGGTCAATGCCTTCGCGATTGCGGTAAGCGAAGAAAATGCCAGCGGCGGACAGATTGTTACCGCGCCAACCAATGGCGCGTGCGGCATCATTCCGGCAGCGCTCTGCTGGTATGATAAATTTGTCACGCCGCTGGAGCCCGGTGCTCTGACCCGTTTCTTCCTGACCGCCGCCGCTATCGCGATGTTGTTTAAACAAAACGCCTCTATTCTGGGATCTGAAGTTGGCTGTCAGGGGGAAATCGGCGTGGCGTGCTCAATGGCGGCGGCGGGCCTGGCTGAACTGATGGGCGCATCCGTGGAGCAAACGCTGAGCGCCGCTGAAATTGCCATGGAACATCATCTGGGATTGACCTGCGATCCGCTGGGCGGGCAGGTACAAATTCCCTGCATAGAGAGAAACGCCATCTCTGCCGTGAAAGCGATAAACGCGGCGACGATGGCGATGAGTCGCGTAAGCGAACCCTGTATTTCGCTCGATGAGATCATTGCTGCGATGTACGAGACCGGTAAAGACATGAGCGCTAAATACCGTGAAACGTATCATGGTTCGCTGGGGAAAATTCAGCCGCGCAAGAGAGGGTAACAGCGTGAAATACAATACGATGAATAACGACGAGATTATCCTGTCGTTGTGCGCCCGCTTAAAGGAGACGCGTCTGTCTCTTTCGATGACCCAGCAGCAGCTTGCCGATCGCGCGCACGTTGGTATTGCCACCATCAAGCGTATCGAGAAGGGGGGAGGGCTCAATCTTGATACGTTAATTTCTCTCCTGCGGGCGCTGGATAAGTTGCATAATCTTGATGCGGTGCTGTTTGAATCCGAGCTGCGTAATTTTCACGAAAGTTATGAAGGCGGAGAGGGCAGCGGCCGCCTTCAGGTACGCCAGCAGGCCGCGGATTTAAATAATAAATCTTCCGCGCCGCAGTCGGAGGAGGTGAACTACAGCGCGGCGCTGGAAAATTCATTATGTTGGTGACGTCTCACGCTCGTCCCGTAAATACCGGGCATGAAAGCGCAGATGGTCCTCGATGAAGGACGCAATAAAATAATAGCTATGATCGTAGCCAGGCTGGATTCGTAGCGTCATCGGCCAGGCGGTTTGCCGCGCGGCTTCCGCCAGTACGGCGGGCTGAAGCTGATCGGCGAGGAATTGATCGCTGTCGCCCTGATCGATGAGCACAGGAATGGCGTCCTGCGGCTGGCTGGCCAGCATTAATTCGCAGCTATCCCACTCAGTCCAGGCTGATTCATCTTCGCCGAGATAAGCGGTAAGCGCTTTGATTCCCCACGACACGCGGCTGGGGTTGACGATAGGCGCAAAAGCAGAGACGCTGGTGTATTTGCCCGGATTTTTCAGCGCCATGATTAATGCGCCGTGGCCGCCCATCGAGTGCCCGCTGATGGCGCAACGGTCGCTGACGTTAAACTGTGTCTGGATAAGCGCCGGAAGCTCATCGCGCAGGTAATCGTACATGCGATAATGGCTGGCCCAGGGCGGCTGTGTGGCATTGAGATAAAACCCGGCGCCGTGGCCTAAATCGTATCCGCTATCGTCGGCGACCTGTTCACCGCGTGGACTGGTATCCGGCATCACCAATACAATGCCCAGTTCTGCTGCGATACGCTGCGCGCCTGCTTTGGTGGTAAAATTCTCATCATTGCAGGTCAACCCGGACAACCAGTACAGTACCGGAGGCGGTTCATTATCCTGAGTCGGCGGAAGAAAAATGCTGAATGTCATGGCGCAGTTTAGCGTGGCGGCATGATGACGCCAGCGCTGCTGCCAGCCGCCAAAACATCGGTGCTCTTCGAGCATTTCCATGCGGGGGCTCCTTTTATGGTGAACCTGATAAGGTATGCAGATTCTTCATAATACAGATTATTCACCGCGTTGTGAGTAACTTTCACTTCCGTAATACATAAACATGCTTCATCATTTAAATAACGTTGCGTTAACAAATATGCCCTTTGTCCTGCCAGCATTCTCGCACCGGAAAAGATGTCATGAAAGGCAGCGACAATTTCAACAATTATGGGCGTGAATACTGGATTATGTGCGCTACCTCACGCACAATAATCACACTGTCACAATATTGACAAACTTTGCCCCATGCAGGGCAGAGGCGCCACACCTGCAGGAGAACACGATTAATGCCATCACTCAGTAAAGAAGCGGCCCTGGTTCATGACGCGCTGGTTGCCCGGGGGCTGGAAACGCCGCTGCGCCCGCCTATGGATGAACTGGATAATGAAACGCGAAAAAGCCTTATCGCAGGGCATATGACTGAGATTATGCAGTTGCTGAATCTCGATTTGAGCGATGACAGTCTGATGGAAACGCCGCATCGTATCGCTAAGATGTACGTTGACGAGATTTTCGCTGGCCTCGACTATGCCAATTTCCCGAAAATTACCCTCATTGAAAATAAAATGAAGGTGGATGAAATGGTCACCGTCCGCGATATCACGCTGACCAGCACCTGTGAACATCACTTCGTGACCATTGATGGCAAAGCGACCGTCGCGTATATCCCCAAAGATTCCGTGATCGGCCTGTCGAAAATTAACCGCATCGTGCAATTCTTCGCCCAGCGTCCGCAGGTTCAGGAACGTTTGACCCAACAAATTCTGACGGCGCTGCAAACCTTGCTCGGCACCAATAATGTAGCGGTATCGATTGATGCGGTGCATTACTGCGTGAAAGCGCGCGGTATTCGTGACGCAACCAGCGCCACGACGACGACGTCGCTGGGTGGATTGTTTAAGTCCAGCCAGAATACGCGCCAGGAGTTTCTGCGTGCCGTTCGCCATCATCCATGATTAAGGCGGAGACGATGGAGCGTAATGTCACGCTGGATTTTGTACGTGGCGTCGCTATCCTCGGTATCCTGCTTCTTAACATTAGCGCCTTTGGATTGCCGAAGGCGGCTTATCTCAATCCCGCCTGGTACGGCGCGATCGTTCCCGAAGACGCCTGGTCCTGGGCGATTCTCGATATTGTGGCGCAGGCTAAGTTTCTTACGCTGTTCGCGTTGTTGTTTGGCGCGGGGCTACAAATGCTGCTTCCGCGTGGTAAACAGTGGATTCAATCGCGCTTGACGCTATTGGTACTGTTAGGTTTTATCCATGCGTTATTCTTTTGGGACGGCGACATTCTGCTGGCCTACGGTCTGGTCGGATTAATTTGCTGGCGACTGGTACGCGACGCGCCTTCGGTAAAAAGCCTGTTCAATACCGGCATACTCCTTTATCTGGTCGGGATTGGCGTGCTACTGCTGCTGGGCGTGGTATCGAGTAGCGAAACCAGCCGCGCCTGGACGCCGGATGCGTCGGCAATATTGTATGAAAAATACTGGAAGCTGAACGGCGGCATGGAGGCTATCAGCAACCGGGCAGAGATGCTGTCGAATAGTTTACTGGCGCTCGGCGCGCAGTATGGCTGGCAACTGGCAGGTATGATGCTGCTGGGCGCCGCGCTAATGCGTAGCGGCTGGCTGAAAGGTCAGTACAGTCTGCGGCACTATCGTCGTACCGGGGTTCTGCTGGTGGCGTTAGGGCTAATGATCAACCTGCCTGCGGTCATTTTACAATGGCGGCTGGACTGGGCGTATCGCTGGTGCGCCTTCTTATTGCAGGCGCCGCGCGAACTGAGCGCGCCGTTGCAAACGCTGGGCTATGCCGCGCTGATGTTTGGCTTCTGGCCGCAGCTTAGCCGATGCAGACTGACGCTTGCCATTGCCTGCGTAGGGCGAATGGCGCTGACCAATTATTTGCTGCAGACGATCATCTGTACCACGCTGTTTTATCAGTTTGGCTTATTTATGAAATTCAATCGACTGGAACTCTTGTTCTTTGTCGTTCCGGTATGGGCAATAAACCTTCTCTTTTCCGTCATCTGGCTACGTTTCTGGCGACAGGGACCGGTCGAGTGGTTATGGCGTCAACTCACGTTGCGCGCGTCAGGATCGCTCAGATAACGATCTGGATCACATTCATTAACAAAATGGCTGTAACCGTTTCCATCCCTGTGATGTTTCTCACGCAGCCCTGGGCAGGGTGCTGACAAAATAGCCGCCTGCTAACGGGGCATTTGTGAGCATTTTTGAACTCAAACAGGGCAGTGAATATGATCACCATTCGTGATGTAGCGCGCCAGGCTGGCGTGTCTGTAGCGACCGTTTCCCGCGTACTGAATAACAGCGCGTTGGTCAGTCCCGACACCCGTGACGCCGTTATGCAGGCCGTCACCCTGCTGGGATATCGGCCAAATGCGAATGCGCAAGCGCTGGCCACCCAGGTGAGCGATACCATCGGTGTCGTGGTCATGGATGTTTCCGATGCCTTTTTCGGCGCTCTGGTGAAAGCCGTAGATCTGGTCGCGCAGCAGCACCAGAAATATGTTCTCATTGGCAACAGTTATCATGAGGCGGAAAAAGAGCGCCATGCGATTGAAGTCTTGATCCGTCAGCGTTGTAACGCATTGATTGTTCACTCAAAAGCCTTAACCGATCGCGAGCTGAGCGACTTTATGGATCAGATCCCCGGTATGGTGCTGATTAACCGTATCGTGCCGGGTTATGCGCATCGTTGTGTCTGTCTCGACAATGTGAGCGGCGCCAGAATGGCGACCCGAATGTTGCTGAATAATGGACATCAACGCATCGGCTACCTGGCCTCCAGCCACCGTATTGAAGATGACGCGATGCGCAGAGAAGGGTGGTTACACGCGCTGCAAGAGCAGGGGATTGCTGCGTCGGAGAGCTGGATAGGCACCGGCACGCCGGACATGCAAGGCGGCGAGTCGGCAATGGTTGAGTTGCTGGGACGCAATCTGCAACTGACGGCGGTATTTGCCTATAACGATAACATGGCGGCGGGCGCGCTGACGGCGTTAAAAGATAACGGCATCGCCATTCCCTTGCATCTGTCTGTCATCGGTTTCGACGATATCCCTATTGCTCGTTATACCGATCCTCAGTTGACTACCGTGCGCTATCCTATTGCTTCTATGGCGAAAATCGCGACCGAGCTGGCGTTACAGGGGGCTGCAGGCACGCTGGATATCACGGCGACGCACTGCTTCATGCCGACCCTGGTACGGCGCCATTCGGTGGCATGGCGACAGAATGCGGTACTGATCACTAACTGATTACGCCCCGCATGTAACCGTTTTCAATCTGTGAGTAAATTCACAGTTTATTAACATTGTGATAGCTATGATGACAACGTTTGTCGCACTGTAACTAACGTGTAACAGCTAGTTGTCAGTTTTGCTGGGGTATTTCGCTTATAAAAACCGTTATCACAATATCCCGCGACTACCGGACAAAAATAAAGAGTTGAATAAGAGCTTATCCCATTAGGGCTATTTTACTTGCCATTTTGGTCCTGGGCAGTGCTCGCCAAAACGCGTTAGCGTTTTGAACGCCGCT